>DATJEL010000090.1:0-180618 GCA_035496675.1 Terriglobales bacterium
CTCTTAGCCTCATTCACCTTGAGTTTGAGCCGTCGCTGGATGAAACGCGTCACGCTCTGCTTGACTCGTTTCCCCGCCCGCTCGCTCGCCACGTAGATATTGCAATCATCCGCGTAGCGCACGAAACGGTGCTGGCGACGCCGCTCCACCCTCAGCCCCGATTCCCGGACACGCCACAGATCTCCCGAGGTAAGTTCGACCACCTTCGACGCACAACCGCCGGATTTACCACCAGCAGCCTTGATGGACGTGGGCTTTGCGACTTTTCGCTCGCTCGCCCGCTGCCGTAGGCCTCCTCATCCGGTTCTTGTTCATCGGCTCGCGCCTTTGCTCCACGCTTCTTTCAGACCCCGCCTCGCGACGACGCCCTTGCGCTGCGCTATCACTTCACCTCCATCAGGTTGTGAAGAGGACTTTCACCTCCCAGCTGTCGAACATGCTCGGCACACGAAAACGGGGCAGCCGAGAGGCTGCCCCACTACGCCTACGGTTCAGAACGATTACTTGTTCAGTACAAAATGCCCCCGCCGATTCTGCTGCCAGCAGGATTCATTCGACTCCGTGCAAAATGGCTTCTCTTTCCCGAAGCTGACAGTTTTGATACGCTCTGCAGGCACGCCCGCCGCCACCAATGCATTTTTGACAGCGCTCGCACGATTGTCGCCCAAAGCCAGGTTGTACTCGGTCGAGCCGCGTTCGTCACAGTGCCCCTCGAGGGTGACACTCATGTTCGGGTGCTGCTGCAGGAAACCCGCATTGGCCTGAACCAGGGTCTGTTGGTCCGCACGAACGTCTGCCTTGTCATAGTCGAAGTAGACATCCTTCACGTTTTGGGCAAAGAGCTGCTCATCGGTGAGGGACGGCGCTGGCGGCGGTGGTGGTGGAGGAGGAGCATTCACTGTCACCCGGGCGGTTGCGGTTTGCGTTCCACCCGCGCCTTTCGCGGTCAACGTATACGTCGTTGACTCTGCCGGCGAAACTTGCTGCGATCCGTTCGCCTGCACGGCCCCGACCGCATCAATGCTAACGTCAGTGGCATTGGTGGTCTGCCACGTCAAGGTAGCCGATTGGCCTTTATCAATGGCCTCCGGGTTTGCCGTCAACGTCGCGCTCGGCGCTGGAGCCGGAGGTGGCGGTGGTGGCGGTGGAGGCGTCGTCTTCTTGTGACACGCGCCCAGGAACAGAATCGCACCCAGCGCGAATGCGAGAACGACCCATCTAGACGTCAGTTGCTTCATTGTCTCTCCCTTATTGATTACAAATTGAAGATTTGAGACCTCGGAGCTTACGCCGGGATCCAAAATCTTCAATCCGGAATCTCCATCCAAACTCCTGGTACTCACCTCAGAATTATCAAGAACTCAGACCGCAGGACAAGTATTAACTCTACTTCCAACTCCAGTCGGGCTCTGAATTGGAACCGGAATTCGTCAACGGCCTCTGATTTGTGCCATCGGCGAGCATCGACCAAATCTGTAATGATCCCGAGCGGTTCGACTGAAACACGATGTGCCTCCCATCCGGAGCCCAGGAAGGAAAATCGTTACGTCCGCCGTCGTGAGTCAACTGCACCCACTGCTTATTGGCGATATCCATGATGTAGATATCCTGCGCCCCGGGGGCTCCGGGACCGTACTGCCGCATCCACGAGAACACCAAGAACTGGCCATTGGGCGACCAGGTCGGGGAAACCGCATATCCCTGATCGGTGAGCTGCTGCTCATTGGTCCCGTCCGAGTTCATCATAAAAATCTTGGGGAGGTCGCCTCGCCGGCTCACCCACGCGATCTGGGTTCCAGTCTTGCGATTCCATGTCGGCGAAACGTTGGTCGTACCCGAATTAGTGACGCGATGGAGATTCCCCCCTGACTGGTCGACGGTGTAGATTTCCGGTTTCCCCGATCGCGAAGATGAAAACGCCAGACGCGCCCCGTCCGGCGCCCACGAGGGGGTTAGATTGGTCCCCCCGTAACGCGGAAACGATACCATCCGGTTCAGGTCGAAAGAGAACATCCGGATCTCCCAGGCCGAACCGTTGAATGAACTGAAGGCCAATCTGGATCCGTCGGGAGAAATGTGCGGAGAAAGAGAGATACTCCCGAGGGTGGTGACCGGGTGTTGATTGGCTCCATCGTAATCCATGGCCCAAATCTCTTTGTGACCGCCCCGCGAGCTCACGTAAAAGATCTGGGTTTCAGCGATTCCATTGATTCCGCCGCCCAGGCGAAAGATGATTTCGTCGGCAAACTTATGGGCGATAATCCTCGCCTGTTGCGTGGTCGCCGCGTCGGTGTACTGCTTGGCAAGGACTTGCGGCGAACTCGGGTTCTTCACGTCATAGAGCCAGCCTTGAACCGTGGCGGTGTTTCCAGTGGCCCCCAAATTCCCGTACACCAGCATGGCGGCGTTGACCGGCGCCTGTCCCCAGGCGTCAAATTTGACATCGCTCGGAGCGCCCACCGGCCCGAGCGGGTAGAAGCTCTTCGAGACCATCTCAAAAATTCCGGCGTTGCTTAAATCATTCCAGAGAGTCTCGTTGAACGTGCGTAATAGTTCTGTATTACGCGGGTCCTGATTGGCAGCCTTGAATTCAGGCACGGCCATGCGAATTCGCTCGACGCCAAGGCCGGTGCCGGTCTTAATCCAGTCCTGGGCGAGAACATTCGAGGAACCTGCGACAGAAAACAGTAGGGCCGCGAAAAAGCATGCAGCACCACGCAAGACACGAGTAGTTGGATTCCTATTCCGATATGAAGGCGAGTTCAAGCATCTCTCCCTAAGTAATTTCGGTCTGGCCACGATCTCGCAAGTTCACCGATTGAAGTCAAAGTAGTATTCGACAGAAACGGAACTCCCCGAATATTCCGGCGGCAATGGCCCAAATGTGTCAATCCGTTGCAGCGCGCGAACCGCTGAGTTGTCAAGCGATGGCACATTGCTGGATTGCTCGATCTTGATATGGGATGGGCGTCCGCTCCGGTCAATGTCAAACGTGATGTAAACGCGATTCGCACTGTGAATCCGCGGATCGATCTCGTACTTAAGCCAGTTTTCCGACACTTTTTGCGTAACCACCCGGACATACCACGCAAACCGCGAACTGAAATCCCCACCGCCGCCGGTAAATGCCAGGCCCCCGCTCGCCCCTGAGGCGCTGAACATCGAGTAATGCTGACTGACTTGTCCACCCTCGCCATAAGGAACAACGTTGTTGGCCTCTTCGACGGGCTTTGGTTGCGCCTTCCTTTGTGTCGCGGTCGTCTGCGGTACTGGTTTTTTCCTCGCGTTTTTTTGCGCAATCGGAATTGCGTCGTGCTCCTCAACTTTTTCCTGTGGCTTGGATTGCGACAGGCCTTTGGACTCGGTTGCGAGAACGCTTTGGGTCTGCACCGGGTTGGCCGGCAACGGCACCATGCTCACCAGCGTGACACCCATTGCGCTGCCGTTGCCACCTGCGCCCCAGTTCGATCCCGTATGTCCATGAACGATCAAAGCGTAAGCGAAAATCCCGAGCGTAATCCCGACGTGCAAACCAGCCGACCAGGCCAGGTTCCGCCCCCAGCGTTCGTGCTCAAAGAAAATCTCACCGCTTTGCATTGGTATCCAGCGGCTGGGTGACGATGCTGACATTGGTGATCCCCGACTGCTTGACCGCATCCATTACGGTCGCAAACGCACCAAACGGTACATCTTCATCGGCGCGCAAAAAGACCGATTGGTGCTGGGGATCGCGAAACCTCTGCCGCAGCTTCGTCGCAATTTCATTGACGTTGACGGGATCGTTGCCGAGAAACACTTTTTGCTGCTTATCGATGCTGATGACCACGCGCTCTTCGGTGATCTCCTTCACCGTGCGCGTCTTGGGAACGGCAACTTCAATCCCGGATTGCAACACCGGCGCCGTCACCATGAAGATGATCAGAAGCACCAGAACTACGTCCACGAGGGGAGTGATGTTGATGTCGGCAAGAGCGATTTGTGTGCGGCCGTTTCCAGCGGTGAAGGCCATTACCGCCGCACCTCGTCCGGAATCCGCATGGCCGCTGGCTGACGCTCAATCGCGTTGAGCATCTCGAGAGAGAAGTCATCGCAACGCGCGGCGAAATCACGAAGGGAACCGCCTATAAGGTTGTACGCGATCACCGCAGGGATAGCGGCTACCAGGCCCGCCGCCGTCGTGATGAGAGCTTCTGAAATTCCCGGCGCCACTGCCCGCAGGGTAGCTGCTCCGCTTGTGCCCAGCCCATGAAACGCGTCAATGATGCCCCAAACCGTTCCGAACAAGCCGACAAATGGGGTAACGGCAGCGGTAATGGCCAACCAGGGAAGATTTCGCTCAAACCTGGTCATCTCTTCCGACGATGAGATCTGCATGGCGCGTTGGACGGCGAGAGGATTCCTCAGTCCACCCGAGGTTCCAACCTGCCGCTCGAATTCCCTAAAGCCGGACTGGAACACCCCTACCAGGGGACTGGGGCGGAACTGCTCCGCCACGGCATTCATATCCTGCAGCCGCTGTGCCCGCCGAAAGGCACGCAGAAACCTGCCACTCTGTACGCGTGCCCGCCGCAACAGACTCCAGCGGGAAAGAATGATGGCCCAAGAAACGAGACTGAAGGCCAGCAGGGTAAGTAGAACGGCCTGGGCTACGGCGCCTGTTTCGCGTACGAGATCAACGATGTCGCCGCCGACAAAGAGAGCAGGGAAGGGATACAGATACATTTAGGTTGAAAGAACGCCAGACCCTGATTATAGAGCAATCTTCGACGGGTACCCCGCACCAGTATTCAATCTGTAACTGTGGAAAGTGCATGCGCCCCCCGCCCCATTGCCGTGCATCATAAGTCTGTTTGCTTGGAACGCCAATTCTGACGAGAGAAGCAGGAGGATTCAATGGCGCACTACGGAACTCTACGGGACTACCGTTTTGCCGATGCGGAAGCAACCGATGACATTCGTGGATCGAGCGTATACGGCCGCGATGACGAAAAACTCGGCAAGATTGACGACGTGATCTTCGATCATGCAACCGGGAACATTCAATACGTCGTAATCGATACTGGAGGCTGGCTTTCCAGCAAGAAGTTTATCATCCCCCCTGACCGGCTTCGCGACTCCGCCAAGCACAAGGACGATTTCCAAATGAGCGCAACGAAGAAGCAGGTCGAGGCATTCCCCCCCTACAACGAGGACGATGTTTCCGATGCGAACCGCTGGAAGGATTACGAAAAGCGCTACCGGGCGGCTTGGCACGATGGACCCGTCCAGCATCGGAAGGGGTCGGATCGCGACATCACGCCAACACCCGACGAGATGCCGGTCGAGCCAGGCTCCATCGGGAGTCAGATCTCGGCAAGAGAGCAGGCCGAACTCCGCTCACGAGTGATTCCTGCAGGCAGCGACGAGGTCACAATCCAGAACAGCGCAATGGGAATCGGCGCACGCTGGTCGAACTTTGAAAGTCGCCTGCGACAGCGTCGCCGCGATCTCACGAGCGCCTGCACAACCTGTACGGTGGGTCCTGCCTCAGATCGCTCCTCAGAGAGCGTCTCCCAGGAACGGAAAGCTGTCTGAGAACGGCAACCCCTGAATTTGGATGCCCCCACTTCTCGCCTCTCTGCGGGAAGTGGGAAGGCTTCTCCTCAGTCGGCTGACACCGAGGGGAGTACGTAGTACCCCTTCCGCGCGTATACACGCAGCTTTCGGCCATCCTTCGCGGCCTCGATATCGATCGTGCGGAAACGACTCTCGTGCGTGAGAATCGCAGGTTTGTAGGCCACGAGATACCGGCTGTGGATGAACTCTTCCAGCTCGGAAAGGCTGTGGGCCAGATTCCTCACCGAACCTGGAGCAAATGCACTTCCCCCAGTATGCTCGGCCAGCGCCTTCAACGCGCGGTCTCCCAAGATCGTGCTTTCCAGCATGGCCGTCGAAACGTACCGAACGTCGCTGGTACTGATTGTATAAACGCTCACCCCGTCCCGCTCTGCGGTCTCAATGGCTTCTTTTAATGTCTTCTTGCTGGAGTTGTCCTGCCCGTCGCTAATGACCACCAGCACTCGCGCAACCGGCTGCGTTTCTTGTCTCTCGGCAAGCTTGTCCGCGGCAAAAGCCACTCCGTCCCACAAGGCTGTACCACCCGCCGGAACCAGGCTGTGGACGCCGTCAGAAATCCTTGCACCATCCGAGGTAAAGTCTTCGAGTACGCGCACAGTATTAGAAACTCCGACCGCGAACGCCAGATCGTCGTTTCCGACCAAGATCTTCTTCATGAACTCAGCCGCAGACTGCTGCTCAAACGAAAACCGCTTGTTCACCGAACTGCTCGCATCGACCACCAACCCGAGTCGAAGTGGAAGCTGTTCCTCGCTTCGAAAGGCCACAATGGAGGCTGGCGCCTTTCCGTCGTCTCGCACCCGGATTTCGGCCTGATTGAGCGAGCGCACCGGCTTCCCGTGGTCGGTGGCGACAAAAAAAACCGCCACTTCATCCACATTGCTGTGCAGGGTCCAGCCGGCCTCAGGACGCGGTGCTGACACTGTGGTCGGTTGCTCTGAGGTTCCTTGCGGTTTGGCTTCTCTGCAACTTTCGCAGATGGCTTCTGCTTCGGTAATTTGCGCTTCTTGCTTGGCAGCTTCCCCCCGGATCTGCTCATTCAGGGCTTTCTCGACCTCGCGCTGCCGGGAGGTTTGAAAGTCGTCTTCGGCAACGGCCGCTTCGGAAGCAGCGGAGCCTTTGGCCGGCTCAAGTTCCAGCTTGCCGAGCAAATCGCGCGCCCCGACCGCCGCATCCGATTTCGAGTCCTCCTGCAAGAAAACGTGGAGCTCAGCGATCGCGTTCGGAATATTCTTCTGTCCTTCCCACGCCGCTGCCGCGTAGAAGTGCACCATGGCATGTCCGGGATCTTCCCGCCCGTGAACCTTTTGTGCCGTCCCTATCGCACCTTCGTAGTCCCGATTCATCAGCTGCGCGTAGGCAAGGATGGAGAGCACTTTTAAATCCAAGGGCGCAAGTGCAGCGGCTTTTTGTTCGGCAAGTTCTGCCGAACCGTAGTGCTTCAACTCCAATTCGGCACGCCCCAGGCTGAAATAAGAGTTCGGCATGCGGTTGTCCAAAATGACCGCCTGAGCGAATTCGTCTCGAGCCTCCTCGTTCTTGCCGACGGCGAGATACGCCGACCCTAGTCCCTGATGGGCAGCCACGAACGCGGGATAGAGATCGATCGCTGCCGTAAACTGAACCACAGCCGGTTGGTAGTCCTTCCGATACAGGGCTTCATACCCCTTCTCGAAAGCTTGCCGCGCTTTCGCTGGAGCCTTCGCGTCAAGCTTGGAGCTCATTAAATGTGGGTTCATCAAGGGTGAGGACTGCTGGTCCCCCCACATCAACATACGGGAGTTCAGCTGCGTCAACCCCGAGGCGGATACGTCAAAGGGCGCCGTGCCGCTTCGAGTGTTGGTGAATTTACTGTCGGGGGGGCCCGAAATGCCTGGACCGCCCAGGCTCTGTGCCGGGGCAGAAAACGGCATTAGGCCCAGAAGGAAAAAGGAGGCTACCCACCGCTGACCGCGACCCATTCGGTCACTCCATTCAGGACCCTGAGATCGGCCCCTGTGGGAAAGTATAGTTCCTTGTAGAGACTACTTACCAGCCCTTCCCCCAGGCGCGATTTGCTGGCATTATGCTTGTACCTAGGTCCTTCGTCCTTATGTCCTCTGCCCAACAAACCATTATCGGCGTGCCCATGAGCGGCCCGGTATCGGGTGTCGGCTCGGGAGTCTTTCCCAGTCTGATCTTCGTCCACGGCAATGAGCAACGCACTCTCTACCTCGACCACACCCCGTTCTCTATCGGGCGCAAGATGGAGAAAGACCTGGCCATCGCCGATCCGCGGGTCTCCCGCGACCATGCGCTCATTATTTCTGAAAACGGTAAGTTCTTTGTCGAAGATCAAGGCAGCAAGCACGGAACCTTCGTGAATGGCGAACGGGTGCAACGCAAAGCTCTCGAACGCAACGACCGGCTGGAGTTCGGTGCGCGCGACACAATTTACGCCGTCTTCCATCCGCAGCACGTCACCACCAATACGGCCCGCGACTTTCTCAGCCAGATCTCTGGCATTCAAATTTCGAATGAAGTTTCCGATCTAGAGAAACTGACCATTTTCCTCGAAGCCGCCCGCAAACTGAACACAACTGGAGTTCTTGACGAAATCCTGCTCACGCTGCTGGACGTCACGTTGAAGTTGACCGGGGCCGAGCGCGGCTACGTTTTCCTGAAAACAGCGGAAGGGAAGCTGCGTCTTGCGGCAGGCCGTAATTCGCGGGGCGAGATTCTGCTCGACGATACCACCATCTCCCATTCCATTCTTGAGGAGTCGCTGCGCGCCAACTCGGAATTTCTGCTCAGCGATACCAGCCGCTCGCTCGATCTCACCGGACGGCAGAGCATCGTGGCGTACGATCTGCGTACCGTCATCTGCATTCCGCTTCGCAAGCTGCAGGTGCAGAGCAAGAGCCGCGGTGAAGCAGTCGCCACGGGCGAAACACTCGGCGCTCTGTATGTCGACTCCCGCTTTGCGTCGAAGGACATCTCTAAGGTCAGCGGCGACCTCTTGCACGTGGTCGCCACCGAAGCCGCCTCGCTGATTGAGAACGCCCGCCTGGTTCAGGCCGAAGAAGAATCGCGCCGCTACCAACAGGAACTCGCCATCGCCGCAACCATTCAGCAGCGACTCATGGCGGTGACCATTCCGGAAGTACCCTTTGCCAGGTTGAACGGCAAGAATTTGTCGTGTAAGGAAATCGGCGGCGACTTTTTCGACGCCGTCAATACGGAAGATGGTCTGGCGGTCGTTCTCGCCGACGTCGCCGGCAAAGGTGTCTCCGCAGCCCTTCTCGCCTCAACCCTTCAGGGGATGATCTATTCCCAGCTTGTCGCGCATACCCCCTTGCCGGACATCGCGGCTTCGGCGAATCGTTATCTCACCAGCAAGCATATCGGGGAAAAGTACGCGACCGTCGTCATCGCCCGTCTGCGCCGCGACGGCGAACTTGAGTTCGTCAATTGTGGCCACATTCCGCCCTTGTTTGTTTGCGGAAGCGAAGTCATCCGCCCCTCGCACGGCAACCTTCCGGTTGGCCTGATGCCGGATGTCACTTACGAAAGCGACCGCTATAGCCTTCATGCCGGTGACCGCCTGGTGCTAGTAACCGACGGCGTTACCGAAGCCGAAAACCCTGAAGGCGAGTTTTTCGACAACGAACGACTAGAAGCTGCCGCTAAGAAGGGCTCAATGAAAGACATCTTCGAAGCCGTCTCACAGTTTTGTGCCGGCAATCCCCTGAGCGATGATTGCACGGTGGTGGAACTGTCGTATTCCGGGGAATGATTTCGAACCCCAAAACGAACCCTCCCCACACCCAGCGATGGTCATAAAATCGGCTTCCGCCCTGGTGCCTGCAGCTGCCGTTTGCATGTTTTCCGGTGAGGAGCTTTCCCTTCGACCGTTCCCGGGAGGACGTTGCTGGGGCTGTATCGAAACGATTTTGCTCAGGACTAGCGAATGTTGAAAATGCTATTCTCCTTTGTCCCGTTGGAGGCTTTCAGCTGATGCGTCATAAATCTGTCCTGATCCTGTTGCTGCTTGCGAGCTTTGCCCTCCCCGCCGCCGCCCAATGGAGGAAAGAAGTCCCAATCACGACGATTGCAAAACAGCCGGATGGCGTTCGCGCGACATTTCAATCAGGCGCCGTGCTGAAGCTCGAAGTGTGCTCAGAGTCCATCATCCACGTGGTCTACTCTCCGACCAGCACCATGCCGAACCGGCCGGAGTACGTTGTAACCAAGACTTCATGGCCGGCGACGCCGTTCACGGTCGAGACGGCCGGTGGCAAGACTACGCTCTCCACTTCCGCCGTGAAGGCCACCATCGATCAGAAATCTGGCTCGGTCACTTTCTCGGCCGGCAACGACCAGCTCTTCACCAACGCCTCGAATTACATGACGCCCGCCACGGTGAACGGCGAAAAAACCTACCGCAGCGAAATGGTCATGGGCATGTACGGGAGCCACGAAGGCTTCTTTGGTCTGGGACAGCATCAAGCAGGCGTCTGGAACTATCGCGGCGAATCCGTCGACCTCTCCCAGGAGAACACCAACATTGCCATTCCGATGCTGTTGTCCTCCAAAGGCTACGGCATCTTCCTGAACAATTCCTCCCGATCTCGCGTGAACAACCGCTTTGTCCACGTGACGTATATCAGTTCCGAAGTGGCCGACACCATCGACTATTACTTCCTCTATGGCCCCGAGTTCGACAAGATCATCGCCAGTTACCGCGAACTCACCGGCGCGGCTCCGCTTTTCGGACGTTGGGCATATGGATTCTGGCAGTGCAAGAATCGCTACAAGTCGCAGGAAGAAATTACCGGCATTGCACAGAAATACCGCGACCTACACCTGCCGGTCGACGGCATCGTTCAGGACTGGTTCTGGTGGAACCGCAAAGGCGAGCACATCTTCAACAGAAACTATCCCGACCCGAAAGGCATGGTCGATAAACTCCACGACCTCAATTTCCATCTCATGATTTCAGTCTGGCCTTTTTTCGAGCCGGGATCGAAAGAATACGCAGAGATGGATCAGCGGGGGTTCTTCATTGAGCGAACCAAACAGCCGCACCTTCCATTTCACCAGCTGGGTATGGCCGTCTACGACCCTACTAATCCCGAGGCCCGCAAGTCTTACTGGGAGCTCATGAACCAGCACCTGTTCAAGATAGGCGTCGATGCCTGGTGGCTCGACACCACTGAACCTGAAACCGAAGGCCAGGAGGAGAACATCCTGCTCGGCCATAGGCTGCACATCGGCAGCGGCGATCGTTATGCCAACATCTTTCCCCTGATGACGACTCAGGCTGTGTATGAAGGCCAGCGCGGTGCCTCCGATCAGAAGCGCGTATTTATCCTTTCGCGCTCGGCTTTTTCCGGGGCACAGCGCAATTCCGTCACCGCCTGGTCTGGCGACGTGCTGTCCAGCTGGCTCAGCTTCAGGCGCCAGATTCCGGCCGGGCTCAACTTTTCGGTCTCCGGCCTTCCGTACTGGACCACTGACATCGGCGGATTCATCTCCGGAGGTGACCTCAGCGACCCGAAGTTCCGCGAGCTCTTCGTGCGATGGTTCCAGTTCGGAGCCTTCTCGCCCGTCTTCCGGGTTCACGGCACGCGCTATAACCCCGATGAGAACGAGCTCTGGTCTTATGGTCCCGAGGCTGGGAAGATTCTGCTCGAATACGACAACCTGCGTTATCGCCTGTTGCCTTACATTTACTCGCTCGCCTGGAAGACCACGTCTGACAGCTACACACCCATGCGCCCGCTGGTCATGGATTTCCGCACCGATGTCAATGCGCAGAACGTCGGTGATCAGTTCATGTATGGTCCGGCTTTCTTGGTCAACCCCGTCACCGAACAAGGCGCGACCACGCGCCGGATCTACTTCCCGCAGGCCAAATGGTATGACTTCTGGACTGGATCTGGCGCCGAAGGTGGCAAGTTCGTTGATGTTGCCGCTCCCCTCGATCGCTTGCCACTCTATGTTCGCGCTGGGTCGATCGTCCCGATGGGGCCGGAACAGGAATACGCCAGCCAGATGCGCGGCTCTTCGATCGAGCTCCGCATCTATCCTGGAGCGAATGGAGACTTCACCCTCTACGAAGATGAAGGCGACAGCTACAACTATGAGAAAGGGAAGTACTCGACCATTCCGATTCACTGGGAAGACTCGACCCAGAGGCTTACCATTGGCGACCGCAAAGGCTCGTTTGCGGACATGTCCGAGAACCGTACGTTTAACGTTGTCCTGGTCGGCGAGAACCACGGAGTAGGTGTACCCTCAGTCCCTTCCCCCGACAAGGAAGTGGCTTACTCAGGGAAAGCAGTTTCGGTCTCTCTGAAATAAATGGTCATTCAGGCTCCGGTAGGGCCTTGCCTCGGTCGCTGAGGTGTGCCCGGCGAGATCCGGCGCCCCTAGGCCCAAGGAGTCGGTTTCTGCCGCTCGCTCCCGAAACTTCGTGTCCCGCGTGGTGAATGAGTTCCTTACCCTGTAAAATAGAGTCACGTAATGAGCGCGTCCCTGCGCCCAACCGCATCACGAAAAGAGTCAACCCATGTCCCAGAACAACGGTAGCTCCACCAGCCTTCGCCTCAAGACCGGCCTTGCCGAAATGCTCAAGGGAGGCGTCATTATGGACGTCACCGACGCTCGCCAGGCGGAGATCGCCGAGAAGTCCGGCGCGGTCTCTGTCATGGCACTCGAGCGCGTGCCTGCGCAGATCCGCGCCGAGGGCGGCGTTGCCCGCATGGCCTCGCCCAAGAAGATTCGCGAGATCATGTCCGCGGTCTCCATTCCGGTGATGGCCAAATGCCGCATCGGCCACTTCGCCGAGGCGCAGATTCTCGAAGAGCTGGGTGTGGACTACATCGATGAGTCCGAGGTTCTCACTCCGGCCGATGAAGCTCACCACGTGGATAAGCACGCCTTCAAGGTGCCGTTCGTCTGCGGCGCCCGCAATCTGGGGGAAGCTCTGCGGCGCATCGCCGAAGGTGCGGCCATGATCCGCACCAAAGGTGAAGCTGGCACGGGAGACGTCGTACACGCCGTAAAGCACATTCGCCAGATCGTGCAAGACATGAAGATTCTCACCGTGCTTAGCGAAGAAGAGCTTTACGCCAAAGCGAAAGAACTGCAGGCGCCTTACGAGCTGGTGAAGCTGGTTGCGAATCAGGGCAAGCTGCCCGTGCCAAATTTCTCCGCCGGAGGCATCGCCACACCAGCCGACGCTTCGCTGGTCATGCAGCTCGGAGCCGAGGCTGTGTTCGTAGGCTCAGGGATCTTTATGCAGGACTCCACCCACTTTGCTCCCCCTGAGGAGGCGGAATGTCGCGCCCGCGCCATCGTTCGCGCAACCACCCACTACCGCGACCCTAAAGTGTTACTTGAAGTATCTGAAGACGTGCCCAGCTCGATGAAAGGGCTGGCTGTAAATACGATGGACGCCTCACAGATGCTGCAGACCAGAGGATGGTAGGACCATCGAAGCGGATCGGCCGGGCACCGGAAGCTCTTTGATGTTTATCTTTTGCCCGCGGCTGCCGCTTTGCCCTTCTGCAATCGGGCGTTCGCCCGAAAGCGCGCCGGCGGCAGAGTGAACTCGCGCTTGAACGCACGATTGAAGGCCGCCTCCGATTCATATCCGACTTCAACAGCAATCTGCGCGACCGAGTAATTCGTGCTACTGAGCATCTGCGCCCCCATCTGCAACCGCCAACGCGTCAGGTAGGCCATCGGCGTCTCATTCAGGTAATGACGGAATCTCTCTGCCAGCACGGAGCGTGAAACACCCGCCTCTTGCGCCAGAACTGCCAGCGTCCAGGGCCGTTCCGGATTGCGATGCATCAGCGCCAAGGCCTTTCCAACCTCGCTGTCGCGGGCCCCGGCCAGCCATCCGGTTTGTTCCGAGGGAAGGCCGGCAATATACCCACGCAGCGTTTCGACGAACAGCACTTCCGCCAACCTCGCCAACACGGCTTCTCCACCCGGGCGTACCGCGCCCGCTTGATTCACGGAAAACCGGATTGAGTTTTCCAGCCATTCCCCCGCAGCATCGTGGCGAATACTGATCTTGAACAGGGGGGGCAATCCGCTCAGAAATGCCCTACTAAGGTCCAGGTCGCATGCCATGAAACCGCACACAAACTTCGTGATCTCGCCCCCTCCCCCTATCCGCCATGGGGTCAAGCCTTGCGCGATGACACCGCTCAATTCTTCGGAATCGTTCACTGCGGCAACGCCTGCTCCGTTCCCCATCACATGGCGGTCGCCGTGCGGGATCATGACAATGTCTCCTGGGCCGAGCGAAATTTGCTCGCCGCTTGACAAATGGCAAAAGGCGCGCCCTTCCGTGAGCAGATGAAAAATGATTACGTGCTCTGCCTGCGGCGCGAAGTGCCTGGCCAACGCGCGCGCCGAAGAGGCGTTCACGCACCAGGGGGCTGAAAACTCGCCGTTATAAAACAACGCTCCCCGGAGTTTCACCACTTTCAGAACCTCAGAAAGCACATCCATTTTCAGCCTCTCGGACTCTTCGCAAATTGAATGGGACTCTCAATCAAATCATCTCGACGCGGATGCGGGGCAGTCAAGAAAGCCGGACTCGCGGACAAGAACGGTTCCAACCGCTCATTCATATTCGAACACGAGCGCAACAGCCAATTGTCATCTTTATTGGAGTCATTGGCTGCGGAAAAGACGCAAAACTGTGACGACGCTCCGTCCCATTAAATACAAGGAGAAAAGCAATGCGAGCGGTTATGAGAAGTTTCGGGTTGTTGGGGCTGATCCTGGCGGGAATCGGCGCCAACGCACAAAGCCTTCACGAGATCAAAGTCAACGTACCATTCAGCTTCACGGCGGCAGGGAAGGATCTTCCTGCGGGCGAGTATCACTTGTTTTTCAACCCGTTCAATGCCGTCGTATCCCTGAAAGGGGGAAACTCAGCGCTTGTTCTCATGATGAGCGCCCCGTCCAATCCCGCGCAAGATGGACGGTCCTTTCTCCGTTTCTATCGCTATGGACAGCACCAAATCCTGCAAGACGTCGCGATCGCTGGCGCCGTGCGCCGCGTTCCGTCGGGCCACGGAAAGAAACTGCTGACCGCAGAACAGGCTCGGTCAAATGAACAGACGCTCGGCGCAGCCACAACTCCCGCCCTGGTAACGCTGATGGCAGAGGGCGGGAACAACTGAGTTGAAGGCAACCTTGGCAAAACTTGGGGTTTGAGGTTTGCCTTCTGGTACCGGCGGGGATCGACTTTGAAGCCTCGCCGGAGCAGCCATCGACATCGACCGCGTCGATTGCGGGGATTGAATCACGGTACCGCAGGGAGTGCTCTGGCAGGTCCGAGCAACTTCGATGGCTTCCAAAGAACTTGTTCGCAGCACGAGTTACACAAATCAAGACCGGAGGAGCGATATGCCTTTCATTCAAGTAAAGTTGATCGAGGACGTTTTTACAGCCCAGCAAAAACAACAGCTGATCACCAAGATCACCGATGCATTCATCGAGGTCAAAGGCGAGTACTTGCGTCCGGTTACCTTCGTCGTGATCGACGAGACCCGCAGCGGCGAATGGGGTATTGGCGGAAAAGCCATGACGACGGAGGCCGTTCGTGCATTGGCCCCGGCCCAGGAATCAGCCGCTTGAGCTTCGATCGAGTAAGGCGCAACCGTCCAGAACCCCCTGGACGGTTTTTTTGCGAACCGGATCCGGGAGTCGCCTGGTCAATGCGCGAGCCGAAACTGGTCAGAAGCTTCCTCTTATGCCGCTGTCCCCAAGCCCTGTCATCTCACAATGCCCCTTTCATTCTTGACTGAGCTTGCTTTCCCGCCATAGCATGCCACATCATGTCTCCCCATCGCAGAATCCTCATCATGGCGCTTTCTACCGGAATCATCGCAGCCCTGGCTGCGAGCCTGAGCATTGAGTGGATGCGGTATCTACTGGTTGTTTTGATCGGCGTTGTCGCCGCCTTGTTCTGGCAGGTAAATGAGATTCGCGAAGAGGCAGAAAGGCGCGTCATTCGTGCCATGTCGCATCACCTGAATAACAGCCTGAACGTTGTGATGAACCGGCGCCATCTCCCCCAAGAGGCGCGCGAGCAAATCGTCGACGAGCAGGTACTGCGATGCGTTTGGGCCATCCAAACGATTTTGCCTTCGCTCAACCTCGGGTTGCCGGAACTTCTCAACTTCAAACGCAATTCCCGCCCGCACCTTGATTGGGAGATGCCCGATATTCAAGACTTGAGGCGCCAGCAGTCACTCACGATTCACTAATCAAGATCCGCGCACCGGAGCCCCCGTGATGGTGCTAATATTCGTCGCCAAGAACTTTGGACGGGTTCCGGGAGACCGCTATGGCACCGATTCCGCAGGATCGGCTTTCGGCTCGCATAACCATCGTCGACCAGCACGTGCGCTTTGAAAATGCTCACGACCTCAACGGCGTTCTCGGCACCTTCGGAGAGACTGCCCGGTATGATGACGAGGCCTGGGGCGAGCACTATAACGGCAGAGATGGCGTTCGTACGTTCTACGCTCAGATGATGTCGGCGCTGCCGGATCTGAACATCGAGGTTTTAAGACGCCACATTAGTGACGAAGTCATCGTTCTCGAGGTCATGATTCGTGGCACTCACCTCGGCCCATGGCGGGGCCTTCCCGGAACCGGTGAACGAGTCGAGATCCCTCTCTGCGGCGTTTACACCTTTGACGATAAGGATCAGCTTGCCGGCGAGCGGATCTATTACGATCGGGCAACTGTGCTCCGCCAACTCGGTGTCTTTCACGAGCCAGATGGAGTTCGAGGACGGATCACCGCTCTACTCACGCATCCCATCACCTTTGCCAAGGTGCTCGCACGCCAACTAGTTCCGAAATAGTTGTTTTGGGGCACTTATGCTTTCGCAGGAGAGTCTTTTCCCCTAAATCGCACTTTCCCTAGGTGAGTCCTCAGGTGAGCTCGCCCGCAAAGTGCTAGCTTGTCGCTGGGATGTCAAAGGGCCGGTCCCGGTCGCTCGGCGAGGAGAGCTTGCGTGCCCTAAATCCCCGCTCTTCCGTTATTTACGGCGGTGACAAATTTGACGAACTTTTACACAAAAAGCAGCCCCAAAGCCTTCTGCCACAGCAACTTCCATCTCCCCCGGGTGTTTCTACTGGTGTGGGCAAAAGGAGTAAAGGAAAGGGCTGAGACATGAAAGCAAGAACTCTCATTCTGTGTTTGGGGATGTTGATGGCGTTCTCTGTTGTCCAGAGCGCATCCGCTTCGGAGCTGCAGGGAACCGCGAGAATTGAACAGCAAGTAAGGCATGAACTGAACATGCTGCCTTACGGCAACGTGTTCGACTACATGGCATTCACCGTGGATCCCAACGGAACCGTAACGCTGACCGGCGACGTCACTCAACCGATCGTGAAGGATCAAGCGGGAAAAGCGGCGAAGGGAGTCGAGGGCGTCGAGCACGTGGATAATCAGATCAAGGTGCTTCCGGTCTCGTTCTTCGATGCACGCCTTCGAGCGCAGCTTTACCGGAGCATCTATGGCTATCCAACCATGCAGCGTTACGCCTTAGGGGTGAACGCGCCGATCCGCATCATTGTGGAGAATGGGCACGTCACGCTGCTGGGTTACGTGGACAACCAGGGTGACAAGATCATCGCTGGCATGCAGGCCAATAGCGTACCGGGAATCTTCTCGGTAGATAACCAGCTTAAGGTCGACAGAAGCTAAGTCTCCTCTACGCACGGGCTCCGGGATTTCCGGGGCCCTCTTTTTTTAAAAAACATGTTTCGTTTCCAGAAAACTATTACCTTGAGATGCTTGGCGTCTTCGGTTTTACCCATCTAGGATTCCGTCAAATCTCACCTCAGGGGACACCATGAAGCTTCTTTTTGCCACTCTCGCGCTGTTGTGTGCGCAGCTTGGGTTCAGCCAGTCAGCCAAGAATACACAGGTCGAGCGCCGACGTTATCTGGTTCAACGTGTAGGAATGTGCGGTGATTGCCACACCCCGCGCGATGAAAAAGGCGTTCCCATCCCCGGCAAGGAGCTGTCGGGTGCGCCGATCGACTTCAAACCCCTTCAACCCATGCCATGGGCGAGCACCGCGCCTGAAATCGCCGGCTTACCAGGCTGGAAGGATGAAGAAGTTGTAAGCTTCCTCATGACCGGTAAGCTCAACGGAAAGCAACCCAGTCCTCCCATGCCGGGTTATCGTTTCTCTGCGCTCGACGCGCGTTCCGTAGTTGCGTATTTGCGATCTCTCGGAGCAGCAGCAGCAGCGGGCAAAAAGGATGCCCTGAAAGCGAAGTAGTTGTCGTCCGAGCAGGCGCCCAACTCCAGTGACCTTTCCGATAAAATCAAGCGGATGGTGCGACTCGGTTGAGGGGCTGAAAGTTGTCCACGCTGAGGACTACTCCGCTTGCCAAACGACCAACAATCAACGATGGATTTGACCATTGGTGTCCTCGCCCTGCAAGGAGACTTCGACGCGCATCGCAAACGCCTGGAACAGCTCGGGGCAAAGATTCTGCTGGTCAAGAAACCAGAACAACTCGATCTGATTGACGGCCTCGTGATTCCCGGTGGCGAATCCGGCACCTTCTTGAGGCTTCTTGGGGAAGCGGGCTTCGCCAAACTGAAAGAATTTGTGCGCCTGAAACCCACCTTCGGCACTTGCGCCGGGGCCATCCTGCTCGCGAAGGAAGTCGAGAATCCCACACAGCTCGGCCTCGGCGCCATCGATATCGGCATCCGCCGCAACGCTTACGGCCGCCAGATCGACAGCTCTATTCGCGAAGGCCTGTTCTGCAACGCGCCCCTCGAGATGGTTTTTATCCGTGCCCCAAAGATCGAACGGGTCGGCCCGGGCGTGGAAATTCTGGCCACCGAAAGCAAACACCCTGTGGCCGTCCGCCAGGGCAACGCCATGGCGGCCACCTTTCATCCCGAACTCAGCGACGATGTCCGCGTTCACAAAGCATTTCTGGAGATGGTTCAAAACAGCAACCCGCCTGAGTAGGAAAGTAGGGAAGTCGGCGCCGCCAGAAAGATCAGGGAGCTTGTGTATACTTCCACGCCATGAAACAACTCTGGATCGTAGCAGTCCTGCTGCTCTGCCCGGCGCTTTCCTCTCAGGATCGGGTGGCTGCCGCGATGAACTCTCTCCCGTCGGTGAACCTCATTGACCAGGCCGCTGTCGCACCCGACGGATCGCAGGTTGCCTACATCGTTGACGGAGAACTATCCATCGCATCGGTGGCAGACGGCACCTCCCGCCGCCTCGCGCCGAACCAAAACAAGGTCCGCGAAGTCACCTGGTCGACCGACAGCCGTCAGCTGGCATGGCTCAACGATCTCCCCGGCGACCGGCCTAAATCGCAACTGTGGTCGATTTCTGTCGACGGCTCCGACCTCGAACGGCATGCCAGCTTTGAGGGGTATGCGCAAACCCCGCGCTACTCACCCGACGGCAAAACCATCTCCGTGCTCTACATCGAAGGAATGCCGCGAGTGGCCGGCCCGCTCCAGCCCATGACGCCCCTTGCTGGAGTTATCGGTTCGAAGATCTATGAGCAGCGCCTTACCACGGTCGATCTCGCCAGCAACAAACTCAGCCAAATCTCTCCCGGCGACATCTACGTCTACGAGTATGACTGGGCTCCGGACTCATCCGGCTGGATTGGCACTGCCGCACACGGCGCCGGCGACAACAATTGGTGGATTGCTCGTCTCTACTGGATCGATGCAAACACCGGCAACATGCGAGAGATCTACAAACCCAAATGGCAGATCGCTGAGCCGCACGTCTCACCAGACGGCAAGAGTGCCGTGCTCATCGAAGGTCTGATGAGCGATGAAGGCCTCACCGGAGGAGACGTAATGCTTGTGCCCGTCTCTGGGGGGCCCGCGAAAAATCTCACGCCGGCAATACAGGGTTCGCCTTCGTCCTTGTCTTGGCGCTCCAACGACCGCATCTGGGTAGTGGCGAATGTCGATGGCAATTCGGCGCTAGAGACCGTACCAATTGCAGGTCTCGAGCCCGGCGCTCGCTGGAGGGGCTGGACGGGGGAGGAAGTGATCGGAACAACCACCGAAGTCTGGGTCCCCAGCGCCTCGTTTTCGCGGGATGGTTCCGTCAGCGCCGTGATCCGCCAGTCTCCTAAATCGCCGCCCGAGATTTGGGCAGGCCCAGCGGGCGAGTGGAAGCAAATTACGCACCTGAACGATAACGTGCAATCCCCGATTGGCGAAACCCGTAACGTTCATTGGATGAGCGACGGCCATCGGGTTCAAGGATGGCTCAGTTTTCCCAAGAACTACGACCCGGGCAACAAGTACCCCCTCATCATCAACGTTCACGGTGGGCCAAGCTGGGCATGCCTTGCCCACTGGGGCACGACTGCGATGGGGGACATGCGCGCCGCATCTGTGCTCGGCTGGTTTGTGCTTTGTCCGAACCCTCGCGGCAGCTACGGTCAGGGCGAGGGCTTTACCCGGGGCAATATCAAGGATTTCGGCGGGGGCGATTATCGCGACCTGATGGCTGGCGTGGACGCCATGATCAAGCAGTTTAGCGTCGATCCGAGCAAGCTCGGGATTCGCGGCCACAGCTATGGCGGCTATATGGCAATGTGGGCCGAAACCCAAAGTCCCCGCTTTGCTGCTGCCGTAGCCGGCGCTGGTCTTTCCGATTGGAAGAGCTACTACGGCCTGAACGATATCGACGAATGGATGATTCCGTTCTTTGGTCGGTCCGTGTACGACGATCCCGCCGTCTACGAGAAATCCGATCCGCTGCACTTTGTGAAGAAGGTGAAGACTCCGACGTTAATCCTGGTCGGCGACAGCGATGGGGAAGTCCCCATGGAGCAATCTCTGGAGTGGCAGCACGCTCTTCAAACCATGAAGGTCCCAGTCGAGCTAGTCGTCTATCCCGGGGAGGGCCACTTTTTCAACCAACCTGTCGACGCTCGCGATTACACCTTGCGCACTCTGCGGTGGTTCGATCGATGGTTCTCAGGAAATGCCGCTCCTTAGCAATCGAGGTTTCCGAACCGCGAGACGTCCTATCCGTCTCGATTGAAGGGAAGAGTCGGAAGTCGTCCCCTCGAGAGCACGGCGGTCAGATCAGCGCCACGTGGCAATCGCTATCCCTAAACGGAGTGGGAAAGGGAAGCGGAAAAAACCAGCCGGTCCTCCCTGGACAGGCGCTAGGCGCGCGTCACCGTACTCCAACGCCCAACATCGCGACCGCCTGGAGTGGCGACAACCGCACGGTGAATTTGTCCTCCGCGCCGCAGCTGATCTCGGTGTTGTGGTCTCCATACTCCCGCACCCAGATCACCCGGCTTGGGTTCACGTACACCTCTTTTCCATGCACATCCTCGAACATTACAAACTCCACGGGACCTCCTGCTCGAAAGCTATTGAAATATGTGACCGCAGAACCACACCCGTGCCCTGAGGAGAATATCGATATCCGATAACCCAGCCCTCGGCTTCCGGCATCCTATGTAGCAGCTGGAGGAAATTATCTTACGCTGACACCAGCATCGCCTACGGCTCTTCAAGAGGCTTCCATCGCCCGCGGACGTGCGATCAAGCGCAACAATTTCCTGACAGCCATCGCATGCGGCGTGCTCCCTGCAATCCTGCTTTACGCCGCCTTTCCTGCCCACTCCTGGAACCTCCTGAGCTTTGCCGGCGGATTTCTGTGGGCCAATTACTTTGAGTACGCCTATCATCGCTACCTCCTCCACCTTCCGGGAACATCTCTTGCGAGAAAGCATCTCGAACATCACAGAAGCGTCGGCGCCCTAGATGAAGCAGAAAACGTGAATTTGGGGAGTGCGCCGATTTGGGTCGCTCTGCTATTTGCCAT
Source organism: Terriglobales bacterium (assembly GCA_035496675.1). Lineage (GTDB taxonomy): Bacteria > Acidobacteriota > Terriglobia > Terriglobales > Acidobacteriaceae > Gp1-AA145. The sequence goes on from DATJEL010000090.1 coordinate 21,503, forward strand.
CAACGGCATTCCGGTCATTCTGGCCGATCTGTTGCTCGGCTTTCGCTCTGCTCCGGGAGTGCTGGTTGCCTTTACCATTTACTTCATCCTGACTGAGGAACTTCACTGGCGTATACATCTCGGCCAGCCTTTGCCACCCGGCTTAAACAAAGCAAGGAGTTACCACTTGTCCCACCACACCCGCCCGAACGCGCGGTTCAATATATTCCTTCCTTTGTGGGACCTCGTCTTCCAGACGTCTGAAAATCGCTAAAAGAAAAAAATCGCCAAAGGGCTTGACAAAGGAAATATGTAACTGTATGGTTACGCATTATGCGTCACCGATCGGTTACATATTCAAAGGCCAGGGTAGCCCGCCCCTCGCCGGGTTCGAAGGGTGAAGGGACCCCCGGCGCCGCTTTCAGCGCCTTGGCCGACCCTACCCGCCGCGCGGTTCTGGATCTCTTGCGTAGCGGAACCCGTCCCGCCGGCGATATTGCGCGTGCCTTCACCGTGTCACGGCCGGCTATCTCCAAACACTTGAGCATCCTTCGTCGCGCTCACCTCGTCGAGGAGCGTCGCGAAGGGCGTCACCGTCTGTATCAACTCAATCCCGAACCGCTTCGGGAAGTGGACACTTGGCTTGAACAATATCGCCAGTTCTGGACCGCAAGCCTCAATAACCTGAAAGCGTTCGTAGAGGCAGAGTATGCCAAAGAAACCGCAGCACAACCGCAACAACAAGCATCGCAAAAGGAGAAATCAAAATGAACCGCTCTGGTATCGCAATTTCGTTGGTTGTACTTCTCAGCGCTATGGCGCTGCAGGCGCAGTCCAGCTCACAGAAGTCCTTCGATTCGATCAAAGCTCTGGCCGGCAACTGGGAAGGGAAGACTCAGATGGGAGGCGCCGTGAATGTATCCTACCGGCTCACCGCCGGCGGATCAGCCATCATGAGCGAGATCGTCAGCACCATGAACGGCAAGTCCGAGGACATGATCACCATGTTTAACCTGGACGGCGACCGTTTTCTTCTAACCCACTACTGCGCCGCCGGGAATCAACCTCGCATGAAAGCTAGCGCTTCGCCCGATGGCAAGACCGTCACTTTCGATTTCGTAGACGGCACGAATCTGAAGAGCTCGAACGATCCGCACATGTATCGCGTGATCTTCAACTTCATCGATCCCAACCACCACACCGAGGAGTGGCACTTCCAGCTTCCCGGCAAGGAAATGGTCGAAACCTTCGATCTCGAAAGGAAGGGCTAAGAAATGCGGAGCGCGGGCGGGTACTCTCGCTCGCCCGCAGCCAGGAAGCAGGCTGGGAGAATGAAACTTCATAACTTGACCTTTACCGAAATCATCTCAGTATTGAAGGAGAAAGCAATGCCAAATCCGTTCTGTCATGTCGAACTCAATACCACTGACGTTAACAAAGCCAAAGACTTTTATGGGAAGCTGTTCAATTGGAAGCTCCACGACATGGATTCGCCGGGCGGCGGTTACACCATGATCGACGTCGGCGAAGGCACGGGTGGCGGAATGATGAAGAACCCAGTTGCTGGAACGCCGTCGTTCTGGCTGACGTATGTTCTTGTGGAGGATGTACGCGTCAGCACCAAGAAAGCAGCATCGCTTGGCGCTACCGTGATGAAAGACGTTACCCCGGTGCCGAACGTCGGAGAATTCAGCGTGATTGCCGATCCCACGGGCGCGCACTTTGCACTGTGGCAACCTAAGAACAAGTAGGTCCTGACCGGTTGACCGGCTAAGGAACTCATTTCAGGACTGGAGGACCCAATGGCAACGTTTGTTACCCCGATCTCACAGACCAGCGCGGATCACGACGCTGTCACATGCGAAATCTTCATCGCCGCGCCGCGCGACCGTGTCTTTGAAGCCCTCACCAATCCTGTCGAAGCATCCCAGTGGTGGGGAGACCGGGGGCGCTACTCCATGCATAACTTTTCCATGGACGTGCGCCCGGGAGGGAAGTGGTCGACAACCGGACACTCTGCCACAAGCGGGGATATTAAGGTTCATGGCGAGTTTCTCGAAGTGGATCCTCCGCGCCGCCTCTCCTATACGTGGATCTCAAGTTGGCTGCCGAAAGTCACGAAAGTTCTCTGGGAACTTGCAGCGTACAACGGCGGTACTTCGCTTAAGCTCACGCACTCAGGATTCGCTGGCGATACTGAAGCAACCAAGAATCACACACACGGATGGAACCTGGCTCTGGTTTGGCTGCAATCGTACGCCGAACGGGGCGAAACCATCGCATCGAGGCACTAAATGGCAACCGCACAAATCACTCCCGATCAAGACGCGATCCTAGCGGAGATCTTCATCGCGGCCCCGCCAGCCCGCGTGTTCGAAGCTATCGCCGACGTGAATCAACGCGCGCAATGGTGGGGCATGAAGGGTGTCTTTCACGTCATTGGGTCGACCTCTGACCTGCGTCCCGGCGGCAAATGGTCTCACGACGGCGTCGGTCCCACTGGCCAGAAATTCCATATGGAAGGCGAGTACCTTGAAGTGGAACCGCCGCGCCTGCTTGTGCATACACGCCAGGCGGACTTCGTTGGCACTTTCAACACCATTGTTCGCTGGGAACTCGAAGGCAAGGATGTTCGCGAACTCCACAGCGGGGGTTCGCATCGGGTGGGCACAGGCACGCTCGTGCGAGTACGTCACTCCGGCTTTGCTGGTCAGCGCGAGCAGGCAGAAAGCCACCACCAGGGTTGGGAGGCTTCGATGTACTGGTTGAGGTCCTACGTTGAAACCGGTGAGACCTGGGAAATGAGGAACTGAATGGCCACATCGCAAATTGCCCACGATCACGACGCGGTCGAGGTCGAGATCTTTGTAGCCGCGCCACCGGCCCGGGTCTACCAGGCGATCACCGACCCCGCACAAACCGCCCAGTGGTGGGGACAGAAAGGAAAGTACCGGGTCACCAACTCTCACGCCGATCTTCGTCAGGGCGGCACTTGGTACACGAGCGGTATCGGCGCGGATGGGACCGAGTTCTCGGTGAGCGGTACCTACCTCGAGGTCGATCCGCCCCGCTTGCTCGTACACACCTGGAACCCGAGCTATTCAGGGCTGCACGAGACCACCGTGCGTTGGGAACTGACGGCACAGGAGGTTCACGGGTTGCACGGCCAATCGCCTCACCGCATGGGTACCGGGACACTGGTTCGCATCCGACATTACGGATTTGCCGGCAACGTCGATGCCTGCAAGAGCCATGGCGAGGGCTGGGTGCGCGTACTCGGCTGGATGCGGCAGTTCGTGGAAGAAGGCATGACGGTCGAGACCAGATGAGGGTTCGATGGAGATCTGACATTCCCGTGTCCGATCCGCTTCGGTGACCTATACACCCCACCTTGCCCCGATGTGCGAGGCCGGGTGGGGTCTTGGCTTTCCGTAGGCTGTTCCGTTGCTTTTCGTTCCTTGGAATTGCGCCTGAACCCCGCGCTATACTTGAGCAATGGCCACGCAGGAAAAGACGTTCTACCTGGAAACCTTTGGTTGCCAGATGAACGCTCACGACTCAGAAAAGGTCGTGGGCACGCTCATCTCCGAAGGCTACCGCCGGGTCGAAACCGTCGAAGAGGCCGGGCTGGTGCTTTACAACACTTGCTCCATCCGGGACAAAGCGGAACAAAAGGTCTTCCACCGTCTTGCCGACTACAAGAAACTTCAAGCCCAAGGCAAGAAGTTCGGTGTGCTCGGCTGCGTAGCCCAGCAGGAAGGCCACAAAATCTTTGAGCGAGCTCCGTACGTTTCGCTCGTGTGCGGATCAGCTTCCTACCGCAACCTTCCCCAAATGCTCGTACAGATCGATGCCGGTGAGAACCGTATTACTGGCCTCGACGATCGCGCCACCGATCAGTGCTTTGAAACCGAGTTCACCGCGCGCACCAACCCGCATCGTGGATATATCACCATCATCGAGGGCTGCGACAAATTCTGCTCCTACTGCGTGGTTCCTTTCACACGGGGTAAGGAACGCAGCCGGACATCGGATTCGGTTCTCGCCGAAGCTCGCCGCATGGCGGAACTCGGTTACACCGAAATCCAGCTGCTCGGGCAGAACGTGAATTCGTACACCGATCCGGCAGGGAAGAAAAGCTTCGCGGAACTGCTCGATGGCGTTGGCCGGGTGCCCGGGATCCGTCGCGTGCGCTTTACCACCTCGCATCCCCGCGATTTCGGCAAGGACATCGTCGACGCGATCGACGTCAACCCTGCTCTCTGTAATCACGTCCACCTGCCCGTCCAGAGCGGATCGACGCGGGTGCTTGACGCCATGCAGCGTCTCTACACTCGTGAGCAGTACCTCGAGCGTATCTCTTGGATGAAATCCGCCCAACGTGACATCTCTATTACCTGCGACATCATCGTGGGCTTCCCGGGTGAGACGGAGCACGATTTCGAGGAAACCCTGTCGCTGCTCGATGAAGTCCAATACGACGGCGTGTTCGCTTTCAAGTATTCACCGCGGCCGAACACTCCGGCCATCCGTCTCGACGACGCTATCCCGGATGTCGAGAAGTCCCGCCGTTTGGCGATCCTGCTCGAACGGCAACGAGCCATTCAGCAAGGCCTGAACAAGAAACATCTCGGCGAGAACCTTGAAGTCATGGTAGAAGCGAAGAACCAAGCCCGCGGCCAGTGGGTAGGCCGCACAACGCAAAACAAGACCTTGAACTTTACAACCGATCGCGAACTGGACCTTGGCAGCTACGTGCCGGTCGAAGTCACCACCGTGTTCCCAAACAGCCTGGTAGGAGTGTTGACCGAATCAGAAGTGGGATTATCGGGGGTCCGCGTGATGGAAGCTGCCCGATGACCGATCGCCAGATCACCCGATGTGAGGAGTCCCCATGGAAGTCGAAATGAGAATTCGTGGCCTGCTGGTTGATCCCACCAATAACACTCCCATCGTGATCCTCAAAGACGCGAACAGCGACACGGTCCTTCCCATCTGGGTGGGCGTCTTTGAAGCGAGCGCCATTCAAATGGAGATCGAAAAGGTCAGCACTCCTCGGCCTATGACCCACGATTTGATTAAAAACGTCCTCTCCGGCCTCGACGCTCATGTCCACAAAGTCGTGGTCACCGAACTGAAGGATGACACCTTTTACGCCGTCATCTGGATGGAGCGAGACGGTCGGATTATCAGCGTGGATTCTCGCCCCTCCGACGCCTTGGCGCTTGCCTTGCGTGTCGATTGCCCGATCTATGTGGACGAAGAAGTCCTCAAAACCTCCAAGAAAGCCCAAACGGCCGTAGATCCCGCTTCGAATGAAGACATCCGCAAATGGCTGGAAGGCCTGGGCGACGAAGACCTAGGGAATTACAAAATGTAGCTGCCCGGACGCGGGTCGCTCCTGAGAAGGCGCTCGGGAAGCCGGTCTCGCCCGTAATTTAGGATTTAACATAATATCTCTTATCAGACACTGCATATTCGCCCACTCGATACGCCTAGGCTCGGAGCTCGGCCTTGCTTATGGGCCTGTTCTCCCCAGCACTTCCCTTTGTAAATAGAGGATCTGGCCGAGGTGATGATCGGCGTGGGCGGCACAATTGAGGACCATGCTGAACCGATCCGCCATCTTGGTTCCAGCCGCTGAGTAGGAGAGCGACCAGTCGGCATCGGACTGCTCGGCGACGGTTGCAAGGACCATCTCCATTGCTCGGTCAAACTCCCCAAGAACTTGCTCTTTCGATATCTCCGGGCCGGTGAACTCCTCATCCCGGTGCCGCACGTAGCCAGAGTCTGCCATGCGCGCTCCGATGTAGTAGTTCAAGTTTCCCGTAAGGTGCAACATCAGATGGCCGATGCTATTGCCGTAAGCAAAGGGTCGCACCCACAGCTGTTCCGTCGAGAGCGGCTCGAAAAGCTCATGTATCCGAAGGTGAATGGACTGAAACTGGCCTCTCAACCCTGATCGAACCACGTCGAGCTGGGACATAGTTACCGGGCCTGGCTCAAGTTAGCCGAGAGTTCCTGCAGGGAAAATTCCCTTTCCGGGATGATGGTTACACCGAACAGCTTGCGAGGCTCCGTCCGATAGTGCGCCGCATAGCCCCCTCCTTGAAGAAGCTGACCCAGGAATTCCTCTAGCTCCGGTTTTGCGAGCTTAGCCGTCTGCTCGCTATTGGGCGCTAGCCAGCGGTCATTGACCACGATCTCCATCTCTCGTTTATTAAAGTAAACCTTTAAGTCTTGCTCTAGCCGCAGGAAAGCCTTCAGGGCCGAACGAGTGGCCTGTACCAGCCGATCCCGATTGCTCCCCGTCAAAATCGCTTTCCGGTTATAGCGTACCCCGAGCCTGCCGTCCGTGTTGTCAAGCGCATAGTCGGCTTCATGGCCGATCAAGACCACGCCTGGCCCTTCCGGCACATGGCTGTAATTGGCTACATCCAGCAGCAGTTCGTCAAAGATCTGATCCTGGATCCACTGGTGAAAAATGGGAATCACGGCTCCCAGATCGACCTTTGCGGGTTCGATTACCAGCAACTTCACATTGATGTGCTGAAGCTCGATTGCGACCCCCTCCATTCCGTAATCCAGAACGCCTTTTGTGTTTGGCAAAACTTTCAACTCCTCCAACCCATTTCTAGGCCCCAACGGCCGCCATGCTCAGCTTGCTGTTGCAGCTGTGCGCGGCATCAATGAACAACTGCGCCTCCTCGATCAAATACCGGCTCGCTTCTTCGCTGTAGGGCTGGCCGGCCCTTGCGTGGGCGTCAAACAAGTAGTTTGCGAACTTCCCTCCCGCAAAGGGATCGAAGAATTTTTGCGTGTCGTAGTAGCGCGTCCGGAACTCGGCCACTATCTGGTTGGGGTCTTCCCGGACGTCTGGATTCTCGGCGAGCACGAGAGCTCGCGCCGCGTTCAGCATGGCCCTATAGGCGCCTGTTCCAGCGGCTTGCACCTCGCCCTTTTCGTCGGCTAACTGAGCATCGAAAAGCTCCCTCTCCGAGGCGGCCAATCCGAAGTCTGTCGGGGACACAACTTCGCCGGCGCACTCACCCTCGCCCATGTCGCCGAGCGTGTAAGCCCGTGGATCACCCCAGTCGCTGTAATACGATCGATCCCCAGCCGGAGGTTTTGCTAGATCCTCAAGCATCGCTTTAAGGTGAGCTTTTCCGCTTCGCTTTACATAAGACTTGAAGCTCTCCCCCGGCTCACGTGCCTCCACATAGCTGTCGGTCAACCGCTTGACCACGTGGGGAATGTTCTTGGAGGGCACCGCCAGGATCGGCGTCCCGTACGATCCCGCATTGTGCTCCCACTCGCCGCCGAGCACGACCTGGAAGTGCGGCACCGCATACCCTGCAATCTTCCGGCTCACACCATAGAAGCCAATATCGGCAACATGATGCTGCCCGCAACTGTTGAAGCAGCCGCTCACCTTGATGTGGAGATTGCGCACAGCCTCATCGGATTGATAGCTGGCCTCGCTTACATGCTTGCGCAGTTCTCCCGCCAGGCCGCGCGAAGATGAGATCCCCAGTTTGCAAGTATCGGTGCCCGGGCAAGAGACAATATCCACCAAGGCGCCAGCCCCGGCAGAGGCCAGCTTCACCTCGTCGAGGGCGCGGTAAAGCTCCGGCAAATCCGGCTTGCTGACCCAGCGAATGACAAAGTTCTGCTCGACCGTCGTGCGCACCGTTTCCTTGGTGAAGCGGCGCACGATGTCGGCCAGCGATCGCAATTGGTTCGACGTGATGTCGCCCAAGGGGAGCGCGACCGTCACGGTGACATAGCCAGCCTGCCGCTGCGGGCGGATGTTCGACCTCAGCCACCGGCCAAAGGCATCTGAGCCTGCCACTCCAGTCGCGATCGTCACCAACTCGGGCAATTCCCCGCCCGGGTTCAGCGCGGATTCTGCGGTCTTCAGCTCGTCGGCGATATAGCCGGTCCAACGCGGGTCGTCGGGTAAAACCTGCCGCTCCTCGAGCACCAAGCTGCGGAACTTCTCAATCCCAAGGTCCTGAACCAGGAACTTGAGTCTGGCTCGGCTGCGATTCTTCTTCTCGCCCAAACGCGCAAACACCCGGGCAATCGCCTGCGCCAGCGGCAATAATTCCGTTGCTGGAACAAACGGCTCGAACAGCTTCGCCTGATACGGCACCGCGCCGAGTCCGCCACCAACGTACACTTCGAAGCCGACCTCTTCCCTGCCGGTCCGCTCATTCACCCGGGTTTTCGCAATGAGCCCGAGATCGTGCAAGCTCGTCAATCCACACGCGTGCTGTGCGCACCCGCTAAATGCCGGCTTGAACTTACGCCCAAAGTTCTGGCAGTCCGGATGCCCCAGCATGAATCGCATCAGCGCCTTGGCATACGGGGTTACGTCGAAGCTCTCATCCTGGCAAACTCCCGCATAGGGGCATGCCGTCACATTCCGCACAGAGTTTCCGCAGGCCTCGCGGGTCGTGATTCCTACCGCCGCCAGCCGGCGCATCACGCTGGGTGTGTCGTCGATGTGCACATAGTGAAGCTGGAAGTCTTGACGCGTAGTGATATGGGCGATGCCGTCGGAGTATTCTTCAGCGAGCTCGGCCATGGTCTCGAGCTGCTTTGCGTTGAGACCTCCAGCCGGAATCTTGATGCGCTGCATCCCGGGGGCATCCCAATAGGTGTTCGGGCCTTTGGTCAGATCGCCCGAAGGGAAACTTAGCTTCTGGACCTTTTGTCCGTCGCTGCGTTGACCATTGTCGTAGCGTTGCCCGTAAGCTCCCCGGCGCAAACGAGTCTCGGCAAATAGCTTCTCGTCGAGCTTGCCCTGCTTGCGCAAAACGATCTCGGTTTCAAAATGATCGATTTCACGGGCCAGCGCTTCCGGCATCTGGCCCAGGAGTTGTTCTTTCCAGCTGGAATTTGAAGCTTTCATAAAAATTGGCCGCCCATCGAGATCCCTCTGCCCTGATCCGCTAGCCTCGAGCTGTGGGCCCCTGGGTTCGTCGCTCCTTACCCCTGAAAACACAAAGCCCACCAGCCAGCTTCTGGCGGTGGGCATGAGCTTAAACTACTCAATTATTGCGATTTAGCTCATTGACCATCCCCAGAAAGCACACAACAGGCGCAACAACAACACGCCATCTTCTGGGTGAAGGTCTTCATCATTGCCTAAATAGTATCTCCTGCCGAATTGGATGTTGCAATTCAAACAATCGATCGAGCAATACAAAAAAACTGATGACTCCCCTGTCCCGGGTTTACGCGGTGGTTCCCCGAGCGACAAAAAACCGGAGCTGCCGGGCCTTTTGGCAGCGCTTCGCGCAAGTGGCGGGAACCCCTGTTTCAGAACCGGATCACCAAGCCCAGGCCCAAACGCGTGTGGTTCTGATGTCCGCCGTAGAACCTGGTCTGCAATTCGTCCAGTTGAAACCGAGCTGCCAGCGCCGGAATGATCCTGTAGTCTAGACCGCCGCCTATGGCATCGGAAAAGGAGGTGTCAGAAAGGGAGGCGCTGTCGCTTGTGTGCGCCGCCCCAAGCAGCACGTGGACAAAGGGGGTGTACTTGCTGATGGGCAGCGATACCCTGGGCCCAAACATCACCGTATAACGGCTGCCGGTAAAACGGTGCGAGGGATTGGGGCAAGGAACCGAGCACAACTGAGGATTCACCACACTCCCATATTGCGCGCTGATATCGGCGACGATGCCGAACCATTTAATAAACTTTCCTTCTAGCGATCCATTCCAACCACTCATGCCCGGCTGTCGTCCAGCAATTTCGCCGTGGGCATACGAGTAGCCGAAAAAGACGTTTCCGCTCGTAGGTATTTGCGCAAAGAGGAGGCTCGAACCGTTCAATGTTATCGCGGCGATGATTAGCCGGAACGCAATTCGGCGCATGCTTTTCTCCTGAGAGGTCGTTTTTCCGGTGGTGGGATGCAAGCGTCCCAGCACCGGATGCCGGAACCATTAGCTCTCTTGGTCCCCCGCCCGACAAACCGCGATTGGCATGAGGTCGGACCGAGAATTGGCAGGTTAGCCGCCATTTCTGAGGCGTAAACTGGCGCAATCACTTTTCAGGAGTTCTTCATGCCGGAAGCAAAACCCAAGCTGGCGCCGATGCTTTCTGTCAGGCGAGCGAAACAAGCTATCGAATTCTACAAATCTGCTTTTTCTGCTCGAGAGCTATTCCGCATCGAGAGCCCGGACGGGCAGGTGGTAGCGCAGCTCGGAGTCGGCGAGTCCGAGTTCTGGGTGGCGGATGAATCTCCGGAAGACTTGAATTTCAGTCCCGAGTCGCTGCAGGGTTCAACCGCGCGGATGGTGCTCGTCGTGGAGAATCCCGATGCGCTCTTCAATGCCGCGATTGCCGCGGGAGCGAAAGAGGTCGTTCCTGTGGGAGACAAGGAGTATGGATGGCGGGTCGGGCGCGTGCTCGACCCGTTTGGGCACCACTGGGAGATTGGCAAGCCGCTTTAGGGTGTGGTGTTCTCCCGTGGATGACTCCACCCACCCAATCGGTCGCGCACCTGACCAGGCAGTTCAGAAAAACAAGCCTCGGTCTGCTGCTGACCTGCCCTACCAGTTTTGCCTGAAGGGTATCTGCGAGCTACCCTGCCGGCATCCAATTGGGTAGAATTGAAAACGAAATGTCCGCAGCCCCCGAAGCTCCCCAACTGACAACCCAAACCTCAGCCGATGTCCTTGCTCCTGCGAGGGCGCGGGCGCGAGCGAGCGATGTTTTTGCAACCTGGATGCGTGATCTGGGAATCGCACTCGCCATCGCCGCGTTTTTCATCGTTTTCCTTTACCAGCCGGTCAAAGTCGAGGGCACTTCCATGATGCCCTCCTTGGACGACCAGGAGCGGATCTTCATCAATAAGTTCGTCTATCGCATCGAACCGATCCAACGAGGTGATATTGTCGTATTCCGCTATCCCAGGGACCCGCAGAAGAGCTTCATCAAGCGTGTGGTAGGCGTGGCGGGAGATCACATTCGCATCGTGGAAGGTCGCGTCTTTGTGAATGACAAGATGCTCGAGGAAGATTACGTACCCGCGGCGTACGAGGACCGATTGTCCTATTCCGAGGTAGTGGTTCCTCCGGGTTCGTTCTTCGTCTTGGGCGATCATCGCAACCTTTCTCGCGATAGCCGCGACTTCGGTCCGGTAGAAGCAAGCTACATCTACGGCAAGGCCGTGTTTGGGTACTGGCCTGTCGACAAGGTAGGAAGGCTGCGCTAAAGCGCCGCTGGGCTTCGATTCTTCCCCATACCATTGCATTCCTTCCTTTGACATGTTCTCCTAACTCGCGGCATGGACGCTGAGCTAGCACCGATCGCAACAAAACCCTCAAAACATTGGCACGCGGTAAGTGCCGGATTCCTTGGTTGGACCCTCGATGCCTTCGACTTTTTTGTTGTCGTTTTCCTAGTGGACAGGCTCGCGGCAGAGTTCAACGTCAGAAAAGAGGACATCGTCTTTACCATGACGATGACGCTAGCGATGCGTCCGCTGGGTGCGATCATTTTTGGGCTGCTGGCGGACCGGTATGGGCGACGGCGGCCGCTGATGGCGAATGTCATCTTTTTCTCTGTGGTCGAGCTGCTATGCGGTTTTGCTCCCAACTACACGGTGTTTCTGATCTTGCGCACAATCTATGGGATCGGGATGGGCGGTGAGTGGGGAGTCGGTGCGTCGCTCACGATGGAAGCTGCGCCCGGCCGGTGGAGGGGGATTCTGTCGGGTATTCTCCAAAGCGGCTATTCGATTGGTTACTTGCTGGCGGCCTTGGCGGCTCGGTTTATCGAGCCGGCGTGGGGCTGGCGGGCGATGTTCTGGGCGGGAGGCGTACCCGCTCTGCTCGCGCTTTACATCCGCGCGAGCGTACCAGAGTCAGAAGCATGGAAGCAGGGTCGCGCGCCTACGACCCGCGCAATCCTTAAAGTAGTACGTGAGCATTGGGGTCTGGCGGTTTATCTCGTGCTTTTGATGACACTGATGATGTTTCTTTCGCACGGGACCCAGGACCTCTATCCAGACTTCCTGAAGTCGACGCATGGCGCCGGCGCAAAGACCGTTACCTACATTGCGATCTTGTACAACCTGGGTGCGGTGCTGGGATCGATCATCTTTGGACACCTATCGGATATCTCCGGGCGAAGGCGGAGCATGATCGCGGCGCTGGTACTGTCTTTCTTGACGATTCCGGCATGGACGTTTTCTGGGCCGCTGGTGGCGATTGCGATTGCGGCCTTCGTAATGCAGATCGGCGTGCAGGGCGCATGGGGAGTGATTCCGGCGCACTTGAACGAGCTGTCGCCTGACCAGACGCGAGGCTTGTTGCCGGGGCTGGCGTATCAGTTGGGAATTTTAATCGCCGCTCCGGTGAACAACATTGAGTATTTTCTACGATCGAAGTTTGGATATTCCTGGGCCCTCGCAGGATTTGAGACGGTAAATATTGCGTTGTTGATTGCCGTGCTGGCGCTCGGGCGGGAAAGAAAAGGAAAGAGCTTTCTCGCAACCTGATCGTGCCTTCCTGCTCCCGTTCGATTCAACCAATTCCCTGAGCCTCTGTCATCCAAAGCATGAATCACTCACTTCACAACGGGAATCCATGAGCTGGTAACCGATCGAAGAATTTCTGGTGGATTGGGTTTTTGCCGGTGATACAACTCTGCATGGAGTTCTTCGCGCCATTGGGGCACAACATGCGGATCTTGTTCGTTCTCTTTCTCCTACTCTGTTCCCAACCCGTAGTTTGTCAGAACACGTTTCATGGCAATGTGGCCCATACGGGCGTTTACGAATCCTCGGGCCCAACCGAGATCCATGGCCTCGATTGGTCTTTCCACACGGGCGGAGCGATTGTCGCCTCTCCGGCGGTCTCCGATGGCGTCGTGTACATCGCAAGTATGGATGGGCATTTGTACGCGGTTGACCAGGAGACGGGAAAAGAGAGGTGGACGTACAAGTCACGGATGCCGATTGCATCGTCTGCGGCTGTGGTCGATGGAACGGTGTATTTTGTCTCTTCCGTGGGAGCACTCGCTGCACTGGATGCAAAGTCGGGCAATATCAAGTGGACGCTTCCGACCGAGTATGAACGCAAGTTCGAAGCCAAGAATCTGCACGGATATCCCTCAGCCGCCCAGACCATGCCGGACGCCTGGGACCTATTCACTTCTTCGCCGACGGTCGTGAATGGGAAAGTATATTTCGGCAGTGGCGATGGAAACGTGTATGCCGCCGACGCGCAGACGGGAACGTTGCTGTGGAAGTTCGCGACGAAAGATGTGGTGCATGCTTCGCCTGCGGTGGTGAATGGGGTTGTCTATGTCGGCAGCTGGGACAGCCGCTTCTACGCTATCGACGCCGAGACTGGGCTGGAGAAATGGTCGCTCATGACGGGAGAAGATCCGACGACGCACAACCAGGTGGGATTTCAGTCCTCTCCCGCCGTGGTTGACGGCACAGTGTATGTCGGTTGCCGCGATGCTCACGTGTATGCCATCGACGCGGCAACCGGCAAGAAGAAATGGGACTATCCAACCAGCAAGTCCTGGGTAATCGGGACGCCTGCGGTGCGAGACGGCATGGTTTACGTGGGAACTTCGGATAGCTCGCGGTTCATGGCCCTGGATGCGAAAAATGGGCGGCTGCGATGGAATTTCGATGTGAAGGCATATGCTTTTTCATCACCGGCTCTGGCGGGCGATCTGGCCTATTTCGGATCGCATAATGGCCGCTTCTACGCTGTCAGTGTGAGAACCGGAAAGCTTGTCTGGGAGTATCAAACCGATGCAGCAAAAAAGGACCCCTTCAAAATCCTCAACGCGGACGGAAGCTTGAATCAGGATGTTCTCTATGCCCCGGTGTTCGGGGACTTCGAGGACATGTACCTGGCACTGTATAAATTCATGAGCATCGGAGCAATCGTGTCCTCTCCCGTCGTGGACAAGGGCAAGGTATATTTCGGGAGCATGGATGGAAATTTATACGCCCTGCACTAAAGATCTCAGCTGAGTTCTGGCGGAAGTTTCCTCGATCGAGCGGCCAAGTACCGCGACCCGGCGAAAAAGACTACGTCGTAAGATCGTTGGCCTCGAAGGGTTTTTTCAGTTTGCCGGGATTAAGAACGTGCCTGAGGCTTGTGGCGTCACAGCGCTGCAATTCCTCCTCGAACGAGTGTGAGCATGATCGATCATTTACCCACCTTGTCGCTCGCATTGCGAACGAGCCATGTCGAATTCTGAATGGCGAGAAATGATGACGACAAATCGATTGCTGGAATAGGAGTGAACACCTCCTTCGCTTGACACCACTTCGCTTGAACTCTAATCTAGAACGTTTAGTGATTCGTGGATTTTCACCCTAGTTCCTGAATGCCCGACAACTATTTCGTACGATACCTGCCGTTGCTGATCCATTTCCTGATTGCTGGTGCTTTGGCGACCGGGATGGTTCTGCTTTCCTGGATTATTGGCTATCGGCGGCCGACTCGCGCGAAACTCTCTCCTTATGAATGCGGAATGACCCCGGTGGGCGACGCGCGGGAACGCTTCTCGGTGAAGTTCTACCTGGTGGCGATGCTGTTCATTCTCTTCGACGTCGAAGCCGTATTCCTGTACCCGTGGGCGGTGATCCTCAAAGATTTGAAAGCCATGGGACAAGGCATTTTCGCCATCTCCGAGATGTTCGTCTACATCGCGATCGTGCTCGTGGGCTTCTTCTATATATGGAAGAAGGGTGTCTTGGATTGGGGCCTGTCCATCACGGATTCTAAGAACCGGATTGAAGCGCGGCGGGGCAGCCTGGGGGGACAATCCTAGTGGCACTTGCTCAAGCGGTCACCGATCTCGAGCAGTTGAAGGGACACCCGGCGGTTGCGCGGTTGCTGGCTTGGAACTCCAAGTCAGTGGAAGGCGTAAAGTTCGACCGCGAGGAGATGACGATCTACGTCGAGCGGTCTGCGATTCGCGAAGCTGCGGCATTGCTCAGGGATGACCCGAACTGCCCATTCAACTACCTTTCTGATATCACCTGCGTCGACTGGTATCCTTCTGAGCCGCGGTTCAACGTTGTTTATCACTTGCTGTCGATCCCGAAAAGAGAGCGCGTGCGGCTGAAGGTGAAGCTGCACGGAGATGCGCCAGCACTGGAGTCAGTGACCTCTGTCTGGCCGGGCGCCAACTATTTCGAGCGCGAAGTTTTTGATTTATTTGGAATTCGATTTAATGGCCATCCTTATTTACGGCGCTTGCTAATGCCCGAGAACTGGGAAGGCCACCCCTTGAGGAAAGATTATCCGGTGGAGGGATACAGGTAACGGTTGGGAAGTTGAGAAAGCTGGTAATTGAGTAATCTAGAACCGAGACCAAGTTCGATTTCTCAAGTACTGAATTTCCCAGTTCCTCAATCACAAAATCTGATGGCGCATTTAACTCCAACTCCAGTGCTTGAGCCCGGCCAGGACAGGACCATGATCCTGAACATGGGCCCGCAGCACCCATCTACTCACGGCGTGCTTCGCCTGCTGCTGGAGATCGATGGCGAGACCGTCATCCGCATGATGCCGGACATCGGCTTTCTGCACACCGGGATTGAGAAGACCTGCGAGGCGAAGTTCTACCAGCAGGTGGTGCCGCTCACCGATCGCATCGATTATCTCTGCCCTATGACCAACAATCTCTGCTACGTGCTGGCGGTAGAGAAGCTGCTAGGGCTTGATATTCCGCCGCGCGCGCAGTGGATTCGCGTGATGATGAACGAGTTGACGCGTATCAACTCGCATCTAGTGTGGCTGGGCACGCACGCCATGGACATCGGCGCGATGACGGTTTTCCTTTACTGCTTCCGCGAGCGGGAAGATATCTTGCGTTTGTTTGAGGCGATCAGTGGCCAGCGCATGATGACTTCCTACTTCCGAATTGGCGGAATCGCGCTCGAACCGCCGCTGGGTTTTTTTGACCGGCTGCGGAAATTTGCCGACAAGTTCCCCTCCCGCGTGGATCAGTACGAAGGATTGTTGACCGGGAATCCGATCTGGAAGATGCGCACCCAGGGCGTGGCAAAAATTTCTGCCGAAGACGCAATCGCCCTCGGCGCGAGCGGTCCGACTCTTCGAGGTAGCGGTGTTGACATCGATCTGCGGCGCGATATGCCGTACTCCGGGTACGAGAATTTCAAGTTCAAAGTGCCGCTCGGCAAAGAAGGCGATGTATTCGATCGCTACATGTGCCGGGTACAAGAATTGCGCGAATCCATCGGAATCGTAAAGCAAGCGCTCGATGGCATGCCATCCGGCCCGGTGAAGGCGAATGCGCCGAAAGTGGTATTACCGGATCGCGAGAAGATGAAGACGGAGATGGAGTCGCTCATCTACCATTTCAAGATCATCACCGAAGGTTTCGAGGTTCCCGAGGGCGAGGTGTATCAGGCAGTCGAATCGCCTCGCGGCGAGATGGGGTACTACGTGGTGAGCGACGGATCGTCGAAGCCGTATCGCGTGCATATGCGTTCGGCTTGTCTGGCAAATATGCAGACTCTACCGACGATGTGCGAGGGCCGTTTGATCGCCGACGTGGTAGCGGCAATTGGAAGCATCGACATCGTTCTGGGAGAGATCGACCGATAGTTACGGACGTGTCAGGGTGAAACCTGCCCTCACGTTCACAAAGATCAATAGCGCAAGCACGATGAAATTTTCTCATCAATTCGAGACTCGGTTCGCGGAGATGCTCACGCACTATCCGACGAAGCGGTCGGTGCTCGTGCCTACCCTGCTATTCGCGCAGGATGAAGTGGGATTTTTGTCCGATGAGGTGATCGAGGAAATCGCCGGCCGGCTGGAATTAACCGTGCTCGATGTTCGCAACGTGATCAGCTACTACTCGATGCTGAACACCAAACCGCGGGGCAAATTTAACGTGCAAGTGTGCACGAATATTGCTTGCCTGTTGCGGGGCGGCGAAGAGCTCATGGAACATTGCGAGAAGAAGCTTGGTGTCGGGCACAAAGGAACAACCCCGGATGGCGTGTTCTCGCTGGAAGAGGTGGAGTGCATCGGCGCTTGCAGCTGGGCTCCAGCCATCCAGGTCAACTACGACTTTCACGAGAACCTGACGCCCGGAAAACTGGACAAGGTTCTCGACGACTACAGGAAGAAGAGTACGCAGTAACCGGAATCATTGAGGGCTCGGCTGATGGAATCGTCCCCAACCCAAATTGGGTGTGCGGGGGCCAGGCAAGAAAAGGTTCGAGAAGACTCGGTGATTCAATGATGCAACGACATGGCTGACTTGGTTTCCCATCCCGACGAGGTGCGCGTAGTTTCCAAGCGCTTTGGACAAGGCGCCACCAGCATTGAGCGCTATCTCGAGCTTGACGGCTACAAGGCCGTCCAGAAGGCGCTTGGAATGCAGCCCGACGCGATCATTAATGAGGTCAAGAACTCTGGACTGCGCGGCCGCGGCGGAGCGGGATTTAACACCGGACTGAAATGGTCCTTCGTCCCCAAGACCTCGGTAAAACCAAAATACATTCTGTGCAACGGGGACGAGAGCGAACCGGGCACGTGCAAGGACCGGCTCATCTTCGAGCATGATCCGCATGCTGTGATTGAAGGAGTGATGATTGCCGGGCTCGCGGTGGGCGCCGCATCCGGCTACATCTACATTCGCGGGGAGTACCGCTATCTCTCGGAGATCATGCAGAAAGCGATCGCCGATGCATACGCCAAGGGGTTCTTGGGCAAGAACATATTTGGCAGCGGACGCGATTTTGAAGTTTATTGGCACGGCGGGGCGGGCGCGTATGAAGTCGGCGAAGAATCTGCGCTCATGGAGTCGCTCGAGGGCAAGCGCGGCGTGCCGAGAATTCGTCCTCCCTTCCCGGCTGTCGTCGGACTGTGGGGCGGACCGACCGTCATCAACAACGCCGAAACTCTCGCCAGCGTCCCTCACATTATTCTGGGCGGGGCGGAATGGTTCGCCAACCTGGGTACCCCCAAAAACGGCGGCACGCGGCTGTTCTGCCTGAGCGGACACCTGAACAAGCCCGGCGTGTATGAATTGCCCATGGGCTACAACCTGAAAAAGATGATTTATGACGTCGGCGGGGGAATCCCCAATGGACGCAAGCTGAAGGCGGTGGTTCCGGGCGGTTCGAGCTGTCCCCTGCTCACGGAAAACGAAATTGATGTCCCCATGGACTTCGATTCCTTGATGAAGATTGGCAGCATGCTGGGCTCGGGCGGGCTCGTAGTCGTCGATGACAGCACCTGCATGGTAAAGTTCGCACTGCGTATCATGAAGTTTTATCAACACGAAAGCTGCGGATGGTGCATCCCGTGCCGTGAGGGTACCGACTGGCTGAAGAAGACGCTGACTCGGTTCCACGAGGGCGGCGGGATCAAAAAAGACATCGATAATATTCAATACTTGTCCGAGAACATGCTGGGACGTACGTTCTGTCCATTGGGCGATGCTGCGGCACTGCCGACGATTTCGATTGTCAAAAAGTTCCGAAAGGAATTTGAGGATCACCTGGAAGGGCGGCCTTGTCCATTTGAGAAGGCTGGCTCTGTGGAAAGGCTCCCGGTATTCGCTTAGAGCACCTCTGCGGCATGGCGGTGAAACTCCGGGTTGAAGACAAGGTTCTAGATGGCTGAGGCTCTCAAACTCGTAAATATTACGGTGGACGGCAAGGCCGTCTCGGCGCCGGCGGGCACATTGCTGATCGAGGCCTGCAAGACCGTGGGCATTGAGGTGCCGTCGTTTTGTTACTACCCGAACCTGTCGCTGCAGGGTGCCTGCCGCATGTGTTTGGTGCGGATCGAGAAGATGCCGAAGCTGCAGACAGCATGCACGACCGGGATTACCGAAGGCATGGTGGTAACAACCGATAGCGACGAGATTCGACAGGCGCGCAAGAGCATGGTCGAGTTGCTGCTCGGAAACCATCCGCTGGATTGCCCGGTGTGCGATGCGGGTGGCGAGTGCGAACTGCAGGACATGACGTTCTCCTACGGAGCTGCCGAATCCAAGTTCATCGACATCAAGAACCATCGCGATGAGCAGCAGTGGTCGCCGGTGGTTTACTTCGACCGCCCGCGCTGCATTCTGTGCTATCGCTGCGTTCGCGTATGCGGCGAGGGCATGGACGTATGGGCCTTGGGGATTGAGAATCGCGGCTCGAGCTCGACCATCGTTCCGAACGTCGGCGGCCATCTTGAGTGCGAAGAGTGCGGCATGTGCATCGACATCTGTCCTGTCGGCGCGCTGACCTCGGGTGCCTACCGCTACAAGACTCGTCCTTGGGAGATGAAGCACGTCGGCACCACCTGCACGCATTGTGCAGATGGCTGCAAGGCGACCTTGGGTGTTCGGCGCTCCGACACCGGAATGGAAATTGTCCGCGGAGACAATCGTGACAAGAGCGGTATCAACGGCGACTTTCTCTGTATTAAAGGACGATACGCGTTCGACTTTGCCAAGCACGAAGACCGGTTGATGCAGCCGCTCGTCAGAAAGGGCGGGCGGCTCGTTCCCGCGACCTGGGAAGAGGCCTTCGAACTGGTGGGCAAAAAGTTCAAAGACATCCGCGATCGCGACGGTGGCAAGGCAATTGGCGTGATCGGCTCGACGCGCACCACAAACGAAGAGAACTATTTATTGCAGAAGTTCGCGCGCGTCGTGGTGGGAACAAATAATATCGACCACCACCGCAGTGCGGACCTGCCCGGTTTTGCTTCCGCCGTGCATGGCAAGTCCAAACAGACCGCCAGCATGCGCGACATCGCAACCGCGCCAGCAATCCTGCTCATCGGGAACGATCCGACCAATCAGCATCCGCTCGTCGCCTGGCAGATTCGCAATAGCGTGCGCCTGAATAAGGCACGGCTGTACGTCGTGAACCACGGCGACATCAAGCTGCGCAGGCAGGCGGCTGCGGTCGCAGCAGTCGCGGCCGGCAAGTACAACGAATTTGTGTCTTCAGGGTTTGGCCCGCTAGCCGACAAGCTCCGCGGCGAGCCTGGCCTTGTCATCGTGTTTGGCTCGGAACTCAGCGGAACGGGAGTGCAAGCGCTCGCGAAGTTTGCCGCCAGCATTTCCGGCGCAAAGCTGATTTGCCTCGCGGATTATGCCAATTCGCGTGGCGCCTCGGACATGGGCCTTTACCCCGATCTGCTCCCTGGCTACTTCCCCATTACTGACCCAGGCAAGTTCAAGGACTGGGGCGCGATTCCGACTGAGCCAGGGATGGCGATTCCGCAGATGATGGAGGCGGCGAAATCGGGAGCGCTTAAGGGACTCTACGTGGTGGGCGCAAATCCCGTCGGCCGGGTCGCGATCGAGGCTTCGGCTCTGAAGAACACCTTTGTCGTAGTGCAGGATATGTTCCTGACAGAAACTGCGACGCTTGCCGACGTGGTTCTTCCGGCGGCAAATGCTTACGAGAAATCCGGAACATTCACCAATACCTGCGGAGACATCCAGATCGTCAAGAAGGCGGGCGAGGTAACCACGACAAAACCTGACTTCGAAATGATCGTACGGATTGCGGATGCGATGGGATTCGATGTTCATAAATTGGTTCCATTTGGGCACGGCGTTCGCGCGGACATGGGGCAGTCGCGTGGAGCCCAGTCGGGCGAGGCCGACCAGCACAGCGTTTGGCTTGAGGCGCACGGCCTTGAACCAAAGATGAATCCCTTTGACCCCATGGCGGCGCTCGATGAAATTCAGCGTCTGGTCCCCGGGTATGACGTTTCGCGGATCGACTTGGCGGCGGGCAACGATCAGCACACCGCGATTGAGGAGATGGGACCGGGTGTCACTCAGGATCCCAGACTTGTCGTGCCCGCAAACAACAATCTGTTCAGCTCGGGTACGCTGGGACGGTACTCGGCAGTCTTGAATTCTGTGATCGAAAACACAAATTTTGAAACGGCAGAAATGCCAGCGGACTGAAAGGCATTGGCTCGTGGCAGCTAGCGCGCATTCTGGTCAACAGATGCACCGAGCACTACAACTCTTTATACACTGCGGCAAAACGTGGATGAGATCTGGCCGCTGACAACCGAGAACTGACTTGAGCAACTTAACTTTCTTCATCATCGCGTCGGTCATCAAGATCGTACTGGTGGTCTTTGTGCTTCTAACGGCGGTCGCCTACACCGTTTGGCTGGAGCGCAAAGTCGTCGGACGCATGCAGAACCGCTGGGGACCGACGCGCGTGGGTCCATTCGGATTGCTGCAACCGGCCGCCGATGGAATCAAGTTTCTTTTCAAGGAAGACCTCACGCCACCGCACGTCTATAAACCGCTCTATATTGCGGCGCCCATGATCGCCGTCATTTTCGCGATCACGTCCATCGCGGTGATTCCCTTCGGAAACAGCCTGAAAATTGGGGACCATGAGGTTTTCTTCCAGATCACCGATCTCAATATTGGGCTGCTGGTGGTTCTAGGCATTACCTCGCTCGGCGTTTACGGGGTGGCACTTTCCGGTTGGTCCTCAAACAGCAAGTATTCCCTGCTCGGCGGCTTACGCGCCAGCGCGCAGATGGTCAGCTATGAAATCGCGCTCGGGCTGTCGCTCGTCGGAGTGCTCATTTTGGCAGGGACCTTCAGTTTGCGCGGAATCGTCGATGCGCAAGCGGGACACTTCTGGGGATTTATTCCCAACTGGTTCATTTTCCGCGGCGGACAGATTGTCGGCTTCTTTATTTATTTGACTGCCGCCTATGCGGAAACCAACCGCATTCCCTTTGATCTGCCCGAAGCCGAGACCGAACTCGTGGCCGGCTACCACACCGAGTACAGTGCCATGAAGTTTGCCATGTTCTTCATGGCGGAGTATTCGAACATGATCACGGTCGCCTGTCTCGCATCGCTCTTGTTTCTTGGCGGCTGGCGCGGGCCATTGTTTGGGCCGGATTGGCTGCAGGTAATTCTGCCCGTGTTCTGGTTTGCTCTGCGGGTGTTTGTGTTTCTCTTTGTCTATATTTGGGTTCGCGGGACGCTGCCGCGTTTCCGATATGACCAGTTGATGGCCTTTGGGTGGAAGTTCCTGTTGCCAGTCGCGATAGGGAATTTGGTGATTACGGCATTGGTAGTAACGTTTTGGCCTGGGACTTGAGAACCGGGCACGGCAAACAATCATCATGCTGCATCTCGTCCTATTTTCGGTGTTTGGCCTGATCTGCGTAGCAGGGGCGGTGAACCTGCTGGTGCAAAAGCACCCCATCAACAGCGCGCTTTCGCTGGTGGTGGTGATGGCTTCGCTCGCCGTCGAGTACCTGCTGCTGGGAGCGGAATTCGTCGCAGCCGTTCAGGTGATCGTCTATGCCGGCGCCATCATGGTGCTGTTCGTTTTCGTCATCATGTTGCTGAACGCGGGAGAGGAAGAGCACACAACCGGAAGTACCGTAGCCTGGCTGCTTGGCATTCCAGGATTGCTGACGGGTGCGATTTTTGTCGCCTGGGCGGACTTGCGGTATTCCGGTGGCACCCAGGTCGCGATTGGGGCTCTACCAGGGCATCCGAAAGATCTAGCGCAATTACTCTTCCACGAGTTTCTGCTTCCATTTGAGGTCACGTCCATCCTGGTGCTGATCGCCATCATGGGCGCGGTTGTGCTGGCTGCGCGGCCTGAGGCTGTGCAGGAATCGAAGAGGGAGGGTTAATTGGTTCCCCTTTCTTATTACCTGGTGCTGAGCGCGATCCTTTTCGCTTGCGGCGTGACGGGATTCCTCATCAAGCGCAACATCATTTCCATCTTCATGTCGATTGAGCTCATGCTCAACGGCGTGAATCTATCGTTTGTCGCGTTTGCAGCACAGTGGCACAACTTGAGTGGACAGGTCTTTGTCTTCTTCGTGATGGTGGTCGCCGCCGCCGAAGCTGCTGTCGGGCTGGCCATCATCATCGCGGTGTTCCGCACGCGTGAAACTTTGAATATCGACCAGGTGAACCTGCTCAAACTATGACCGAGAATCTTCACCTCTGGATCCTTCCGCTGTTGCCGCTGGCCGGTGCCGCGATCAACGGCCTGCTCGGGAACCGCTTCTCCCGGAACCTCGTTGCTACCGTGGCATTGACGTTCTCGGGCACCGCGTTCGCCTGGGCATTGTGGGTGGCATCAAGATTCACGTCTCTCGAAACGCTGCCTCACGTTGAGACCGTTGCTACCTGGTTGAGATCCGGGGACTTTCATGTGGACTACGCTTTCTCGCTCGACCAGCTTTCCCTGGTGATGTTGCTGGTTGTAACCGGCGTCGGGTTCCTCATCCATATTTATTCGGTCGGGTACATGTGGGAAGAAGGCGGTTTCTATCGTTTCTTCTCCTACCTGAACCTGTTCATGTTCTTCATGCTCACGCTCGTGCTGGCCAGCAACTACCTGTTTCTGTTCGTCGGCTGGGAGGGGGTGGGCCTGGCGTCGTACCTGTTGATCGGGTTCTATTTCACGCGAGACTCCGCAGCCTCCGCCGGAAAGAAAGCGTTCATCGTCAACCGGATCGGCGACTTCGGGTTCCTGATCGCGCTGTTTTTGATTATCCAGCACTTCGGGAGCATGGATTTCGGCAAGGTATTCGACTTGGTGAAACCCCTTCCCGCGGAGACTTCAGGTGCTGGCTTCCTGACGGCGATCGCGCTTCTGCTGATGGTGGGCGCTTGCGGCAAGTCCGCTCAGATTCCTCTCTACGTCTGGTTGCCGGATGCCATGGAAGGTCCAACCCCGGTTTCCGCGCTGATTCACGCGGCAACGATGGTCACAGCGGGGGTCTACATGGTGGCCCGGTCGCACGTCATCTTCGAGCACGCACCCAGCGCCAAGATGGTGGTCGCGATCATCGGAACGCTGACTGCTTTCTTCGCGGCCACGATCGGCATTGCGCAAACCGATATCAAGAAGGTCCTCGCTTACTCTACCGTGTCCCAGCTTGGCTACATGTTTCTGGCCTGTGGTGTGGGCGCGTTCTCGGCGGGTATTTTCCACCTGATGACTCACGCTTTCTTCAAGGGCCTGTTATTCCTTGCTGCCGGATCGGTGATCCATGCTGTCGGTGGCGAGCAGGACATGCGCAAGATGGGCGGGCTCTGGAAAAAGATTCCCTGGACCTGGATCACCATGCTAATTGCGACTTGCGCGATTGCCGGAATCCCGGGCCTCTCAGGCTTCTTCAGCAAAGACGAAATATTGTGGCGTGCCTACCAGGCCAGCTGGGCATATTGGTTGGCTGGCGTCTTCACGGCCTTCATGACCTCCTTTTACATGTTCCGGCTGATGTTTTTGACCTTTGCCGGAGACCATCGCGGTGCAGCCGGGGCCTCGCATGGCCATGAAGAGCATGCGGGTCATGGAACCCATTTAGGCCGCGACGAGAGTTCGCGGGAAGAAGCACCCGCATCCCATGGACACGGGCATGGGCACGGGGGAATTCATGAGAGTCCGTGGGTGATGCTCGGACCACTGGTCGTGCTCGCCCTTCTCTCCATTGCCGGCGGGTGGATTGGAGCAAACCGGTTCGAGCGCTTTCTGGCGCCTGCGACGGGAACCGTGGGCGCTAGTAGCGAACAATCTGCGCCGACCACCGAGCCCGCTTCGCTCCCTCAAGTTCCCGCAGAGGAACATGGCAACGAGCACCTGATGACAGGGATCTCGGTAGCAGCGGCGTTGCTCGGTCTCGGATTGGCCTATCTGCTTTACTCCGCTAAGCCCGGCCTTCCAGATCGCATTGCCGATGCTCTGCACGCGCTGTATACGGCAGTTGCAAACAAGTATTGGGTCGACGAGATGTATGCGACCCTGTTCGTCAAGCCGCTGATCGGCATCTCGACCTTGGTATTCTGGCGCGGCGTCGATCAAACCATCATCGATGGCACCCTGAACGGCGGTGCTGCCGGAGCGCGCGAATTATCCGATGAAGTTCGCCACATGGAGTCCGGCAATCTGCGATCCTACGCCGGCTGGATTGCCATTGGGGCGGCTTGCGTCGTGGCATACATGGTTTGGGTGGGCACGAAATGAATTGGCTCGATCAACACATATTGACGCTGGTGACGTTCATTCCCTCGGTTGGCGGGCTGGTGCTCATGCTGGCCCCACGCCGTGATCGCGAGATTCGCTGGTTCGCGCTGCTCGTCTCCTTCATCGCATTCATCGCCTCCCTGCATTTGCCGGCACATTTTCATCGCGACCTCGCAGGATTCCAGTTCCAACAAAACGATCCCTGGATCAGCAGGCCGAATATTCGCTACCACGTCGGCATGGACGGCATCTCTCTATGGCTGGTGGTGCTGACCACGTTCCTCAGCCCGCTTTGCGTGCTCATATCCTGGAACTCGATCCACGAGCGGGTCAAAGAATTCTTCATCCTGCTGCTGATTCTCGAGACCGCCTTGATCGGGGTGTTCGTCGCGCTCGACCTATTCCTGTTCTATTTCTTCTGGGAAGCGACGCTGATTCCGATGGCGATGCTGATTGGAATCTTCGGGCACGGAAGGCGTGTTTATGCCGCAGTGAAATTCTTCCTGTACACGATCATTGCCTCGGTGTTCATGCTGGCGGCCATCCTGTGGTTGTACGCGAAGACGGGAAGCTTTGACTTCGTCGTACTGCAGAACGCGTTGCATAATGGGTCAGTGCCCGACTACGTCGGCACCGCGCCGCTGCTGCTCTTCCTGGGATTCTTTGTGGCCTTCGCGGTCAAAGTCCCGCTCTTCCCTTTTCACACCTGGCTTCCGGACGCGCACGTGGAAGCACCGACGGCAGGATCCGTGCTTCTGGCCGGCGTCCTGCTGAAAATGGGTACTTACGGAATGCTGCGCTTCAACCTCGGCCTATTTCCCGAACAGGCCCGGGCGAACGCCGGATGGATTGCGGTGTTGGCGCTCATAGGCATTGTTTACGGCGCCCTGGTCGCGATGGTGCAGCCGAACATGAAAAAGCTCATCGCCTACTCGTCCATCAGCCACTTGGGGTTCGTCGTTCTAGGAATATTCAGCTTCACCCAGGCGGGACTGAACGGCGCAATGTTCATCATGCTGGCCCACGGAATTTCGACTGGCGGTTTGTTCATGCTCGCCGGAATGCTCTACGAGCGGCGTCACACGTATGAAATCTCCGAGTTCGGCGGACTGGCGACCCCCATGCCGGCCTATGCCAGGTTCTTTCTGGTCGTCCTTTTGGCTTCCGTCGGATTGCCGCTGCTGAATGGATTCATTGGCGAATTCCTGGCGTTGAGCGGAGCATTCCAGCAGAGGACCTGGTGGGGGATCGTCGGTGCGACCGGCGTAATCTGGAGCGCGTGTTATCTCCTGTGGATGTATCAACGAGTGTTCTTCGGGCAAGTAAAGCATGAAGAGAACAACCGGCTTCCCGACCTCAGTCTTCGGGAGAAGACAGCTTTATGGCCTGCCATTGTCATCGCCCTCGCCATGGGCGTGGCTCCGATGCTCTGGCTCAACACAATTGATCCGGCGGTCTACAACGTCCTTTCGCCGAGCCCGCAGAAAAACATCAGCATGACGGTCAAGGTTGATCACCCGACACAATTGGCCAGCAAGGCGGTTGGCCAGTGACCCTCGCTTTTCAAACAATGAGCGCGATCCCACACGGACCCGACTACGTCGGTATTCTTCCAGAGATTGTCCTCTCCATCTTTGGACTTTCGATCATGATGCTCGATCCGGTTATGGACGAGCGTCGCAGCCAGCGCACACTTGGCGGAATCGCTTTGGCCGGCGGCATTCTTGCCCTGGTGGCGACGATTTTTCAAGAACACTACCTTACGCACACCGGCTTTGCGGGCTTCGCGTTCTCGAACATGGTGAAAATTGATGCCTTCAGCATCTTTTTCCACCTGGTGGTCGCGGTGGTCACGATTCTGGTAATCCTCGCCTCCTACGAGTACATGGAAGTGCAGCAGATTCGCGCCGGCGAGTATTACGGTTTGCTGTTGTTCGGAGCTGTTGGCATGAGCTTGATGTCGGCGGCGGTCGAACTGGTGCTAATCTTCATTGCTCTAGAGATTTCATCGATCGCCACATACATCCTGGCGGGGTTCCGGAGACGCTCGGCAATCAGCGCGGAATCGTCGGTAAAATACTTCCTGCTGGGGTCGTTTGCGACATCATTTTTCCTTTACGGCGTGGCCATGATGTTTGGCGCGACCGGATCGACCAGCATCTCCGTCATTGCGGATACGATGGCCCGCTATGCGAACACCGGCCATGGGCCTTTGCTCGCCTATCTCGGGGTGGCATTCATGTTTGTCGGCCTCGGGTTCAAAGTCGCAGCCGCACCATTCCACATCTGGACACCGGACGTCTACGAAGGCGCGCCGTCACCGGTCGTGGCCTTCATGTCGACCGCCCCGAAAGCCGCCGTTTTCGCCGTGCTGCTTCGCGTCATGTTCCAGGCGCATGCTCCAGGGCGCCTGGCGCTGATCTGGGCCGCGGCGGCGCTGTCGATGACCATTGGCAACATCTCTGCGCTGGTGCAAGACAACGTCAAGCGCCTATTGGCGTACTCTTCGATCGCGCACGCCGGGTATTTGCTGGTGGCCTTTGCCAGTTTGCCAGAGAACGGCATCCCGGCCGCGATGTTCTACGCTGCGTCGTACGCGGTCATGAACGTAGGGGCCTTCGCGGTTGTCGGACATTTCGCCAGCCACGGGGAACGTTACGTAACCATTGAAGATTACGCTGGTCTTGGGAAGCGGTCTCCCCTGCTCGCAGCGGTGTTCACCATGTTCCTGTTGTCGCTGATCGGGATTCCGATGTTCAGCGGGTTCTTTG
Source organism: Terriglobales bacterium (assembly GCA_035496675.1). Classification (GTDB taxonomy): domain Bacteria; phylum Acidobacteriota; class Terriglobia; order Terriglobales; family Acidobacteriaceae; genus Gp1-AA145. The sequence goes on from DATJEL010000090.1 coordinate 49,278, forward strand.
CAAAGTTCTACGTGTTCAGTGCAGCACTGCAGTCCGATCTGATTGGCCTGGTGATTGTGGGCGTGCTGAACAGCGGGGTTGCAGCCTATTACTATCTGCGAATCATCGTCGCGATGTACATGCGCGAGCCTCGCGAGGAAGCGCAGCTTGCGCCGATTCCGCCCGGGCTGGGATTCGCCCTCGGTCTGAGCCTTGCCCTGACCATTTATCTGGGCGTCCTGCCGAACCGTGTGCTCGAGTATGCCAGCCGGTCGGTGGGGCTGCTGCGGTAAGCCGCCCGCCATCGACAAGCGCGCGGTTTTCGGTGGCAGGAAGCGTCCTGTTTCCGCTTCTTCTTGAGTTCCCGCCTTTTTCTTTGGGCGAACTAATCTCCTGCCTTGGCCGTGGGCATCTCGGCACTGACAAGCTTCACCCGCGGCTCGCGGGCAAGAGCCGCTATGACTCCACGCATGAGCTGGTCGTCCATTTCGCTGGCCTTGTCGAGCGCCACCGGGTAACGAATGTCTGCTGCGAGCCCCGAGGCAACGTAGTGCAGATGAATCTTCGGTTTCAATTCGGCAGGGGAGATGTTGGTCAAGTTTCGTTCCATCGAGCGACGCTGGGCATCTAGGCTGTCTCGAAATTCGCCGAGAGCTTCGCTGACCGATTGAGCAATGCGTTCTTTGGCGGTATGGTAGTCAGCCTCAGCTGACAGGGTGAGCTTCAGCTCGTGCCACAGGAAATTGGTACCCGGTATCTGTTTAAAGAGACCGGCCGTGGGCTGGAACACAATGGAGTTCGAGAGGGCGACGATGCGGCCAGTAGGCTGCGAATCGCCGGGGCCGCTGAGTTCCATTACATGGATGCGAACCAACCCGATCTCTACCACCTCGCCCATGACTCCAGCGATTTGAACCCGGTCGCCAACACGGATTCCATACTTCCCAATCAAGAAGAAGTAGGCAACGATGGAAACGATGACGTTCTGTAAGGCAACTGCGACCCCGGCGGTGATCAGGCCAGCGAAAGTGACTGCCGAACCCAATTGGGTTGCGAATGTGAAGACGATGATCAGCAGAATTGCCACCCACATTACGACTCGCCGCAGCAACAGGAACTGATAGCGGCGGCGTGCATCGTGCACATAGCGGAAGGTTGTGCGGCGCCAAATTTCGCCGATGCCGAGCACGATTGCGATCAGGACACCCAAGACGCCAAATCGAAGAAGCAGCTGCCGAAGTTCGTCATGGGATTGGTCGCGTACGGCCTCACTCCAATTGTTCAGGCTGCGTTGATAGACGTCGAGCAACACACCTATCTTGCTCAACGGCAGCAGCAGGCCCGAGGTTTGCTTGAATTGTGCGGTGAGCGCATCGATTTGCTGCCGCTGTTGCGCGAGTTCGGTGGCGCTGGCCGTGTCGGCAGCATTGAATAATTGATCGCCCTGACGGATCAAGTCGCGGAGATTGTTCAAGATCGGCTGGCGAAAAGCCTTGATATCCTTGGCGAGGTCCGCCGTGGCATAGGCGTCGTCTCCCAAAGTGTGCCGCTTTCCAGACAACCGGATGAGATCGGCGGACAGGCCCCAGAGTCCTGATGGCTGCACCTTCTTGGCAACGGTGGTGCTCGATGCAGGTAAGTCAGGAGCCGGTTCCGTCTGACTGGCGCCCTGGGGATGACTCAGAGAGGCGGGCACTGAGCGTGCCAACTCCTCAATCTGCGCCCGCAAGCCGGCACTGCCGGTATTGCTGTTACTGGTAGTGACAAATTCCAGCATCCCATTGAGCGCGTCGCGACGCGCCTGCAGCAGACTGACCTCACTTTCGAGCTCGGCAACTTGCGATTGCAGAAGCGTGCGGTTGGCGCGGGTCGCCTTGGCCAGTCTCTGTCGCGAGTCCTGCAGTTCTTTCTGAGTACTCTCCAGGTCCGAATCCGCTTTGGCCGCAGCCTGAGCGATGCGCTGATACTGGTCGGAAACCGAGGCCTGAGTATGTCCCTGGACCTGGAGTTTGGTTGCTTGTTTCTCAAGAAGCTGAGCCTGCGCGCGCGCGTAGTCGAAAGCAAGTTCGACCACCTGAGCGGCGACTCTACGGTTTTCCTGAGCGAAAGTTAGGTCCGCCGGTTCGGTTGCAAGCTGCTGTTCGACCGCAAGCTGGCGGTACCAGGAAATCGTGCGGCTCAGGAATTCGATGATATCGGAGGGTTGAACTGCCGCAGGGACGGTTGGAGAAGCCGAGGAAGGCTTGGGGGGTGAGCTTTGGAATGCCGTGAATGGCATCAGAGAAAATACAATAAGAGCAGCGCCTACAGTTCGATACAGAGGATTCATTACCAATCGCATGAAGTTTGTCCCATTTACAGCGAACTTGTAAGTCTAACTCGTTCGGAACACCGAAACCCATCGAAGGGGCATCCCCCTTTTCCCACCCGCCAACCATTGATTTTCCGAACAGTTAATCATGCATTCATCGTCCTTTAACCGTTCCGCCGCTTAAATCAAGAGTTGCGAATCCATCTAGCTCAGGAGATGACAACTTGAAGAGGATCCTTCCCTTTCTAGCGTTGCTGGCCGTAGTGCTTCCCTCTGCGGCGCAGACGAAGTTGAACGCAGCCGGAGCCACCTTCCCTAACCCGATTTATTCCAAGTGGTTTAGCACCTACCACCAGATGCATCCGGACATAGAGATTAACTATCAGTCGATTGGTAGTGGCGGTGGGATCGCGCAGCTGAAAGCTGGCACGGTGGACTTTGGCGCGAGCGATATGCCTCTCGATGACACCAAGGCGAAGCAAATGCCGATGCAGTTCCTGCAGCTGCCCACGGTACTCGGTTCGGTTGTGCCTGCCTACAACGTTCCCGAGGCAAAAACCGAGATCAAGTTCACCGGCGAGATTCTGGCTGGGATCTATCTCGGTAACATCGTCAAATGGAATGACAAGTTGATCGCGGCGGCGAACCCCGGCGTAACCCTCCCTGACAAAAGCATCGTGGTCGTGCACCGATCCGATGGCAGCGGCACGACGTTTGTATTTACCGACTATCTCTCCAAAGTCAGCCCCGATTGGAAAGGCCGCGTCGGCAGCAATACCTCGGTCAGTTGGCCCGTGGGAATGGGAGCCAAGGGCAACGAAGGCGTGGCTGGCATGATTCGCGGAATGGATGGTGCGATCGGGTACGTCGAGCTAATCTACGCCCTGCAGAACAAGATTACCTACGGACCGATAAAGAATCCCGCGGGTAACTTCATCAAAGCCAGTTTGGAGTCAACGACAGCGGCAGCCGCCGGCGCGAAGATGCCAGGCCCGAATGATTTCAGGGTCTCCATCACCAATGCCGCGGGCAAAGACGCCTATCCCATCTCCACCTTTACGTACCTGTTGATCCCCACGCAATGGAAGGATCAGAACAAGGGTAAGATCGTCGCTGATTTCCTTCAGTGGATGTTAAACGAAGGACAGTCGATGACAACCCAGCTCAGCTATGCGCCACTTCCGGATGCCGTGAAAGAAATGGAAAAGGCTGCCATTAAGAATATTCGCTAGTTCCCTCTGCCTGATGTGCTCCCCCCTGCCCCCCGGGGCGCACATCAGGCCTTTTCATCATCCTTTAACAGGCTGTTGATACCGTGACACTAGGCATTCTGGCCAGCACAGGGATGGTGTGCCAGGCGGACGAGGCAGGAATGGAATGGGTGCAGTGCCCGAAAGGCGAATTTCAGAACCGGGATCGGCGAGAGGCTTCGACCATCCGGACATGAAGATGGGAACATCGGAAACACCCGAGATCTCGCTTGTGAGCACCGCCCGCAAGGCGCCGGGCTGGCAGCGCTCGATATTTAACCTGGACAACGGATTCCGGGCGGTCATGTTGCTCGCCGCGCTCTCAGTTCTGGCGATCGTAGCACTGATCGTCATCGAGTTGCTGCAACGATCGGCCCTGGCATGGCATGCATTTGGCCTGCGCTTCTTCGTATCCAGCGCCTGGGATCCGGTCTCCGGCGAGTACGGCGCGGTTCCCTTCATTTACGGAACCCTGGTCTCTTCCCTGATTGCGCTGATCATGGCCGTCCCGCTGGCAATCGCGGTGGCAGTGTTCGTGACCGAGATGTGCCCCCAGCCTCTGCGTAAGCCCATTGGCTACGCCACGGAATTGCTGGCGGCCATCCCTAGCGTCATCTACGGACTCTGGGCGATGTTCATCCTCGTGCCACTCTTCCGGGTTTATATCCAGCCCTGGTGTATGAAGTATCTGGGTTGGTCAGGATTATTCGATGGGCCTCCCTACGGTGTGGGAATGTTTACCGCGGGCACGGTGCTCGCGATCATGATCATTCCGATCATTTCCTCGATCACACGCGAAGTGCTGTCGGTCGTTCCGCAACATCAGCGGGAGGCGGCGCTGGCCTTGGGGGCAACAAGGTGGGAGATGATTCGGGTAGCGGTGTTGCGCAATGCGCGAGCTGGAATTGTGGGCGCAATTATTCTCGGCTTGGGACGTGCCTTAGGAGAAACCATCGCGGTCACCATGGTGATCGGCAACAACCCCCAGATTGCGAGATCTTTGCTAGCTCCCGGGTACACGATGGCGAGCGTAATCGCCAATGAGTTTGCCGAAGCTCCGGATGACCTCTACCGCAGTGCGCTCATGCAGGTCGGCTTGGCGCTTTTTATCGTGACCATCGTCGTCAACATCCTCGCCGGACTAATGGTTTGGACGGTAACTCGCGGAAGCCCCACGAGGTCCCATGCCTAGCCGATATCTCCAATTGCGACGCCAGCTTACCGACAAGTTTTTTACTGGCTTGGCGGCGGGCCTCTCGGTGATTGTGATTAGCGCGCTCATCGCGATTTTTGCCTATCTGGTGTTGAAGGGCGCTGGTTCCGTTAACTGGGACTTCTTTACGCAGATACAAAAGCCCGTGGGAGAGGCGGGCGGCGGAATGGCCAACGGGATCGTTGGGTCCATCATGATTCTGGTAATTGCCAGTTGCATGGGAGTGCCGGTCGGCATCGGTGCAGGTGTGTACCTGGCGGAGTTCGGGCGTGGGCGCCTGCGGCATCTGGTTCGTTTTACTGCAGACGTCCTGAATGGAGTGCCCTCCATTGTGATCGGGATGGTTGCCTGGAGTCTGGTTGTCGTACAGCAGAGACACTTCTCTGCCTTTGCCGGCGGCGTGGCTTTGGCGATCATGATGATCCCCACGGTGTGCCGCGCAACCGAAGAGATGCTCTTGCTCGTCCCGCAAGCGGTTCGCGAGGCCGCTTTCGGGCTTGGCATCCCCCAGTGGCGCACGACGTTGTCGATCATTCTCCCCACCGCAAGAGCCGGGATCGTAACCGGAGTGATGCTAGCCTTCGCGCGGGTGGCGGGAGAAACGGCGCCCCTGCTGTTTACGGCGTTCGGCAATCAATTCTGGAATCTCAGGCCAACCGAACCCATTGCGGCCATGCCGCTGCAGATCTACACCTACGCGTTGTCTCCTTATGATGAGTGGCACCGGCAGGCGTGGGCGGGGGCTTTGGTGCTGGTTGCCCTGATCGTCGGAACTACGACGCTGGTACGGTTTGTATTCCTGCGGCGCATGGTGGGAGGAGCGCGGTAGCTATGCCCAATGCTGTCGAGGTTCGAAATCTGAAAGCCTGGTTTGGCAAGGCCGAGGCCTTGCATGGCATCAATATGGCCGTGGAGCAGAACCACGCGACGGCCGTGATTGGCCCCTCCGGATGCGGAAAATCTACCTTCGTTCGCTGCCTGAACCGCATGCACGAAACCATTCCCGAGGCCAAGGCGGACGGAGAGGTCAAAATCGGGGGCATGGACATCTATGGCGTTCCCGCGGTGGAAGTACGACGGAAGGTCGGAATGGTCTTCCAGAAGCCGAACCCATTTCCAACTATGTCGATCTATGACAACGTGGCGGCTGGACTGAAGCTGAATGGGACGCGAAATCGAAAGACTCTGGATGAGGTCGTGGAACGCTCGTTGCAACAAGCAGCACTGTGGGAAGAAGTGAAAGACTTGCTGAAGAAGAAATCGGGAGCGAGCCTGTCCGGAGGACAACAGCAAAGGCTTTGCATTGCGAGAGCCCTGGCGGTGAATCCGGAGGTGATGCTCATGGATGAGCCGGCTTCTGCGCTCGACCCGATTTCAACCGCCAAGATCGAAGATTTGATTTTTGAGTTGAAACAGAAGCTGACCATCGTGATTGTGACGCATAATATGCAGCAAGCCTCGCGCGTGGCTGAATACACCGGTTTTTTTCTGATGGGCAACTTGGTGGAATTCGACAAAACCGAAAAAATATTTACTAATCCTTCCGATAAGCGGACGGAGGACTATATTACGGGCAGGTTTGGATGACGCGCACTCGCTTCCATCAGGAACTCGAAGAACTCAAGCACCGGATCCTGGCGATGGCCGGAATGGCGGAGCAGGCGGTGGATCTTGCGGTCCAGGCTTACTCGCAACGCGACATTGCCATGTGCCAGCGTGTGCTGAACAATGAGTCTGCCATCAATCGGGCAGAGCGCGAAGTCGATGAGTTCGCCGTCGATCTGCTGGCCATGCAACAGCCGATGGCCATCGACCTCCGTTTTATTCTAGCCGTCATCAAGATCAATGCGGATCTGGAACGGGTGGGCGATCAGGCGGTGAACATCGCGCAACGGGTGATTCACATGATCGAGTATGACGCCAAAGAACTTCCCGTTGATATTCCAGCGATGGCCGGGAAGGTGCGGAAGATGGTGCGGGATGCACTGCAGTCGTTTATCGAAGGCGACGCCGACCTGGCCAAGCGGGTTCTCGAGGCGGACGACGAAGTCGACCGAATGAACAAAGAGGCGTTTGCCAATCTTTCAAAATGCATGCAGACACGTTCAGACAGTGCTGCACAAGCCCTGGATGCACTTTCGATCGCCAGAAATCTGGAGCGAGTAGCCGACCATGCCACAAACATTGCCGAAGATGTCATTTTCTGGATCCGAGGAGCCGACGTTCGACACCACGCGGGGCAAACCGCTTCGCGCCTTTGACGACATGTCGCAACCCGTCAGCCCGACCATATTCATTCTTGAGGACGATCCCGACATTGCAGGTCTGATGAAGCATCACCTGCAGACGGCGGGCTATGGCATTTCCTGGTTTCCGACGAGTGCCGGTCTGCTGGACGAAATGCACGCGCGGCGACCGGCCCTTGTGATCCTCGACATCATGGTACCCGGGAACAGCGGACTCGATATTGGCAAGGCGATTCGCAACAACTCAGCCTTGGCTTCGATTCCGATTGTGTTTGTAACCGCGCGGGCTGCGGAATCGGATCGGCTGCGCGGCTTCGAACTCGGCGCGGACGATTACATCACGAAACCGTTTAGCCCCAAAGAAGTCGTCGCGCGCGTAAAGGCTGTGCTGCGTCGCTTCGAACAGCCCCTGCAGAAAGAAATCGTAAAGGCTGGCGAGCTGGTGATCGACACCGCAGCGATGCGGGTTACGACTCGGGGCGAACAGGTCGTAACCACGGCAACCGAGTTCCGGCTGATTGAGTTTCTTGCAACCCATCCTGGCCGCGTGTTCACGCGCAAAGCCCTGCTCGATGCCGTCTGGCACGATACCGCATTCGTCACGCCGAGGATCGTGGACGTGTATATTCGTCGTTTACGCGAGAAAATAGAACGTGATCCGGAACGGCCACGGCATATCCACACCGTGCGCGGGGCGGGATACATGTTTGAAGTGCGTAAATAGCATTTAGCATTCTCTGAATTTGTCATTTGCTCCCGGCGGGTCGGGAACATCAGTTTGGCTGCGTGCTAACGGCCCAGTACCAAATGCAGAATCTCAGGCGGATCCTCTCGTGAGACAACGGGTCTTTCTCAAACTCCTGCTGCTTCTGATCCTGGTGGTCGGGGCATCGACCGCGACGCTCGACCTTCTCGTGCGCGGGAGCTGGGAGGGTTCTCTCCAGTCCCAGCTCCAGGAGGACCTCGAAGACAAAGTCCGAATGTTTGCCGCTCGCGCGAATCGCGAGACCTCGACGATTCCCTTCCAACAATTGGCCAATGAGGTAGCTAGAGATGCCCGCGCCCGGGCCACGGTGATTGATGGCTCCGGCAAAGTGCTGGCCGACTCTCAGGCAGATAGCGAGAGCATGGAAAATCATGCGACCCGGCCGGAGTTTCAAGAAGCGCTACAACGCCGGGAGATTGGCAGCAACCGCCGTACCAGCCATACGCTCGGGGTGCAGTTCCTATATGTTGCCGCCCCAACGTCTTTCGGGGCGGTGCGCCTGGCATATCCGCTGGCATCGATACGAGCGGCGGTGTATCGCGTGAGGATGCAGTTGTTGGAGGCCTCAGGGATCGCGCTTCTTTTTGGCTTCGTGATCGCTTTACTTGGGGCGGAGAGCGTGGCAAGAAGGCTACGCAGAATTGTCGCATTCTCGGAGCAGATTGCAGATGGCAACCTTGCCGCGCGGCTGCCTGACTCCGGAGGAGACGAAATTGGACGGCTGGCAATGACGCTCGACAAGACTGCCCGACAGCTCGAGGCAAACTTCCGGAACTTGGAAAGCAGCCGGCACCAATTGGACACGCTTTTAAACAGCATGGAAGACGCCGTGGTTGCCGTTTCACCCAAACACCAAGTGGCCTGGTATAACGGCGCCATGAGGCGACTCGCCGCTAGCAGCGTGGTCGTGGGTACGCCGCTGATTCGCGCGGTGCGCGATCCGGACTTTCTGAGAGTCGTGGATGAAGTGTTAGAAAGCGGAAAGACGCAAAGCGTGATGCTATTTTCCGTCTCCCCCGGCAAAACCTTTGGAATGACCTCGGCACCCTTGCCGGATGGAGGGGCCGTTTGTGTGCTGCGCGATACCACCGACATTGCACGAGTGGAGAAAACACGAAGGGATTTCATAGCCAACGTTTCCCACGAATTGAGAACTCCCCTGACTTCACTGCTGGGATACACGGAAACGTTGCTCGACGAATCGGGCGATAGCAAGCAACATGAGTTCCTGGAGATCATTCGTCGCAACGCCCAACGCATGAGCCGGTTGACCGAGGACTTGCTGACCTTGGCACGAGTTGAATCGGGCGAGTACGCATTAGAACAAACTCCGGTCCCCGTGAATGTGCTCGTGCAAGACGCTCAGATCGCATTCAACGAGGTTGCGCGAAACAAGGGCGTGGCGATCGAGGTGATCCAATTACCGGATACGCAAGTTTTGGCAGACCGCGATGCCATCCATCAGGTGTTTTCCAATCTCATCGACAACGCATTGAAGTATGGGTCCGGGAGCCAGAAAATTCAGATCGGCGCTGTCGAGCGGGACGGTCAGATCGAGTGCTTTGTTCGGGACTTTGGGCCCGGGATACCTTCCGAGCACCTGCCGCGGCTGTTTGAACGCTTCTACCGGGTGGATAAGGCCCGTTCGCGCGAAGCGGGCGGTACCGGCCTCGGGCTTGCCATCGTGAAGCACATTGTCCTGAACCATGGCGGAGAGGCTTGGGTCACGAGCGAACTGGGCCATGGATCGACGTTCTGGTTCCGCTTACCCAAGGCCGCGGCACAACCGGAACCGGCCACGGCTGCAAGCGGCGAAGCGCACGGAACAGCTTGACGGAAACGGCTCTTAAAAGATCTTCAGTTTTACACTTCCGCCTTAGACCCTTGTCCAAATAGACAAAACTCCGTGGCTCGATTGTCTTACGATTGGAGGTCGCGTGAGGAATCGAGATGAAATCGATAGGCTCTACCGGCACCATGGGCCGGCCCTCGTGCTTTTCGCCGCATCGATTGCAGGGTCCCGGAGCAGCGCCCAGGACGCCGTCCATAAGGTCTTTGTGAAGCTGCTGGAGAAACGAGTGAAGAACCGGGTAACGGACGCCAAGGCTTACCTGTTCGCCTCCGTTCGGAACACCGTTTTAAATGAGCTCCGGCGAAATGAGCGAATCCAAGATCTAGATCCCGATGACAGGTGGTTTGATCCTCCCGAACACGACTACGCCGCCGAACGCCAACTGCAAATTGCTCTAAGGGCGCTTCCGGTCGATCAACGGCAGATTGTGGTGATGCATATCTGGGGCGATCTGACGTTTGGCGAGATCTCGGAGATCGTCGGCATCAGCTCCAATACCGTGACTTCGCGTTATAGGTACGCGCTCAATAAGCTGAGGGAACATTTCAGCATCCCGGAGGGATCTCATGTCCGATCTTGAAGAGGACAGATTGGAAGCCTATCTGAAAACGTTTCAACCGCTTCGCGCTGAGCCACTGCCTGATGTCCCGGCAAGGGGTGCGAAATTTACCTTCCCATTCGCGTGGGCAGCGGCGGCGGGGCTGGCCGGACTGATGTTGCTGGCGGGCGTGCATGATTGGAATGCCAGGAACGGCGAAGCGCCATCTGGGATTGCATTTGCGCCGGGAACCCCAGAGCAAGGCCCACTCACGATGAGTCAAATCAACAGTCTGCTCGCAAAAGCTGATTCTCTAAAGGCGGGCCTCGATGAAGTCGCATGGAGGAACAGGAAAGTTCAACTGCGACCAGGTCAACAAAGCGCGTTAGCAGTCCTCGGCAAGGAGAAGCTATGAAATTGCGGAAGTTGTTTGTAATCGCGTTGATCGGTTGCGGGGCGGCGGCGAGCTTGCCGGCCGCGGAGCAAAAGCAAAGCTTAAGCGACAACGCGGCTCTGCGCTACTACGCTGCGTTCACCGTCATGCAAGACTCGGCTATTTCAAACGAGGAAGCGAGCAAACTGAACCGCATCCTTGAGGGGACGGCACCGTACGATGATTCTCAGTACTCCGGTCTGGTCGAAAAGAATGCTGTCGCGTTACGTTTGCTCCAACTTGGAGCCTCGCATGCGGAATGCGATTGGGGACTCGACTACCAATTGGGGGAACAGACGCCAGTTGAATACGCCCGCAACGCTTTGCAGCTTGGGCGCCTAAACGTCTTATACGCCTTTCACCTTTCCATCACGGGGAACAAGGACGGGGCGGCAAAGGTTCTTTCGGCAGGGATAAGGTATTCGCGGCAGGTGGCGAATGGCGGATCGCTGTTTGCAACACTGGTATCAAAACAGCTGCTGCTCGAGCATCTGCGCGCCGTAGAAGGTCTCAATCACTTGGCTCATCTTTCTGAGGGGCAGAGGTCATTGTTGCGGAAAGAAATCAATGCCATCAGCCTTCATGGCTTGGACTGGGGCGCAGCTCTGACACGAGAGTTTGAGTTGGTTACCAGGCCTGAAACTCAGGCCGAGGTTTCGCAGATTTCGGCAAAATATCTTAGAGCGCTCGTCTACCCCGCGACCTTGCCGGAACTCGAAGCCAGCATTGCCAGGTCGCCGATACAGCTTCAGCAGCTGGTTCCAGCCCCGAAACGGGTGCTCGAACAGAAGCAGGAGTTGCAGATTGAACTCCAAAAGGCTGGAGAGGCTCTGCGGCGCTAGCTACGAGGCCTTGGCATCCATGGCCGTAGCCGGGCGAGCGCGCGGAGCCCAATTCACCTCCTGGAGCGGGCCGACGACGAAGACCCAACTGACGAATCCGATCATCAGAATGACAACCGTGATTGCAAAGGCCGCCAGGAAGCTGCCGGTCTTGTACACCACGAACCCGGTGAGCACGGGGCCGATCAGGCCGGCGAAGTTGCCAATGCCGTTTTGCAGGCCCGTCCACTTTCCTGCAGCCAAGGGGCCGGCAAGAGTCTGGGAATAGGCGAAGACACCAACGCCCATCATCCCGCAGCCCACGCCCGCAGCCAGAAGCCACGCGAAATAAGTGTGCGAGCCTGCGAGGGCACAGCCGGCAGTGGCCACGATCGCGATCAGATTCCCTCCTCCCATGATCGCTTTGCGGACCAGGGTTGGCGGCCCTCCTCTGCGCATCCAGAAGTCAGACACCCATCCCGCTACGCCGGCCGAAACTGCATCGGTGAAGTAATAAATGCCGGCCGGTTTGATCATGTCGTGCATAGAAAGTCCACGCGATTGCACTAAGTAGTAGGGCAGCCAAGTGAGCATGAAATAAAAAAGGTAATTCACCGAGATGTGGCCGACGGCTGCACCCCAAAACGAACGCTGGCTCAAAATCGCGAGGGTATCGGGGCCGCTATATCGAACCGATGCTACGTGCTTGCGCTCCGGCATCCATTGGAACCAGGCGGGCAACCAGAGAAGCCCCGCGAGTCCAATCGCGATGAACACCGGACGCCATCCATACCTCGCGATCGCCGGACCCGCTATAAACATGCCGATTGCTGGACCGAGGCGGATTCCCGCCATGAGCAGGCCATTGGCAAAGCCTCGCTCCTGCTCGGGCAAATTGTTAGCCAGGATCTTCGAGGTGGACGGGAACGCAACCGATTCACCGATGCCAAGAAGGAGCCGCATGCCAAGCAGCATCCCAAAGCCATGCACGATGCCCGTAACAGCCGTAGAGAAGGTCCACAGGAAATAACCTGCCGCGATCACATAAACGACTTCGAAGCGGTCGACAAGCCAACCGCTTACGAATTGCATAGCCGTATAGGACCAGAAGAATGCGCCTAAGAGAATGCCCAGCTCCTTAGGCGAGATGCCCAATTCCTTGCTGAGCACGGGTGCGGCGATCGAGAGGTTGCCGCGGTCCACGTAGTTGATAAGGACGCAGATCGCGAGCAGGGTGAGAGCGGGGCCAAAGGGACGCCGTACTCGGGATTCATTGGCTACAGTCACAAAAGGATTTCGCCCCGTGGCATTGTAGGGGGTAGGAAGGGGGAGTTGGCAAGGAACTTTATCAGCCCCCCACCACAGAAGACAACCATGTGCCCAAAAAGTGGGGGGCGACACGGCTGGTTTTGATTGAGCAAGGCTCGGCGCTCTGGCGCTAACGGCCATCCAGCGACTTACCCCGACAGCTTCTCCGCCCACCGCGAACGTGGAAGGCGAACGCCTTAGGAATTGACCTGATGGAAGACGTGCTTGGGGCTGATGATCACGAAGACTCCACGGCTGCGGGCTAGCACGGTCCCCTTCGCGTCGCGAATCTCGGCCGCATGGGTGAGTCGTCGGCCGCGCTTGCTGATGTTCTTCGACCAGACTTCGAGCGGACGATTCAGCGGCACTGGCCGTAGGTATTCGACGGTCATACGCGAGGTCGGGGCCGGGGCTTCTATGAGGCGGTTCAGCTTGCTCATAGCCTCGTCGAGAATGGTAGCAATGATTCCGCCGTGACAGTACCCGGGAGGTCCAGTGTATCGCTTGCTCAGGCGAAATTGGCACAGGAATTGCCTCCCAGTTTCGTCCAAAGCAAACCTCAAGCGCATGCCACTCGCGTTATCCCGGCCGCAACCGAAGCAGAAGTTCAGCTTGCGCTGCTTGCCCGCGTGGCCATTTCCCTGCTCACGGCCCTTCGTCACGTTTGCTCCGATCGAACCACCTCTAGACATTGCCAAGAATGGGCTTCCCGGTCGTGAGTAGTCTCGCCCCTCTTGGCCCATCCAGCTCTATTTCACTCATCCATCTCACTCATCCTCAGGCTGGAGCGAGATTAGCATCCGAAAGGCATTGTAGCGGAGGCTGAGTCGCGGAATCCCGAAACTCTCGTATATCATCTGAAGTATTGCTGGCGGATGCCAGCGTACTCTACTAGCCGTCTTTTTTGGAGGTCGAACGGGTGAAGGCAAAATCCGGCAGGTTCCTAGCTTGGCTCGTAATTCTCACATTTGTGATCGTTTCCTCCCTCGTGGGACAACAGGCGGCAAAATCTCCGGGCGCCAACGTGTTCCGAACCAAGTGCGTACTCTGCCACGGGGCCGATGGCGGTGGAAAGACACCTTTAGGCAAACAACTACAAGCTGCCGATCTTCGCTCTAAGGATGTGCAGAAGCTGGGCGATGCTGAGTTGCACAAGATCATCCACGATGGCCAGGCGAACATGCCGGCATTCGCCGATCAACTGAGCGAGTCCGAGATCGATCAAGTGTTGAAGCACGTTCGGGCCTTGGCAAAGACGGCACCGGCAAAAAAGTAGCCCAGAACTTCCGCAAACCACTTACTGGCTGCAGTATGTCGCCTTCGGTCCCTCCTCTAGATGTTCGCACGCCGGAATCCGGCGATCGCGGGGGCGGAGTCCACCCTCCAGAGATTGGCGGAGGGGGTGGACGCGATCCGGGCGATGGCTTTCCTGATTACGACAGGCGCCTGCAACGCGCCAGGATCGGCCTGATTTGCGGCGTGATCGCCGTTTCCATGATTTTCGCCATGCTGACCGTGGTGTTCTTTGGCCGGCAAACAGCGTTTGTGCTGGATTCACAGACGCATCATTATGTGCGGAAATGGGTTCCCGTAGTGCTTCCTCTCAGAATCCTCCTTTGGAACACGCTGCTTTTGCTTTGCAGCAGCATAACGCTCGAACTCGCGCGCCGGCAGGTCGCGCAAGCCATGGTACTGGCGCCCTTGCGCGCGATCGTGGGAGTTGATCCTGAGCACCGCTTGCACGCACCTTGGCTCGCGGTTACGGCCTTGCTCGGCATTTTCTTTCTGCTCGGGCAGTGGCTGGCATGGCTGGAGTTTCGCTCGCATGGCTTCCGGGTTTTCACGTCAGGTCCGAGCCCGTTTTTTTACCTGTTAACTGGCACGCATGCATTGCATCTGATGGTGGGCATTGTGGGGCTGATTTACGCCGCGATCGTCTCCTTATTTCATCAAACCATCGAGCACAAACGCATCGTGGTCGAGGTAACGCGCTGGTATTGGCATTTTATGAGCGCATTGTGGCTCTATGTGTTCGCTCTGTTGTGGTTCGCGCAGTGACACCTCGGTGCCCCCGGGAGCTCTCCGATCGAGTTGGCAATTCTCACTCCGGGCCTTCCGGGGGGTGAGTCCCCGGTCTTACCTCAACCTCGACCCATCCCTGAATCTTGTTCAGTCCTCCCTGCAATCGCTGCCGAGTTTTCGACCATCAAGCACGGAGCGGCAGAAGCCCAGCCACCGAAAACTGCCGGGTTGAGTGAGAACGACGGCTTGAGCTTCAAAACACCGAAAGCACTTGTCAAAGGTTTGTTGCTCACCTTCCGCCCACTTGAACGTCTAATTTGACTCGGATTAGAATCGCGGCTCAACTCTAGAGGTGCAGATGCGATCACTGCTATTCGGTGTGTGCCTGGTTCTCCTGGCCGTTGTGGCTTCGGCTCAAACCTCTCAACCTCAGCCTTCTGCGCGGTTCAGCATCGATAACATAGACAAATCAGTCGATCCATGTGCCGATTTCTATCAGTACGCATGCGGGAATTGGCTGAAAACGAAAGAGATTCCTGGCGATCGCCCCTCGTGGGACAGCTTTTCCGAGGTGGAGGAACAGAACCTAGCCGTGCTGCGAGACATCCTGGAGACGGCCGAGAAGGGCGGAGCCGGACGTGACGTTGTTGAGCAGAAGATTGGTGATTACTACGGCGCGTGCATGGACGAGAATGCGGTCGAGGGGAAAGGGATTTCGCCCATCAAGCCAGAGCTCGATCGTATTGCCGCTGCGAAGAGTAAACAGGATCTGATCGATGCCGTCGCGCAAATTCATTTGATTGGCCCAACCCCCTTGTTCAACTTCTACTCGTCGCCGGATTTGCACAACGCCAATATGGTGATCGCCTACATCGATCAGGGCGGCCTGAGCCTTCCTGACCGCAATTATTACCTAAAAGACGAAGCGAAGATGGTGGCGTTGCGAAAGGCGCTGACAGAATACGCAACCACCTTGTTTACCCTGTCCGGTCAAAGTCCGGAAAAGGCGGCAGCGTCTGCCGAAACCGTCCTTTCGATCGAGACGGCGCTTGCCAAGGCGTCGATGGACCGGACGTTGCGGCGGGATCCGAAAAACCGCGATCACAAAATGGGCCGCGATGCAGCGCTGGCTCTGGCTCCCAACTTCTACCTGGCGCGCTATTTCAAGGATTTGGGGACGCCCGCGTTTTCAGATTTGAACGTATCCAATCCCGAATTTTTCAAAGAGGTGAACGGTGTCATTGAGTCGGAGCCGCTGGATTCGCTGAAGACGTATGTGCAATGGCACATGGTTTCTGGATCCGCCAAGTGGTTGCCCAAAGCCTATGTAGATGCGCGTTTCAAGTTCCGGCAGGCGCTGACCGGACAGTCAGAGGATCAACCGCGCTGGAAAAAGTGCGTGGAGGCAACTGATGAAGCCTTGGGCGAGGCGCTGGGGCAAAAATACGTCGATCGCACTTTTGGAGCTGACGGCAAGCAGCGGATGTTGACCATGGTCGATAGCTTGGAGAAGGCGCTCGACCAGGACATCGCTGGGCTTCCCTGGATGACGGATGCCACCAAGCAGCAGGCGAAGGTGAAGCTTGAAGCCATCCGCAACAAGATTGGTTATCCCGATGTGTGGCGCGATTATTCGAAGCTGCAAGTGACCCAGGGCGACTTGATGGGCAATTTCTTGCGCGCGAACGAGTTCGAGTCGCGGCGCCAGATTGCCAAGATCGGCAAACCCGTCGACAAGAAAGAATGGCAGATGACTCCCCCCACAGTGAATGCCTATTACAGCGGGTCGATGAACGAGATTGTCTTCCCGGCCGGCATTCTGCAGCCACCCTTCTTCGATAAGAGCATGGATGAAAACGTGAATTTCGGTTCGATCGGAGCCGTCATCGGACATGAGTTGACCCACGGCTTTGACGACCAGGGACGCAAATTCGATCCCCAGGGGAATCTGCGCGATTGGTGGACCGAGCAGGACGGAAAGGAATTTGAAAAGCGCGCTAGCTGTGTTGCCGACGAGTACAGCAATTTCGTCGCAGTCGATGACCTGAAGCTGAACGGAAAATTGACTCTGGGAGAAAATACCGCAGACAACGGCGGCGCCAGAATTGCCCTGATGGCGCTTGAGAACATGATCCAACAGTCTGGCAAGAAGCCCGAGGAAATTGACGGATACACGCCCGAACAGCGTTATTTTCTGGGGTTTGCACGGGTGTGGTGCGAGAAGCGGAAGCCGGAGTTCTCACGCATGCTGGTGAACGTGGATCCGCATTCGCCGGGCAGATTCCGGACGAACGGCGTCCTTGAGAACATGCCGGAGTTCCAGAAGGCATGGGGCTGCAAGGCTGGCCAGCCGATGGTGAGTCCAAATATGTGCAGGGTGTGGTAGAGGCTCGCTCTTATTACCAGGGTCTTAGAAACGCACGAACCCTGGAAGGGGGTTTGCAATGGGCAATAAGCTCGTTCTCTTCGCTTTTGTTCTCTTGATCTCGGTGGCTGCCTACAACCAGAGTTCGTCTGGTGGAGGATCCACTCCTGAGTACAACGACAAAGGCCAACTCAAGCTTCCGGAGCAGTATCGCGAGTGGACCTACCTGAGCACAGGGCTCGACATGAGCTATACCCCCGGCGGGAACATGGACCATCACATGTTCGACAACGTGTTCGTGAATCCGGAGTCGTATAAGAAGTTTAAAGAAACCGGTACCTGGGCGGACAAGACCATGCTGGTGCTCGAAGTTCGCGGGGCCGAGAGCCAAGCCTCAATCAATCGGCGGGGGAACTTCCAGAGCGGCGAAGTCATGGGAATCGAGGTCCACGTCAAAGACGAAGGTAAATTCCCCGGCAAGTGGGCATTCTTCGGATTCGATAATGGAAACCTGGGAAACCTGTTCCCTGCCGGTGCAGCCTGCTATTCCTGCCATGAGGGGCATGGAGCAGTCGATACCACGTTTGTGCAGTTCTACCCCACATTGTTACCGCTCGCCAAGAACAAGGGGACCTTGAGCCCTGCCTATCTCAAGGAGAACGGCGAAGAGAAAAAGCAGACGCCGTAAGCGCAGCACCGGTCGCTTATAATAGAAAGATTCGGCAGCTCTGCCGGAGCTTTCTGGTGGCCTATTCACAGTTCAAGAGGCACCTGGAGGGCATCTGGTTGGGCTGCGGGGCGACCGCTGATGTCCACTGTCTTATCCGGTTCGAGCCTTGATCTCCCCCTTCCCGGCGTTCCGGCAGAGGAGACGATCGTAGTGCGCGGGGCACGCACTCACAACCTCAAGAACATTGAGGTGGCGATTCCACACAACGCGCTTACCGTGGTCACAGGAGTATCGGGATCGGGGAAATCCTCGCTTGCCTTCGATACCATCTATGCCGAGGGTCAGCGACGCTATGTTGAGTCGCTGTCGGCGTATGCGCGGCAGTTTCTGGAGCGGATCGAGAAACCAGACGCCGACCATATTGAAGGAATTGCTCCCGCAGTTGCCATTCGCCAGAAGAACACCACGCGCAGTCCGCGATCGACGGTGGGGACCGCGACCGAGATCTACGACTACTTGCGGCTTCTATTTGCGCGCGTGGGGCGTACATACTGCGCCAATTGCGGGTCTGAGGTTCGCAAAGACACCATCGATGAGATCGCCGATGCGGTGCTTGGTCTGGGAGAAGGCACCAGGCTGAGCGTGCTGTTCCCGGTCGAGGCTCCGGGCGGTGCCATTCTGAACCCGGTTCAGGGTAAAGAAGCGAGCGCCAAGCGAAAAGGAGCTCCCTCGGGCGCGCGCGGCGATTCGGCCAAAACCAAGGGAAAAAAGACCAAGGAGGCACCCGCGAAAAGCGGTGCATCCCTCGAGGGAATCAAAGGCCGCCTGTTTGAACTTCGGCAACGAGGGTTCAATCGGCTGTTTCAGCGCGGGCAGCTGTTTGAATTTTCGACGCCGGAGTCGCTGCTGGACATCAACTTTGCCGAACCGCTGTTTGTGCTGGTGGATCGCATCGCCATCTCCGCGGAATCGCGCTCTCGCGTCGCCGATGCGGCGGAAATCAGCTTTCGCGAAAGCGGGGAGGTTGTTTTTGAAACCGCACCTCAAGACGGCAAAAAAACGGGGCAGTTGCGATTTTCCCAACGATTTGAGTGCAAGCCGTGCGGTATCAAGTACGAAGAACCGGAACCGCGTTTGTTTTCATTCAATAATCCGTTTGGTGCCTGTCCGAGATGCCAGGGTTTTGGCAACACGATCGACTTCGATCTGAACCTAGTGATTCCCGATCCATCGAAATCCCTCAACCAGGGTGCCATTGAGCCGTGGACGAAACCCAAAGGCAAGCCACTCATGGCAGAGCTGAAGCGTTATGCCAAGCAGACCGGCATTCCGCTCGATGTGCCTTGGGCAGATCTCAGCGCTGACGATCGCCGGACCGTAATCGAAGGCGATAAGAAGTTCATGGGATTGCGCGGTTTTTTTCAGCACCTGGAGCGCAAGAAATACAAACTGCACGTACGCGTGTTCCTAAGCCGGTATCGCGGTTATTCGACCTGCTCTCATTGTGGCGGCGCGAGGCTGAGACGAGAAGCGCAACAGGTGAAGATCGACGGTAAGAACATCTGTGAAGTATGCGCGATGACGGTGGAACAGGGTGCCGAGTTCTTCAAGAACGTACAGTTGAGGCCGCAAGAAGCCGGGATCGCCGAGAAGTTGCTCGAGGAAATCCGCTCGCGACTTGGCTTCCTGAACGATGTTGGGCTCGAATACCTGATGCTCGATCGACTGACTTCAACGTTGTCGGGAGGCGAGGCCCAGCGCATACAACTGGCGACTTCGCTTGGGTCGAGGCTGGTAGGCACACTCTATGTGCTCGATGAGCCGTCGATTGGCCTGCACAGCCGTGACACACACCGGCTGATTGGAATTCTGCACGGCCTGCGGGACCTCGGGAACACGGTGCTGGTCGTAGAACATGACCCGGATGTAATGAAGGCCAGCGATCACATTCTCGATCTCGGTCCGGGGGCGGGCGAGCAGGGAGGAAAAGTCATTGCCCAGGGGACATACAAGGAGATTCAGAAGATCCCCACTTCCCTCACCGGAAGGTATCTTTCGCACGAGCTGCGGATTCCCATTCCGCAGAACCGTCGGAAAGCGGGCCGACAGCAGCTTGTGGTGCGCGGCGCACGCGCGCACAATCTGAAGAATATCGACGTCACGATCCCGCTGGGTTTGTTGGTAGCCATCACGGGAGTCTCGGGGTCTGGAAAGTCGAGCCTGCTGCACGATGTCCTGTTCAAGGCGCTGAACACCATCAAGGCGAGGGAAAATAACCTCGCTGTTTCGCCGGAGAACGGCGAGACCATGGGGCAACCTTCCGATTTTGCGGCTCTGCGCGGGATCGAGGGCCACGAATTCCTAGACGAAGTCGTTTTGGTAGATCAGTCCCCGATCGGGCGCACGCCGCGATCAAATCCGGTTACCTACATCAAGGCATTTGACGGAATTCGCGAACTGTTTGCGGGCACCCCGGAGGCGCATAAGCGGGGGTTCTCTGCCGGGCACTTCTCCTTCAACGTTCCCGGTGGACGCTGCGAGACCTGTCAGGGCGATGGCACCGTCGTGGTCGAAATGCAGTTCCTCGCGGATGTCGAGCTTATTTGCGAAGAGTGCAAGGGGATGCGTTTCAAGCCGGAAGTGCTAGAGGTTCGCTATCGCGGGAAGAACATCCATGAAGTGCTGAACATGACAGTTCGGGAGGCGATGCACCACTTTTCGAGCGTGCCTAAAGTCGCTGATAAGCTCCGCGTACTCGAAGAAGTGGGACTCGGCTATCTGCGGCTGGGCCAGTCTGCGACCACGCTCTCAGGCGGTGAAGCACAGCGGGTGAAACTGGCAGCACACCTGCAACCGGCGGGCTCGCCTACGCGGATGAATGCGGTAAGACGCAGGCGAATACTCTATATCTTTGACGAGCCCACCACCGGCCTGCACTTTGACGACATCAGCAAACTACTGTCAGCCTTTCATCGTCTAATCGAAGTGGGGGGATCTATCCTCCTGATCGAGCACAACTTGGAGGTCATCAAGACCGCTGATTGGATCATCGATCTGGGCCCGGAAGGAGGAGAACGCGGGGGGCAGATCGTTGGGGAGGGGCCTCCGGAGAAGATCGCCCAGATTCCAGCCTCCCATACGGGAGGGTTTCTGGCGCAGGTGCTCGAGGAAAATGGGGTTTCGCGTGGGAATGGGGAAGGGTGAAATCTCGCCCATGGATCTGGGAGGAATAGCCAGAATCGCTGCTTTCGCGTTGCTCGTTGGCCTCTGCGCGGTCTCTCCGCTTGCGGCTCAAAAGTCTAGCCAAGGGACCGTGCGGCACCGCCGGGTCGAAGAGCAAGACCCGATCGCCGCCAAGCTCAACCGTGCTGAAGATGCCATCAGCAAGCAGGACTATGCTTCGGCGGAACCCCTGCTTAAGGAAGTTGTCTCCGAGCGGCCTGATGACTATGCCGCATGGTATGACTTGGGCTTCCTCTATCACGCCCAAGGGCGGATGGAGGAGTCGATTGAGGCCTACAAGAAGTCCGTCCAGGCAAAACCCACCGTATTTGAGTCCAACATGAATCTTGGCCTGGCCTTGGCAGCCGCGGGGAAGCCTGAGGCTGAACAGTATCTGCGCGCCGCAACCAAGCTCCCGCCGACGTCGCAACCCGAACAACGGCACAAACAAGCCTGGATTGCCCTCGGACATCTCCTGGAGCAAGCGAGTCCGGAAGAGGCCGTGAACGCTTTCCGCCAAGCCTCTCTAGAGGATCCGAAAGACCCTGAACCCCATCTATTGGCCGGATCCATCCTGGAGAAGCTCAAGAATCCCGAGGCTGAGCAAGAGTACCAACTCGCGATGGCGGTTGAGCCGAACTCATCGGATGCGATGGCGGCCATGACCAACTACTACATGTCCCAACACCGCTATGGCGATGCTGAGAACCTTCTGAGAAAATTGGTAACCCTGCGCCCCGACGACGCCGGCACCCATCTCCAACTTGGCCGAATGCTAGCGATCTCAGGGAAAAGCGAGGATGCTGCGGGGGAGTTGGAGACCGGGCTGAAGCTCGATCCCTCGGACGAGAATGCCAAGCGAGACCTGGCGGAAGTCTACGTCGATCTGAAAAAGTTTGGCGATGCAGGAAAGCTCTATGGCGATCTTCTCTCCAGATCTCCCAACGATGCCGCACTGCACTACCGGTTTGGCCGGGCCCTGCTCGAACAAAAGAAGTTTGATCTTGCCCAACAGGAATTGATGAAGGCGATACAGCTCAAGCCGGGTGTGGGCGAGGTCTATGGCGACTTGGCGATTGCGGCGAGTGAGAACAAGCAATATCCCATGGTGATTCAGGCGCTCGATTTGCGCTCGAAACTGTTGCCGGAAAATCCAATGACCTACTTCTTGCGTGCGACTGCGTATGATCATCTGCGCGATGCCAAGCAGGCTTCGAAGTACTATCATGAGTTCCTGAATATAGCCGGGGGAAAATTTCCCGACCAGGAATGGCAAGCTACACATCGACTGATTGCTATCGAGCCGAAGAAGTGACCGGAAAGAGCATGATCAAGTTTGTCGGGGTGGCCGCGTGCATGGTGCTGGGCCTGGTTGCACTTTCCTCAGCCCGCAAAGAAGAGACGCTTCAAGAGCTGGTGGCGCGCGCCGACGCCGCCAGGTTAGAGCAACAGCCTGACCTGTTCATGGAAGCTGCCGAGCGCCAGCACCGGGCTGCTCTCGATGCCATGAAGGCGGAGCACTGGGATGAATTTCAGTCCGACTTGAATGACGTCGCGAAGTATAGCGGCAAGGCGCACAAAGCGGCGATCGCCTCAGGCAAGAAGGTTAAGAATACCGAGATCAAGATTCGCCGCATCTCGACCCGCCTGAGGGAAACTAAGCTCAACGTTGGTGTGGATGATCAGCCTGCAGTGCAAGCGGTGATCGATCAGCTCGAGGAGTTCCGGACCGAGTTGTTGCGGAGTATGTTCGGAGGCAAAAGCAATGATTAGAGTCGGACTCGCATGCCTGCTTCTGCTGTGCGCCAGTGCGGTCGCGCAACAGGAGAGAAAGCGCGACCCTTTGAATGACCTCGAAGTCGACAAAATACGCGACTCGGCTTTGCAGCCCGAAGTGCGGCTGAAGCTTTATGTTGACTTTGCCCGGGCGCGGCTGGAAAAACTGCAACAAGCCAAGGCCGACCCGAAGATACAAGATCGCGACGACCAGATCAAAGGCGCGTTGCAGGATTTCGTGGATATCTACGACGAATTGGCTGACAACGTGGATACGTTTGCGGACCGAGGCGACGATATCCGGAAGCCGCTCAAGGGCGTCATTGAAGCTGATACCGAGTTCGGATCGAAGCTGCGAGCTTTTCGATCCTCCTTGGCGAGTTCCCGGGAAGAGGCAGGCAAGTTTGATTTTCTCGCCGGAACCGCATTGCAGGCCGTGGACGACGGCGCCAGAGACCATCGCAGCCTTCTAGCCGAACAGGAAGAGAAGTTCAAGAACAAAAAAGAGAAGCCACACAAAGAGCAGAAAGCGGGAGGTTAGTGAGTTGTGGGTGACTGGTTGTGAGTTTCATTCTGTCGGCAGCGTGCTAAGCTGGAAACATCTGCGTGTCGCAACCACTCCTGACAATCTTTGAAGACTGCTTCCGCGAACTACGCCCACGAACTCCAGTGCCTGATGTGCGCGTCGATTTCTTCCGCTTTGCCAATGTGAACAATACAATTCGGCTGCGCGAGGGCCGGCTGCTGGTGCGAATTTCTGACCTGCTCGAGGGAGCACCGGAACCGGTCCTGCGCGCGATTGCCCACATCCTGCTGGCGAAAATCTACCGCAAGCCGATTGACCGCGAACATGCCTCGCGCTACCGGAGATACGTTTCGACGCACCATATGTCAGAAAAAGCCCACCTGGTGCGGCAGATGCGCGGGCGAAAGCGAATCACCTCAGCCCAGGGGCACGCTTATCACCTGGAAGAGATCTTCGAGGAGCTGAATCGAAAGTATTTTCACGGGCTGCTGGCACGACCGCTAATGACCTGGAGTACCCACCGTGCACGCAATCGCCTGGGCCACTATGATCCTGCCCACAATGCCATCGTGGTAAGCAGCGTATTTGACCATCCCCAAGTTCCGCGGTATGCGATTGACTACATCATGTACCACGAGATGCTGCATTTGAAGCACCCGGTAAAACTGCGCGGCACCCGCCGCTGCGTACATTCGGCGGAGTTTCAGGCCGAAGAGCAGCGGTTTGAGAACGTGGATGCGGCAAAGGCGTTCCTGAAACGGCTGTGAGACAGCTCCTCAACGCCGATTCCTCGACTCGATCGCCTTTCCCTGGCCCAAAGTATTTCCTTCTCCTGAACCGGTTGCTGCCCTCGAAAAGCCTCTCGCCTCGCTCGTGTTGTACAATTCCGCGCGTGCGACGTAGTGCTGTTTTTCTCCTCACCGTAGTGATTGCCTCGCTTTGTGCTTGGTCTCAAAACCACGCCCACGCTCAGCTCAGCCACAAGCTCTTGTCGGTGCATGTGAAGGGGCTCGAGCGCATGAAGGAAAGCGACGTAGTGCGCGCGTCGGGACTGCAACTTGGACACAATGCGGCGGAACCGGATTTCCAGCAGGCTGTGGGAAAACTGGGGAGTACGGGGCTTTTCACCTCTGTGGCATACACCTATCACTACACCACCGCCGGAGCAGACCTGGAACTCGAAGTTACGGAAAACCCGAAGCTGGTTCCGATCCTGTTTGACAACTTTGTCTGGTTCTCCGATCAAGAGCTGCTATCGTCCCTGCGCGCACGGATCCCCCTTTTTGATGGAAAGTTGCCTTTGAATGGCGGTCTCGATGGCCAAGTAGCAGATGAGCTAAATTCGATCCTGGCAGAGCGCAAGATTTTGGGTCACGCGGAAGGGCTCCAAAGTGGTGCCTTAAACGGACCGATCAGTGCTTACACTTACGTGGTCAAATTCCATCCCGTGATTGTGCGAAACCTGGAGTTTCCTGGGGCCGGAAGGGAGGAAGTTCCCTCGTTGCAAGCTGCGGCAAAGCCCCTTTCAGGCCAGGAGTATCTCCGCTCTGCCATGCAGCCGCACGAGCAACTGGATCTCCTTCCCGTATACCTTGCCCGGGGCTACCTGAAGGCACAGTTCGGGGAGCCACAAGCAAAAATCGTCAGTGACGGTCCAAAGACTGTGGTGGACGTGAGCTTTCAGGTCCAACCCGGAGCCCAGTATCGGACCTCCAACGTTCAGTGGACAGGCACTTCCGCCGTCCCTGCGGACCGTCTGCAGAGCATGGTTCACCTGCCCCTTGGCGAACCAGCCAATGCCATTCAGCTGCAAAACGACCTCGACGCGGT
Organism: Terriglobales bacterium; assembly: GCA_035496675.1. Taxonomy (GTDB): domain Bacteria; phylum Acidobacteriota; class Terriglobia; order Terriglobales; family Acidobacteriaceae; genus Gp1-AA145. Next base: position 74,406 of record DATJEL010000090.1, read on the forward strand.
GAAAAAACTCTATGGCAGCAAGGGATTCCTGATGGCTTCGGTGACGCCACAACCGCGAATGGACGACGCTGCCTCTACGGTTGCCTACAATCTGGACGTCGCCGAGGGGCAGGTGTTCCATATGGGTGAGTTGCAAACCGATGGCATCGATGAGAGCGCCGCGACCAAGCTCGAGGCACAGTGGCAGATGAAGAAAGGCGACGTTTTCGATGACAGCTATTTGCACCGCTTCTTTGAAGTTCTGTACCATGATTTCGGGTTGAACCGGTCGTATTCTGTGGTGCCCAAGCAGGCTGTTGACTACCAGCAGAAGACGGTGAGCATCACGCTGCATTTCGTACCCAAAAAATAGTTGTAACCAGAACGAGCGAAGCCAATCCATTGCTGTAGAAGTTCCATATCTCCTAGGAGGACGTTCGTGAAATCCGTATCGAAGACCATCACTACTGCGGTCGCAATTGCCATCTGGTGTGGATTTGGACTGGTGAACCTGGCGGCCGCCGCCGGTCAGACTTTCACCGGTGAAGTCAGCGACTCAATGTGCGGCGCCAAGCATGCCATGGCCGGAGAAAAGGCCGCCTGCACCCGCGCTTGTGTGAAAAAGGGCTCCAGCTATGCTCTGGTAGTCGGCGACAAAGTGTACACGCTGAAGACCGACGACAAGAAGGCTCTGGCTGAACTGGACAAGTTAGCCGGCGAGAATGCGAAGGTAACTGGCACCGCAGAAGGCGACACCATCGACGTGAGCAAGGTAGCAGCGGCGAAGTAGTTTTCAGAACTTCGGCCAGATTTCGGAATTGTTGGGCAGACCGCTCGAGGTCTGCCCTTTTTTTGTATTTTCATATTGCTTGTGCGGTCCACTGTGTTAAATTTGACGATTCACTCACCAAAGCAGGCGGAGGGTTTCTGAATTGTCCAAAGACATGGTCCCCAAGCGGATCTTTTTCACCAAGGGGGTCGGTAAACACAAAGAGCGTTTGACCTCGTTCGAGTTGGCCCTTCGCGATGCGGGCATCGCCGCTCAGAACCTGGTTCGGGTTTCCTCCATATTTCCTCCACAATGCAAGCTGATTTCGCGGGCGCAGGGACTTCCCTATCTGGACCCGGGCGAAGTGGTCTTTGCCGTCGTCGCCGAGAATTCGACGCATGAACCGCACCGCTTGCTGGCCGCCAGCATCGGCGTGGCGATCCCGGCGGATCGGAACACCTACGGCTACCTGAGCGAGCACCACTCCTTCGGCGAGACCGAGGATGCAGCCGGGGACTACGCCGAAGAACTGGCTGCGGAAATGCTCGCCACCACGCTGAATGTGGAGTTCGATCCTGACCGCTCCTGGGATGAAAAGAAGGAAATCTACCGGATCTCGAACAAGATCGTGCGTACCGCCAATGTCACGCAATCCGCCGTAGGCGACAAGCGCGGGCTGTGGACCACGGTCATTGCGGCGGCCATCTTTATCTTTGACTAGAAGCGTTCGCAGCAGCGGCTTTGGGTGTCAACCCGGATTTGGCTTCTTTGATTCCCGCCGCAATGCTCTGTTCCCAATCCAGGTGAGGTACGGGGGAATTCTCTGCCGCTTCGAAAAACCCGAGCGCCCGCTCGGGTTGGTTGAGTTGTTTCATGCAAATGCGGCCGGCTGACAGGAGAGCTGAAATTGCTTGGCGTTCCGTCGAATGCGCCCGAGCCAGGGCCTCATATTCGGAAACTGCCGGATCGAAGAGTTGCAACTTCTCCGCGGCACGGGCCACATCAAGCCAGAGATTTGCTGACAGGTTCTTCCCACCAGAACTCACGAAGTCTTCGTAGGTCTTCCAAACAAGCTCGGCCTCTCCGGCTGCTGAGTGAATCGCACATAGTTTTTCGAGAGTGCTCGTAGAGGCTCCCTGGTCGTTGAGCCCGCGATAGGCATGGACAAGCAGCATGTGCGCATCCACAGAGTTCGGATGGGTTTGAATGTAGCCAGAAAGCGTGGAGAGGGCAGGCTCGAACTGCTTCTGATCGATCAGATCGCTCGCCTGTTGGATCTCGGCATCGGAGGTCAGAGTTAGTTCTTCCTCAATTCCCTGGTTTGCTTTCTGCTCGAGGCCAGAATGTTGTACTCCCAAGGCCGCCAGGGCGCCAAAAACGAAGCCTCCAACGTGAGCCCAATGAGCTACGCTGCTCGAGGTCCCAAGAAGCGCACCGTAGAAGACCTCCATCAGCAGCCAGAGAGGCAGCAGCGCATACGCCGGGGCCTTAAAGCGATAGGAACGGAAAAAGCCGAACAGCCACAACATCTCAATCTTCATCTTCGGGTAGCGCACGAGGAATGCACCCATGAGGGCCGCGACTGCTCCCGAGGCGCCCAGGGTTGGAACCGTGCTGCCTGAGTTCGTCCAGGCGTATAACTGGAGCGCGGCGGCACCCGCAATCAGGTAAAAGACGGCATAGAGAGGACGTCCCCAGACATCTTCCAGCACGAAACCCGCCAGCCACAAAAACCACATATTGCCAATCAGGTGTAACCAGCCACCGTGTAGAAAATTTGCGGTCAAATAGGAAATGGTTTTAGGGTGTGCGGGAACGAAAGCATACTGCTCAACGAGCGAGTTCGCCTTCAGCTGCGCATACTGTTCGCTGAGTGAATCCAGTTGCGACTGGAGCTGGGCATCGTCGTCTTGCAATCGCATTTGGGCATCAAAGCCATCGGCTACATCCCGACTGGGATTCTGCGCTTGCGCCCAGGTAGCGGGCTGACGCTGCTTGAAATCGTCAACCAGTTGCTGAACCTGTGGTGACAGCGTCAGTTCCGGATGGCTGGCAGCCATAAGAAGAATGTGCGCTTTCAGTTCCCCGAGGCGCGGCGCCTCCGTCTGAATGGTGGGGTAGGAAAATAGAAAGCAGACGATATTCAGCCCGATTAGAGCAAACGTGATGATGGGCCAACGGCGGGCGTGCATCCCCTCGTGACGGATCGGAATGAGCATGGTCCCTCGTCCTCACCTACCAGGGGAAACAGACAGGTTCCTACCATTTTAGGAAATTAGGCCTCCTGGCCCCAGATGCGAGGGGTGAGTGTACGAGGGTAACTCAAAGCGGCCGGTCCTAGCCCCGCGCGGAAGCCTTCTTGCTGCTGGATTGGGGTTTCTCGGATGTTTTGTGCTTGCGCAAGCGCTCAAACAGCGCAGCGACGATTAACGGAAGTCCGACCGTCGCATCCAAAAAGACTTCCCCGAACCTTCCGCCTTCTGCCGGAGGAACGAATTTGCCCCAGGAAATTGCCTCGCTGTAAGGACTCCCGGAGAGGCCCCCCCAGTAGACGGGCTCGGGACAAACCCGCAGTCCGTAGTGATAACGCTTCAACGGCACATTCTCGCCCATGCGGCGATGGCGCAGCTCTATGAATGGCCCGAATTGCTGCGACCAGTTGCGCGGGACACCGCCGCCAATGGTGAAAATTCCCAAGCGCTTCTGGCGCAGGAGGGTGGAGGCGAAATGCTCGAGATCCTCGAACGGGTCATAGCGAATCTTGTGACGACCCGAGCTTTCCCGGAGTCGGTTGTGGAGTGCGACGTCAAGCCCCAGTTCTGAGTCGGTGAACGCCGGGACAAATACCGGCACGCCCTTCTCGTATGCCGAACGTAAAATCCCCCGCTCGTCTTTGGCGCGCTTTGCCAAGTGCGCACCGATGGTGTGATTCAGCTTGTACGAGCAAAGGACTTCGCTATGGTCCCAGCTTCCCAGAATCTCCGCCATGACCTGCTCTACATCGTCCAGATTCGTTTCCGGTTCGAGCGTATCGTACACGCGGTTGTACCCTTGCTCATAGAGCTCGGTGTCCGGCACATCGGGGTTGTAGCGGAAGTGGGCATGGCCGGTCGCCTCGACCAAGCCGTGCGCCATTAGCGCGCCCGTCGACACGATGGCATTTACGATGCCCTTATCGATCAAATCGGCAATGATCAGCCCCTGCTTCGCTACGGTCATCGCTCCCGCGAGGGTCATGACCACAAAGCAGTCTTTGTCGCGAGCCATGGCTTCGAGAACGTCAACCGCCTCGCCGAGTTGACGGCCGGTAAAGGCGGTGTTCGCCATCGCGCGGAGGAGGTCATCGATGGAACGGACCTTGGAGAGATCGAGTGGCGCGAGCGGAACCAGTCGGTCTTCCAGCGGATTGTGGAGTTTGCGGTTGATGCCAGTTCCGTCGTGGTTCTCGTGCTTCATTCGGCCCCCGTTATCTTGGATGAAGAATTACTTTACTTGAAGCGGCGGGCTTCTAGCTACCCGCGCGCAGCCTTTGGGCACGGTGCGCAAGCCCGCTTTGCGCAGAATGAACCAATGCCGATTGCGCGTGAAGCCTGTGGGCCGGCTCGATCTGCTGCTTTTTCCGAAATTTCAAGGGACTTTGTTGAGATGCGGGCGCACCGGAAAATAACGGCATGGCAAGTTAGAGGAGTCCCCAATTTGCTATGCTAATTTCTCACTAGGAGAAAGCATTGGTGGACAAGTTTCGCGTTGGGTTGGTGCAGATGTCGGCAACACCCGATCCCGACAAGAATCTGGAAAGCGCCGTGGATAAGCTGCACCAGGCGTCGGCGAAGGGAGCACAGATCGTGTGCCTGCCGGAGTTGTTCCGCACGCAATACTTCTGCCAGCGTGAGGACGTGGCCTTGTTTGATCTGGCCGAGCCAATTCCCGGACCGACGACCATGCGGCTTTCTGAAGTTGCCAAACAGCTGCGGATTGCCGTCGTGGGGTCGGTGTTTGAGAAGCGCGCTGCGGGTGTGTATCACAACACCGCGGTGATGATTGACTCCAATGGCAGCGTAGTGGGCATCTATCGCAAGATGCACATCCCCGATGATCCGCTTTATTACGAGAAGTATTACTTCACGCCCGGCGATCTGGGCTTTAAGGCTTTCGACACACATTTTGGTCGTGTGGGCACGCTGGTGTGCTGGGATCAATGGTATCCGGAAGCCGCAAGGCTCACGGCGTTGCAGGGAGCCCAGGTGCTGTTTTATCCCACGGCAATTGGGTGGCATCCAGAGGAGAAAGAACGATACGGGACCTCCCAGTACGAAGCCTGGCAAACCATCCAGAGAGCGCATGCAATCGCAAATGGGCTCTATGTGTGCGCCGTCAACCGAGTCGGACAGGAACATGGAGACATCCGCGGCAACAAGGCGGATGGCAAGGGGCTGGAGTTCTGGGGAGGATCGTTCATCGCGGACCCGTTTGGGCGTGTGATCTGTAAAGCTGCGCACGATCGAGAAGAGATTCTGATCGGTGAAGTGGATGCGCGCGTAATTGAAGATACGCGGCGCAACTGGCCTTTCTTGCGCGACCGCAGAATTGACAGTTACGGGATGATTACCAACCGCTTGATTGATTGAGATGGCCACCCGCAAACCATCCAACAAGCCAGATCGAGGCCATCGTATGCCGGCAGAGTGGGAGGCGCACGCCGCCACCTGGTTGGCATGGCCTCACTACCAACCCGACTGGCCGGGAAAGTTTGAGCCGATTCCCTGGGTATATGCGGAGATCATTCGCTACCTGAGCCGGGGCGAACGGGTCGAGGTGATCGTGAAAGATCAGGCAGCGGAGAAAAGTGCACGCAAGGTCCTGAAGCGAGCCCATGCGCTCAACGACAATGTACGGTTTCATCGCTGGGCCACCAACCGGGTATGGACGCGGGACACTGGATGCGCGTTTGTGGTGCCTTGGCGGCGTGAAGTCTCCGAAGCTCTGGGGGCAGTCAAGTGGCGTTTCAATGCCTGGGCCAAGTATTCCAACTGGCAGAAAGACAATAAGGTCGGAAGCCTGATGGCGGAGGCAGCGGGGGCGCGGGAAATTCAGGCGACGTTCGAAGGCAAACCCATGGTCCTTGAAGGCGGCTCGATTGATGTAAACGGTCAGGGTACGTTGCTCACTACCGAAGAATGCCTATTAAGCAAAGTGCAGCAGCGTAATCCGGGAATGAAACGTCGCGACTACGAAAGGGTGTTTGACGAATACCTGGGAGTGAGCAATGTGATCTGGCTGGGGGCAGGAGTTGCCGGTGACGATACGCACGGGCATGTCGATGACATCACCCGATTCGTTTCACCCGACACGGTGGTGACCTGTGTGGACGCCGATCCGGCGAGCGACAATTATGCGGCCTTGCGTGAGAACATACGCCGATTGAGAGACGCAGCCACCGAAGACGGGAAGCCGCTGGCGACGATTGATCTCCCCTTGCCGGCACCGGTGTATTTTGAGGGTCGACGCTTGCCCGCAAGTTACGCGAACTTCTACATCGCAAATGCCGGGGTGCTGGTGCCGGTTTTCAACGATCCCAATGACCGCGTGGCATTGGACATTTTGGCAGACATCTTTCCCGAGCGCGACGTGGTCGGAATCTATTGTGGCGATCTGATCTGGGGGCTGGGAGCGATCCACTGCATGACCCAGCAGCAGCCGGCGCTCTAGTCGTCTCTACTCTAGAGACCTTTGTCGAGCGGCCGGGATCGCCTTTGGCGCGCAAGAAGCCAAGCCTTCTCGCTTATTATTGATTGCATGCCGAAATCTGCCGCGATGAAAACCAAAACCAGCCCTTCCTCCAAAAAGAACTCTCGCAATTCAACCAAGGCCTTGGTTCTTTCTTCCAAGCTCGCATACAAGGGCCCTGCGTTCTGGGTCACTACCGACCAGGTGGAGGAACCGAGTGGCATTCGTGCGCGGCGGGATGTTGTGCGGCACTCTGGATCGGTGGTCATCCTTGCGGTCGATGGGAGCGAGGACGAACCGCGGGTGCTGCTTGAAAGACAATATCGGCATGCAGCTGGCCGATATCTTCTTGAGCTGCCTGCCGGACGGATCGATGAAGGCGAGACAGAGCTGAAGGCGGCCAAGCGTGAGTTGCTCGAAGAGACCGGCTACACTGCCCGGAGTTGGAAGCGAGTGCTGCATTTCTGGGCGAGTCCGGGGTTTGTAGCGGAATCCATGGCCATCTTCCTGGCCCAGGACCTCATCGCGGGAGCGCCTCGGCCGGAAGCCGATGAGGCCATTGAACTCCATCTGGTCCCCCTCAAAAAAGCCGTGGAAATGATAATCGGGGGCAAGATCCACGATGGCAAGACCATTTCGGGAGTGCTTTGGCTGAATACCCAACAGAATCACTAGATACGACACTGTTCCGTAACCAGACACTGGTATTTTCGTGTAAAGCTAGAGTCTTTCCCGTCTTGACAGCGCCCCACATACCTGCCGCACAATGCCTCAATATGGCTTAGTGTCATGGATGGCACTGGGCAGGGGGAGTACGTGGATCGCTTGAAAGGTACCGTGAAGTGGTTCAATAACGCCAAAGGTTACGGCTTCATCGGGCGAGACGATGGGCCGGATGTGTTCGTCCACTACAGTGCGATTAGTTCCGAGGGCTATAAGAGCCTGCAGGAAGGCGACGCAGTGGAGTTCGAGATCGTGCAAGGACAGAAAGGTCCGCAAGCCGCGAACGTTAGCAAGTCGCAGTGACAGCTCTGCTGCCCCTCTTCTGAATAGATTGCACTTTACTTGGCCTCGGTGTGCGCGTCGTCCGGCGCGAGAAGGGCGTAGCTTACAAACGCGACGCTCTTGCTGTCGGGCGACCATGACGGCACGTTGATGGTTCCTTGGCCCCCAAAGAGATTTGCCAACACGGTAATCTTCTTGTCCTCAAGGTTCATCAGTTGCAACATGACGTTCTTGTTCTCGGGGTGGCCGGCCACGTCGCGCTCGTAGGTGAGGAAAACCATCCATTTCCCATCGGGCGAAATGTGGGGAAACCAGTTGTTGTTGTCTCCGGAAAACACCGGCTCCTGCTCGCTGCCGTCGGCCTTCATCCGCCATATCTGCATGTGACCGCTGCGCTCGGAATTGAAGTAAATAGATTGACCGTCGGGTGAATATTCCGGGCCATCGTCAAGACCTTGGGCAGTCGTGAGGCGCTTCTCTTCCCCGCCGGCCACAGGGATCGCGTAGATATCGAACTCGCCGTTGCGCTGGCCTACGAAGGCGAGGGTTTTGCCATCAGGTGACCAGCCGTGCCAATAGGAAGGGGCGCTCTTGGTGATCCGGCGGGGAGTTCCGCCCCCAATCGGCAGAACGTAAACCAGAGAGTCGTGCGAGGGCTTCCCTTCTGAGGATTGCGTAGCTTGGGAGTTGTCGCTGATCGCAAGTTGTGTTCCGTCAGGGGAGATGCCGTGATCGTTGTTGAGGCGATTCTGCTCACCCGTGTTGATTATTTCCGGCGTGTCGCCCATTAGGCTCAGCTTTTCCAAATGGCCATTGCGGTTGAACAAGAAATACGATCCGTCGCGGGACCAATTCGGGGCCTCGAACCGGCCAGGAGCATAGTAGATTACCTGGCGGTCGGTCGAGCTGGCAGCCACCACCTCGAGAGTACTGATGAGGACGGGCGTGCCTGTTGAGGCGGCAAGGCTCCGCAGCTGAACATTCGAGAAACTGGCTTCCTCGACGGCGTTCTTATCATGGGCGCAAATTCCGATGCCGGCATAAAAATCACCCTTGAACGGAACTCGCATGGACTCGCCGTCGTAATGCGGCGTTTCCCCTGGAGTTCCGACGAACATGTACAGGAAGTCGCCGCGGCGGACGAGGCGCAAGCGAATTGCCGGAAGCACCGCGGCCGATGGGGGCGCATTCTGATCGCGCGGAGACAAGCGAGACTTCACCTCGCGAGTGAGGCCGCCGTTCTCGCCTCGGTATTGCAGAGCCAGAAGTCCGTTGCCGTGAACTGCGATGTCGGCGTAGATGGAATTTCGATCAAGCGACTGCCGGAAAACAAGCGCCGCCTTCTTGTGAGGGTTGCCTTGTGTGCTTGGAAATGCGACATCGGCCGTCAGTTCGACATCGCCCGACACTTTTTTCCATGCGAACTGAAATGCGTCCTCGCTGGACCACATGTTCTCGCCGCTGCCGCGGAGGATGTAGGTGGCTTTTGGCGAGTCGAAGACCGCCGAGCCGGGATGCAGAACCGTGCCGACATCTTCATGGTTCTCGAAGATTCCGACGGGATTTTGCGCCAAGCAAATGGTTGCACGAAAAGCCAAGGCGATCAACGACAACACCGCGACGCGTTGCATAAATCGATTTTCTCCTGCGGAATAGGACTATACAGCAGGTCCATGCGCGGGCAAAACGCTGTGCTCTGCTGGCGAACCCGGACAGGGGTTGCCAGAAGCTCTGCTCCAAGGCCGCTGCTCACCCTGGGCTGGCCGAACGCCCTTTCGGATTTAACCTTCATCTGATAAAACAGTCCGCGGCATTGGAGAGCACCTTTATGACACGTCTAATTGCTTTTTCTCTCGTTTTGGCTTCCTTCATGACCGCGAGCGCACTGGCACAGGACCAGACCTCGAAAGGCCTGGCGCTAACGCCTCCCATGGGATGGAATACGTGGAACAAGTTTGGTTGTAATGTCAGCGAAGAACTCGTAAAGGGAGCGGCGGATGCCATGGTCGCCTCGGGGATGAAGGACGCGGGATACCAATACATCGTGATCGACGATTGCTGGCAGGTTAAGCGCGACGAAAAAGGAAACATTGTGCCCTTTCCTGACCGCTTCCCGAACGGCATCAAGGCGGTTGCGGACTACGTCCATTCCAAAGGATTGAAGTTTGGGATTTATTCCGACGCCGGAACAAAGACCTGCGGGGGCAAGCCCGGGGGACTTGGACATGAGTATCAGGATGCGATCGATTACGCTGCCTGGGGTGTGGACTACTTGAAGTACGACTGGTGCAACACACTTCCCGGGCAGGATGCACCCGCTTCCTATAGGAATATTCGCCAGGCGCTCGATGCCACGGGGAGACCGATCGTCCTCAGCATTTGCGAGTGGGGTGGCCGACAACCTTGGCTGTGGGGTGAGGAAGTGGGAGGAAATCTGTGGCGCACGACTGAGGACATTCAGGACCGCTGGGCAGGAAAGAAGGAATGGAGCCCGGGCAAATGCTGCAGCAACGGGATGCTCGACATTGTGGATGAAAACGAACCGCTGTACTCGCACGCGAGATCGGGACATTGGAATGATCCGGACATGCTCGAGGTTGGCAATGGCGGGATGACCAACACGGAATATCGCACCCACTTCAGCTTGTGGGCCATCATGGCGGCCCCTCTCATGGCCGGCAATGATATCCGAAGCATGTCGTCCGAGATTCGCGAGATTCTCACCAACAAAGAGTTGATCGCGGTCGATCAGGATACGCGTGGCCTCCAAGGCCGGCGCGTCTGGAAAAGCGGCGAGCTGGAGGTGTGGTCGAAGCAGTTAGAGGATGGCAGTCGCGCCGTCCTGCTCTTAAACCGCGGAGGCTCACAACAAGGGGTTGCGGTGACATGGGAACAGATTGGCTATCCGGCACATGTGAGCGCGGCGGTGCGGGATTTGTGGGCGCACAAGGACCTCGGAAGGTTTACGGGAAAATTTTCAGCACCGGTCGAGAGCCATGGGGTCGTGGTCGTGACCGTCAAACCATGAGCCGAATGACTCAGCAGGGTTTTTCGTACGGTGTCTAGAGCAAAGGCAGTTGACTGTAGGGGGATGCGAGCTACGAGCAGCCGGGACTACCGGACAACCCGGAAACAAGAGACATTGCCTCCCGGTCATGACCTCGCCCGAGCTTTTACTTCTTCATCAGTCCCTGCAGCTCCATCCATTCGGCGAAGCGATCGATCCAATGATCGACCGGCAGGCCGTGTTTGCGCATGCCAAACCCGTGGCCGCCTTTCGAGTACATGTGCAACTCTACCGGCTTGTGAGCTGCTTGCCACTTCTCATAGAGAGCCACACTGTCAGGGGCCAGGCCGAGATTGTCATCGCTAGCTGCGGCGATGAACATCGGCGGCGCATCTTCCGGTACGGGAGAGTTCCGGAGGCGTCCCATGGCCGCGTAAATGGGAGCGACGAAGGCTGGACGGCCCTCGGGAGCATACTTCAATGCGGCGGCCGCCGCCAAAACTCCGCCCGCAGAAAACCCCATGACCCCGACGCGATCGGCAGAAATGCCGAATTCCGATGCGTGCTGACGAACGTAGGCGACTGCCGCGAGGCCGTCGGCGATCGACAGAGGAATGATGGAAGAGATCTTTTCGTCAAATTTCTGACGGTCAGTGTAGAGTGATGCGAATTCCTGGGTGGCATCTTCTCCGGTGTGCGCGAGGCGATACTTGAGCACAAAGGCCGTCACGCCTCTGGCGGCCAGATACTGGGCAACTTCGGTGCCTTCGCTGGCGATGGAAAGCGCCATGAACCCGCCCCCGGGGAAGATCACCACCGCAGTTCCATTCTTCAGCTCCGGAGAAGGCTTGAAAACTGTGAGGGTGGGCTTCGTCACATTGCTCACAACTTCTGTGTTCCACACCTTCGAGAAGTATTGCTTTTCCGGATACGTCTCGGGCGTTGAGCCCGGAGGAGTGCCTGGGTAAATCGCGATCACCTCCTGCGCGGAGCTGGCGCCGGCAAGGACAAGCAGGAGGCAAACGCTTCTGAATATTGATCTTTTCATGGGCGCATAGTCTAACAGAGAAGAACGGAAGCAAGAGTGCGATCGGAACGGGCGATTCTAGGGCGGCAGGGCCCTTGCCCCAAATTCTGCAATTGTCGAGTTGATAAACGTCTGTAATAATCATTTGGCTCTGGTGTAAACGCGTTGGTACAGGATGTGTCGGCACTTGCGCACCCCCCGGGGCGCGACGCAGGAAGCCGTGTCCGCTGCACACCGACTGTGCCACCTATGAAGTTCGTCGCGCGTATTTTCAATCCGACCAACAACCGCCGGCTCAATGAGCTGCTGGGGTTCTTGTTGTGCGTCTCCGCGCTCCTCCTGTTCCTCGCTCTGGCTTCCTACTCTCCACTTGATCCTTCCTTGAACAGCGCTTCGGTGCTGACCGGTTCGCGGGTGGCACGGAACTGGATCGGCATTGTGGGAGCGTGGGGTTCGGATCTGTTGTTGCAATTCTTCGGTGTGGCTGCGTTTTTGCTGCCCGTTTTCGCGACGGCGCTCGGCATTCGCTGGTTCAGGTCGCGGAAGGTACTTTCACCAACTGCCAAGTTCCTCGGGGGGATTTGGCTGTTGATGTTCGTCCCTGCATTGCTCGCGCTTTTTCCGGGGCAGATGCGATGGTTCGGAGGACCTCCAGTTGAAGGTTTGCTGGGACGAATCTTTGGCGACTTTCTGATTCATTACTTAAACCTGATAGGCGCCTACATCATTTCGACCAGCATGCTGGCTGTGGCGCTTTACTTCTGCACCGCCTTTTCCTTCACGCAGGCCCGCGTTTGGGCGACAACCAGATTTTCCTTTGCGCTTGCCTTGCGCGACCGCTGGAAAGACTGGCAGGAACAGCAGCTGCGCAAGAAGATGCAGAAGGAACTGGAGAAGCGTCGGGCGCAGAAGCCAGCCCTGCAGGCAGAGATGGTTCCAGTCCGTGCTCCCGCCGCGCCCACACTCGAGCCAATGCGAACCGAACCGAGAAAGACGGGGATCGAGAGATTTGCGGAGGAAGAAGAGGCTCCAAGCAGAGCCGCGGCACATGATCTGGGGGACAGGAATATCCGCTCCAGCCATCCTCAACCAAGTGTCGAGGTCACTGAACGCGCGGACAGCTCTGGGAAACCAAGGACCACCATGCCAAAGGTGGCCGGAGGATACAAGCTGCCGCCGAGCAGCTTGCTCCATCGTGCGGATCAGCAACACGCGGTCGATGCCGACGAGCTGAAGATTCTGGCCCAGGTCTTGACCGAGAAATACGCCGAATTTGAGGTGCACGGAAATGTCACACAGATCAATCCGGGGCCAGTCGTCACCACCTTCGAGTTCAAGCCCGAGGCGGGAATCAAATACAGCCGCCTGACCGGGCTCACGGATGATCTGTGCCTGGCATTGCGCGCAGAAAGCATTCTGATCGAACGCATGGCCGGCAAAAGCACGGTCGGCATTCAAGTGCCGAACCGCGAGCGCGAGATCATCTGGCTTCGCGAGAACATTGAGTCTTCCGAGTTCATTGGCTCGAAGTCCAAGCTCACGCTGGCGCTCGGCAAAGACATCAATGGCAGGATCGTGACGGCGGATATGGCCGGCATGCCCCACCTGCTCATCGCCGGTTCCACAGGATCGGGCAAGAGCGTGGCAATCAACGCCATGATCATGTCGATCCTTTACAAGGCTACCCCGGACCAGGTGCGCTTGATCTTGGTCGATCCCAAACGATTGGAACTTGGCAATTACGAGGGTGTGCCACATCTATACACGCCCATTATCACCGAGCCTAAGCTGGCCGCGAATGCACTGCGCAATGCGGTCCGGGAGATGGAACGCCGCTTGAAGCTGCTGGCTGAAAAAGGCGTCCGAAACATCGACGGCTACAACAAGCTGTTTGATGACCCAGAGACGCCGAGTCTATTCGGGGACCAGAGCGAAGAGAAGCCGATCCCCTACATTGTCATCATCATCGACGAACTGGCCGATCTGATGATGCTCGACGGCAACAATGTTGAGGAGTCCATTACCCGATTGGCGCAAATGGCACGAGCCGTCGGAATTCACCTGGTGCTCGCCACACAGCGGCCATCGGTGGATGTCATTACCGGCTTGATCAAGGCCAACTTCCCTGCCCGCATGTCATTCCGCGTCGCCACCAAGGTGGATTCGCGAACCATTCTTGATGCCAACGGAGCCGAAGCGCTGCTGGGGCGCGGCGACATGCTCTATCTGCCCTCCGGATCCGCTCGCGTGCATCGTCTGCATGCACCCTTCGTGACCGAAAAGGAAATCGCCTCGGTCGTCGAGTTCTGGAAGTCGCAGGGCGCGGCTGAATACGAACAGAAATTCCTCGAAGCTCCTAAAGAAGAGCGCGAAGCTGGGGCTACAGGTGGGGCTGACGGCGACTCTGATGGCGATGAGAACGATCCGATGTTCGAAGATGCGGTGCGTCTGGTGCTGGAATTTGGGAAGGCTTCGACTTCCCTGCTGCAGCGCCGGCTACGAATTGGGTATGGACGCGCAGCTCATTTGATCGACCTGATGGAACGCGATGGGATCGTGGGTGCGGCAGATGGCCCTAAGCCGCGCGAAGTTCTGAAGCGGCCCGACTGGTACGGCGAAGTCGAACAGTCCATGCGCTAGCTCTGCCTTGACTACTTCTTTGCAGAAGAAATCCGATCGGCTTCCTGCCCCGCGGGAAACGAAGCCAATTGTTGAAGCACGGTAGGGTTGTTCGGTTCCTGTTCGAGCAGGGAACGCATCTCCTCGGCATAAGCTGCAACTTCTTCCTTCGAATGCTGTGTGCTGGTATGCCACTGCAGGTCGAACCGCAGTGCCTGCATGGTGATGTGAGACAGAGGCTCGACCGCTATTTCATCCCGAAGTTCGACCGCAGGCAGAGAAAAATACCGGAAACCTTCTCCTTTGGCGTATTCCAGCAATTCGTCTTCGAGTCGAGCTGCTGAAACCCCAAATTCCGCTTGGAATGCGCTGGAAAGCGGCTGACCACGAGCAACGCGAGAGAACAGGGGTTCGGCGCGCGAAATCAGCTGATGGTCGAAGATGTAGTGCACGAGCAACCATGATTCAGCGTAGAACATGGCCTGCAGGGGTCCGTCTTGGTTATAGAGATTGGAGTCTTGCCGAACAGCAAACAAATCCGCGAGCCGCAGGAGCTTGCCGTTTTCGCGAAGGAAGCGCAGCTCTCCAATAGGAACCAGGCCTAACTTGGTAGCCTTGGCACTGACCTGGACGGTGGAAAAGTACTCTGCGAATCCTTCCTCGAACCAGGTTGGCACGGCGGAACGGATGTTGGCATTCAACAACTCATGGATGTACTCGTGGTAGATGGCACGGCGGGGGTCACCCGAGGCATCCACCAGAATGAAGTTCCGGTCTTCCCCCGCTAAAAAAAGCCCCGTGTGTTTGGCCGGGGAGCGACCGAAGAGTTCATCCACTTCCTTTTGCCCATCGAGAGCCCAAATCAAAAGCGGCACCGGATCGTCGGTTCTGGCTTGAATCATAAGCAGACGAAAAGCCGCCCGCATCTGCTCGCAGTGGCGAGCGACTTCAATTCCCCGCTTCTCACCGAGGTCGGTGACAACCGTGAAGTGAGTGCTCCGGACCTGCACCCAAATCTTTTCTTTGGCACGAGCGGGTACGACCGCAAAAAGCAGAATTCCACCCAGGAACCACTGAAAGAACCGCATCAAGAAGAACTCCGGCCAAAGCTGCCCGGAAGTGTCCCACGGGAGTTGCTCCCATGCAATAGGTTTTCTTGTTCGGGATGTGGAAAAAGCATCGCTCCCAGTCTTCCGATATGCTTAGTGGTCTCGCGAGGGAAGGCAGGGCGCGCTATGAAAGCTTTGGTGAAGAGCCGCAACCAAGTCGGATTGTGGCTGGAAGAGGTTCCCGAGCCGCAGATCGGAATCAACGACGTGAAAGTCCGGGTGCTTTTGACAGGCATCTGCGGGACCGATCTGCATATCTATGACTGGGACGAGTGGGCGCGTGCGACCATTCCAGTTCCTCTGGTGATCGGGCACGAGTTTGTGGGCGAGATCGTCGAAGTCGGATCGAACGTAAACGACTTCCACCCGGGAGAACTGGTGAGCGGAGAAGGCCATGTCGTCTGCGGCCGCTGCCGCAATTGCCTCGCAGGGCGGCGACATCTCTGTGCGAATACTCAGGGAGTGGGGGTGAACCGGCCGGGGGCGTTTGCCGAGTTCATCGTGCTGCCGATGAGCAATATCTGGAAACATAGCGCGACTGTCCCCATCGAGGTGGCAGCGATTTTTGATCCCTTCGGAAATGCCGTGCATACGGCGCTATCCTTCCCTGTGCTCGGAGAAGATGTGCTTATTACCGGCGCTGGACCGATCGGAATCATGGCGGCCGCAGTGGTGCGCCACGCCGGTGCGCGCTACGTCGTAATCACCGACATCAACCCGCACCGGTTGGAGCTCGCGCATCGATTGGGGGTCAATGTAGCAATCGATCCCAAGAAGAAATCCTTGAAAGAGGTGCAAAAAGACCTCGGAATGCACGAGGGCTTCGATGTTGGGCTGGAGATGTCGGGCAATGCACTCGCGTTTCGCGACATGCTGGCCAATATGTCTCATGGCGGAAAGATCGCAATGCTCGGCATACCTGCTGGAGAAGCGTCGATCGACTGGCGGCAGGTAATCTTCAACATGCTGACCGTCAAGGGGATCTATGGACGCGAGATGTATGAAACCTGGTACAAGATGACGGTTATGCTCGAGTCCGGCCTGGATATCTCACCGGTCATCACGCACCGCTTCCCCTTCGCTGAATTTCAGAAAGGCTTCGAGGCCATGCGCTCGGGGACCTCCGGTAAGGTGCTGCTCGATTGGCGGCGTTGAGCCCTACCTCACCGTGTCTGCATCCGAACCGACCGCAGTGTGTTTGCCCTGCAAGACCAGGGTGTACATGCCCGGCGCCATGCATTTCTCAGCCAAAGACTTCGGCATCTTTGAACCGGGCACCGCGTTGATCCTTGGCGGAGAGCAGTGGGCTTTCAGCCTCCCAATGGATTTGCAGATCGGGATCATTCCACAGAATCGTTCGTTCCAGCTCCGGATAGTAGAATTCGGTTGATTTGTAGAGCACATGCGCGAAATCGGAGAGAACGTAAAAGCCATGGGCACAGCCGACGGGGACCCAGGCCGTGAGCCGGTTCCGGTCCGACAGCTTTGCCGAGTACCAACGCCCAAAACTCGGTGAACTGCGGCGGAGGTCCACGAAAACGTCGAGCACTTCCCCAGCGACGACGCGAACCAGCTTTCCTTGGGGTTTTTCCACCTGATAGTGCAAGCCACGCAGCACCCCATGTTTCGAGCAAGAGTGGTTGTCCTGGACAAATCTCTGCTGGATTCCGATTTCGGCAAAGCTGCGCTCGCTGTAGCTCTCGAGAAAAAAGCCGCGATCGTCCTCAAAGACCCTGGGTTCTAGGATCAATGCGTCGGAGATAGGTGTCTGATGGACGTTCATGGCGATCAAAAAACTTGTTCTTTGAGCATCTGCAGCAGGTAGTTTCCGTAGCGGTTGTTTTTCATGGAAGCAGCGGCGCGTTCCACCTGCTCGGCCGTGATGTAGCCCTGACGATAGGCAATCTCCTCAGGGCAGGCGACCATAAGTCCTTGCCGAGTTTCAATCGTTTGGATAAAGAGGGAGGCTTCGAGCATGGCTTCGTGCGTACCGGTATCAAGCCAAGCCATTCCTCGGCCCATTACGGCAACCTCTAGCATGCCGCGTTTCAGATACTCGCGGTTCACATCGGTGATTTCTAATTCCCCCCGGGCTGAGGGCTTCAGGGCTTTCGCGATCTCGACCACCTGGGAGTCATAGAAGTAAAGACCAGTCACCGCATAGCGGGACTTGGGAGCCTTGGGCTTCTCCTCAAGGCTGAGCGCTTTTCCCTGCGGATCGAATTCGACCACGCCGTAACGCTCAGGGTCGTACACCGGATAGGCGAAGATGCGCGCGCCGCGCTCATTTTCGGCAGCCGATTGCACCAGTTTGGCGAGGTCGTGCCCATAAAAGATGTTGTCGCCAAGAACCAGTGCCGAACATCTCCCGCCCATGAACCCTTCGGCAATGAGGAAGGCCTGAGCGATGCCTTCCGGCTTGGCTTGTGAGGCATAAGAGACGCTTAAACCAAATCTCGAACCATCGCCTATAAGATGCTCGAACTTAGATAGATCCTCAGGGGTTGAAATCAGCAGGATGTCGCGAATCCCGGCCAGCATCAGGGTGGTGAGCGGGTAGTAGACCATCGGTTTGTCGAAGACTGGGAGCAGGCTTTTGCCGACGGCATGCGTTACCGGGTAGAGCCGCGTGCCCGATCCGCCCGCCAGGATAATGCCTCTATATTGCGAGGAGCGCCGAGGATTGCTCATGAGCACTTGCTATGTTCCATGCCGAAGGCGGCTGCTGTCAAAGACCGCTATAGCGAATACTGCTTGGCCATCCATTGGCGGTAGCTGCCGCTGGTAACCCTTTGCACCCAAGCCTCGTTGTCAAGATACCACCGCACCGTTTTGCGAATCCCGGTTTCGAATGTCTCGCGCGGCTTCCAGCCAAGTTCCGATTCGATCTTACGCGTGTCCATCGCATAGCGGCGATCATGCCCTGGGCGGTCGGCAACGAACTTAATCAACTCGCGATGCGGCACCACAGGATCGTTGGGGCGGACGTCATCCAGTACGGCGCAAATCGTGTTCACGACGTCCAGATTTTTGAGTTCATTCCGCCCGCCGATATTGTAGGTCTGCCCAATCCCGCCTAGCTTGAGGACGGTAGAGATCGCCTCGCAGTGATCGGCCACGTAAAGCCAGTCGCGAACATTCTGTCCGTCGCCATAAACTGGAATTGTCTTGCCGCTGATGGCATGGAGAATAACCAGCGGTATGAGTTTTTCGGGAAACTGCAACGGGCCGTAATTGTTGGAGCAGTTGGTCGTGAGCACTGGCAATCCGTAAGTATGAAAATAGGCGCGTACCAAGTGGTCCGACGCGGCCTTGGACGCAGAATAAGGGCTGTTCGGGCCGTAGCGACTCGTCTCCGTGAAAGCTGGATCGGCAGGGCCGAGCGAACCGTAAACCTCGTCCGTAGAGACGTGCAAGAAGCGAAACTGATCACGTTGGTCGCCGCCCAGCCCCGACCAATAGGCGCGGGCTTCTTCAAGCAGGCTGAAGGTCCCGTTCACGTTCGTACGGATAAAGTCATCGGGACCGTGGATCGAGCGGTCCACATGGCTTTCAGCAGCAAAATGCACGATTGCGCGCGGGCGGTGGGTGATGAGCAACTCGGCGATGATATCGCGATCGCAGATATCGCCCTGGAGAAACCGATAGCGCCGGTCGGAAGAGGCGATCGCCAGATTCGAAGGATTCCCAGCGTAGGTCAGCTTATCCAGATTGATGACGTCCGAAGTCTCGGTGGCGAGCCACTGCAAGACAAAATTTGAGCCGATAAATCCCGCGCCGCCGGTGACCAGAATGATGTCTGCTTGCATGGGGTGAGACTTGCTCGAACCGCTAATTATCGTGCATTTTGCATGATTTGTCCGCTCTCTAGCGCACCGGTGGGATCTTGAATTCGCGCCCTCCGCTCTCGTGACGCGAAACGGTTCGCCTCTCTAACCCGTGAGGCACAGTCAACGTGGTATGGTGGTTGCTTCGGTCAACGCCTATGAAGGCTCTACTTCTTTCCGAATATAAAAAACTCGAGATCACAGAACTTCCCGTCCCGGTGCCAGGTCCCGATGAGCTTCTGGTCCAGGTTGCGGCATGCGGCATCTGCGGCAGCGATGTTCATGGCTACGACGGATCTTCCGGACGCCGGATTCCACCGATCGTGATGGGTCATGAAGCGGCAGGAGTGGTGGCACGGGTTGGGGCAGGGGTAACGAATACTAAGGAAGGAGACCGCATCACCTTCGACTCCACCATTTACTGCGGCGAATGTTCGTTTTGCCGCGGCGGCGAGATGAACCTGTGTGACCACCGCCAAGTGCTCGGAGTCTCTTGCGGCGACTATCGACGAGCGGGCGCTTTTGCCGAGTTCGTGGTGCTGCCGGCGCGAATTGCCTATCCTCTGCCCGACAACCTGTCGTTTCCCGAGGCGGCGTTGCTCGAAGCGGTCTCGGTTGCCTTGCATGCGGTCTCGCTGGTGCCCATCGCTCCCGAGGGCACTGCGCTCGTTGTCGGAGCTGGAACCATTGGGCTTCTGGTGCAGCAAGCATTAAAGGCATCAGGTTGCTCTCGTGTGTTTGTCACTGATTTGGACGAAACTCGGCTGAGCCTGAGCCAGAAACTCGGCGCGACAGCGGTTCTGCGATCGGGAGCGGGACTGAGTGAGAAAGTTTTGCAGCTCACCGGTGGGGTTGGTGCGGATGTGGTGATCGAAGCCGTCGGCAACACGCCCGCGATCCGGACATCCATCGATTGCGTAAGGAAAGGCGGCAGCATCGTTCTGGTCGGCAACATCACGCCCGAGGTCACGATTCATTTACAGAAAGTGGTCAGCCGTCAAATTCGGCTACAGGGATCTTGCGCCTCGGCCGGCGAATATCCTCGCGCCATTGAACTCATGAGCCAGGGCCTGATCAATGTAAAACCACTGATCTCAGCCATTGCCCCGCTCAGGGACGGCCCGCAATGGTTCGAACGCCTGTACGCGCATGAACCGAATCTGATGAAGATCGTGCTCGAACCCGGGGCTAGTTCATGAGCGGACTGTTTGATTTGTCCGGCCGAGTCGCGATCGTGACCGGAACAAGTCGTGGATTGGGTCAGTATTTCGCTCGAGCCTTAGCCCGGGCCGGCGCTGACCTGGTGCTCACCAGCCGGGATCGAAAAACGCTAGCGCCATTTGAGGGGGAGATCGCTGCGCTTGGCCGACGATCCATATCGCTCGACCTTGACGTACGGGATTACGACAGCATTCAGAAGATGGTGTCCTCGGCCCATGATTTTTTTGGGCGCATCGACATCTTGGTCAATAACGCAGGCTGCAATGTGCGGAAGCCGGCGCTTGAAATCGCTTGGGACGACTGGAATTTGGTCGTCGACACCAATCTGCGTGGCACTTTCTTTGTGGCCCAAGCCGCGGCACGCCACATGATTGAGCGGGGCTATGGGCGAATCATTAATCTTGGGTCGGTGACTTCGGTTGCGGGTTACGCTGGACTTGGCCCTTACGGAGCCAGCCGTGGCGGCATTCGGCAGCTCACCATGAGTCTAGCCGACGATTGGGGAAAATACGGGGTCACCGTCAATTGTCTCGCGCCGGGATGGTTCCGTACGTCGCAGAACAGAGTGATGTACGAAGACACCGAGTGGGTTGAGTATCTGAAGGAGCGAATTCCCCTGAAGCGCCCGGGCCAGCCGGATGATTTGGATGGCGCTGTCGTTTTTCTTGCCTCGGAAGCAAGCCGTTATATGACGGGGCAAACTCTGCTTGTGGACGGCGGAATTTCAACCGGAGCCATGAGGGCACTGCCCAAAAAGCAGAACGCCTGAGCGCTGCTCCCTACTCAGCAATGAGCAGGTTTTCTGCGAAGCCCCACTCGTCGTCGATCCACTGGGCGTTACAGCGGAAGCCTGCACACTGCGCCATCTCGAACACCTCTTCGGCTGCATACTTGTGACTGCTCTCAGTCCAGATGGTTTCGCCCTCGTCGAAACCCACTTCGAGATCCGCCAGCGAGATGGTTACGGTTTGAGCGCGCTTCGAGCATAAATGCATTTCGACGCTGCGCTCTTGTTTATTGATCCGGGCTTCATGCGTGAACTGACTCAGGTCGAAGTCCGCATCGAGTTCGCGATTGATGCGGGCCAGAAGATTCAAGTTGAAAGCGGCTGTGACACCAAGTTCATCGTCGTATGCCGAGAGCAGCTGGTAGGCTGGTTTCTCAAGATCCGTGCCCAGAAGAAGTGAATCTCCCGGGTACAGAGTCCGGCGGATTGCGGCCAGAAACCTGGCGCCGGCGTCCCGGTCGAAATTACCAATCGTGCTCCCCAGGAAAAGAACGAGAAGATGCTGCCCTCGCCTGCGATGAGCGGCAATCTCAACCAGCCCGTCCAAATATTCGCGCTCGAACCCGAGGATGCTGACCGAATCGAGGTCCCGAAGCTCCTGCTGGCAGCGCACTAGCGCGGCACGAGAAATCTCAATCGGATGATAAAACGTGCGCTGTCGGCGGGCCAATGCTTCGAGCAGCCAGCGAGTTTTCCTTCCGTTGCCGCTTCCAAGTTCGGCAACCACCACCGGTCCTGCAACCTGGCGGACAATTTCCTCGGAATTCCGCCGCAAGACTCGGTCATCAGCACGGGTGAGACCGTACTCGGGCAAGTGACCGATCACTTCGAATAGCGCCGACCCGATATCGTCATAGAGATATTTGGATGGGAGTTCTTTCTGCCCGTCTTTCGTCAGGCCAGCCCGGACATCTTCGGCAAATTCATAAGCAGGGTTGGGAGTAATGGCACGAACTAGCATTCGTTGCTCCTCGATCAGCGGCGGACGCAGCGGAATCCCGCGTAGACGTATTGGTAATGCGATTGAAACCAATTGCGGAAGGTAGACCGAAGCATGCATGCCGCCGTACGCGATGATCCGCCTTTCATCACGAAATGCTTCCCGTCAAAAAAATCAGCCGAGTATCCTGGGTAAAACGAAAATGGTTCAAAGCCTGGCAAAGGCGCGAATGGGGTCGAGGTCCATTCCCACCCGTTTCCGAGCATTCCCCGTACGCCAAACGCGCTCTCGCCGAATGGCAAAGCGTTTACCGGGATTGGATCCCAGTTGACGAAGTCGGCGTTGCACAAGCGACCACTCGGAGGGTCCTCTCCCCAAGGATAGCTTCGCTGCTCCCCGTCTTCCCCGCCGTAAGCGGCACGCTGCCACTCGGCTTCTGTGGGAAGAGCCTTCCCAGCCCAGCGGGCATAAGCTGAGGCTTCAGCGTGGCTCACGTAGACGGGCCAGTCCAGGGGCAGTGGCACCTCTGCAAACATGGTCCTGTAAAGCCACTGCTCGCCAAGCTTCTGCCAAAACACGGGATGGGAAATGCGCCCGCTCGATTTCCACTCCCAGTCGGCAGCACTCCAGAATTCACGCTCTTCATACCCACCGGCATGGATGAAGTCGAGCCATTGAGCATTGCTGACCATACACTGATCGATCTCGAAGGCGGGCACCGTCACTCGGAGGGCTTCGAATTCGTTATCCCAGCCGAATTCGCCACTTGCACGAGGAAGCCCTAGTGTAGTTGCCCCTTCTCGAATCTCGGCCATTCCCGAAGCGACCCGAGGAACGACAAGGCGGGGAGCGGCGCCCTGGCTGATCTTCTTCTCGTGAGCCAGCTGATGCAGCATATAGGCGAGAGTCTCGACGTGCATCAATCGGTGTTCGATGGCAACGTTGAGCAGTCGATTGAGTTCGGGATGGGGTTTTAGACCCAGCTCAAGGATCTGGTCCAGTCTTCGGTCAAGAACACTGCGCGCTTGGCGCACGTAAGCTTGCACTTCACCCGCTTGCGGCCAGTCCGAAGGTTGGTCGACCGGTAACCCTCCTCCCACCGGATCAATGCCGAAGGCAAAAAGCCGATCGAACTCGGGGTGAATGCTTGGTTCGCCTATCACTCGCTCGGAGAGCAGGTTCCAATCGAAGGCTTCAAGGTGTCCGATATAAAAGACAATGCGGTGGCGTTCCGGGATCGGACGGTCGTAGAGAGCGTCCCCGCGAACCAGACGAAAGACTTCATCGCTGCGCTCACGAGCCTCCTGCAGGCGCTCGAGCAGTTCGTGTCGGACCGGAGCGCTTTGTCTGGCAACTCCCATTCGCTTTACCCCTTTCCCCGCGCTAGGAGGAGAGCAATTTCAACCCTCCACCTCGACAAATCCATGGCGTGTTATTTCTCCCGGAGCAGCTTGATCTACATAGCACCAGACCCATGCTTCCCCCGGCTCGATGGAGCGAACGAGAGGATGCTTTGATCGGTGGAAATGCTTGGTGGCATGCTTGTTCTTCGATGAATCGCAGCAGCCCACGTGGCCGCACTCTAGGCAGAGACGGAGGTGGACCCAGGTGTCTCCAGTTTTGACGCAGTCTTCACAGACGTGTTTGTCCGTGCTGGTCAACTTAATGTGGTTGAGATGAGGACATTGAGCCACAATTGCCTCCGGAGTAACCGTTTCACATGACGGGAATCAGCGGTCTATCCCGCCAGGTACGGTGGACCTGAGGCAGGGACATTCCGAGGATCGGGCAGCCATTGCTGATCCCCTTTGGGAATTCGAGCCCTACAATAGATGACGGCAGATGCAATTCGGGTGCAAAGAACTGTTTCTTTTCCTTCCTAAAGAACAGCCGTTTGCGGTTGGGTATGACGCTCTGATCACAGCTATTACGGTTTCGCCCCTGTGAGTTCGCGAATTAAATCGACCTCGTGCTCGCGATAGGGGCGTCCGTCTGGGTAGAAGATGTCGTGGAACCAGACCGGCGGCTGTTGCAGGACATAAGGCTTCTGCCATGAATCCCAAGGCAAGTTGGTTTGGGATTTGCCGAGCACAAACCCCCAATTGATCGCACCAATGTGGTGCTTCTTGGCAATTGGCAGGATGGTATCGAAGGTACTTCCAACCGAGCGGGCCATGTATTCGGTGCAGATGATGGGCCGATGATATTGCTCGAGAACAGCAAGGTGCCGCTCGAAATCTTCCGGCCAATTGTAGTTATGAAAAGAGATGACGTCAGATTCCTCGAGCTGTACGCGAGTAATTGGATCTGCTTTCGCTAGCGACCAGTCTCCTTCCCACACGCCGCTGGTGAGTGGCTGGGAGGGATGCACAGACCGGGCCCACGCGAAGACCCTGGGCAGCAGTTCGAGAACCCGCTTCTGTTTGTCCGTGAGCTCAACTTTTCCATAAGCTCCGCCGTTGGTGTTGGAAGGCTCGTTCCAGACGTCCCAGGCAAGCACTCGGGAATCATTTGCGAACGCTCCAACGACGCCCTCCACATACGCCCGCAGTCTTGGTTCTTGCGCCGCATCGGTCAACGCCTTCGCACCAGGACTTTGCACCCAACCTGAATTGTGCACGCCCGGAATGGGGGGATGTTGAGGCCCCAGCTTTGGATTGGGATCCCAGCAGGAATCGAACAGCACGAGCATGGGCCGGATATGGTGCTTGGACGCTATGGTCAGAAAGGTATCCAGGCGTTTCTTGAAGCCGTCGGCATCCTGTTGCCAAAGGAGATCGTGCAAAAACACACGCATGG
The DNA here is from genome assembly GCA_035496675.1 of Terriglobales bacterium. GTDB lineage: Bacteria > Acidobacteriota > Terriglobia > Terriglobales > Acidobacteriaceae > Gp1-AA145. The sequence continues at coordinate 99,222 of DATJEL010000090.1, forward strand.
TATTCATGCCCAGACTTTCCGCCCAGCCGAATTCCTTGTCGATCTGAGACGGATCGAAGCTCTCGGCTTGCCACATTTCCAGTTCATTGATCGCATCTGCCGGAAGGAAATTACTTCCAACAATCCAAGGCTGACGCCCGTACCATGCGCTCGCCTGTGCCTCGCTCCAACGCCCTTCGGCGCGGGCGCAGACTCCGCCCAAGAACAAAACCGCAAATAGTGCAAATGCGATTCTTTTTGTCATCTTCGTTTCCCCGAGAACAACCTGATCTATGTCAATTATTCAGCGCTCAAGCCAGCCAGTACGGCAATGTAGCAGCGCCGATAACAGAACACAAGTTTCCACCGAGACGCGCAGCAGGGCGGCTCACGCCGAAACCGGTACCGTGGCTCAGGTGAACCGGGTCGCGGGTCGCAATATCGAGCACGGATTGGTAAGGTTGAAAAGTCGGAATAGCCAGCAGGGCTGCGGCATTCCCACGGGAAGTCATCGACTGCAACTTTTGTCCAGCATTGTACATCCCAGCAACTCGCCCGCTCATCCAAGGTTCCCTAGGGTGTCCGATTATGCGATACCTTTTCCAGTCTGCAGTGCTTGCTTTTGCGGCATTTCTCAGTGCCTGCGCCGGCGGGAGCCCGAGTTCCACATCAGCGAATGGTTCGTGGTCTGCGGAACTGTCCACCCCCGCTCAACCACAACCAGGGGTGTTCAGCTTCAACTTGACCCAAACGAACACCACGCTCTCGGCCAACACTCTCAATTTCAGCGGACTGGGCAATCTTTCGCCATGTTTCGGCGCGGGCACCATCCTGAGCGGTAACTTGGGGCCTGCAATGATGAATAGCAGTGCGGTAGCAATGACTATGTCTTGGACACCGCCGGGTGCCGTTGCTACCAACACCATGACCATGCAAGGCAACTTGGGATCGACTATGGCTTCTGGCGCGGGCACCTTCGTGCTCACGGGACAGACTGCGGGGTGCGCCAGCCAATCGGGAACGTTCACGATGACCCGTGCTCCCGCTCACGCCATCGCTGCCCTACGATGACAAAGGCATCGGTCTTGTACTCGGAAACCCCAGGCAGGTCGGGCGCTCGCCTTGAGAGCCAACCTTCGGTCGGGAAATGGTTGTCGAAAGCTGCAATCCCGGTTCACACCTGAAGATTGCCTGTCTCCTCTCATCGTATGTCGACAATCGCTACCTTGTTGACACCGCTGCATGCCAGATAAAGCTTGCCATCTTTGGTCGCGGCTATATTCCGAACAACTCCTCCGCCTGAGGGAATTGGGGTAGTTGCAAATTTCTGCGTCTTTGGGTCAAAGCTTACCAGCGTATTCGGCTCTACTCCCGATTCGCTGTACCACACCGTTCCGTCTAGAGTGATCGCAATTCCATAAGGGTTTGAACCCGATCCGCCTGGAGACGGCCACTCTTCAAATTTCTTCGTTGTTGGATTGAAGTGACCGAGATACCCGCGTTCGTAGTCGGTGTAGTAGACCGTGTCATCTGGCGCAATGGCAATCCGGCGAGGACGGGCGCCAGAATTGGGGACCTGGTATTCCGTAATCGCCAAGGTCTTCGGATCAATGCTGGCAAGCTTGTTGGATCCGAATTCACAGAAAAACGGAACTCCAGAATGCGTGACTGCAATGCCGTATGGAATCGCATGCGGTGTCGGCACCTGCTTGAGTTCGATCTTGCCCGTTGTCGGGTTAAGCCGCCCAACCACGTTCGATTCCTCCGTGGTGAACCACAAAATTCCATGCTGGTCTAAAACCGGAGTATGAGGATCATCGGCGCCATCGGGGAGGTGATACTCGGTGATTTCTCCAGATGTTGGATTCAGTCTCCCGATATAACCCTTTGAGATTGCGGTAAACCAGACATTGCCCTTGGCATCTACGACCAGCCCATGAGGACCCGACCCAGCAGTCTTTAAAGGAAATTCCCTAAACTTCTGTGTCACAGGATCCAGCCGGCCGAGTTTGTTGGCGGCTTGTCCGGTGTACCAAAGCGCTCCATCAGGTGCCACCGCCGGATCGTGGGGGCGGGACTTGGGCGTTGGTAGGTCAAATTCCCTGATTGTCACTTGCTTCGAGGCTGCGATTGCCCCGATCACCGAGAGGCAAAGCGCTGGGACGAGGATGGATTTCCGGAGTCGCATAAAATCCCCTAGACCTCCATTTAGATGTTCTTGTTGTAGGAGCAGTTTTCGCTTTGCATCTAGCTCAGGGAAATCCCTCCCAAACCCGTTATCTTCCCTGTTCTGCTGCCATTTGGTCCATGCTGCAACATTCGATTCAGGCTCCGCCAGGCCGGAAGAATCCGTTTGACCTTCTATTGGAAAACGCTCGGCGAGCCGGACCTCAAGGTCGCCGGACGAAGCGCTCCTGGCGCGTGTGTGGTTCAAAAGGCCCAACGTAGCGATAACGTGGCATTGTTGGCATGGAAGTAGCGTGGGTCGGTTGGACCTACTAAAGACTTCTCACCGTACTGGTAGTAGTTCCATCCTGCCTTCAGGGTGACGTTATGCCCAATGTCTACCCCTATTCCCGCGAGAGGCTGGTGATAGTTGTACTGGAGCGGCCCAAAGGGCTGCAGAGGGTTCAGTAGAGGGGTCTCCCCGCCAACGCTCACGATGCTGTAGCCCAATTGCGTGGTCACTCTGGGCAAAAGCTTGAACATGATCGACGTCATGCCATAGTGGGTACGGCTGGAATAGGAACCGTAGGTGAGGAAAGGGTTGTCGCTGTCGCTATAACCATTCGTAACACAACTTCCAACCCCGGAAGCCACCGGAAGAGATGTGTCGAAGCAGATGAACGCATTCTGCTGATAGTCGTTGTAGTTGTACGAGGTTTCGAAGCTGATTCTTTCCTTTGGGGCGAGAGTAGCGCTGAATCCGTAGCTGCGGTTATGCCCGCGGTAGTTGCTCAATGAGTTGCCATTAGAGGCTTCCCATACATTCATCGATGCGCCGAGCACAGCCCAGGGTCGGGGAGTGTAGTTCGCCTGAGCACGAAGTCGCGACTCCTTTCGCGCCCCAATGCGAACGATGGCATCGCTGTTATTGGTATGCTCCCAATCAAGGTTGAACCGCAGGTGCGCTGCGGGCTTAACCCAAAAGCCAACCACGGGCGTATATTCATTCACCACCACCCGGTCTTGGTCCCCTGTTATGAAGTTCAGAACATGGTGAAACGCTTTGTCTCCATAGCGAAAGCCAATGCGGCCACCGACATGTTTCGAATCCCACACCAGATCAGTTTGATTTCTCTTCCAACTCTGGTTAAACGAAAGTTGATCGAGGCCTGGTGTCGCGCTCACCACGGTGCCGCTAATCGGCGTAGTCAGCGTACACGATGGCGACGAGTTGCAACTCCAGTCAGTTTCTAGAGATGCGAATTCCTCGGGAATGCGATAGCTCCAAAAGCGAAAGGTATCGACCAGGCGAAAATGCTCGAACAAGTGCAGGGTGAGGGTGAAATCGGCAATGTTGGAAACTCGCCTGGCCTCCGCAGGACCCGTAACCGTCTCCTGGCGAATACCACTCCTCGAGATCAGCCCATTGAAGAACTCGTCTAAAGGAGCAGTCATGTTCGCGGAACTATAGGCATACGACGCGCTAAACTCCACTCGATCAAAGGAACTGTGCAGGCTCAGTCTTTCAGTGGGCATTGAGGTGCGAGTACGGTTTGACCGGTTGTAACCGAGAAAGGCGTTGCAGGCAACATTGGTCAACGTGCCCGTCGGGTCAATTAAGGACGTGGAAGGAGGAATGATGGCACACGGATTCTTATTCACCGTGTTGATGGGAAGGCCGAGTTCGACCGCACCACCCCCTGGCAGGGTTGCCGGGGCAAAGGATGCCAAGTTCCAAAGCGTATCTCCCTTGTAGTAGTCGAGAAATTGGTCGTAGCTGACGACGGTTCTCGGCAGCACTTTCAGGTCTACGCCGAAACGATAAGAGTTGGTCGTAGTGTTCCAGGTCTGGGCCAGCAAGGCATCTGTACCCTCATGCACGCTGGAAAAAGAAGGCCCGGTCACGTTGTTGTGAGAATATCCCACTCGGAAGTCAATCTTGGATTGAGGAAGGATTGTCAAATCAAAATCACTCATTCGCCGGCGCGTATAAAAACTGTGCGGGGATGCCGTGACCGGCAGATTCGGGCTGGATGTGGGCGGGTTTAGCGGATTCGCCAGCAGGTTGTAGTTAAAATCTGTCTGGTCGCGACGGAATGCGGCGGTGAAATCGTACCATTTGTTTTTACCGACGCGAGCCCGTAGCGCATTGTTAGGATCGCCTCCCCAGCCGAAACTCGTAATGAAAAGGTTGTCGAACAAGAGCCCATCGTGCTCTTGCGATTGCATCGAAAGCATCTGATCCAGAAACCGGGGTCCGCTCCGCAGATTCACGAGCGTGTCATACATTTGCTGGCTTCCAGTCACGTCTGACCCTCGATAACCAAATTCGATTGCCTGGTGCAGCACGTACCCTCCGCCTTCCACGCCCTCCGGCGTTTGGCTCTGACTGGAAGAACCTGTGGTTTGAGCGCTCGATGCCAAATTGCAAACAATGGCAACCAACAAAATCTGTAGCGTCCTCGGGCAGGCGACCATAGTGCACCTCATTTATCTGAAAAACACGCTACTCGCGTTGGAGCCGTGGATTTGCGTGTGGCACATTGTGCACGCTTGGTACTTCGCAGACTGGTCGTGAGCTGGCCCGGCAGGACCCTGCGCCGGGAAGGAGTGACACTGCAGGCAAAGCAAGTTAACTTGACTCACGCGCAGGTATCGCGGATTGGTGGAGCCATGGGGAGTGTGACAACTATTGCAACCCTCCGTTTTAACCGGCACGTGTTCATAGACAAACGGCCCTGCCTTTTCAGCGTGGCACTTGACGCAAATCGCATCCCCGCTGGGCATGGCCCGCACCTGGCGCAAAGTAGTGGTGCCGTGAGCATTATGGCAATCGCTGCAGCGGATCAGCCCCTCATCGACCCGATGGTGATAGGGCTTGGCAAAATCTGCTTTGGCGGACGCGTGGCAGCCGTAGCAGAGATCCGGTTGGGCCCGCACCAGCAGATGCTGGGCTTCGTGTGCATGATGGGGCGAGTGGCAATCCAAGCACCCGATGCCGCTACCCGCATGCACCGACGCGGAAAAGTGCCGCTGTTCGTGCTTCTCACCATGGCAACTGAGACAAAGAGAATTGACCTTTTGCGTTGGCATGGTCTTGAAGCTGACGATCTTGGTCACGTCTCCACCAGCCTCCGCGTGCGCGGATCCTGGGCCATGACACGACTCGCATCCATGTCCATCGTGGAGCGTAGTTTGGAAATGAGGCGTTCTCTCGAAGTTGTTTTTGTACAGATCCTCGTGGCACGTCTTGCAAGTATCCGATCCGACGTATTGAGCCGTACTTGCCGGTTGCGGTTCGGCTGCTTTTTGTTCCTGGCAGCTAGCGCCGCTCCCGTGGAACAACCCTAGAAGAAGAATTGTGTGAACAACCAGCGCGAAAAAGTCTATCCGCACCCTTGTTGTGTGCACGTCGGCTCCTCCTTAGGGACGCGTTTCAGTTCGACTCAATTTACTTAAGGGATTTGACGTAATCGGCGATGGCCGCTGCCTGATCTTCCGTCAATCCGCTCATGCCTTTGTTGTGGGGCGGTTTGCTGGTCGCCTCGCCCTTAGTAATGTGCTGGACAATTTGAGCCGGATCCAAACTTATCCCTTTGAGTTGTGGGGCTTTCATTGCCGGCTTCCCTTCGCCTGCGGCTCCGTGACAGCCTGCACACTTCCGCTTGTACAAGGCCGCTCCGTCCTCGGCGGCTGAGGCAACGAGTGACGTGAAAAGTAGTGCGGAAACGATGCCAATCAAAAATCGACATTTCATCTTGGACTCTCCTTATTGTTCTTCTGCCCTTGGTGCCGCTGGCGGGCGTGCGGATCCTACGGTTTTTGAATCGCAGTGATGCGCTCTGCGATTCCGAGCGTTTTTAGAATTTCCGGTGACGCTTCATCGGAGGCCAATGTTTCATGACAACTGTTGCAATCTCCCGCGATGGCCTCACCCTGCGGGGTCGCGTGGCCTCCGTCGTGGCACCGAAAACATCCAGGGAAATCCACGTGGCCGAGATTATTGGGGTAGGTGCCCCAGGAAACCTTTAAATCCGGGAATACGTTGCGGTTATAGATTGCAAGCAGTGCCTGAGCCGCACCTTGCACCTCCCTTGCGCGTTGGGCATGGAGTTTGGGGTAGTTCTGCCGATAGAAGCCATCAAGCTCCTTTGGTATTTTCTCGGCAGCCTCCGAACGGGTTCGGTAGTTAGCCTTCAGCAGCTCAGTGCCTTTCTTCTTTATGAACGGCAACCCGACAGAGATTTCACCAAGTGCCAGAGCCTTGTCTAAAGCTCGGTCCGGCAATTCAAATGTGTGCGTGGGCCGATTGTGGCAGTCCACACACTGCATTTTGAAGATCGGCACGTTTTGAAGAGGTCGGGACGTCCAGTCTTCACTGCGATACTCTCGACGCAGACCGGTTCTCGTGTTCCGGTATTCCACCCACGGTATTGTTTGCCGCGCTGGATCGGAGGCAACAAAATGGATCTGTACTCCTGGTCCGAGGTGCGCACCGTGGATTCCGGATATCAGATTTCCTCCGACCAGCATGAGAAGAACGGTTTGCGAGCGAGTATTGACCTCATCTTCCGCATACTTTGCGATAATTCGGAGACGTACCCCTTCAACCTTCTGCGGCCAATGGCAGTTCTCACAGGTTTGGCTTGCCGGCACCAGCCGGTTGGTTTCAATTGCCGAGGGAATGGGCTTTGGGGTGGTTCTTAGCACAGTTTCAACCAATTGACGGACACCGCTTGCTTTCCCGCTCACCCAACCCCCTGCGCCGGGGGCGACATGACATTCCACGCATTCAACCCGCGAGTGGGGTGAATCCCGATACGCAGCGAGCTCAGGATTCATGACGTGACAACTCGCACCACAAAATTGAGGTGTCTCCATATGCTTGACCGCACGATAGGTGAGTTGCGTTCCAATCAGGACGTTGACCACCGTTGTAATGGCGAAAAACCATGCGATGCGACGAACCGCTGCCTTCCGATCGAACGTAGGCGCCGTCAATCCTTGCTGAAGCCGGCGCTTGCTCAAATAGAGACCGATCGGAATCAAGATCAGCCCAGCGAAAAACAGTGCTGGTAAAACCAGGAAGATAAGGATCCCGAGATAGGGATTGTCGGCATGGCCACGAATCTCTTGCGGCAAGACAAAGAGCCACGAAATCACCGCGGTGGTTACTAATGCCATCCCGCACAGACTTAGCCAGTGCTGCGTCAGCAAAAACCACACCGGCTTCGTATTCGCGGCTTTCATCGTTCCGCATCAACTCTGCATACTCCAAAATTGATTGGAGTTTAGACCGGACCGACTAGGTTGAGCACTGGTAGAAGTAACAGAAGGAACGTGGGACTTACCTTGCGGTCCGCGCTCGAAACAGCTAAAACAGGCGGGACAGACGCGGGGTAGAAAGGAAAAAGGGAAAGTGAGAATGTCGTCACGCAGGATCATGCCAGCCGCCAACATCTGCAGCTAGAGTATCGGCTTCGCCAGGTCCCCAGCTTCCAGGTTCATACACGTAAGCCGGAGCAACATCACCCAGCAGCTCTTGTACAACCATCCAAGAGACATCTACCGCGTCTTCCCGAACGAAAAGCAACGAGTCGCCCCGCATTGCATCGGTGAGCAGCCGTTCGTATGCACCTATTTCGTCTTTCTGGGCATGATCGACCGCCACCAACTCGATTGGCATTGCGCTTCTTGAATCAGGCCGCTTCACGCGAAGGCCTTGTGCCAGGGATACGTCCGGGCCGAGTCGGAAGCGAAAGTAGTTATTCTCTGCGCCGGCCCGCGCCAAGGGAGGCTTCTTCAAATGAACGAGTACTTCCGTCACCGTCGACTTCAAACGTTTCCCCGCACGAATCAAAAACGGCACTCCCGCCCAACGCCAGGAGTCCACTTCAAAACGTACAGCGGCATACGTTTCCACCTTGGAATCTGGCGCCACGCCGAGTTCGTTTAGGTAGCCTCGAAATTGTCCTCGGACCAGATTGCAGGGTTTGATCGGCGGAATCATGCGAAACACTTTGACCTGTTCGTCTCGAATCGATTCCCAATAGACAGACGTGGGCGGTTCCATTGCCATCAACGAAACCACTTGCAACAAATGGTTCTGGATGACATCGCGAATTGCGCCAGCCTCCTCATAGAACTTTCCTCTACCCTCTACCCCGAAATCTTCAGCCATCGTGACCTGAATACTCTGTATATAGTTGCGATTCCAGATTGGTTCAAAGACGGTATTGGCAAAGCGGAAAAAGAGCAGATTTTCGACCGCCCCCTTTCCTAAGTAGTGATCAATACGAAAAATCTGCGACTCTGCGAAAACAGTATGCAGCGTATCGTTGAGCAGCTTGGCTGAGGTCAAGTCACGCCCGAAGGGCTTTTCCACAATGATGCGCGCACCCGCAGCGCACCCGGACTTGTCCAGGGCCTGAGTCACTAAACCGAACAGGCTGGGCGGAATGGCGAGATAGTGAGCGGGGCGCTGTGCTTTACCGAGGTGTTCTCGCAGTTGAGAGAACGTGGACGGGTTGCGATAATCACCATCAACATAGTGCAGCAGCTGAGTGAGTTGCTTAAAGGCTGCCTCATCCACTCCGCCGCGGAACTTCAGAATGCTGTCCCGAGCACGGTCCCGGAGCTCGTCAATGCCCCAACCTGAATTAGCAACTCCAATTACCGGAACCTTCAAAGCCCCGTGTCGAACCATGCTGTATAGAGCCGGGAAGATTTTCTTGTAGGCCAAGTCCCCGGTGGCCCCGAAGAAGACCAACGCATCCGACGTCGCTTCCCGACCCTCGCGTTTCTGCAATTCTGTACTGAGCTCTTGCGGCATAGGCAGTGTTGCACTCACGTTATGCGCTGTCCATGCCGGAGTCGAGGCTCCGGCAGATCCAGAAGCGCACCTCATATTTCAGACATGTTCCCTGGGGTGGAGAAACTGCATGAAAGAACAGGCTCAGCCCCTCAGAACTACTAGCAAAGCGAAAGCTGTGTCCGGCTGGTCGCTATCCCCACGGCTCTTCGCCAAGTATCGAAATTTTGTAGGCGTGGCGGGGGCTGCTGCGCAGGAAACTCGCCCCTCCCTGGGATAGGTAATCACCCGATCTGGCGAGCAGCGCGGCGAACAAAGTCTTCGGAGGCACAGCCTTGAGACAAACCTTTTGCGGAGTTGCGCTCAGAACGTAAATCAAGAATAATCGCGTCGCCGCACACAGCGGAGCCAAGGCGGTGGTAGTGATGATCCCAACATATCGAGGCAGGAGCTAGCAGGGATGCGAACCTGGATTTGTTACTCATTGTGCCCCATGGCTGTTCCCGTCTTGTTATTTTCATTCGCGGCCGATTCCCCGCTCTTGGCGCAAGGAGCTCCCGGGCCAGCTCCGGCCGACATCACGATTCAACGCGATGTGCCAATGAAGACGCGCGATGGCGTGACGCTCTACGCCGATATTTACCGCCCCAAGTCGCCTGACAAGTTTCCCGTGATTCTTATGCGCACGCCCTATGACAAGAGCGTGGGCTGGGCGGTTGCGCCGGCGCCGAGGATCGTTGCGCGCGGTTACGTGCTGATTATTCAGGATGTTCGCGGGCGCTACGCGTCAGAAGGCGAGTGGTATCCGTTCCGTCATGAACAGGCAGACGGATACGACAGCGTGGAGTGGGCGGCATCGCTTCCCTACTCGAACGGCAAAGTCGGCATGATAGGTGCATCTTATGTAGGGGCCACGCAGATGCTCGCCGCCATCGGCACTCCCCCGCATCTCGCCGGCATTGCGCCTAGCGTAACGGCTAGCAATTATCACGACGGATGGACCTACCAGAGTGGCGCATTTGAGCAATGGTTTGACCAGAACTGGACAACTCAGCTCGCCCGCAACACGCTGGATCGACTGATTGACCAGAACACGGACGCCCGGGTAGGCGGGCCCACGCTTCCTCTTCAGAACTACCCGGTTTTTAATTTCGGGCAATTACCCACCGACGCACAGCTTACGGCTTCCATTGCCCCTTACTACGGGGATTGGCTCGCACATCCCGATTACGATGACTACTGGAAACAATGGTCGATCGAGGAAAACTTTTCTAAAATTGCGGTTCCGATGCTCCAGGTGGGTGGCTGGTATGACATTTTCAGCATGGGTACACTGCGCAACTACATGGGCGTGAAGGCACACGGAGCTACTGAAGCTGCACGCAGCCAGCAGCACCTCCTCATGCAGATCGGCGGGCATGCGGGTTTCGGACGGCGAATCGGCGATGTCGACTTCGGACCGCACGCTCTCGAAAATCCCTACACGGACGTGATTCTCGATTGGTACGACTACCTTTTCAAAGATGTTCGTAATCAGTTCTCTACCGATAAGAGGGTCAAGATATTTGTGATGGGGGCGAACGAATATCGCCTGGAAGACGACTGGCCGCCGCCGCAAGCCCACGCCGTCAATTACTTCCTGCACTCCGGTGGCAAAGCGAACTCACTGCGCGGTGATGGTTTTCTCTCGACCACAACGCCCAAATCCGAACCGGCAGACTCATTTCTATACGATCCCGCGAATCCGGTTCCTACGATTGGAGGCCCGATCTGTTGCGCCGAGAATCTCCTGGAGCCCGGCCCCCGCGATCAGCGATCGGTCGAAAACCGGGATGATGTCCTGATTTATTCGATGGGACCCCTAGGAGAGGACCTAGAAGTTAGCGGCCCCGTCACGATGACGCTCTTCGTGAAATCCTCCACCGTAGATACTGACTTTACCGGAAAGCTTGTCGATGTTGCCCCGGATGGGTTTGCTGAAGACGTTGCGGAAGGAATTCTTCGCATGCGATACCGCAATTCACAAGAGCACGCAGCGCTGATGAACCCTGGAGAGACCTATCGGATCACGGTGGATCTTTGGTCGACCAGCAATGTGTTTCTTCGCGGACATACGCTACGCTTGGAGATCTCTAGCAGCAACTTCCCGCGCTTTGATCGCAATTTGAACACGGGGGAGGAGATCAAAGCCGCCCGTAGGTTGGTTTCCGCGAAGAATATGATCCTTCATGACGCCCAGCACCCTTCTGCACTGGTGTTACCAATCATGCCTTCGCAAGCGAAAGAATAGCGGTTAACGAAACCGGCGTATGAAGATGTCGCTTCCTGACGAGGTCCGCTTCGCATTCAAGTCTTTGTGGCGATCTCTGGCTATCGACGAAGCTGCGGTTTCGGCCGCCGCCCCCAGCTCTTTTCTACAGATACCGTGAATTCCACGGTGAGCAGCATCTTGCGGGATCAAAAGAACCGTCAAATCACGAATATCAGCTTAGACTTTATTGGATCCTCTCACCTTCCACAGAACACTCAAAGCATTGGCAGCATCTTCAATCGCCTGGCGTTCGTCGTTTTGTGAATTCCGCTGATAAATCGGTTTACGCCGCTTGGCATTGTCCGAGCTAGTTTCGCCACCAAGCCTCTTCAAAGCGACCGTGTACTTTCCTTGTAACTCTTGAAGGCTCACACCTTGTCTCCTTCAGCGCTATCGATTTCAATTAAAGCTCCCCCAGCATTGATCGCCAATACCCAATGCTTCGGAACTGCACAACGAAATCCATGTAGGTTGCGGAAGGGAAAAGAAGTAGTTGGCGGCCCTTGCCATGACATTGATTAAGGTTCGAAGCGTGCTTCTGACCGCGAAAGTCGGAGGACCTTGCCTTGTGAAAGAAAAACACGAAGGAACCCGGGCGCTGCTGAGCCCCTTTGTTCTCCGGTGAAATATCCTTTATCCCGCCTTGGACTCCATGGAATCTCCTCACTCCTAGAAACAGGAGTCCGAACCTTGCCGCACGTTGAGGCGACCACCCAGAAAACCGCGGGTGTGCTAGAACAGCTCTTTGCCGCACCGCTTTTCAAATATCTTCTTGCCACACTCTTCCAGGGCACTACAGCGACACTTTCCCTGCTGTTCCAAAAGGTCACGCATGCTCTGAATGTGTTCCAGCATCGCATCCAGCTCCACCATCTTGCGCGTCTTCAACTTGTGCCAACGAACGGAAGGGGGCGTTCCAACCTGAAATCCAAAAAACAGTTGCTTGATTTCAGTTAGCGTAAAACCACTCTGCCGTGCCCTCTGGATCACCACTAATCTATGAAGCGCGGTGACGTCGTATCGTCGTTGGCCGCTGACTCGTTCCGCTGGGGGAAGAATCCCAATCTGCTCGTAGTAGCGGATTGCCGATGGGCGTAGTCCGATCTGGTTTGCGACCTCGGAAATGGTATACGACATGGAGCCAATCATAGACCAAGCTCACGCGCGGCCCTCCCGGGCACCGTTCCCCTGACAGAGATTTACAAGAATTCGCTTGCCTTAAAGTCAGCTTTAAGGCGTAGCTTGCTCGCAGAGTGGTGTTTCAAAGGAGGAAGCCTTGAGCAAGAACATCCATAAGTTTGCTGCCCTGCTTCTGTTGTCTGCCCCTAGCGTCATAGCGCAAGTCGCTCCACCAACCCAATGGCATACCGTCAGTCAGGTAATGGATTTCTGGGTGACCAACACCGAGCAATTGATCATTCCAGCTGCTGACGCTATGCCAGACGCACAATTCTCGTTCGCTCCGTCCCATGGTGAATTCTCTGGCGTGCGCACCTTTGCCGAGCAAGTCAAACATCTATCGGCTGCGAACTATCAGCTTGCCGCCGCGACCCTCGGCGAGCAACCACCTGCTGGTACCGACCACGAAACGGCACCTGACTCCGTGAAGACAAAGGCTCAGGTCATCGACTATCTCAAAGGCTCATTCACCAGCCTTCACCGAGCAGCGGCGGCCCTGAATGAAAGCAACATGGACGACCCGGTCCCATCTAAGGGGAACCGAACACGCCTTCTGATGCTCATAGATGCGCTGGTCCACTCGTCCAACCATTACGGGCAGATGGTGGAGTACCTCCGGATGAACAACATTATTCCGCCTGCAAGTCGCCCCGAAAAGCTCACGCGGCAGAATTAAAAGTGGGGATTACTGAGAACCTTGATTGCGCTTCGACCAGCGCAATCAGGTCTTCGTTTTCAATGACGCAAGCAACTTTTGACTCTTCTTTACATTGATTCAACTCCCGCTAACATTCTATTCACAATGAAGTTGGTAGGATCGTGGCCCGGAAGTCACGTCGAAACCGAGGTCAGAATGAAAAAACTTGCTTTCCTTTGCCTTATAGTTGCCTTCTCAATCGGCACCTTAGTCGCCGAAGACAATTCACGCAATCACATTAAGCGTGTTCTGCTTATCAGCGTGGATGGGATGCATGCAGTTGATTTTAAGAATTGTGCCAATGGCATCAGCACCGCGAATAACGGCGAGCCTTTTTGCCCTGCAATCGCTGCATTGGCGAACCACGGCATCAATTACGTCGCAGCCAACACCTCCAAGCCATCCGATTCTTTCCCCGGCCTGACCGCGATCGTTACTGGCGGCAGCCCGGCGCTCACAGGCGTGTACTATGACGTGGCTTATTCACGCAATCTCGACGGACCGAAGGTGATTACCGGCAACAGCAACGGCCCTGGCCCCTGCACTCCCGGGGCCGCCCCGACAGGTTTTACAACCGAGTACGAAGAAGGTATTGACATAGACCAAAGCAAATTAAACGGTGGGGCTCCAGGAGCCTCGCTCACCGACGGCGGAATCGCTTCGATCAACCCGGACAGATTGCCTCAGGACCCGGCGAAAGGGTGCGCGCCGGTTTATCCCTGGCAATTTGTTCGCGCCAACAGCATCTTTAGCGTAATTCACCAGGCCGGCGGAGTCACTGCATGGTCGGACAAGCACCCCGCTTATGCTTCAGTCGCGTCCGGTATCGGCCCGGCTGCTCTTGATGATTTTTATGGGCCCGAGATTAATTCCAATGTAGTCGGACTCCCCGGCGTCAAAACTCCGATGGGCGTCTCGTGTGAAAACATACTCGATCCAACATCCGATTTGACCGCCTGGACCAACAGCTTCCAGGAGATTCAGTGCTATGACACATTGAAAGTCAAAGCAGTACTCAACTGGATAGACGGCAAGTCCCACCTCGGCGGCGGACAATTGAGAGACACCCCCAACGTCTTTGGGATGAACTTCCAGGCGCTCAGCGTGGGGCAGAAGCTCAACGAGAAGGCCATCAGCGTGCAAGGTGGATATATGGACGCCGCGGGCACACCCACCGATGCTTTGCTCGGCGAATTTAAGTTTGTAGACGCATCGATTGCCGCATTCGTCAATGAATTGAAGACGCGTGGGCTTTATGATTCCACTCTAATCGTGATCACCGCCAAGCACGGTCAGTCCCCGATTGATCCTGCGCGCTACGTTCCTCAGTTGAAGAACGGGACTTCGCCGGCCACGCTTCTTTCCAACGCCGGTTTCATCCCGTTCTCCGAATCCACCAACAATCCGAACGGAATCGGCCCAACAGAGGACGACGTTTCCTTGATCTGGCTCAACAGCTCATCGGAGACCGCTGACGCAGTGAACATTCTTGAAAGTAACGCCGACGCTTCAACCGGAATCGGACTGGGGCAAATCTACTACGGTCCTGCCCTGGCTCTTAACTTCAACGATCCGAAGGTCGATCCACGCACCCCGGACATTATCGTGACTCCGAACATTGGCGTCACATATACCGGAAGCACTAAGAAACAGGAGGAGCACGGCGGGTTCGCGCATGACGACACGAATGTCATTCTGGTGCTGGCGAACCCGAACTTTGCCCCGAGAACCGTGTATGCAGAAGTGGGCACGGCGCAGGTTGCGCCAACGATTCTGCAGGCGCTCGGAATCAATCCTCAGGCCCTGGATGCAGTGCGAATCGAGGGAACCGGAGTTCTTCCTTCGACACCGCTAAAGTAACGAACGGGGACTTATCGCGGATGTGCTAAGGTGCATCCGCTTTTTTCCCTGCTTCGGCTCCGCCAGCCTGCGGGGCCCTAGGTCGCCGATACATGAGGCTGAGATTGGACAGCTGAGCCTTTTCGCAATGCAATAACTCGATACGGAAGACGCCGTGTATGTTCGAGTGAATCCTCCCTATCGAATCCCGCTGCGAAGGGACTTTAGTGAAACAGAATTCGCGTTGAACTCGGGCAGATCGGACCCACTCAGGTCTTTAGGCTGATAGAGGCTTGACTGGATCGAACAAGTTCCCTCGGCAGCACGACAAAGAATGAGGTGCCCGCCCCCAAGCGGCTTTCCACATTTAGGGAGCCTAAATGCGCTTCTGCAATCCAGCGACCAATCGAAAGCCCAATACCTGCACCGCCCGATTCCCGCGATCGAGTTTTGTCAGCCCGGTAAAAGCGCTCGAAGATGTGGGGCAGGTCTGTTTCAGAGATACCAATCCCGGTATCAACGATGGCAACCCGCACGGCTTCCTCAGTCTCATCGAGTTCGACTGAAACGAACCCCGGAGGAGGTGTGTACTTTACGGCGTTGTCGATCAAGTGCAAAAAGAGTCGCCCCAGTAGCTGGGGGTCGCCTTCGATCCATAAGGCATTCCTTAACGACAAGTTTGCGCGCAGCGAAACTCCCTTTTCTTCCGCCAAGAAAGACGCCTGGGAAAGCACGCGCCTTAGCAGGTCCACAAGATCGAGCTCTTCAAGTTCAATCGGTTCTGCCCCGGCATCGGCACGAGCCAAAAGCATAAGATTGTCCACCAGTCGGGAAGTTCGAACCAGTTCTGCGTGCAGTTGCTCAATAATCTCCCGGTACTCCGCCTCGGTGCGTATCCGCCGCAGCGCCAACTCCGCGCGAGTTCGCATTATGGTGATCGGCGTTCGCAGCTCGTGAGAGGCATCGGCAGTGAACTGAGTAACGCGCTGCATCGCGGCATCTACCCGTCCGAGCATTGCATTCAGGGTCTCGGATAAGCGCTGTAGCTCGTCTCCCGTATCTGGAACCGTGATTCGTGAGGAAAGGTTGCGAGGGTTGATCTGCTGTGCTGCGAGGCTAATGGCATCGACGGGTGAGAGAGCTCTTCGGCTGGTCCAATATCCGCCTGCCGTCGCAACAACCAGGATTACCGGGAGAAATAAGAGCAACCTGTGCCGGAATCGGGTGAGCGCTTGATAAAACCCGTCCATTCGAGCTGCAATTTGAATGTTGTACACTTCCCCATTTAACGAGACGTCTTCAGCGATCAAACGTATGGGTACGTTTCCGATCATTTCGGTTTTTGCTTTGCCGATAGCGGTCTCCGCCGATTGCGGTGGCAGA
Organism: Terriglobales bacterium; assembly: GCA_035496675.1. GTDB lineage: Bacteria > Acidobacteriota > Terriglobia > Terriglobales > Acidobacteriaceae > Gp1-AA145. Next base: position 115,587 of record DATJEL010000090.1, read on the forward strand.
CGATACGGCTTGATCGCGGCCGATTGAAAAACCCATCGACCTTCCTGATCTGAGATTTGGAGAAGGTCGCTCGCAGGGCGCAGCTCGGAATCTTCGTCGAGTTCTTCCCGGAGCTCTTCAACCTGGCCAGCCCGCATCCTGCGATTGACCGTCTCTCGCACCACACTCAGGCGTTCTCGAAGTTGCCCGTCCACGGTGGCGTGTATGCTGTGCCGCATATTGAGAAAAGCAAGGCCGCCGCCTAGGCTCAAACCGACCGCCATGAATAGCATGTACCAGGCAGTAAGTTTCGTACCAATTTTCAGCGAATGGAGCTTCACACTTCCTCCCGCAGCGAATACCCTACGCCCCGAATGGTGTGGATTAGCTTGTGCTGAAACCCTTTGTCAATTTTCGTCCGAAGCAATGAAATGAAGGCTTCCAGGGTGTTGTCTTCCACACTCTCAAAGCTGCCCCATACCGTTTCAACGATGCTGTCTCGCATCACCGCTCGACCGGTTCGCCTCATCAAAAATTCCAGCAAGCGAAATTCTGTGGCCGTTAGATGAACTTCACGCCCCCCTCGATGGACGCGCCTTGTGGCAGGATCGAGTTCTAGATCAGCAACCTTGAGAAGAGAACGTCGCTGCCCAACCCCGCGTCGCGTGATGGCGCGGAGACGAGCCAGAAGTTCGACGAATGAAAATGGCTTGGTTAAGTAGTCGTCGACCCCGAGATCCAAACCACGTGCAATCTCAGGAACCGCGTCTCTCGCAGTCAACATGATGATCGGTGTCCCATTTTCGGATCGGCGCAAGCGCCGAACCACCTCGAAGCCGTCCAATTCCGGAATCATCACATCTAGCACAATAGCGTCGAACTGCGAGGTGCGCGCAAAGTCGATCGCCGACTGCCCGTCGTGGACAACACTGACAGAATGAAGCTCCTCTTCCAATCCTTTGCGGAGGAGTTCCGCCATCGGTCTTTCGTCTTCCACGACGAGAATTCTCATCCGTTGACGATGATACCCCTCCCCAGTTCGGAATGATGCGAACAATCTGCCCGCCCAGAGCTTCTTCAGGTAATTTTCAGGTCCGCAATCGATAATCGGAGGTGCTCGACATCTCGACCGATATGTAGCTGGCTTCGTGAACCTCCATGCGGGGAATTCCAAACACTCCAGTGGTCTGCAGTGGCTGCCACCGTTTGAATGGTTGCGCCGCCGATCGGATGTGCCATAGCTGTCGGCTACAGCGTAGAGCGCCGGCAAATAAGAAGTTTCAATGGACCCCGGAACTCGACGAAAAACTGCGGCATGCGTATCAGCGAGCTCAGACAAAAGTTGCCCTAACCTACAACCTCGACCTGGTTCAGCGCTCTTGCGGATTTACTCGGGTCGTGATTCTCAGCCGGGCTGCAGTTCTTGGCCTTGCCTTTTGTCGGCGCCGGCCCTGGACAAAAGAGGAAATTGACAGGCTTGGTGAGCATGCTGGCATGAGTACCCTGGCTGCACTTGCCAAGAAGCTAGACCGCACTCCTGCATCGGTCAAAGCAAAACTGAAGCAGCTCGAAATTAGTTTTCGCCTGAGAGAGGGCTATACCAAGGAAGATCTCCGACTCCTATTGAGAGTGAGCACAAAGTCCATTCGGAACTGGGTTAACCGGGGATGGTTGCGAGGGGTCAATGGCCGTTTTCCGGAATCCGCCGTTGCGAAGTTCCTGCACCAACACCCGGACCAGTATCAATTGGGCCGGGTTGAGGAAGCGTGGTTCAAGGGCCTCATTTTTCCGGCATTCAATCGCGCTCCGCAGTCGAGGGTGAATGGCCGCGTTGCCAGGATAGCGGCAGGCACAATGCTCATCTCAAACGGCATGCGAATCAGCGATGGCGACTTAACCAACCTTGACATGTAACCCACAGCTCAGAAGTTGAGATTCAAGTTCCCTATTTTGGCGATCTCCCAAAGACCCCGGAACAACCGCATGGGACGTTCAAGACTCGGACGGGTCTAAACCGCGAGATGCAAAAATGGGCCCGGGAGCGTCAGTGAAAGAATCCTCCTTCACATCCATCCTTTGCGCAGCTTGCCGGGGCTTACGCCCGAGCCCCTGGTCGCAAGCGCAAATATTCCTGAAGCTGCAAGGCTATGTCTCCAACCAGGAGTGAGAAGGCTAGACACATCCAAACAGTAGTTTCAATCGCCACGGGGTTTTCCCATCCGGCAAGCCCGGTAATGACCCGGACCTCAAGAAACACGATGGCAACTGCGAAGCTCCGCGTCATCCACTGACGGTGTTGCTGAACTTTTTTCTGACGGATGAACACAAACGCTATGCCGGTCGTGATCATTAACAGCGCGGCATCAGCGACGGCTGCTAACGTGAATGAGCGCGTCCCGCCAATCCGCTCATCGAAGTATTGCAGATACACGCCTAGCGGCGACACAATCAGCGCCCCCACGACATAAAACCTACCCAAAATACGATGGAGCTTGGTAAAGCGCTGGCGGAGCCGGTCAGAGAATTGCAAGGGGCCTAAAAAAATGGCGCACGCCCCGGCGAGGCCATGAGGCAACAGGTACCACTTGAAGCCTTCATAATGTTGCCAAATGGGAGCGTGCGGATGCCAAAGGAAGCTCTCGTTGTGGTAGATGACATACGCGATCATCAGCCCAACGACGGCAAAGACGACATATTTGGGTCGGAAATGAAATCCAGCTCGACGAGCCTGGACGGCGGCAGTGGCCATGGGTCCCCCAACGAAGTTTTAGCCCCTGCCGCAAGGCGCGTTGCGACAGGCGCAAGTGCATTGCCTGCAAAAAGACGTAAACAACGTTGCCAGGCGGCCCGATTCGCACGACTCGAAGCAGTTCTTAACGAGCGGCCCTTTTCTGCTTTCTTTCAGTACTGGCGAGGAGTGCAAGTGGCGTCGCCTACGCTTTTGCCCCCCCAAGGAAAACGCCACCGGAATATCTTTATGTTGAGCCAGCTACGGGCTGTGCGTCTATTCCTCAAAAGATGTAGGACACGAACGTCACTCATGCACCTGGTTACTTCCGCAAAAAACGTCTGAGGAATGGGGGCGATAACCGGCAATCCACGTAGTCTCCGGTACGTAGATCACGCATTACTATCACTTTGGTGCGTTGCTGTCTCTTGGACGCAGTTTTAGTGTTCCAAGACGAACGAAGCGACCTCTGAAGTCAGAAAGGACAAATGAGCATCCCCACTTCCGGCCGTTGCTCGGCAGTTAAACGTCGAAGCCCCAGAATTGCCCTCAATGCGCCAGTTGCCGTATCCGGAGAAGACCGTAGCAAGTGCTCGTTCACGGTGGGCGCGAAAGCGACCGGCCTGAACAAGCACGGAGCGGCCCTTCAAATTACTCGCGAGCTATTGGTCGGGACCAAGGTCGTCGTGCGGAACAAACGCGGCGCCCAGATTTCGGCGCGCGTTGTGTCCCAGATCAATGCCGAGGAAGGTCTTCTTAGGTATGGAATTGAGTTTGTCGAGCAGGACACGAAGGCCGCGGGCTTCTGGGGAATTACTTTTCCGTCAAATGCATAACGGGGTTCTCGACTCCATTTCATCAGTGCTTCTGTCCGCGGGGTGAGGTTCAGCTTCCGTCCGTCTCTGCTGCCCAGTCAAGTCGGGACAGAAACTACCATGAAAATCTGAGAAGCGCGCTTATAAAAGCATCCTGAGAGCTAGCATCGACGCTGGTTATTGAGACTACCGGGTATCCCAATCGAGAGCATAGATCTCGTCCACACTCGTGTCGCGCAGAACCAGCGGCGAATCGTCCGCCGCAAGCCCGTTCCATTTGCCGACAATCGCCCAACTGAGGAGACGGGGCTCGAGGGTTACCACTTTTTCGATCTTCCCATCGCTGATGCGCACCCGGTACAGCCCTGTATCTCCTTTCACAGTATCTTCCTGATAGGGCTTGTCAAAGTTGATGTAGCGCCCATCGCGCGACCAGTTCGGGTAAGCCACGCCTTCGCAAAGCTTCTGCTTTGTGCCGCTTTTCACATCTACCAACACCAGTGTGGAATTCTCAACCGTAAGCGCCGCGATGTATTTGCCGTCAGGGGAATACCTTGGAGAGAAGAGCCCTTCAAATCCCGATAACGGTTTCAGAGATCCTGTTTTCAAGTCCAATAGGCTGATTCCTGACTTTCCGTCGAGCCAGAACCATGGCGCAAATGCGAGAGACTTCCCATCCTGCGACCATGTAGGCTCCCCCTCCAAGGGGGTGCCTCCGCCAGCAGGTTCGGGAGTGCCACCATCGCGGGGGACAAGATAAATATGATCGTCCCCGACAAAGGCAATCTGCGTCCCGTCCGGCGACCAGCGCGGCAGGATGACCTGCATCGGAGGCAGGGTGAGCTGTAGCTGGTCGCTACCATCAAGCCGGCTTCGCCATAGAGTTCCTTCCGGATAGGAAACGTACACTACCCACTGGCGATCTCTCGAAATGTCAACGTCGGTTGCCGAGATACCTTGGAGAAACGGCACGAATTGCCTTACTTCCCGGTCAAAGCGCACGAGCTGGCCGCGTTGGTGTTGGGCAAGCGCAAATAGTTTCTTGCTCTCTGGAGTCGGGAGAGGCGATGCCATGCTCATCGGGCCCGCAGTCAGTCTAAAAAGCTTCTTGCTGCTGGAGATGATGTCGGCCTGCTCGCGAAACGCCCACAACTGCGTGGCAAACGTCTCCCATCTTCGGATTTGTCCGGAGCTTGAGACGGAAAACGAGTCGGGAGACGAAAAAACATAATATTTACCGTCGCCAGTCCAGTTGCCACAGCATTGGACCGGTGGCGCGCCGACATCGACAAATGCACGCTGCAGATGGCTGCCGTCGGCCAGAACCTCCCAAATCTCCTGCGCGGGACTCTGCGAGCCAAGCTCCGCCAGTACCGTAAAACGGATCCTCGTTCCGTCTGGAGACCACCGCGGCCACCAAGCAGTCCCCGCAACATCCGCAAGTTTGCGTGCGCCTTTTCCGCTGCTGTCGGTTAAGAAGAGGGAATGACCTTCGGCATATACGATCTGTTTTCCATCACGCGCCCAACTGCCGTCGTGCCCTAAGATGTTGCCGACTCGATAAGGCGGCCCTCCTGGCAGCGGCAAAATCATGAGCGGCGTTTCGCTTTCCAGGCGGTCCCCGGCAGCCGAGACCAGTAGTTCATGGCGGGGAGAGACATCGAGGACCCGACGGATACCGAAAGAGATGGGAAGGAATGAAGTCTCACCCCCTTGCGCTGAAACCTGTACAAGACGCTTTGCCCCTACCGGCCCCTCTACGAAGTACAGGCGCGCCCCATCGCCTACGAGAGGAGCGGGGGCTTCGCTAGCGTAACCGGAGCTTTTCCCCTGCCCATCCGCGGTGATCTGTGAGTAGCGCGTGATTTGTGGGTTTTTGCCTGAGTTGCGCCACTCTAGGACGGCCGTGATGAGCCCCAACAGAACAAGCCCGAGAGCGAGGTAACCCCAAACCCTTAGGGTGGTTAGACGATCCCGGCGCCCGCTTATCTTCATTCGAAGTTCTGCCGGGGGTTGCAGAACGGGAGTCGAGGACGTGAGTGCGGCAGCTCCGTTCACCGGCGCAACAAAACGGTAGCCTTTTCGCGGAACGGTCTCGATGTATCGGGGATTCTCCGCCGAGTCGCCCAGAACCTCGCGAATCCTGTTAATCGACGAGTTAAGGTTGTGCTCGAAATCAACGAACGTATCGGGCCAAATACGCTTCTGCAGCTCCTCACGGGTGATCACTTCCCCAGGGTGTTCTAGAAGTATCCCGAGGACCTGAAACGGCTGTCCACCCAGCTTGAGCTTGTGTCCGTTCTTTCGCAGGGCCTCAGTGCGAAGATCAACCTCGAACACTCCAAACCGAACCAGACCGTTTTGAGCGAGATTTCCCACGACGCCCGATCACTCGGCAGAAAGTCTAGCACCGGATCAGTGCCTAGAGAGTCGCTAAATGGCTCCGATTGCTCTGAGGCCATTAGCTAACCCCATGTCTTTCAATAGCTTTAGGCATTGATATTCTTTTAACCTTTCCTCCACCCAAATTCCACCCTTCTTCCATTGAGGTAGCCGGCGCTGAACCCTACGTTGTCCCCCGTCGCACGGCCGTGTGCGACTGGAGGGCGACGTGGGAAACAGGTATTGGCTGCTGATTTCGTTCTTTGGTTTGCTTCTAGTTTGGCCCGGGAAAATAGCGCTGGCACAGACCGCGTCGCAAGACCCTGTACTGGCCGTTTTGGTATACAACTTTTCGGAGGCCAGTCCGGAACTCATTGATCGAGCAGAACGGGAAACACAACGAATCTTCGGTCAAGCCAAAATCCATGTCAGCTGGATTGACTGCCCGATCAGGAGGGTTCCGACGGCCCGGTCAGCCTGTTACGAGGAGCCCCTACCAGGTCAGATACGTTTACGTATTCTGAAGCACCCGTCAGAGCATAGCTTTCGAAACAGCATCTTCGGATTCGCCATTGCGCCACTATTCGCGACTGTCTACTACGAATCGGCAGAACGACTAACCAGAATCAGCCGGAATGCGGAAATCGATTTATCGGTTGTTCTTGGTTGCCTGATCGCACACGAAATCGGCCACTTGCTCTTAGGCGAGAACCGGCACAGCGCTTCAGGAATCATGAAAGCGCAATGGGAATTGAAGCAACTTCAGCTGGCGATGATGGGGTCCCTATTATTTCTCCCTGAGGAAAGGGCACTCTTGACCGCGAATGCGCGAGAGAGATCGAACAAATCTAGTGAAATGTTCTCGGCGAGTTCGCAATCCAGTGCCTTCTCCGCCCAAAATCCAGTTGCGACCCCTAACTCAGGGAAATGGTAGCCGGATCGCCACGATGAACTGAGCGTCATATGACCTGTTCGGTGGAACCCGAGGCTGGCTCTTGAAAGCCGCGCTTTTCGGCTCCTAAATTTGTTCCATCATCAGATCGACTTGATCAGAGAATGATTAGGCCGCGTTTAACCCCGATCGTCACTGCTTCGGTTCGCGACGTCGCACCTAGTTTTGCGATGATCGAGCTTATGTGGAATTTCACGGTATTGCGAGAAATGGCCAAGCGACGCGCAATCTGGGGATTGGAAAGTCCATCGGCCACAAGGTTCAGGATGTGAAGCTCTCGGTCGGTAAGGGGCTCGACAAAGGCGAACTCCGATTCACCGTCCGCATCGAAATCCGTCTTCTGGGCTATCTGCAGCCCAGCTGCAACCGCCATGGCTGCCGCCCGGATTTGCGTCGTTGGCGCATCCGGCGGGAGCATGGCGTTCGGAGCGCGGAGTTCGTTGGGCCGTACACCGTGAGGAACAAGGTAAAGAGTCGGCCCATCCGCCTTTGCAAAATGATCGCTAAGCTGAGCTAAGTGCTCCGCATGAACCACCTGCACGTCGAAGGTCTTCGCACCGTTCCCCGCCGCCGCGAAAGTATCAACGACTGCGAATTCAGGAAACTGTTCAAAAAGCCGGATTAGCTTGCGGGCGTCTTTGTCTTTTTCCGCGACCAAAGAGACTCGAATCTTCGGCTGCATTTCATGCCTGTCTGCGTGGGCGTTCTCCTACCAGGACCGTTGAGGAAAATTGCTGTCCGGCACGCATTCCGTAGATCTTCACTTCTTGCTTCGGAGTCAGCCGAAAAACAACGGAAGCGGTCCCCTGTGCGCCCAACTCCTGGTCTTCGACTCGGAGGAGCATATCGCCGAGCAACAATCCAGCTTTATCAGAAGGCCCCTCAGAATCGACATGAACAACGAGTGCGCCCACATCCTGAGTTAGATTCAGCTTCCGCTTCAGGGACTCAGGCACCCGCACTGGTTGAAGGCCGACTCCCAGGTAAGGTTTGGGTACGTACCCCTTCTCCTTTAGGACGGCACCGATACGCTTGATTGTGGCGTATGGTACGGCCAATGGCGATCCCCGACGAAGTGCACCGGTGTTCATGCCGATGACCTTACGGTCCGCACCCATGAGCGGTCCGCCGGAAAAGCCAGAGTAGAGATTCAAGTCTGGACGAATGAAGGCCTCGATCTTCTTGCCGCGAAACGTGTACCACTCGCCCATTACGCCGGAGAGGATCCCTGCGCTTGCGACCAGGTTTCCCCGCCAAGTGCGGCCGATCGCGAGCAACAACTGACCAACTGCCAGCTTTGGGTCTTCTGAGAAGACAGCAGGTGTGCCGGCTTTCGTCTCCAGATTCAGAAGCCCGATATCGGTACCGGAGTCGATGCCCACAAGAGTGGCATTCAACTTTTTTTCAGAAGAGGTCCAGACGCGGATCGTTTCCTGATCGGCTACGACGCGTGCAGTGGTTACGATCGTCTGTTCGTCGAGGAAGATTCCACTCGCACTCCGGCCGCCACCTCCTTGAACCGTCACGACGCTCTTGCCGATATCTTGAATCGATTTCGATAGTTCACTCGATAGTTCGTCCCAGACACTCATAGGATCCCTCCGAAAAGAGAATGGCAAAATCCAGACGGCCGGCGCATCTGCCAGGTGGGTAGGAGGCGCGATGGGAGCACCTGCGATTGGGGAACAGGCATCCCGTTCACGCCCAAATCCGGCTGGCGTTTGTTTCACCTGTATGGGTTGACAGTTTTCGGAACGCAACCAAGCATTGTAGGGTTGGCCAGAGGGCGGCATCCCGCTGAGTCAGGGGCAGCGGGCTTGATATCCGGACCAACCGCTTCGCGCAGAGAATACCCCCCGCTAATTGAGACCATAAAACGCTTTTTCCCTGACTCTCGCCTGACGGGAGCTCTCCCAATCTTCCGTGAGCTTTCAAGGTGAACGGTATCGTGCCCCTACCCCTATGTAGTTTCCGGCGTATAATTTTGCAGTTTTCGAAAGCTAACAGAACAATTCTGGCCAAGGAGGACATCCAGATGAAGCACCTGGGTTCCCTGCTCCTCACTTTCTCTCTCTGCTTCGCAAGCGCAGCTCAGGACCACTCTCCCCATCCCGCGGCGAAGCCAGCCACTTTGATGACCGGCATCAGCAATCTGCACCATCCGGTTACTACAAGTAACCCTGCGGCGCAAAAGTTCTTCGATCAAGGCTTGCGACTGATTTACGCCTTCAACCACGATGAAGCTGCTCGCTCGTTCCGTCGCGCCGCTCAGCTCGATCCGAACCTGGCGATGGCGTACTGGGGCATCGCGGAAGCGGTTGGGCCTAACTACAACGATCCGGCGAGCGATGAGCGCTTTCAAGAGGCGCATGAGGCCATCGAGAAAGCAGGACGTCTTTCAAGCGGTGCCTCTGCGACCGAGCGCGACTACATCCAGGCCATGGCCAGGCGCTTTCCCGCTCCCGGCGTCGACCGCCGGAAGGCCGCCGAGGATTATCGCGAGGCCATGCGCGAGCTGATGAACAAATATCCTGACGACCTTGACGCAGCAACGCTCTTTGCCGAAGCAGGTATGAACCTGCACCCCTGGGGACTGTGGATGAAAGATGGCAGCCCGCGCGACGGAACCGAAGAGATCGTTTCGACGCTCGAGTCGGTCATCAAGCGCGACCCCAACCATTTGGGAGCAGTCCATTACTACATCCACGCCGTCGAGGCTTCGCCTAGCCCTGAACGTGCGCTGGCTGGCGCAAACCGGCTGGCGGCGCTGGCGCCTTCGGCCGGCCACATTGTTCATATGCCGGCCCATGTGTACATCCGCACGGGAGACTATGACGCCGCGGTCAAGACGAACGAGAAGGCAGCAGCAGCCGACGAAACCTACATTAAAACCAGCAGCGCCAATGGCGTGCAACCCGGGATGTATTCCGGAATGTATTACAGCCACAACCTCCACTTCATCGCCATCGCAGCCAGCATGCAAGGCAATTTTCCCCAAGCTAAACAAGCGGCCGACAAGTTGGCGGCCCATGTCCGCCCAATGCTGAAAGACATGCCGATGCTCGAGGGATTCGTCGCGATTCCAAGTGCGGTGCTGGTGCGTTTTGGAAAGTGGAGTGACATTCTCAAAATGCCTCAGCCAGACCCGAACTTGAAAGTCGTGACCACTTTCTGGCACTACGCCCGCGGCATGGCGCTCGCCGGAACCGGGAAACCAGATGAAGCCGAGAAAGAACATGCCGTCATTGTCGCCGCAAAACAAGCAACGCCGCCCGACGCCATTTTTGCTCCGCCCTGGAACAACAAAACAAGAGATATTCTGCAGATTGCGGACGATGTCCTTGCCGCCAGGATTGCTATGGCCCGTAAAGATACCGATGCGGCGATCGCTCGCCTGCGCAATGCCGTGGGGGTGCAGGACACGCTTAACTATGGGGAGCCTCCTGACTGGTATTTCCCTGTCAGGGAGTCGCTCGGTGGTGCGCTGCTGATTGCCGATAAGGCGCCGGAGGCGGAAAAAGTATTTCGCGAAGACCTGAAGCAAAACCCACGAAATCCCCGTTCGTTATTCGGCTTGCATCAGGCGCTCAAAAGGCAAGGTCGCAGCTATGACGCCCAGTTCGTGGAGAAACAGTTTCATGACTACTGGGGTGGTAACACCAGTCTGACAGTTGAAAATCTGTAGAGGTGCCGGGGGGTCCTGAAAACCGATTGGCCGACGGTGATGTAGTAGCCGGTGAAAGCTTCTCCTCACCTTGATTGGAGAGCGGGCATTGATCCAGCCGGCCGTAGTTCGAGCACAGACAGCTTCCCGTCTGTGAGGATATTATCTCCGGTCGCATTCATTGTCTTTTTCGGGGCGCGTGGCCGGTCGATGTCCGCGCACGCGTTTGCCGTACCCACAAACAACAGGTCCGTCATCACCCAATCGCGCTCGCGGTCCACGTGAGGGTCAATGCGATGGGTCCATTTCGTCGCCGCCCTGCTATTCATGGTTGCGATGTCGTGCGTAGCCGCACCCACCCAGACTTCTCTTCCCTGATAGCGTTCGGCTATTTTCCATATCCGGATGTGATGCCGTTTCGCAAAGGTGTTCAGAGATTTTTGGAAGACCAGATCAGGAGGCCGTCCGTCCAGCAAAAGCGTGGAGACGGGGGCGTCGGAGTATCCCGTCTGTCGAATGGTCGCTTGTACCGCTTTCAACGCAGTCCGGGCGTTGACACTGTCGGCTGCAATCCAGCCGGCCTCGCCGAAAGCGGCGACCAACTCCTGCTCGTTGCCGAGAAACATCAGGTTGGTTAGATCGGATGGTATCTTGCCTGGGGTGGAGGTGCGGAGGGGCGCGGCTTCGGCGAGTCGTTTGAGTGTGGTGTCGACCGGCAGCTGCCGCCATCCCGCCCAAGGTTCCTTCTGCCTCAGGGTGGAGGCGCGAACCACCTGAACTTGTAGGTCGGTTCCCGCAGGATATAAAATCTCCCGCCGAATCGACAGGCCATAGATGGTTTGCACACCCTTGATTGTGTAACCTGCAATTGGATTGATCAGGCCTACCGCCGTAAACACCAGTGACACCTTGCTCTTCGCATGCGGCTGAATAATGCCCAAGATCTCGTTGTTCTGCACCGTTTCACGCGCGTTATCCACGCTTATCACACGTGCATACAGCGGTGAATTTTGGCCGTTCCTGTGGACGATGTTTGAAAAGTCCAGCACCAACCGAGGCCGCGAATACTTATCCGGAGCCTTTTGGGCAAACAGAATCGTCCCGTTCGCCCTCGTGCCCGGAGCAACCACTAGCTCCCCTTCCCTGCACTCGAGCTGCTCACCGTTCTTGCACAACGGATAGGTGACCGTCCCATTAATGGGATCGCCGGTGCGCGAGCGGTCGCTGTACACGGGAACATCAAGGCGGATGGAGAGGGTTGCGCCCGAAGCGAGGTCAGCATCGGGTTCTGCTCCAGTATTGTGGGGCATCGGCTGCGCCGCGACCTTGGTTCCCTGGTCCGAAAAGTGATAGAAAGCGGCGAGAAAGCCACTGGTCGCCCCATTCTCAACCAGCAGAGTCTGCATCTCAAAATTCGGAGAGTAGAGCAGGTAGTCCAACGCAGTATTCTGATAGATATCTTCCCGGTTGATGTCCACGCCGCGGCTGATCATCGCGTCGGCGACTTCTTCATAAGCCACGATGACCTTTTGTTTGGTGGTATAGCTCGAGCCAAATACCGCCCAATGCAATGCGGTTCGACCCTGAGCGTCCGCTGACTTCACGTCAACACCGTTATCGATAAGTGTTTTCGCTTCTTGCAAACGGGCCAAGATGTCTTTTTCCTTGGTCTCGCGGGTGGCCTGATAGAGCTTTTGGATGAGCGGCAAGGCGTTCGGCAAGTTCAGTGTCAGCGCGGCGGGCGACAGTTCATCTTCTTGTTCTTGCGGCTCCTCGGGCTGCTCCGCAGGCGCATTCACGATCGATGGAGGTTTTTCCGCAGGGCGTGACTCGGGCGCGGGCTCTTGTGACCAAGCATGTCTTGGACCTGTCGGCAGGTATGAGCCCGCGATAAAGCAAGCCATACTGAACAGGGTAAAGATTACGTTCCGGCCTGCTCGGCGCATAGTCACCTCCAAACTCATCTATGTCCTGACACGACTTCTCGATTCTCGCGCCCGGGAATTGCCCGATGGTGTCCTCGTGCTAAAGCCGTGCAGTACATCGGGAGCTCGAGCCTCGGCAAACGTGGCCGCGGCGTCGGCTGAATTGGGTTCAGTGCATTGCAGCGCTCTCGCCATCCGCCTTTCGAACGGTTGCTCCGCAAAGGCGAACCAACGATATTGTGCTTTAGAACCTGAGCAGGTGGGGCGCAAATCGAGGGTTGCAGAGGAATAACTGCGGTTCATGCTTGAGAGCGCCTGAACGGATTCCGCTCACTTCAGAGTTACATGTTGCACTCAGGATCTACCTTGCCACCGTCGGGTTCATCCGCAACCAGCAATGACTTGCAAAAGTTGTGCGATTTTCGCCTGAGGGTTTGATGGTTAGGGCTCGCCGAGTCGACAGGAATTCGAAAGCCAGCCTATCGCAGCCATTCCTCGAGATGTTCGCGAATGAGTGCGTCATCCCCGTCATGCAGATGAGGGTACAACCTCAACACGCGATCAATTTCTTCACTCTGGTTCGGTGAGAGGTCCTCGCGCGGATCGAGGCACCAACGTCCTGACATAAGTCCTTGACGCCTCAAAACTTCGTTGATACCAGAGATGCAACCGTGAAAATTGTTTTGCGGGTCGAAGATAGCGGCGTTCATTTCCGTAACCTGCTGCGCGGTAGTGAGTAGATCCGGAGAAATTGAACGATCACATTGTTTGATCGACCTGAGTAGCGAGACAGCTGTCTTCGTCCAGATCGCCCAATGTCCGAGCAGGCCTCCGACGATCCGCGCACGTTTACCCCCAACTTCAAACCGTGTCAGCAAGTCGCAAATGATGTTGTCGTCGTTCCCGGTGTAGAGCGCAAGATCATCGCGACCACTTTCGACCACGGCCCGTACAACGTCGAGGGTCTGATAGCGATTGAAGGGCGCGATTTTGATGGCTACAACCTCGGGAATCTGCGCGAATTCACGCCAGAATTCAACCGGTAGCACTCGTCCACCAACCGCGGGTTGAAGATAGAAACCGATGAGCGGGATGATGGAGGCAATCGCCCGCGAATGATCGAGAAGTTCCGAAACGGTCGCTGCGCGCAACGCCGCCAGGCTCAACAGGGCGGCATCATAGCCGAGGGATTTTGCGAGCTCAGCTTCAGTGATCGCGGCCGCCTTTTTCCCGCAGACCCCTGCCACTTTCACCACAGGTTGACCGCGCAATTCCTGCATGGCCAGTTCTAGTACGGGCTTGAGGAGATTGAATTTGGGATCGCGGATCTCAAATTGCGTCGTGTGTACTCCAACGGCGACGCCGCCAGCGCCGGCGGCGAGATAGTAGCGCGTGAGTGCGCGTTGATGGAGCTCGTCGAGTTTGCGATTGCGGCTAAGGGCGAGAGGATGAGCCGGGATCACCAGCCCTTTTCGCAGTTCGTCGCGCAAGTCCATCAGAACTTCCCATCCTGGACTTCAAAGTGCGACGGTTTATTCAACAGCGCGCCTCCGTTCGCGATCCAGTGCGCAATCCACTCTATGAGTTGCGACGGCGGGACAGTCGGAGGGCCAAACAGCGATATTGCCTTCTGGGCGTTGCTGAGAATCGCGACGTCGGATTCCTTTCCCGTAAAGTGCGGCTCAATCTTGAAACGACGGCCAAATTCCTCGGCAATTTGGCGCACAGAAAGAGTCTCTGGTCCGGTGATGTTGAGCAGCAGCGGCGGCGACTGGCAAAGGGCGAAGGCGCGCAGGCACGCTGAATTCGCGCTCCCCTGCCAAATCACGTTCACATATCCCATTTGCAAGTTGACCGGCTGACGATTGAAGACGGCAAGGCCAATATCAACCAGCACTCCGTAACGTAGCTCAACCGCATAGTTCAGTCGAAGAAGAACTACTGGCGTGCCCCACTGATGGGAGCCGTATTCAAACATCCGCTCCCGGCCGAGCGCAGACTGTGCGTACTCTCCTACCGGTACGGCTGCGGTAGACTCGGTCGCACCTCCTTGTGAGACCGGCTGCAAACCATAGACATTGCCGGTTGAAAACCCAACGATGCGGGAATTCCGAAATCGCTCAGCGACTAACCCTGGAAGAAAGCTGTTCATTGCCCAGGTTAAGTGCTCGCAGCCGCTTGTCCCGAACTTGCGAGCCGCCATGAAGACGACATTCTCGACCTCTGGAAGTTGTGCGAGGGCACCGGGCTGCAGCAGATCGCGTGCTACGGTCTCGATGCCACAGCTTTCGAGATCGTCGCGAAGTTGGGGGTCGGAAAAACGCGCGACGGCAATCACCCGCTTCCTCACCCCAGATTGATGAATGGCGCGCCGGGCCAGTTTCGCCAGGCTAGGCCCCATTTTGCCGCCTGCGCCAAGGATCAATAGGTCCCCAACCAAATTGGAAACGGCAGCGACATCAGCCTCGAGTGGCAGTGAAAGCTGCTCTTCCAGTTGTCCGACGGTATTGATCATTCTTCGGTGGACTGACCGATTGATCAAGGTCAGCGCCCGTGATAGTCTAACGCCTGTTGCTTTCGTTTGCTTATGTTTATTTGCGTTTACTAACCCACCCCGGAAATGTCTTTTTACAATAACCATGCGAATCGAAGTCTTTTCTGAAAAATCTTCCCTCGCCAAGGCAGCAGCCAAGAAAGCCGCAACCGTTATCCAAGACGCCGTCGCGCGGCACGGCATTGCCCGAATTGTTGCGGCCACCGGGGCCTCTCAATTCGAATTTCTGCAGGAACTGACTGGGGAGAACCTTCCTTGGCACAAGGTGGAGATGTTTCACCTCGACGAATATCTCGGGATTCCAGAGACTCACCCAGCGAGCTTCCGCAAGTACCTCCGTGAACGGCTCATCCAAAAGACCGGCATCGTCCGTTACCACCTGCTCGACGGAACTCGAGAGCCGCGGGAGATGATAGCCGACGTCACCACTGAAATTCGGAAAGCTCCGATTGACCTCGCTTTCGTAGGAGTCGGAGAGAACGGGCATCTGGCGTTCAATGACCCACCAGCGGATTTCGACAGTGAGGAAGCCTACATCGTGGTGGAGCTGGATGAAGCCTGCCGGCGACAGCAACTAGGTGAGGGCTGGTTCCATAGCTTAGAAGACGTGCCCCGCCGGGCCATTTCTATGACGGTCCGGCAGATTCTCAAATCGGAAGAGATTCTCTGCATTGTTCCGGATACACGAAAAGCTCAGGCTGTAGCAACTTGCTTTGGTCGCGCTGTGACGCCCCTTGCCCCCGCGTCGATTCTACGCACGCATGCGAACGCCATTGTTTATCTTGATCAAAGCTCAGCTTCATTGCTTACGCCTGAGGTCGTGCTCGCCCATCAAGCCTAAGGTCACAGCGGCCGCACAAGACCCTTTCGAGTTGCTTCTGTGTTTCTAATCAGGAGCAGAACGAGGATCATGCCGCAAAATGGAATCAATCCCGCAACCCAAATGATTGGATCAAAGGCATGCGTTGTCATCCCCTGCCGCAGGTCAGAATAATGTCCGACGAGAAGGAAGGCAATGATGGTTCCGATTCCCGACCCGGTCCCCCCGAAGCCGCTAACTGTTGCTACCGATGTGCTGTGATAGAGGTCTGAGGGCAGCACATTGGCGATGGTGCTGAACGCAGCATAGGCGAAGGTTGCGAGCGCGAACAGCAGCGTAATCATCCAAAGCTTGGTGGTAAAAATTGTGGGAATCAGGAGTATTACTCCGAGGCCCCCGAAGACCACGACCGCTTTGCGCGCCGCTCCCAGGGACCAACCGGCCTTAACCAGCCGGCCAGAAGCAATCCCTCCGAAGAAATTCCCGAGATCGGCGGCAATGAAAGGAACCCAGACGGCAACGAAGCTGCTCTTGAGATCAAATCCTTTGGCCACCAGATAAATCGGGAACCAGTCCGTCACGAAAAACCAAACCGGGTCGGTGAAGCTGCGAGCCACAATCGTGCCCCAGGTTTGCGGCAATCGCAGTAGGTCCGCCATTGATAAGCGAGGAAAACCGTCGGCCTGGAGATCGTCCCTATCGCGAGCAATAAGAGCGCGTTCCGCCTTTGAAACCAGGGGATGCAGTTGCGGTGGCTGATAAATTCTTCGCCAGAGCAAAATCCATAGAATCCCCAGCAAGCCTGGAACCGCCACCGCCGGCCTCCAGCCCCAGCGGAAATAAATGGAGAGGACGATGAAGGGCGCGATCGCGCCACCAACCGAAGATCCGCTGTCAAAAAACGCTGTTGCGAGTCCACGCTCCTGCTTTGGAAACCATTCAGATACCGCCTTCGCAGCGCCGGGCCAGTTGGCCGACTCGCCTGCGCCCAGCAGAAAACGAAAGAGGCCAAAACTGTACAAGCCACGAGCCAGAGGGGTTAACAGTGAGATGAGCGAATAGGCTGCCACGGTGAGCGTAAGGCCAAGGCGAGTTCCCAAGCGGTCTATGGCTCGTCCAAAGACGGTTTGGCCGATTGAATACGCCACACGAAATGCGATGACGATGTAGGCGTAGTCGGTGTTGGTCCAGTGATATTGAACTTTCAGATAGGGCGCCAGCAGCGAAAGGGTTTGGCGGTCAATGTAGTTGATGATGGTGGAAAGGAAGAGCACGGCCGCAATCCACCATCGCAATTTCGGGATGGTTCGACGTGGGGAGAGACAGGGGGCGGTTTCGCTCATCGCGCTCATTCACCGAGCATCATCGACCGGCATTCAACTATTAAACTCCCTTGCGCCATGTAGGATCGTCGGGCCGCTTGACTTCGATCTTGATCGAACCGTCTTTGTTCAAACCCTGCTCGCACGCCCATGCAACCGGCTTTACAATCCCCGGTCGAATTTCCAGTTCCGCCGATAGATGCACGGGACCAGCAAAGCCTTCCGGCAGCACGAAAGACGCTTCCCGAACTCCGCCACCATAGGGCTGACCGGGATCGAGAGCGCCCTTCAATATCCAGTCCGAGTTGGCACTCTGCAACGCGAGCCGGAGAACTCCCGGAACGCCCGCAACCCCGCGATTGGCCACTCCAACGATCAGCTCTGACGTTCCATAGCGTTTTCGTTGCCATACCCATGCCGGCCTCACACGGTAACCGAGATTTGCTTGCAGCCGCTCGACTCCCCGGGGATATTGCTGAGTATATTGCTTAAGATTTTCGGATTCGGTCCACAGAGCCCAGTAGTTCGCACGCAGATCGAGAGCGTGCAGGATGCGATTTTCCATTGCATTTACGCCGGCGGAATCGACCGCCAGCTTGGTGAAGTCGTACGCACGCAAATCACCATCTTCCATGATGCAGGCAAGCCAAGGTGGGCGGTTGGCCAACTGATCAATCTGAATGGGTTCTTCGAGCATGATGCTGTCCGATCTCAGCCATGCCCCAGAGCGCATAGCCATGTCGAGCACCCGCCGATTACCGACATGGCTGATGTCTGGCTGGGTGTTGACCGCGAGCGGTGTTTTCCTCCACGTTTCAAGTTGCTCCTGTGTGATCTCAACAAACGTGCGCTCCGCTGTTGGATAATCCGGAAACGGATTGGGCAGATTGCTGGTGTGGCCTTCGCCCCAAAATCCGTACTGCATCAGGTCCATCCATTCGATGAGAGGGTTGCCGTCGAACTCAGCCGCAAGCAGCTGATTCAACTCCAGAAAGGCCTTGCGGAACTCGGGGTGATCATAACGCGGCTCAACGTATTCTTTGTTTCCGCGCCGCGCCAAGCTGCCGATCTTGACCAAGGGAATTCGCGACCGCAGGAATTCAGGAAGCGCAATCTGTTCCGGCTGAAACTCGGGATTCGAGAGTTGCACGCGAAATGCGAGACGCAGGCCATGCCGCTTGGCCGCGTCAAGCGTCAACTGCCAAACAGGATCGAGATCAAGCTTTCCCGGTCTTGACTGCACATTGCGCCAGTCGCAACGAATGTAAAGCACATCTACGAACGGCAAGCTGGCGATATCTTCCACCTGCTGCTCGAGAGTTTTCTTCCCCGCACGCACCGACAGCGATGGCCCATTTTCTTCCCAGGTGTAGCCGACGAGCCCAGTTCCGGAGTTGCGAACTGGCTTTTCAGAAGGCGAAGTGAACAATGCCGTGCGCCAACCTTCGTCTTGCTCGATCTCGAAGGGCCCCTGCTCCAGCCGGTCGCGTGCGGGAAACGACGGGGTGTGAGCAGAAAAGGAAGAAGATTGCGCGCTGGCTATTTGTGCTAGCGCCGAAAAGGCGGCTGTCCTCTTAAAAAATGACCGGCGATTCATGCGGAGCCGTACCCATTGACAAGCTTGCTAAGATGCCGCAAAGTGTAAAAGAAAGATAGCGAAAGCAAACGAAAGAATCAAATGGTTTCCCAAATAGGCCGCCTACGTTTCCTGCTCCTCCTTTTGTTGTTGAGCTCGAACCTGATTGCCGTTGGCCGGCCAGGGAACTTCACCGTTCTTGGTCCAGGGGGCGGTGGCGCTATGTTCCACCCCACGATCAGCCCCCATGATGCAAACACCGTCCTGGTGGCATGCGACATGACGGGTGCCTACATCACGCACGATGGCGGGCACCATTGGCGGATGTTCAACCTGCGCGACGTGGTTCAATTCTTTGCTTTTGATCCCAAGAATGCCAATACCATCTATGCCGGAACGAAGGCTCTCTGGCGCAGTAGGGACGCAGGCGAAACCTGGAAGCTGGTCTACCCGAAGCCTTCCTCGATTCAGGGGATTCGCATGAGCCCCGACCATGCCGACGAGACGATCGTTGCGAACCCCGACCCACTCAGGACAATTCGTGCCATGGCGATTGATCCAGACGATGACAATCTTCTTTATGTTGCTGCCGGGTCAGGTGAGAAGTTCGCGCTTTTTCTGTCGAACGACGCGGGTGAGAGCTGGCGAGAACTGAAAGCCCTCCCGGAACAACCGAAGCAAATGTGGATTGATCCTAATTCGGCACGCGAATCGCGAACACTGATCATCGCCGGAGCGCATTCCATTCTGGTGAACAATTCGAATGCTCTTCAGATACGAAACACGCCCGTCGAGTTCAGCGACACCTCGGCGGGGTTCAGTAAAGGCAAGTCCGCCGTATACGGGGCAGCGAAACAGGGCTTATTCGTCTCGAATGACCTCGGCACAACCTGGAACAAGGCTGATCTGCCCGGAAGCGGGTGGCATGTGAGGGCAATCGCCACCAGTCTCCATCAACCCGAAACCGCGTATGCCTCCTACGAAAACTTGAGCGAAGGCAATGAATGGCTGAACAAGCTGCGCGGTAAGCCATCGCTGTGGCTGGGTGTCGCAAAGACGGTCGATGGCGGAAAGCATTGGCAGCTGGTTTGGAAGGAGGCGAACCAGCCAGCGCCGAACGTTCACGACGCCTGGATCAGCCGGCGTTTCGGCCCTGTTTGGGCGGGGAATCCACTGGCTCTTGGGGCAGCCGACCAGGATCCAAACATCGCTTACGGAACCGATTTTGGTCGCACCATGCAGACGACCGACGGTGGCGCGAACTGGACTGCTGTTTACTCTCGACCGGGTAACGACGCGGAGTGGAGCTCTACTGGGCTCGACGTCACCACAAACTACGGCATCCATTTCGATCCGTTCGATCCCAAGCGGCGGTTCATTACCTACACTGATATCGGACTTTTTCGCAGTGAGGACAGCGGGGAATCCTGGCAAAGCTCAACTGCTGGCGTTCCCGAAGAGTGGGCGAACACGACCTACTGGGTGGTATTCGATCCGGCAGTGCGCGGCCGCATGTGGAGCGCGAATAGCGGTACGCACGACTTGCCGCGCCCGAAGATGTGGCGCAAGCGCTCAGTGCTCGAGTACAAAGGCGGGGTTTGCCGCAGTGACGATGGCGGAAAGACATGGGTAAAGTCCAACCGGGGCATGGACGAGACCGCACCCACACACATTCTGCTTGATCTCTCCAGCCCAGCCGACAACCGCGTCCTCTACGTCGCCGCCATGGGCCGAGGCGTCTATAAGAGCGTCGATGGCGGGAGAAATTGGATTCTCAAAAACACTGGCATCTCGCAACCTCAGCCTCTTGCCTGGCGCTTGGCCATGGATCCGCAGAAGACCTTATATCTCGTTGTGGCGCGCCGCTCTGAAGACGGCAGCATAGGCAACGATGGCGATGGCGCCCTCTATCGTTCTCGCGATGGAGGCGAACATTGGGACAAAATGCCGTTGCCCGAAGGCGTCAACGGCCCGAATGGATTGGCAATTGATCCCCGCAATCCGGCCCGGCTCTACCTCGCCGCTTGGGCACGCAATGTCGGAATGCACGGGGATGGCGGCGGAATTTTTGTTTCCGAAAATGCCGGCAAGAGCTGGAGGCAGGTGCTCGATCGGGACCGCCACGTATATGACATCACCATTGACCCACGCAATCCGTCGATCCTATATGCGGCCGGGTTTGAATCATCGGCATGGCGTTCCACCGATCGTGGTGAACATTGGGTTCGCATTCCCGGATACAACTTTAAGTGGGGGCATCGGGTCATCGCCGATCCGGCTGACCCAAACTCGATTTATGTAACCACATTCGGCGGCAGCGTATGGCATGGCGCTGTAAACGGGAGACCTGCACAATTGGACATCGCGACTCCCGAACTGGAGTTGGGACGTTCAGCTGCGTCTGGGCGGTAAATCTATTCTTTGTTTGTTTTTTGTTATTGCTATAGTTTGGCGTTGCTACTGATCTAAAACGACTTTGTGAAAGGGCCGGTGTCAGATGTTGGGTAGCCCGCTAGTTGATCAGAGCTGGCTCGAACAGCTTTCGACCTCACAGCCGCGTGTGGCAGGAATTCTTTCGAGGCCTCCTCAGCAGCAGCAAGCTGCTGGTTACTTCCATACGCTGCGGGAAATTCTTCAGCAGCCCTCCA
Source organism: Terriglobales bacterium (assembly GCA_035496675.1). Lineage (GTDB taxonomy): Bacteria > Acidobacteriota > Terriglobia > Terriglobales > Acidobacteriaceae > Gp1-AA145. Next base: position 136,952 of record DATJEL010000090.1, read on the forward strand.
CGTGGATTAAAACAGCCGAGCAGATGACCACCGCCAGGGCCCGGTTAGATGCCTGCACTGAAAATATCCGTACTCTCGTGCTGACCGGATCCGGTAGCTCGCAGTTCGCCGGCGAGTGCGTTGTTCCCGTACTCAGGCGAGAGATGAAAGTCGTAGCCGATGTCGTAGGCGGAGGCACCTTGCTGACCTACGGGGAAAATGCCCTGGGGCCGGAAAGGCCGGCGCTGGTCGTCTCGCTTTCCCGCTCCGGTGACAGTCCGGAAACCGTGGGTGCGGTTTCACGCTTGCTAGACAGCAGTGGCGAAATTCGCCACCTGGTGCTTACCTGCAATCGCGAGGGTCGAGTTGCCGATGCCTATGGAACCGATGCGCGCGTGCGCCTGATCGCCCTCGATGACGACACCAATGACCGCAGTCTCGTCATGACCAGCAGCTTTACGAATCTCGTGCTGGCGGCGAGAGCACTTGGACTGGGAACCGAGGTTGAGCGCTATCGATCCATCTGCACGCGCTTGAGTTTCCTCGCTTCAGAGTTGCTCCGAAACCACATTGGCGAGATCGCAGGGGCTGCAAGCAGTGGTTTTCGGCGTGCCGTCTACCTCGGAAGCGGTCCCTTGCTGGGCGCGGCACGGGAATCTGCGCTCAAAATGCTCGAGATGACCGCTGGCTCGGTAGCGACGCTTTCCGATTCGTATCTCGGGTTTCGTCACGGCCCAATGAGCTTCGCGCACCATGACACCCTGATCGTGTGCTTCCTTTCTTCGCGCCCCCTGCTTCGCGCCTACGAATGTGATCTATTGCGGGAGCTTGATGACAAACAACTCGGGCTCATGAAAGTGATCGTCGGCGATGACATACCAAAACATCTGGCGCGTGACAGCGATCTGATTATCGAGTGTCCGGGTCTGTCAGAAATCGGGGATGACGACGCCCCGGTCATTCACGTGATCGCCGGCCAGCTGCTTGCGTTTTTCCGATGTCTTGAAGAGGGTCTGCGTCCGGATTCGCCTTCCGAAAGCGGCGTCATCAAGCGTGTGGTGCAGAGTTTCAAGCTGCACATTCCTGGCGACTACGATGGTGGCGGGACGCGGGATAAGGAGGGGAAATGATTAGCCGTCGCGAATGGCTGTATGGAGCGGGCGCGCTTGCCGGGGCGGCGCGGCTTTCCGGAGCTTCAGAGACCTCTGATCATGGCACGCACAGTGAACCGAGGAAAGCTTCCGGGAAGCCTGCTCCGCTGCCTTTAGCCGAATACGAACCGAAAAGCATGCTCCAGGTGAAGGAAACGCACATTGAGCGGGCGCAATTTCCAGCGATTGATATTCACACTCACATCTCGTTTTCTAAGAAAGCGCAAAACGGGGTTCAGCTTTCCGCCGAGCGTGAGTACCTGGGGACACCGGAAGAGTTGCTAGAAGTAATGGATCGCAAAAACCTTCGCGCCATGGTGAACCTGACCGGCGGTTATGATGAGGGCTTAAAAGATGCGGTGACGAAGTATGACAAAGCTCATCCCGGTCGCTTCTTCACCTTTACGGAACCCTGCTACGAGCGCTTCGAGCAGCCCAATTATCCGCAGCTTCAGGCGGACGCAATCGAACGTGCACATCGGAACGGAGCCCGCGGTCTGAAGATTCTGAAGACCCTAGGCCTTTACCTACGGGAAAATATCACCTCCGGCCCGCTGGTAAAAATTGATGATAAGCGCTTTGATCCCATGTGGGATGCCTGCGGCCGGCTGAACATTCCCGTCGCCATCCATGTTTCCGACCCGGTAGCATTTTTCCTGCCTACCGACCGTTTCAATGAACGTTTTGAGGAACTGAACAATCACCCTGACTGGTCTTTTTACGACCATGATTTTCCTAGCAATGCGGAACTGCTCGAGCGACGCAATCGGGTTTTTGCACGACATCCCCAAACGCAGTTCATTGTGCTTCATGTTGGTAACTTCGCCGAGAACCTCGAGAACGTTTCGGAAAATCTCGACCACTTCCCCAACATGACGGTTGATATCGCCGCGCGCATCGGAGAGCTTGGCCGTCAGCCACGCACTGCGCGCAAGTTTTTTGAGAAATACCAGGACCGCATTCTTTTTGGCACCGACGCCACCCCGCACGGGGATGAATTTCCGCAGCAGGTCTTTAATGACAAGCTGTATGAAATCTATTATCGGTTCCTCGAAACCGATGACGAGTACTTCGATTACGCCCCGGCTAAGGTTCCACCCCAGGGCCGATGGAGGATTTACGGTATCGAACTCCCGTCAGAAATTCTGAAGAAGATCTATTCTGAAAACGCAGCCCGGCTGCTTCGACTCGCCTGATGCAGAGCCTTTTGGCGTTCTTGTTGCTGACCTTGATGAGCAGTGTCGTAGCACGTGCTCAAGTCCGAGTCTGGCAGGGAAACTTCCCTCTAACCACGTACGACGAAGGCCCTCCTGACCCGAATCCCCCGTTCGATCAACTCGCGACTAATCGTTTCAACTATCCGTACACGCTGCGCACCAATCTCACCGGTCGCAGCAGTATTCACAATTGGCGCGCCATCTTCCTCGAAAACGAATATCTGAAATGCGCTGTGCTCCCCGATCTCGGCGGCCATCTTTACACTTGCACGGACAAAATCGATGGCAAGCCGATGTTTTACGCGAACCCTTCCATTAAGAAGGCCAACATTGGATATCGCGGGGCGTGGGCGGCATTCGGCGTCGAGTACAACTTCCCGGTTTCACATAACTGGATGTCATTGTCACCCGTGGACTTCGCTTTTTCTCAAAACCGCGATGGGAGCGCCTGGGTAACGGTGGGCAACGTTGATCGCGTGTATGGAATGGAGTGGAGCGTCGAAATGCTTCTGCGGCCAAAATCAACGGTGCTTGAGCAGCGGGTGACGCTCTATAACCGCAGCGACGTACGCCATCGTTTTTACTGGTGGAACAACGCGGGCGTCGAAGTCTGGGATGATTCGCGTATCGAGTACCCCATGCGTTTCGCCGCCAGCCACGGATTCACGGAAGTGCAACCTTGGCCAGTCGATGCAAGTGGTCGCGACCTAAGCATAATCCACAATCAGACAGACGGGCCCGTGTCGCTTTTCGTCGAGGGTAGCCGCGAACCATTCATGGGCATCTGGAATCCCCACACCAATTCCGGCACGGTGCACTTTGCCAATTACCCTGAGCTGCCCGCCAAAAAGATTTGGTCATGGGGCGTGGACGCTGATGGGCTCGACTGGCGCAAAGCGCTGTCCGATAACAACAGTGCCTACGTCGAACTGCAGGGAGGGCTCTTCCGCAATCAGGAAACCTACGCTTTTCTGGAGCCGCACCAGACCATCCGCTTTTCCGAGTACTGGATGCCGGTGCGTGGAATCGGGGGAATCACGCGCGCAAATCTCGCAGGAGTGATAGCGCTCAAAAGAGAAGCTGAGAATCTGGTTTTGGGCTTCAATGCGAACCAACCAGTCCCAGGGGCTTCCATCGGCGTCTTCGAAGACGGGAAACAGGTATGGAGCACAACCGCCGATCTGTTACCAGAGCGCACACTCTTCCAGAAAATTCCAATTTTTGATGCGCAGCAGAAATACACAGTTGAGATTCTGGATCGAAGCGGCGCAGTTCTCATGCACCACGCCGAAGAGCAATACGACTGGACTCCAGTCGAGAATGTGAGAGTTGGCCTCCAGGAGAAGCACAAGATGCCTTCGCCTGACCACCGCACCGAGGATGACTGGTTGCAGCTCGGAGCGACCCAAGAACTCAATGGGCAACTCCTGCTGGCGCTCGAAACCTACGAACGCCTTCTACAAGAGATTCCCGAGAGTTATGCTGGACTGAAAGCGGCAGGCCGGCTCTCAGCAGCATTGCTTCATTATGAAGATGCCGTCCGGTATCTCGAGCCGGTCCGCGCGCGGAACCCCACCGACCCAGAAGCCGCGTATTACCTCGCGTTAGGTTATGAAGGAATCGGTAAAGAAGGAAAAGCGCGGGATGCTTTCGAAGCGGCGCACCGGCTACCTGGATGGTGGAAAGAGGCGGCTGCTCTACGGTTGGGAGAACAAGCGGCCCGGCGAGGCGATTCGCGTGAGGCTGAGCGTTATCTAGCCGAGGCCAAGTCGGCGTCGCCCGATGATGAGCGGGCAGCGGAAGAGTTTTCTGCCTGGAAGACGATCCATAACGATCACAGCCGCTCTTTGGCAGGCGACTCAATTCTCCGTTTTCCCCTGAGCCAGATGCTCCGAGAAGAACTCGGATCCTCGGATCTGCAACAGCTCGCGAATGACAACAATCGCATTTTGAATCTCGCGCGCGAATACATGCGCCTGGGGATTTATGCCAAAGCGCTCGATGTGCTCTCCCGTTCTTACCCCGAACCTGTTCCTGACCAAAGTGAGCCGGCCACCCCGGCTGTGGCTCACGATCCAATGATCGCTTACTACCGGGCCTACTGCCGGGAAAAACTCGGGCAATCAGCCGCATCGGAACGTCGATGGGCGGCGCATCTTTCTACCGTCTATGTGTTTCCAAGCTCTGCGGAAGATTTGACGGTGTTACGTGCCGCCACTGAGAAAGATCCAGATGACGCCAACGCTCACTATCTGCTGGGCACGCTCTATTTTTCAAAGGCATTCACTGATCGCGCACTCGCAGAATGGAATCGCGCTAAACAATTGAACCCGAAGATCCCAGGCGTTGACGCCGGCCTTGGAGTCGCCTTGCTGCATGCTAAAGGTGATCCGGCTAGCGCTCTCCTGGCATTCACCGATGGGATCCGAAGCGATGCCAAAAACGAAATGGTTTACGTCGGCGCTGACCAGGCGCTCAGCATGCTAGGCAAGCCGAGCGCCGAGCGAGTGCTTGCGCTCACAGCGTATCCCGACAAGGCCAACATGCCATCTGATCTGGTTTTCGAACTAGCCCTGAATTTCGCCGAGGATGGGAAGTTCGACGATGCAACTTCCCTCTTTTCTCATCGCTATTTTCCCCGCCAGGAGGGCGGCACTAACGTTCGGCAGGTATGGATCGAAGCGCAGTTGCAGCATGGGCTCGCGTTAGCCGCGCGTGGACGCTGTGATGACGCCCTTACAATTGCAAAAAAACTGGCCGCGCCCGTTCCAGATCTTGCCTTTACCAAGGACGGAATGCAGGTCTTTCTTGATGCGTCCCGCATGCACTACTTCCTTGGCGAAATCCATGCCGAGTGTGGCCACGCCGAAGAGGCGGCCCAGTACTTTCAAAGCGCAGCCGGGAAAACCGGGGCCGGTGATATGTTTTGGGCATGGAAAGCTGCGAAGGGACTTCCCGGATTTGATCAAAGTCAGTGGACAAATCGTCTGACCTCAGCAGAGCAACAGGCAGGCGACATGATTGAGGCAAGTTCGTTTTCGGGATGGTGGCTCTACAATCGCGCGATGATCCGTCGCGCCCTCGGGCACCAACAGGGTGCAGCTCAGGATTTGCAAAGCGTCTTTCTGTTGCCCGACCGCCTTCTTTCTTATCATCTCGCGCGAGAAGCAATGACGACTAAAGAAACCAGCGCAACGAAGTAAAAAACTCGGCGCAAGAGCAGCGCTACGCAATGAGAATATCGACGCCTTTCTTCTTCAGGGCGTCGGTGAATTCTGCTGGGGCATGGCTGTCAGTAATGAGGCGGTCTACTTTGTCGAGTGGGCCGATTCGCGAGACGCTACACCGGCCGAGTTTGCTCGAGTCCGCCACAATGTTGACTTCTTTCGAGACCTGCATCATCAGACCATTGAGCTGCGCCTCAAAAACATCCGGTGTTGAAGCGCCGATCGCCAGATCGAAACCATCGACCGCAAGAAATAACCGGTCAGCGTGAAACTCTCTCAGCATGGCTTCCGCTTGTGGGCCCACGAAGGAACAGGACACTGGGCGCATCAGCCCGCCGATTACGATGACGGAAATTCCAGGCGCATCCATCAGCTCAGAAGCGATGTTTAATGCATTCGTAATGATTGTGACCGCCTGAAGCTTTCGTGCCCGGATCTGGCGTGCGACCTCAGCGGTTGTCGTCCCCGAATCGAGGATGACGATTTCATTGGGTCTCACTAGCTCTGCGGCTGCGCGACCAATCCTAACTTTTTCGCTGTGATGCTGAGCCTCTTTGAAGCGCAGAGGATAATCCTGGCTGGCTTCCATTTGGCGGACCGCACCACCGTGGGAACGGACAGCGGAACCGTTGGAAGCAAGCGCGTCCAAATCGCCCCGGGCAGTCACCGCACTTATGCCGAAGCGATCCACCAGATCGCGGACGGTTACTTGTCCTTTTTGTTCAAGCAAATCGAGAATCTTCCGCCGCCGTTGCTCGGCGAGCAGTTTGGAAGCCGGGGCAATTGTCATAGCGGTGTTCATAACTGTAATTGCAAGAGAGAGTTGCGGTCAATGACCGCCGCGATTCCGGGTCTACTTTTCGCTGAATTATACTTGTTTTTAGTTTTTTTCTTGACAACATTCTACTTGTTTTTATTTACTTTTGCTTTCGGACCCCCTGTTCGTTACTTTCGACAATTTCAACGGAGTTCACAGTATGAGGAAACATACTTCTCTCACTCTTGCGCTGGCCGCTTCTCTGCTCTTCACAGCCAGTTTGGCTTTTGGTCAAGGAACTGACCTGGGGACCATTCGCGGCGTCGTAACCGATGTGACCGGCTCAGTGGTCGCAGATGCTGTTGTAACCGCCACAGACAATGCGACGGGGACGTCACGGACGACGAAGACGAATGGGGACGGGGAGTATCAGCTCTTCGGTTTGAAGTCAGGCACCTACAAAGTCGCGGTGAACAGCCAAGGGTTTGCCCCTGCGCAGGTTGAGAATGTTGTCGTGCAGGGTAGCAGCGTAGTTGGCGTCAACGCGAGGCTGCGCGTCTCTTCCACGCAGGAAAAGGTTGACGTGGTGGTTGGCACGCCTACGATTGACACTCAGGACTCGACCATCAGCAGCACAATTAACTCTCGGTCGGTTGTCGATCTGCCGGCCGACACGCGGGATGTCTATCAGTTCCTGTATCTGAATCCCAATATCACGCAGGCGGACGAACCCGGGGATTTCAAGTTCATAGGGTTTCAGAGCTATGGCGCCAGCTTTTCGCTTGATGGCCAGAGAGCGAATGGCGGTATTTTCGGCAATCAAACGTCGAGCGAACCGTCGCTTGAGGCGGTGGATGAAGTGAACGTCCTCTCCAACAACTTCAGCGCCGATTATGCCGGAATCTCGAACATCCGAATCACGACCAAGCGCGGAACGAACCAGTACCATGGGTCGCTCTTCTATAACAATAAGAACTCGGCCCTGGGCGCATGGACGGTGCAGGACAAGATTGCACTCTCTCAATTTTCGCCGTCGGCGTTACAGACCAAATTCCCTTCGCCGTTTTACAACATCAATGATATTGGGGCTTCGCTCGGCGGGCCGATTCCCAAGCTGAACCGTACCTGGTTCTTTGTCGCTTACGAACGCGACTACAACGTGTCGCCGGTAGATATTTTCTCCGGTTCTGCGGCGCATCCAGACCTCTACACCGGGAACTTTACCCAGCTCGATCCGAGCGTACTGCCGGATGTTCCTGCTTCGGTGGCTCTCACAGCGCAAGAAATTGCCGCCGATACCTATCAGGGACAGGGACAACTATTCACGCAGATTCCCTCGCGCCTGTTGAATCCGACAGTACAGAATCTCATCAAGAGCTACTTCCCGCAGATTGGAACGGGAGTTCCCATCGACCCCCTCAGCGGGCAGATACTTGGCGGGTTCAGCACAGTGATGTCCGGGCGCGACACACTTGACCTCGGCACTCTGCGTCTCGACCATGACTTCAGCAACAATGACCATGTTTACCTTACCTATAACGCCTCTGCCGATACCTCCGCAACCACGCCGGTTGCGGCTCCCTATACCGGGCTTGGACTGGCGCACAATACGCGGCAAAACCATACGGTGGGACTGTCATACACGAGAGTTTTTGGTCCGACTGTAGTGAACGAATTGCGCGGCGGATTTAACAAGCAAAATCTCTTTCGGCATAGCAACACAACGCTGCAGAGCTTTTTGTCAGGTATCGGATTTGATTCTTCGGATCTTGCAGCCTACCAGTCGACGACCGGTAGTTTCCCAATGACGACCTTCGGCCAGCCGGTGATCGACTTCAGCGGCGCCTTTGCCAGATTCGGACGAACATCAGATCGAAACACGGACCGTCCGATGAGCCAGGCCCTCGAGACATTTGGGGACACACTTACCTGGATGAAAGGCAAGCACAACCTGAAGTTCGGGGCAGACGCCGTAAGGAACTGGGCCATCGATGGTTTTGTTTGGAATCGCGGTAATCCCCGAGGATATATGCGCTACCGAAGCAAACCCCCGGGAGGTTGTGCAACCAGCTGTAACGACAGCGACGTTGACATATTTGCCGATTTCCTGCTGGGCCTTCCAGCAACTTCCGCCGCCTATAACCTCAGTGTTCGCCCGCCGATGGACGTGCATAACTGGGAACAGGGCTATTTTGTACAGGACGACTGGAAGCTTGGCCGCCGCCTTACTGTGAACTTGGGGCTACGCTATGACCTAATTTCACCTTTTATCGAAAAGAATGATCTGCTCGTGAACTTCGCTCCAAACCTCACGAACCCGGTGAGCGGGCAGCCCGGCGTATTTGTGATTCCCTCAGCGCACGCAGTGCCTTTTGTGGATTCGCGCATTCTGGCATACGGATATCTCAATGCCGACGAGACACATCAAGGCATAGGTCGCGGGCTCGTGCGAACCGACAAGAACAATTTCGCTCCTCGAATCGGAGTTGCCCTGGCGCTAAACGACAATATGGTGGTGAGGGGTGGTTATGGAATCTTCTATCCGACTTCCGCGGCGCAAGGGGTTCGCGATCCGATGGCATCGAGCCCCTTCAATCAGGGTGTGACGGTAGCCGCTCTGCCCAATGGTTGGCCGGGATTTGCGCACGGATTTAGCCCGATCACGGGTGGTACCGTCCAGCCAGGCTTAAGCGCACCAAGCGCGAATGCTGTGCCGATCGATCTCCAAGATCCGCGTATCCAGCAGTACAACATAACTTTCGAACGGCAACTCGCATGGTCGAGTGCGCTGCGCTTTTCCTATCTCGGAACTCACATGGGCGGATTGGTCGCTGGCCGCGACCTGAACGAACTTCCTCCCACCAACAGCGGGTTTGCGACGACCACTGGCGATGGAGTAACACCGTGCGATCCAATCAATAATGGAGATTGTCTGCAGTCGCCCGGCGATCTGGCACTCTATCCGTTCCCGATCATTGGAGAGAACCTTCTCACCTATGGCAATTTCGCCCGCGGCAACAGCAACGCATTTCAGGCCCAGTTTGAGCACAAATACAAACGAGGCCTAATGCTGAATCTGTCTTACACGCTTCTTGACCAAAAATCCACGATCGGCGACACGGCAAACTCCAGCCTGGGTTCGGTTGGCTATGACATTTTCAATTTCAACAATGACTATGCCGAAGACGGCTTCGTCTCGCGGCATCGGTTCGTTGCCTATGGACTGTGGGACCTTCCGATCGGCCGGGATCATGCCATTGGACACGGCTTCTCCCGCCTGGCAGATGCCATCCTCGGCGGCTGGCAGAGCAGTTTCCAGATGTTCGCAAAATCAGGAACCCGTTATACGCCGTACTGGACCTGCGACGACTGTGACCCCGTGGAACCGGGTAACATCGGATCCACTTCGATCGACGCCGTTGGCGACTTCGGATTCCCGGATTTCCGTCCTACGGTTGTGAGCCACAACTTCTACACTCACCAATCGGGCAGCAATGCGACATTCTGGAATGCTTCGGCCTTCGGAGTTCCCTCAGTCGGGTCTGACCTTTTCAGTAATTCAGCGTCCGCGAATCGCAGTTTTCTGGTAGGTCCCTCACTGTGGGGGGTGAACTTCGGCGTGCACAAGAACTTCAAAGTTACCGAACGGGTAAGCGCAAATTTTGGGGTTGATGTTAACAACCTCTTCAATCATCCTTTGCTCGCCCCCGACTTCGGTGACAGCGGCGGCGGTTGTGGACAGGGATGTTTCGCCAACGTCGGTGATTTCACGCTGGCCGTCGATCAAACTCAGCCCGCGCCAGGAGTTCAGCCTGGTCTCTTGCCACTGACCGGACAAGCTCCGACTTGTTTGTTTAGTTCAGCCGCCGGGCCGAATACATGCTTTGAGTACAACCCATCCTTTGGTCAGCTGTTGAAGAGTTATCAGAACGAGGGCGTTTCACCCAGCCGGCAAGTTCGTCTGCGCCTGCGCATCACGTTCTGAGGGTTCCTAGCGCTCGTTCGTTTCTGCCAATGAGCTGAGGACTTCCTCGAGGGGGCGGAGTCCTCAATTCTTTCACCTATAGCCGCGACGGGCCGCACCTATCCCTGTGACCAAAGCGGCTCGCGCTCAAAGGAGCCCCTATGCAAAAACGCTGCCTTGTTGTATCCATCCTCCTCCTTATCATTCCAGGATCCGCCCTCGCGCAAGCAGGGGCCTGTAGTGGAATGACGGTCGGGCAACTTACCAGCCTCAACGGATTCGTCCCCTTTCCCTCCGATAGTCTGTGGAACACAGATATTTCGTCGACGCCGGTCGATCCCAACTCAACCAACATCATCAATTTCATTGGGTCGACCGTAGCCTTACATCCCGACTTCGGCTCCGGTCAGATCAAGAATCAGACCATAGGAATTCCATACCAGGTGGTTGCCGGTACTCAGGCAAAGGTGAACGTCACCTTGAATGCATTCGCCGATGAGAGCGATCCCGGGCCTGAACCGATTCCCTCCAATGCATTGATTGAAGGCTACCCCAAGCCGGGTAATGGCGACCGGCACGTGCTGGTACTTGAAAAAGACGGTTGCTGGCTGTACGAGCTCTATAACGCCAGTGTGAAGAATGGTGCTTGGAGCGCGGACCAGGCCAGCCTTTGGGACATGACCATTGACGAGCAGCGTCCATACACATGGACTTCGGCGGATGCCGCTGGTCTTCCGGTTTTCGTGGGCCTCGCACGCTACGACGAAGTGGCCGCAGGGGCGATCAATCATGCCTTGCGTTTTACGGTGCCTGCCTCACAGCGGGCCTTTGTGTTACCGGCTACGCATTGGGCCTCGACCAATACCAACCCCAGTGCGCCGCCCATGGGCACGCGCTTGCGATTGAAATCCAGCTTCGATATTTCGGGGTTTCCTGCGGACGATCAGGTGATTCTTACTGCGCTTAAGAAATATGGCATGATCCTTGCGGACAACGGCAGCGCGATCTTTATCAGCGGCGCGCCGGACTCGCGATGGAACAACAGTGACCTGAACCTGCTGAAGTCGATCACGGCCTCAAACTTTGAGGTTGTTCAACAGGGGACGATCTATACACCAGGAAACGTGCCAACCGGGGCTTCGCCGACGATCTCGAGCTTCACCGCAAATCCCGCGAGCATCAGCGCCGGGCAGCCGGTTACGCTGAGTTGGAGCACTCTAAGCAGCACCTACAACATCGTTTCACCAACCGTGGGGCCAGTGCGAGGAACGGGCGCGACCGTGAATCCAAGTGTTACCACAACCTACACGCTTTACAGCACCAATCAATACGGAAGAACCCTAGCGACGGTTACCGTTACCGTCCATTAGCAACCACCAAAATCGTGTGGGTCGGACATTTTGTCCGACCCATTCCCTACCCCGCGCTTTCCGCCGAGGCGATGACGATTCTCGACTTTTGGCTTTCTCTTCCATGAATCAGCCTCAGCAGGAACCCCACGACCAAGGTTATGGAAGCAAAGCAAATCACGGTTGCGCGATCTCGCCCCGAAGTAGAGAACAACAGCAGTAGACTCAGCGCTCCGATCAGGCCGACTGTCCAGCTCAGGAACCGAAACACCTGCACGGTGTAGTCGGGCACGTCTTTGAGCTCGCGCTCGATATCAACGGGTGTGTCGAGATCCTGGAAGAGCCGAGCGCGCTCGGGCCAGTCGGCTCGATCAAAGAGCATGCTTAGAAAAAACACGCCAAACGACGCAGGAATGACAATCGCAACCTGCTGAATCAGAGTCCAGTCGTAAACAAAGGCGCCGAGGGCCCCCAGGAGGAGTCCCGTCGTGAAGGTTGCGAGACCGGACCACGGGGGCGTACGCCGTATGACCAGCCCAAGCAAAGCCGGCGGACCATAGGCGAGCGAAAGCAGCGTGTTAAACGTCAGCATGACCGCAAACACGCTCTGGCGCGTAGAGGCCATCACAGCGGCAATTGTGATCGTGAGCCCCCCGACGAGAAAGGTCGTAACCCAGCCGACTGCGAGTAGTTCCCTTTCGCCGGCATTCTTGCGAAAAAGCGTTTGATAGATGTCTTTGGTCAGGATGGCTGATTTTATGTTGAAGATTGCCGAAAGGCTTGCCATCGTCGAACTGAACATTGCCGCCAACATGATTCCAACCAGCCCGTGCGGCAAAAGCGTGAGGCTTGCGACGGCGTACGCCGATTCGCTCACGTTGGTGGATCCTGGCCAGATCGTGTGCAAGTCTGGATAGACAATGCGCATGGCCATCGGCGGGATAAACCAAAGGAAGGCTCCCACGAAGAACAATCCCGCGCACAGCACAGAAATCTTTCGGGCCGAGCGCTCATTGTCGACGCTGAAGTATCGCTGGGCCATCGCGCTGGTGTTGTAGCCAAAGGAGACCATCACCGTCCAGCTTGCGATGTAAACCCAGCCGAACTCGCCGCCGAAGTGGATGGTCTTCATCGCTGGGGGCAGCGAATGTAGAAGGCCGCTGATACCGCCGACGCGCAGCAGTGATGCGACGACCAAGACCACGCAAAAAGGCATCAGGATCGAGGCTTGGAGAAAATCGGTCACAACCACCGCCCATAAGCCGCCGATCACACAATAGAACAGGATCAGCGCACCGGCTCCGATGACGGTCCAAACCACCGGGAACCGGCACGCCGAGGAAATGAAAATCGCTAGACCATAGAGCATGCTCGCGGTCATGAACAACTGCACAATGACCGAAGCCCAGGAAAACGTCTGGCGCGTCGTTTGATTGAACCGCGCCGAAAGATACTCCATGACGGTCGTAATTCGGCTGCGACGCCAACGGGTGGCAAAAACAAAGTATCCCAGCATGAAGCTCAGGGCGTTGCCAAGATAAAGTCCGATGACCCCGACCCCGGCCCGATAGGCTACCCCGGCGGCTCCGGTGAATGTCCAGGCGCTAAAGCCAGCCATAAAAGAGCTCAGGCCGGCTACCAGCCAGGGGATTCTGCTGCCGCCCCGGAAGTATTCGGCTGCACCCCGGTTGAAACGGGCGACATAGAGTCCGACCAGGAGCATGAGAGCGGCATAAAAGGCAATCACGGAATAGTCAACAGCGTTGGCGCTCTTCATGGCAGTTTCCGTTATATCAGCTTATCGAGCCACGATCGAAAGAAAAAACAACTAAACGACAGGAAATGAAAACGCGTACAATCCCCAGGTGACTCGACCACGCTTGCTTGCGCTCGCTCCAAAAGCGTTATTTACCTCTTTCTTCACGACCCCACAGCAAGGAAGGCTGTCACAGAACTTTGACTGGGAGCTCAGCACCATACTCGCTCTCAACCCGGCACTTAAGAAGCAATTAGCCATGGCCGATGCTCTGATCACCACCTGGGACAGCCCAGCCTTCGGAGACGAACTGATGGAGATCGCGCCCAGGCTTCGCATCATTGCTCATTGTGGAGGAGAGGTGAAGAAGCGATTTACCGGATCGCTTCTCGATCGCCTGGCGGTTACCACCGCGCCCGAGCCGATGGGCCGCGCCACTGCCGAACTGGCTGCGGCGCTTCTTCTTTATTGCGGGCGGGGCATCGATCACCATCGGGCGAGGCTGCGCAAGCCGAACAACGAGATTTACGAGCACGTGCACCTGTTCGGTACGCCCGAATCTCTCATCGGCCGCGAAGTCGGCATGCTCGGTTTTGGCAGAATCGGCCGCAAAATCGTGGACCTGCTCCGCGGGTTTGATCTTCGCTGGCGGGTCCATGATCCTTACGCTGGGAGCGAGTTGGCGCAAAAATATCCAGTCGAGTTTGTCAGCCTCGAATCGTTGCTCAAGGCTTCTGATCTTCTGGTGCTGGTTGCCGCCCTGACCGACCAAACGCGAGGAATTCTAGACCGAAACAAACTAGCGCTCTTACCAGACGGGGCAACCATTATTAATGTCGCGCGCGGCGACTTGTTAGACCTGGATGCGCTAACCCACGAGGTTGAGAAAGGGAGGCTTGGTTGTGCCCTGGATGTAAGTGATCCAGCCGAGCCGCTCCCGCCGAACCATCCTCTGCGAACAATTCCTGGCGCAATCCTCACGCCTCATATTGGCGGCGGCACCGAAAAAGCCCGCCACGAAATGGCTGACGATCTCATTGACGACCTGGAGCGATTCTTCCGGGGAGAGCCCGTGAAGAACCGCGTGACCCCCGACATGCTCGCGAGGATGACGTAGATGATAAAGGTCAGCTTTTCAACCCTGGCGTGTCCCAGCTGGACTCTCAGTCAGGTCCTCGCAATCGCTCAACGTGAGGCCTATGATGGTGTGGAGTTGCGTTTCCTTCGCGGCGAAGATTCACTTTGGAAGCTCTCAGAATTTCAGAAGTCCCAGATCGCAGACACGCGAAGAACCATTGCCGATTCAGGTCTCAGAATCTCGTGCCTGGATACGAGCTGCCGTTTCGATTCTCCTCGGCTGGCCGACCGGCAGGCGTGGGTTTCTGAAGGCGTTCGCATGGCTGAACTCGCACAAGAGATTGGCGCACCCGGAATTCGCGTCTTTGGCGATCGCGTTCCGCCGGAAAGCGATCGTGAGATGACTCGGGCCTGGATCGTTGATTCCTTGCATTGTCTCGCCCGGCAAACCGACAAGTCGGGGGTCGAGATATGGCTGGAAACACACGGTGATTTTTGTTGTGCGGCTGACGTGCAACCTGTACTTGCGGCGTGCCCCGAAATTGCTCTTGTGTGGGACCCTGTGTCGGCATTCGTCGAAGCTGGTGAAAAACCCGAACAAAATGGCCTGCCGCTCCACTCCGCGATTCGCCACGTTCATATTAAGGATGTCCGCAATGTAAATAGCAGGTGGATTCCAGTCCTAACCGGGGCCGGCGAATTTCCACTGAATGATCTAGGCAGAGTGCTTTCTGAAATCGGTTATTGCGGGTGGCTCTCTTTCGAATGGGAGAAGAAGTGGCACCCCCTCATCGAGGAACCCGAAATCGCGATTCCTCATTTCGCGCAGTGGCTGCGTAGCAACTGGCAAACTCATTCTCTAAATCAAGCCCGCACGCCTGGAGTTGGTGCATGAAACAGTTCTTATTTGTTGTTGTCGTCGTTATCCTGAACGCGATCTGTGCTGCGCAGTCCAAAGTTGCCGCTACGAGTATGTATGCCAACGTTGCACCCCCACTCGACACAGATCCCAATGCGAAGTTTTGGCGCGACGCAAAACCGATTTACGCCGAAGTGAATTCACAGGGAAAGCCGCTTCCGGAATATCGCACCGTGATTCGCTCTCGCTGGACAAGCACGGACATTTATTTCCTGTTTGCCTGTCCTTACCAGCGGCTTTCCGTGAAGTCTTCGCCAAAGACAGAGCAGGAGACCTATGAACTGTGGAACTGGAACGTTGCCGAAGTTTTTCTCGGATCAGATTTTTCCGAGATTAAGCGCTACAAGGAATTCGAAATCTCTCCGCAGAACGAGTGGGTAGACCTCGACGTAAACCTTCGCAATCCGCATCACGAACAAGGCTGGACATGGAACTCCGGTTTTGAGCATCGGGCACGCATTGATGAGAAGACTCACACCTGGTATGCAGCCATGCGCATTCCGTTTGCTGCGATCGGCTCCCGACCAGTGCAGCGTGGAACTGAGTTTCGGGCAAACTTCTATCGCACCGACGGCTCGGGTGCAGACGGAAAAGCGGTCATGTGGCAGGCAGTCCTGAACGCTACGTTCCATGTCCCCGAGCGTTTTGGCCTGCTGAAACTTGAGTAAGAGGGAGAATATCGAAAGCAAACCAAAACGCACTCGCGGTGGGCATTAGTGAATGTAGGCCCCGTCGGGAAGCAGGACCTGAACTGGCCACAACTCGCTTTTTTGTTCCACAAGTTCCGACCACTTGAGGGTTTTTGAATTCCCTTGAACGAACCTTACGGCCGGCAAAGTCTCTGCAACAGCGCTCGCTAGAGTCGCGGCATCCCCGTCGCCAGTAACAGACCACTCGACGTTTAAGGCTAACTTGCTTTGGGCGAATCTCTTTGCGATCTCTAGGTCCTCGATCATCTGTAGAAAATAGGGGCGACCCGTCAGAATTGAGTTGTACACATAGTCTGCCAAGACGCTAGAGAGCGGATTCATATAGGCGTGATCGAAATCCAGATTTCCGAGGGAGGGATCATCCGGGGACAAGGCTTTGTACGGCATGCGCGTCTCTCCTAGCCCGCGAGGATCGATTGAAATCACGTCGTAACCTGAGTTGACGTATGGAATGACTTGCGGCCAATCCTTCAGCGCAACTTTGCCATCCTCCCCCAGCCAGAACAGAATACGACTCGAAGACGGATTCCTCTTGTGAATCCAAAGCAACGGTATTTCGAGCCCATCGCTATGGCGCAACAGGTACCGTTCGATCATTACATTGCGCCACTCGGAGCTCCCTACCTGCTCCCATCGGATCTCGCCCGGCGAAAGGCCTCCGCCTTCGAACCGACGGATTGTCCAGTTCGCGATGTCTGGATGAAGGCCTGAATAGTAAAGCTGCTTCAGCGTTGTTTGATCGTGCACAGCTTTGTGCGCGAGGTAAAAGCGGCGAATCGAATCCAAGATGGAGTCGGCGTCTGGGTAATCGACCATCACCTGTCCAGTGCGCGTGCATTGCAGTGTGGCGTCGTCTAATTCTTTTTCCGGGCCAAGATCTCTCCGGCGCGGCATGCCATTAAAATGATCGAGAAATTCGAGCGCCGCCTCCTGATTCTCCGGCGAAAACTGATGGTCATGGTATCCTTCGCGCATTCCGATGCGCTCGCCATAGCCAAAACGCGTGTACAAATCGCTGACTTCGCGAAACGTCTTGTGTGTGCCCTCAATGGGGAAAAAGTCCAGCACCGCAGCCGCCACGAACACCGGACGCGGATACATCAGCAGCAGCAAACCCGGGTGGTCCATGCCGCTCGAAATCATTTCATACAGATCCTGCTCGGGATCACTATCCGGATCCTTAAAGATGCGGTTAAAAACTCGCATGGGAAGGGCCGTGATGTAACAAGAGGGCGCTGCGACCTTGATGCGGCGATCCAAGGCGGCGATCAACGTGGCCTGAAATCCACCGCCGCTCGTCCCGGTGATGTTGATTCGCTCGGGATCAACGTCGGGCCGGGTGAGCAGATAATCGACCGCGCGTATCCCGTCCCATATTTCCCAGCGCGCGAGGCTCGTGCCTGCGAGATAGGCCAGATTGCCCATCACCGCATGTTCGGCGCAAATCAAGTTGTAACGACTCTTGTGATTTTTCGCGTCCCAGAACTGGCTGCGTTCGGCTTGTCCCGGTGGGTCCCAGGAAATCACCACATATCCGCGTTGCACTAAGTGTTGGCAGAGCGCCTGGTAATGCGCCTTGCCATTGGTTGCGTGTCCAACAGGCACCAGCACTGCCGGATGTTTTCTTGACTGATCATCAGGAACATAGAGGAGCGCCGTGACATAGAGTCGCGGCATGCTTTCAAATACCAGCTTCTCAATGTGGAAGCCGTCCATCTGAATACGGCCGGTGATTCGCGCATTTAGCGCGGTCTTCTGCCCAGGCAGACCGCCAATCATGGCAAGAAGCTTGGTTCGCAGTTGCTCCTGTGTCCGAAACAGGTCTTCTTGCGTTCGTATGTCTTTCCATGCCCGGCGGCGCGCATCGTCCTCGTTCCAAGCCATCTCTGTCTGGTATTTCAGATACCCGCTAATGGTTGGCCCCTGGGTTGTGACCGATGGGAGCACCCGGAAGACTTCTGCCGGCGGCCCCTCTTGTGCAGCAACCCAGGCCGCCGTCCCAAGCACGGTTACAAATAGAAAAAGCTTCATTTTTCCTCAGCCGGTGCGAATGCACCGAGGGAAGGTTTATCGCGTTTTCTGCCCGCAAGGTCGCGTTGCGGCAAATTCGAGGCATCTCCCCAGCCAACAAGCAGCTTCGCGTCCCCGCGCGGCCGAAAGTCGGGCCGGTTGGGATTGAGCCGCCACCACTTGCCTTCAATGACGACCCAGGGTTCATTCCCGTAGCGCACGAACTCCTTCGCGGCACGGTCCTGCGTAATTCCTGTAATGATCCCTGGACCCTCCGGCAGGTGCGTCGCGAGCGCCTTCATCGAGTCCGGCATCGCGCGAACGGCGTCTCCCCCGTCGTTCTCGTGATAAGCAACTGTGTTCACCGCGTTGAAAAGCGCATCGAAGCGGTAAATGCTGGTGTTGAACACTTCTATCGAACTCGGCTGGTCATTGATCAAGATGTTGTTGCGCAATTCCGTGCCCCAGCTGCCATTTCGCGACTGCATGGCCGCACGGCCGGGATTGTTCATCAAGACGGTGTTGTTGCGAATAAGGTTGTGGCTGCATCCCCAGAGCGGCAGATCATCGGGCCCCTTCACCTGCTGGGGAGAATCGGGCCCAGGCTCTTCATAGGCTTCGTCGTACGGATTCTGATCGTTCCACTGTGCGATCCCGTGGTTGCGATTGTTGTAAATGAGATTGTTCTGGATGAGCGAATCCTGTAATCCTGCAAGATTCAGGGATCCTCCGCCCACACGGCCGTTCTCATTCATTACATTGTCTTCAATGATGAAATTGACCCCGCGTCCGTCGGGAAAATTGTTCTTGCCGAATTGCTCAGTGGCCAGCTTCACCAGGCCGGCTGCCCACTCACGGGTTGGCTGCTGTTTCGGATAATCCTTGAACTCAGGTCGCTTCGCCAAGTCTTCCAAGGAGCTGAGTGGATCGAGATTGCACTGCAATCCGCCGCTGCTACTTCCGAAAAAAACATTCCGCCGAATCACATAATCATCCGAACCATTGCTGACATACGCAGAATGCTCCATCGCGGAAAGCGCGAACAGGTTGTCCTGAATGAGCACGGTATGCGTGTCGCGGCTATGCATTCCCCATTTGCGATGGTTATGCGAGAAATTTCCGACAAAAACAACATGATGGACTTGCTTGCCGGTGTTCCGGAACTCGCCATCCAACATGATGCCTGCTCGTGGCCCCGTCGGCGGCTGCCCAGGAACATTGCTCCCGGCAATGTTGAAACCCTGGATCACCACATGGTGCGCTGCTCGCAGCAGGATCATCCAGTCCGGCACACGCGATGCCTGATCGATCACAACATCACCCGGCTCTCCCATGGCTTTGAAAAGAATATAGCGGCCATCCCCAGCTGAAGTCTTGTCTTCCATCACGAAGCCGGCGTAGTGGCCGGGCATGACCGCCACCAAATCTCCCCCCACGGCTGCATCGGCGGCATCCTGGAGCGTTTGGAAAGTCGCGAACACCCGATAATCGTGCGGTGGACCGTTGACATCAGCTCTCAAATTCAATTGAAGTGAGGGGACACGCATTCTTTTGCTTGGTTTCCCGGAGGCATCGACGACCAAGACTCGCCGGTAGCGTTTCTGAATCTTTATTGAATGCGCGACCCATTCATCAGAATTCAGCGTGTGAAAAAAGACAGGAGATGAATCCTTCGCCTGCGCGCTGTGGAGTCCGGCAATGGCCAGAAGGAACACAATCGCTGAGCGTGAGGACCGTTCGTGGACAGGCATAAGCCAGGGAAAGCAACTCTAGCAAAACTGTCGTTGTCTTTCCATGAGAAAATAAACGAAAGAAATAGAAACCTAGGCCTTGAAGCTTACCCCTCAAATTCGGCTTCTTCGGGCTGCGGATGTACCCTCAGCTTTCTCTCTTTCCACCTTGGCTGACTGGAACCAAACCGCCGAAGACTGGGGGTGCTTGTTACAACTTGCCCCTGAGAGCTGCTTCTGCGTTGAGATCGACGGCAATGTCGCCGCAACGGCCACCCTGTTGTGCTATGGCCAGGAGCTGGCTTGGATCGGGATGGTGCTTACCCATCCTGAGCATCGCCGCCAAGGCTTGGCGCGCAGATTACTGGCTCATGTGATTGAGCATGCTGACAAGATGGGAACTCGCACGTTGAAGCTAGATGCAACGGAACACGGGCTGCCCTTATACGAGCAGTTTGGTTTTGTTTCCGAGCAGCGAGTCGAACGTTGGAGCTCACAGCCGGCAGAGTTCTCGAGGACCCCAAGGACCGGCTATAACCTTCAGGACTGGCTGCGCGCCGATTTGGACGCATTCGGGGCCGACCGCTCGAACTTGCTGAACGCTTTACTTCGAAAAGGAAATTGCTTTTTGAACGACGCGGGGTACTTGCTCACAAGAGCGGGTCGCAACACAATGCATTTGGGCCCGCTCGTAGCGATGTCGCGGGAGTCGACCCGAGATCTTCTTGAGTCTGCTATCGCGAGTGCCGACCCTGGGGCTTGGAGCTGGGATTTATTGCCTTCGAATAAGGATGCCCTAGCCCTTGCAACCGAATTAGGGTTTTCTCCTGCCCGGCGACTGGTACGCATGAGCCGCGGAGCCAAGCTTCAATCGAATGACGCAATGATCTTCGCCACGGCTGGATTTGAGTTCGGATGATAGGGTTTTTCGCGGTGCGCAATGGCGATCACCCAGGACTGAATCCAATGAAGACTTTCCCGGCGTGCGGAAGTCGCGGGGGG
The DNA here is from genome assembly GCA_035496675.1 of Terriglobales bacterium. Taxonomy (GTDB): domain Bacteria; phylum Acidobacteriota; class Terriglobia; order Terriglobales; family Acidobacteriaceae; genus Gp1-AA145. The sequence continues at coordinate 157,800 of DATJEL010000090.1, forward strand.
GGTCCACAAGTTCAAATGGTCCGTCCCAGGTAGACCGCTTGCGGTCGGCACGGCGTTGATAGCGTCGCGAGTTTCCTTTGTCCGGTTCGAGAGAACCGCAGGCGGGCTTTGGGTGTCACGATTGAGCAGCGGGTTCAGACGGCTTAAAACTGCACAGTTGTAAGCCGCCCAAACCCTTCTCCACTCGAAAGCATGTCAGTGATGTTCATGCTCTGCCAAATGGGAGCTGAAAAACAGGAAGAAGTTGGAACCGACTTCAATCGCCCGTCCCGCAGCTTCTGCTGCATCCATTTTCTCGGACGAAGTAATGCCACTACTCCCATCCGTCGCTGGCCAGTCATTCTGATCCATCACCAGGATTGGCCGTACTTCCCACCAGATCGCGCCTGTGGTTACGAAGTTATCGTCTACCACATGACTGTGATTCGGAGTTGGCAGGAAAATGGGTGCCTTTGGAGGGCCTGTTTTTTTCAAAGCCGCCAGGGTGACAGACAGATCCACTGACGAAGCGTGCATGGTACATGTTCCTGGTACGGGATGATTGGGGTCGGGGCATTGCGTTGTGATCGCGGGATTTACTTTTGCTTTCCAAGCCTCAGGTATCGCACCGAACAATTTGATCAATACTTCTCCCAGACGCCGACCGCACAGTTCCCCGCGCCGCCCGCCATTAGGGCATGGCATCGCGTCTTCGGGGTTTTGGTCATTGTCTACAGAGAACATGGGTACCAGGACATACAGGTGCGCCGTTTTCTCGATCTTGCCGCCAGTTGGATCCTGAGTTGGCTCGGTCACCGGTTGGCAGATTGGCACTTGCATCTCGTTGGGGTCAGACTCAGCGGGAACCCCATTGAAATCTAGATCCAATCTTGGCTGGTCCACACAGTCAAAGTTCTGCAAGTAGGTAAAGGTGACCAGCCGGTTTGCACCGAAGCCGTGGGTTTGATCATTGGCGAGTTGCCCTCGGGCGCTGATAGCCGCACACGCGAAAGCAAGCAGTGCCATTAATTGAAGATATGCACCGGTCATGTTTGCTCCTTCTTTCCGCCCCGTCTGCGAAGGAACGCATTTGTTGATGTGGACTGGCCGTACCGCCCCCAGCTCAGCCCAGAAGTGCCGCGAGCGAGCTGGTTAGAACTTCAGGCTGATCAGGTATTGAACGAGATCACTCTTTTCTCCGTCAGTCAGTCCCAGGTTCATGCACGTGTTGTAGTGGTTGACGACGGCATTTAGATCAGCGAAGCGTCCGTCGTGATAGAAGCCGCCTTTGAAGTGGGTTGAAATCGCTCCAATTGGTGAGGTTCGGTAGTGGTGGTCTGGTCCGCGGTCTGACTGGAAGCTATCGATGCAAACATCCGTGGGTTGATGGAGATTCCATCCCGGCTCCGTCCAAAGAGGTTCTGCATGACAGTTGTTACAACCGGCTTTACCGCTGAACAGTTCATCGCCTCGTGCAGCAGCAGCCGAATCAAAATGTACCGTCGGATTCGGCGCTGGTATCGATAGTTGATAGAGCTGGAGCGCAGCGAGCTTGGAAGTGATGCGATCATCGTCTGGGTTGATATGAGGCAGGTCGCCGAAGTTATTTGCGGCAGCGATCGGAAATTGCGACGCATCGTTCAAACGCGGATCGAAGAACCTTCCTTTGCCATGCATTTCAAGATTGGCGACGAACGCATTCCAATGCGGTACGGAGCCCCATCCGATCCATGTGTGGAGGTTCACTCCTCCAAGGCCGAATGCAGGCGGGATGAGTGATGCCCCCGAGACATTCGTGCCGGTCACCTCGCCATCCGTGATTTGCTGGGGATTGAATGCTTTTCCATCCAAAAGCAGTTCGGCATCGAACTTCCCTGCCCCCCAACTGTTGAGCACCTTTCTGACGGTCGCCTGATCGGTGGAAAGCAGGGTGGCAATCGAGCCCAGGTCGGGGGCTAGGGCGACAATGGCTCCTACGTTCAAGTCACGGTTCGGCCACCCGTCCAGGCGATGTCCGATGCAACCGGTGCCGGGGTTCGGGGTAACTTGCCCAAAGCACAACCTGGGATTGGCGTTGTCGACCGTGGAATGGCAAAGAGCGCACTGAATGCCGACGGACCTCAGCGTCCCAGACGAGTTGAAGAAACCCGTCACACCTATGACGGCATTCAATTTGAGCAGCGCAAGCGTGATCGCTGGGTCGTTGAGATTGATTTTCCCTTTCTCAATCTGTTGGACAAGGTTGCTGGGGAGTGCATCGACGTCCACTTTCAAGCCCACGGCCAAGGCAGTCGCTGGACTCACTCCCGGGCCAACTCCGCCAAGTCTGGCACCTTCAATGGCTCGATGAAGCTTTAACGTATCTCCCCAAAAGGCTTCATCACCGAAAGTGTCAAAGCGGAAGGTATGCTCTCCCGCTTGCAGCTTGCGTGTTGCATTTTCGATAACGGAATTCTTATTCGTGCTCTGTGCGCCCACCGGGGCCGAGCGAGTAGTGGCGATGATCCCGGCTACTACAAAAACCGCGATGGAGATAATCAAAGAAGAGCGAACTTTTGGTTGAAACATCGGCAGCCTCCTGAAGACTTTCGTAATGATGGAGGAGAGTTGGTGGAATTGTGGGCAGCCTCAATACACGCTTTCCACCTCAGGAGGGCCTCTGGTCAAATAGCACTGGAACCGATTTTGACTCTGCAACAAAACTGCCTGACTTTCTAGACATCTTTCTGCGGCCTTGGACGCGTGCGGGACGATCTAGTTCGCAGAGGAGTTCGGCAGCCTCAGATTAGTACGCGCGACTAAAAGGTTGTTGGTTGATCATCTCTAGCGTGTAAAAACGGTGCTAGATTCTCTGCGAGACAAGTGGCGGCCCGATGGAGGTCAGGCAATTTGCAGCGGGAGGTAAAGAGATTGTCATCTATTTGTGATCCCACTGGCTGAGTTCCTTCACGAATCTTTTTTGAACCGTCACTCCGGCGGCTTCAGTCGATTTGTTCGATCCTCTAGCATGGGGGAGCGCATCTCCGGCCGCCCGTCGGCAGTCCACCCCTTGCGCCAACTCGTCAAGGACTTTCCAGTGCAGGGAAATGGAACGAAGCGATACCCGACTGCATGAACAGTTTGCAGAAAGGCGGGATGGGTAGGATCATCCTCAAGCTTACGCCGTAAGTGCCCGACGGCGTTGTCGACCGTTCGACCGTTCACCCGTTCACGTTCGGGCCAAACGGCTTCGAGGAGTTCTTCGCGAGAAAAAACACAGTGGGGATTGTCGACAAAAAACTTTAAAATTCTGAATTCCAGGGCGGTTGTGGGTACGATTCGACCCGAGCGTCGTATTTCCATTCGATCAAAATCGATCTCAATTTCACTAAATATCGCCACTCCTTTCCTTTCCAAGGCGACACCTCACGTCCCCCGTCGAAGATAGAGCAGTCTCATCTGCGAATTGTCAGCGAGGAGTTAAATCGGAAAGCGTTCTATTTGCGGCTTCGCCTCGGCAGAGGGTATCAGCACATGCGAGATCGTGTTTGCGAGTGCCAGGCATGTCGAGCCACTCGCAAACATCCACGGCGGGCATGAAGAGGATGCATCGCGGTTTGTCGGGGTTGGAGTTGGGTTGAACATCCCGCTAGCCCTCATGCTCAGGTTTCTGGTGCGAGGCGACGGGAGCGTTGTAAGCGAGGTAGTCGCGCCACACCGTCGCCGCAAACTGTCCGGCAAAGGTCTTGTAGGCCCCATGCGCGCGAAGGGCAGCAATCAGTGCCCATGCGGCAAAAAAAACGAGAAGGGCTCCGTATCGCGCAGTCACGTGGCAGTCGAGTCCAAGGGCATAGCCGATGAACCAGAATGCGATCAGAAGCACGGCAGAATACCCCAGATCGATAGCGCGCCTGGTCAATAGACCGGGATGAGTTCTGAGCAGAAACAAGGACATGTTGGCAAGAAGCAAGAGCGAGACCACGACACCTAGGACCGTTGCACCTGCGGATATTTCGCTTCGCAAAATTGCGGTCGCCCCGAAACCGAGCCAATAAGCAAAGCCCAGAGCGAGCACCGATACCAGGCCCCGCGTTAATGCATACATCCCTGGAATTGTTCCGCGTAGCTGACGGCTTTGCCTTGAATGAGGATCTGACGGGCTAGAAGGAACGCATTGTGTCGCACCTGGTCGATCGCCTCGTTGCCGACTTTGTCCACTTGCAGTTCCAGACCGAACTGCTCCTTCATTAATGTCTGAATGTTGGACTTGCAGCTCTCCGGTAGCTCCTTGTCGGTATTGTCCAAGTACATCTCGGAAGGAAACCGGCCCTTGTTCCCCCAGGACGGAAGCGCATTGGTGGCCAGACTATGGACCAGATGGCCCACGATATAGGCGAGAACGGCAGCAATGATCGCGCCGCTCCAGGTGCTCGAAGGCCACGTGTGTCTTACGAGACCAAAAGGCAGCCAGAGGATGGCAAGGAATGCCGCTCCGGGCACAAAATAGCCGTATATATCGTAAAAATTGAATTTCTCGATCACGCCAGTACACGATCAGCGACGACGATGCTGCATTTCTGAAAGCAGCGAATTTACCACATCGCGAACGCGATTGCGTCGGCTGGGAGGCAGTTGCAGAGCTCCAACCCGCTCGTGGCCGCCGCCCCCAAATTTCGCAAAGGTCTTGCCCAGGGGAATGCTCCTGAAATTGCGCCAGGGATTGCGCATTGCAGTGATTCTGATCCCACCGTCGGATCGAACCACGGCGATTGAATAACGAGCGCGAGGCTCGAAATAATAAGGAGCATATCGACTGATTACCTGGCCGCGTTTTGGCCTGGCATCAAAAACCGCGATTCCACCCTTCTCCAGCCGAAGCTTCGCCCTTACGCTTTCAAGGCCATTCAGAATGCTGCGTCGTATTCGGTCTTCACGATCCTTCACTTCCTTCAGGTCAGCCACATGCGCGAGATCATGATCCCGCATTCGACGCAGCAAGAATCGTGCGTAGTCTTGACCAGTATCGTCCTCAGCAGAGAGGGTGCGTGCGATCCGAAGGGCAGGCGCATCTCCGAGGATCGCTTCCTTCACCGATGAATATTTCGCCGCGTCTATCTTCTCGGCCCATAGAACCATATCTCGCAAATGCTGCTTATGCCCCAGAGACCGCCGAAGGCTACGGAAAAGCAGTGAGGCACAGGAGTTCGCCCGAACGTCAAACAAGATCCCAGGTTCCTGCTTGCGCCGCTCAAAGTCTTCTCGGGCAGAAGGAGACAAGATCGAAGTCTCGTGATGGTCGGCCCAAAACTCGGCTTGAGGGTGATAAAGAAAATCGACAATGGCGGCAGGCCGCTTTAGATCGGTAGAGAGCCAGCTGTCGCGCACCGTGTAATCCACTGGTTCGAAGTCCGTGATCTGCCAACCCTCGCTGGATTCGAGAAACTCCGAGGCAAGAACGGCGGAAACCAAGCCGTCGAAGCACGGGTAATGAAAATAAAGAGTCGACTTCCCCATCATCTCAGTTGTGTGCCCATTCAAAACATCTCACGCGAGTCTGGCAATGTCCAGTGGGTCTTGTTGTCATTTTATCCGAAGGATCCCTGAAGTCTCCGGGGGATGGAGACTCGAACTCGCGTCGTTCTGTGGCGTGTCAATACCAGACGTGAACAATGACCCGTGTTAGGGACTTGCCAGAGAGCGTGCAATTCACTTCAGATTGTCATTGAGTAACTTCGCAAGGCGTGCACCGGCCAAGGCAATTCGGTCCTTTGCGTCCTGCAGCGCTTGGTTGTAATAGGCGTCAGTTACCAAATAGGAACCGCTCGCAGGATGCGTTGCGGCGCCAATTGGATCAACATAGGCGTCCTTCTTGGCTAAGGTGAACGATTCAATCGCCCAGTCTTCGGGATCGATATCCACGAGCTCAGTGTCGCCAGGAGCCGGCAATAATTTTGCAAAATCCTCAGCATCCTCAAGTACCAGGTCCGGTTGCCCTTCTCCTGGCAAGTCGTCCCAGAAAGCATGCAGCTTGCGCGGTGCATTTTTGGAGTGCGTGCCCTCAAACTGCTTTTTCATTTTCAACGGAAGCTTGACATTGACCAGATTCCCGCCCAGATCTCCCTGTCCACCGAAGAATCGAACACTTCCGTGGAGGGGCTGATGAATATCGCCTACCAGATGCTCCAACCAGACAACATCATAGGCTTCAATATCCTCGTCTTCGCCTGAACCAATGGCCTGGCGCAACGCGGTGATTTGTGTGGCCGCATTCGGCGCAGGAGTATGGGCAACAGTAGAGCTATCGGACGCGAATCCCTTGTCTACAAAGTGCCAATAACCATGGCTGGCCTTGTCGGTAAATCCGATGTTCACGTCACTTGTCACCCCTGCGGGCGGAACATCAGAGTCAGTAAAACCCACATGTTTGATCGTGTCGGCCCAGGTCGCCGCGCGCATGAACAGGAACAAGTCGCGCTTATCCTTCGACAACCCTGGAGGCAAAGCTTTCACCCAATCATCGTAGCCGGCAACGGTTTTTCCGGTAGGAGTATCGAGAGCTGGCACCCGCTTCAATAGCACAAGGACGCGAGCTCGGGTGCTGGGATTTAAGTGTTGCCAGGCGACGTAAGCAACCGCCTCATGACCGGTATTTCCCCATCCCCAGACCCGTGTGCCCGGCGCAAGAACCAGAACCAGAAGCATCGCGAGTGGCAGGTTGGGCCATCTCGCTGGTATTGGGTATCCCCTCATTGATTCCTCCCCTGCCTCATCGCCAGCGACTCGACCGTTTTGCAAATACACCTGAAACGGATGTAGTTGCTCCAGAAAGGGACGTGGGACTCATCGCTTTGCCCTACGCGAGCACTTACGTCAGTGCGATAGTTCGGAGGAGTGTGCTCTCCGACGGCGCAGTTGAAAACTTTTTTTGTTTTTCTCACAAAAACGGAACAGAGCGTTTTGTTTCGAAGAAGAAGACACCATTCATCGATTCACGCAAACGTGGTTCTGGATTCTGTGTTACGAAAACAGAACAAGCTCCGAGGGCAATTGGCCTCAAACCGCTCCGATTACGCCTGAATTGACAGGCTCCGGACCCCGGGGGGCAAATTGGTTACTTTCGGTACATGGCTCGAGCCACCAATCCCACTCATACTTATGAATGGCGGAACTTGGGGTAGAAGTCATCGCTGGAGTTGTTGCATGCTCGATAGTAAGCAAGTCAAGAGCCTGGGGCTGCGTTTTGCCCGGGCCCTCCAAACGACGATCAAAACCGCGATCGTCTTTACCGTCGAGCACAAGAGTGCCGAGGGCCCGATTCAGCAAAGCTTCCTGCTGCTGAACAATTTGCTCAAAGACGTCGGTCAAATCACCTTCGGATTCGTGGAAAATCAGGTCATTCTCAATAATCTTCTAACCACCGATCCGTCTTTGCAAAAGCTCGAGACGGAGTTCTTAAAACGTGGAGTTGCGGCGGTGACCTTCGAGCCGGGACTCACACTGGGACGATATAGAAAGGTTATTCAGGTCCTGTCCGCCTCGACAGCTGCAATCGATGCCGCTGGTGGTCTCCTGACGTTTATCGACCAGAATGAGATCGAGGGTGTACGGATTCTTCCCGCCGCCAGAAATCAAAAAAAGAACCAAGACGGCGATACCATTCTTGAAACTGACTCCGAGTCGTACATACTTTCGAAGCAAAGCATAGAAGACCAGGCGCCGCGAGACTTTCTGGACTCCATCGATGCCCTGCTTGAGTCGGGCGGATTTGACCCATCCACGCGGACCGAAGTCCTCTCCACCTTCGCCACTCACGGCATGGATGGACCCGGATACGGAGTGCCCGTGGATGTTCCGAAACTTGCGGTCGTGAAGGACGGAGAGGTAATCGCACCTGCTGGAACATCCCATGGCAGTCCCGAAGACGTGGGCGGCGGCGGTGCCCCCCTCAACGCCCTTCACGCCGCGGCAGGACAAGGGCAAGTCATCGCGCATTCAGGCGCTGCACGGCCCTATGCTCCCGCCGGTCGATCGGGCAACTCAGAAGGCTTTGACGATGGCGCGGCCGGTACCACCTCCATTGCGTATGGGAATCCAACGAGCAGCGATGCCGCGGGCGCAGGTAGCGCCTGGCCCGGTCGCGCCAGAAACACGAGCGCAGGTCCGAGTACGTTTCTTGAACTCGTCGAGGCATCCGTACAGCGATCCTTGCAGCAGGACAATGGCGATCCCAGCAAGTCCTATGCTTCGTTAGCTCGAATCTTGCGCAATACGGGAGTAGATAAAATTCTGGATCAGTTCCCTGCCGAGCGGCGACAGGAACTCGCAAGCTTACCTCCCGAGCGGCTGGCCGCCGAGTACATCGAGGACACGGCATTGAAGTTGGCTGGACTTAAAATCCAGTCCAGCGAAAGCACATCGCGCAAAATTCTGGTGGAAGAGGAAGTGGTCTTTCTGCTCGGACGGAGTCTTCAGGCTACTCACATGGCCGACCGTTTGGCGCAAAAGCTCACCAAGTTCATCCAGGACTTTGCCATCCCGCCGCACATCCAGGAAAAGATTCGTGAAGAGTTGCAGTGGACTTCGTTCAATAGCACCAAGAAGTATTCCCGACTCATGGAGCTGAGGCGATTTTCAAATATTGAGTTTCGACGCCTCCAGGAGTTTCTGAAAGAAATCGTGGCCCAGCGTGATCTGGAGCGCGCCACAGCCCTAGTCAGCCACTACTTCGACTTCCTCGATGACCCCGGGGCGACGATCGAGAGCGGTGATTTAAGCCGGGCTCCGAATTTGTTGGGCACGGTGCCCCTTACGAACACCGAATTCACATCCAAGACCGCCAACCGCTTGGCACGCACGCTGTCGCGAACGGACGTTTCGGATCTTGTCCACTTGCAAGCTGCCAATGCGATCACCAAGCTTGCGCAATCTGCTGCGGCGTTTGAAAACTTCCATGATGTTTTGGTCATTGCCTCATCGCTTGAAGGCTCGAACAACCGGGATCGCGAGAAACACAAGAACTGCTGTGCCGCAGGTCTAGCCCGGCTCTTGTCGAGGGCGGCGGCCGAACGCGTGATTGAGCTCTATTTGGCACAACGGGGCGATTCGGCCTGGAGCCGGACTGCCGCCACACTGCTTCGTTTCGCCGCACCCAACAGCATCCAGAATGTGATCGAGCGTCTGGTTCAAGAATCGGATGCTCGCAATCGGCTTGCACTGATCCGCCTGGCAGGTCAGCTCGGAAGTGCCAGCATCGACGTAGCAACGAAGTATCTTTCCGACGAGCGGTGGTACGTGGTTCGAAATATGTGCGGAGTTCTTGCCGAGCTTCGCGACCCGCAACTGGCCGAACATGTCGCTCCCGCCCTGCGGCATTCCGACGCGCGTGTGCAGCAAGCTGCTCTCAATGCACTTTGCAAGACTCTCAGCACAAAAACCGCTCAGACACTGGCCGACTCGCTTTCCGTGCTCGCACCGCAGGTTCTCGACGCGGCTCTCGATCAATTGTTGTATTTGAGAAATCCAAATACCATTTCCTCTCTGGAAAAGTTTGTTGCATCCGGCTGCTGCAACGTGGTGCGCGCGAGGAAAGCCGTACAGGCTCTGGCGACGATCGAGGAGCCTACAGTCCTATCCGCCCTGGCACGCCTGGTCCGGATCAAGGGACTTGACCCCGCCATCCAGAAAGCCGCGCTCGATGCCATTCCCAGCCAGAACTCTCCTGACACGGCACAGATCCTGCAGGAACTAGCTTCCAGTTCGAGCCCATGGGCTGAAGACGCCAAAAAAGCGCTGGCCAAGCGGCATCAACAAAACCGAACTACCTAGGAGGCGGGTTAGAGGCAATGTACCTAGGTTAGAGCTCTTACGCTGTGCGGCTAGCAATGTGCTCTGGAATGCCAGGGCTGCATGCGATAGAAGCATCGTGTTGCGCCGGAAGCTCGACACGCCCATTGTGTCCGCGAACGTAGCAGTGCTCTTTTGTGACGAGATGAGGGCGCGTTCAGGAGGCCATCGGGTTTGTAGGCGTGCGCAGTTTACTGTCTGATGCGCGAAGCTGGACGAAACCGAAGCACCTACCTCCTTACCCGTAAAGCGGCATCATGCTGCTTCCCCCGAAGGAGACTTAGTCCCCACCGTCTTAGGCTTATCGTGAGCCGGGCGATGAATTCCTTGTCGCTCGGTCGGGCGCTTCTTGGCCGGAAAGGCAGTCAGTTCGATCACGTTTCTTGTTCTCGCTGACTCGTAAATCGCTTCCACAATTCGGACGTCCGCTAAGCCTTCGAGCCCAGAGGGCTCCGGGTCCTTGTTCTGCAGAATGCAGTCCGAAAAGTAGACAAGCTCGGCGGCGAACTGATCACGCTGAGGAAATGTCCTCGTTTTTTTCTTCCCGCCAATCATCACCTGGTGCTTGATCTCCATCGCATACTCGTAAGCGGGATCGGATATGAGCAGACCCTTTGTTCCAATCAACGCGTAGCGGCTTACTTCGGCCGCGCCGAAACTGCAGGTGAAGTTCGCGATCCGACCTTCGGGAAAGCGCATTACTACCGACGTCATCTCTTCAACGTGTTTGAACCTCTTTTCTCCATCCTTCGCCGTTATGGCAAAGATTTCCGTCGGTTCGGCACGGAAAAGATAGCGAGCAGCGTTGATGCAATAAACTCCCATGTCGTAAACAGGACCACCTCCGCGTTCCGTGGCTTCGGCGACACGGATATTGTCCTCGGCGACCTGTTGGCCAAATTCGGACGTAAACATCCGTAGATCTCCCAGTTTTCCGCTCTCTCCTAGTCGAATGGCTTCGAGATTCCCCGCTTCAAAGTGAAGGCGATAAGCAATCATCAGCTTTACCCGATGCTGCTTGGCAGCGTCAATCATCGACTTGCATTCCTCTTCGTTTACCGCCATCGGCTTCTCGCAGAGTACGTGAACCCCTGCTTCCGCTGCCCGCACCGAGTATTCCCGGTGAAGGTGGTTCGGTACTGCGAGGTAAACGGCATCCACCTCGCTGAGTGCACTGTCGTAGTCCTCGTACGAGTACACGTGATCGAGGCCATATTTCTTGCCCAGTTTTTCTCGCTTCTCAGATTCTCCGGAGACGATGGCGACCAGTTCTGAGTTTTTTGAGTTCTTGAATGCTGGAAGGACTGCGACTTGCGCGATGTGTCCCAGGCCGACGACCGCATAACGAACCTTATCGGACGATTTGGATTGACGAGGCATTAGCTTCTCCCAGTTAGAACGAAAACTTTTCGTTGCCATCAATTCGGGGATCAGGACCTAAAATATTGCGAATACCTTGAATGCACGGCCTCCATGCTTCCTAAAACAAAATCCCACGTTTGGATGCCACATCCCTCTGCCGAGTGGTGCGAAATGCGCTCGACCTGATTCATCAATCTATGCCGCCGGTCTTGTGACGTATCGGCGCAACCCCTGGGTGATCTCTGGAAACTTGTCCGTACGTTGCTCGATGAAGGTTCTCGCAAAGACCAGCCGTCAGAGATGCTGCTATTCAGTCCGCGCGCCTGCCAATCTCGGCGTGACGGTCGAAGCCTGGTGACGTGTCCTGGTCCCCCGGGTCTAAACCCAAATAGCCGTGGCACCTGATGGAGGCGTCGGGTCTATATCGAACTTCCCCGCCCGACTTGCTCGGCATCTAACTCGACTAGTCGCTGCATTCAGGAGAACAGATGATGAACCCGGCTATTACCTCATCGCAGAAAGTTAGTGGAGATCTTGCTCCCGAAACGCCTGGAAAACCGGCAAGCCAACCGAGAGAGAAAAAACTCCAGAAGTTGCTTGACAAGGCTCTGTATGCCAATGGAAGTGCGAGCGCACAAACCATTCGGAACTTTTTGAATGGTACTTGGTTAGGCGAGCCTCTGCACGTTGTCCTCACGGATGTGCCTATAGGCGCGTGGACAGTCACGGTTATTTTTGACGCATTAGATGTGATTCGCAAAGATCGTGAGTTTTCGCTGGCCGCGGACACAGCGCTAGCGATCGGGCTATTGGGTGCGGCTGGCGCAGCCGTAACTGGCATCACTGATTGGTCTGACATTGATCCTCCAGCCCGCCGTCTTGGGCTGATTCATGGGTTGCTGAACGTAGGTGTTACTGCGCTTTTTACGACCTCCCTGGTCTTCCGAAGGAAAAAGTTGCGCACCAGTGGCCGGGTCTTTGCCGCCTTCGGTTATGCTCTCCTATCATTGTCGGCCCATCTCGGTGGAAAGATGGTGTACGAGCAAAGAGTAGGCGTTGATCGCACCGCTGGCGAGGTCTTTCCGAAAGACTTTGTGCCCGTTCTTGCGGAATCGAAGTTGGCCGAAAGCATGCCCACCCGTGCAACCTATAACGGCGTGTCCATCCTGCTTGTGCGTCGGGGACGCAGAATTTCCGCGATGGCGGAGACGTGCTCGCATTTTAGCGGGCCGCTTTCCGAGGGCAAATTGGCCGGCGACAGTATTGTTTGTCCATATCACGCCTCTCGATTTGCTCTTGAAGATGGCCATGTGATTGACGGGCCAGCCGTGCATCCGCAGCCATGCTTGGAGGTCCGCCTGCGAAACGGCCAGGTCGAAGTTCGTAAACCCCCTGTGAAAGCCTGATCTGCGGGTCCTGATCGATGGAAAAGCGCCTGTCCTCCGCTAATTTCAACAGTTTGGAGAGTGATTTTCATCCTGCCTCGGTGAGGTCGGAGGTGAACAGAAAAACCCCATTTAGATTGGCTTTTAAGATGTCCTGGCATCTTCCCCAGCGGACACCGGCAGGGGAATGCGACAGTGGGTGGTTGCGCGACAATCCGAGCTAAAACAATCTCGACCCGATGCTGAAGCTACGGATGCGATGGCAATCATGGGCGCGAGATCGCCCCCTACAACGACCTGCTGTGAGCCGATTTTGGTCGCCGAACCCCAGACATCTTTTCCCCGTTCTACGGCGTCCGAAGTAGGTGCCTTCGACGTCATCGCGGAAAGTGGTCTTCGCCGGGATCGCCTCCAACCTCGCTATTGCCGGCTGCAAGTACGTGGCAGCCATAATCACTTCCAGCCCGGCAATGCTCTCGGAAGCATTCCACTCGACGGCTGATACCGGAGTTGAAATATTGTTGCTCATCGGGATGCGCCGCAGTCGCCGCCCACCGGATGCGCTCCATCCATTTGGCCACGGCAAGCTGCTGTACTTCTATTCCCTGCTGGTCGCGATCTACATTTTTGTGGTTGGTGCGGGGCTCGCCGCTTACGAGGGCATTCGTCACCTACTTCATCCCGAACTTTCAGTCCGGGTCGGATGGAATTATGGAGTGCTCGCCATTGCCGCGGCCTTCGAGTTCTATTCATGGCGGATCGCGTATCGCGAAATTCAAAAACGCAAAGACCCAAACGAAACCACCTGGGACGAGATCATCGGCAGCAAGGACCCCACCGTTTTCACTGTGTTTTTTGAAGACTCTGCCGGGCTCCTCGGCATTTGTATTGCATTCCTCGGAATTTTCCTCGGGCACGTCTTTCGCAATCCCTACTTCGACGCTGTTGCGTCTCTATTGATTGCGCTGCTGCTCGTTGGCGTTGCGTTGGTGCTTGGGCGCGAAACTGGGGCGTTGCTCACGGGCGAACGGACGAACCGATCGCGCATCAAGAAGGTAAAGCAAATCCTGGCCAGCTACCCGGAGGTCGAGCGGGTCGGGAATCTACTCACCATGCAACTCGGTCCCGACCAGGCGCTAGTCACGGTGACAATAAAATTCGGTTCCCGCCTCGACGTGGTGGAACTCGAGTCCGTCATTGCCAGGCTGAAAGACCGCATTCAAAAGGAAGACCCAACCATCACGCAGATTTTCATTGAGCCGGGAGTGGCGGTAGATGATACTGGCCGTTCGAAAGCCGCATAAAGCCAGTTCTGAATGCCGTTGCCAAGGCTATCCCCGCACCGGGCAATTCGCCTCGGTTCTGCACGGCTATGCGGGCGCGTCACGTTGAGTCCAGCGTGAATCTTTCCAAGCACGATGAAGAACCGCGAGACAATGATGTAATGATGTTGCGTGATCACGCCCTCTGCTTCTTCCGGTCCTCATATGTCTTGCGAATATTCTCAAACTGAGCAGACAATTCCTCTAACTCCTCGTCCGACAGCTTCTCTATATCAATCATTGTGTTGCTCGCGCGGCGAATCGAGCGTATCACCTCATCGAGCTTTAGGTGGATCGCCTTCGCATCCCGATTCTGCGTGTTCTGGATCAGGAATACCATCAGAAAGGTGACAATGGTCGTAGCCGTGTTTACTACCAATTGCCAAGTATCGGAGTAATGGAAGAATGACCCCAGCAGCGCCCAACCAATTATGACGGCCAGCGCCAGCATGAATGCCCACTTCGTACCCACCCAAGCCGAGACTCTTGTGGCAAACGTCTGAAACTTTTCAAATGGTAGATTCTTGTGCATTCTGCACCGCCTGCGATTCTCGCTCCTTTGTGATGCACAACGCAGGTTTCTGAGCAGCCCAACAGCATGCTCTTTACCGCCAAGCCGGGGGATCGTCCTTGAGACGATATTGGCTCCCCCACCTTGAGAGTTTTCTGTTTATTCCAGGATCCGTATCTTGGCGCGCGCCGTCGCCAAGGCGGTGTCCACTGCGGGTTATGGATAGTGAACAGGCACAAGACTCTATCCCGCAACCTTGATCGGATCCCTGCCTCCGCCCGCCACAATCCGATCGCGAATCCCCGTGTACTCGCCTTCGCTCAGAATGAGCCTTGAAACGAGTTCCAGCTTGCTGCGGTAGGGACGGTTCTCGATGATTCGATCCACCGACGCTTGACTCAGTCCCAAGCTCAAAAGCTCAAGAGCGTCTCCCCTATTCAGGTCGGTCAAGTACTCCGACGCGAGATCCTGATATGAGCGCCTTTTGTAGTCGCGATTTGTTGGGGTGAGATGAACCGGCCGCACGCCTTTCCGTTCGGCACTCCTGCTGAGTAGATACAGTCCAGTCGCAAAGCCCAAGGTTCCGAGGATAAGTACCGCGTGCTTTCTCATTTTGTTCTCCAAAGGAAGCTAGGATGGCGTTGTTCTAATTTCAGATGCTCATGGGCGGAAGCACTTCCCTACCCTGCTCCGGCATTGAGTTCGTAAACTGAAGTTGGAAGACTGCGAGCCGACCCATGGAAGTAGCCGACACTGCAAAGGAGCCATATAAGAGAGCGGAGGAAGAACTGCAATTCTTCTTGCAGCATGGCCATTGGCCAGAAGAACAACCCTCCAGGCGCCGGAGTCGCACCAGTTAGGTTCCGCGCGGAGTGCGGGGCCTACGTTGTTGCAGAGTTCGCCTACTCTCTTTTCAGAAAAGTTCCGCAAATCATAGAAGTGAGGCGGGGTCTCGGAGCAGGCGCGCCTTCATGGCCACCTAAAGGCGCGACCTCCGGCCTCGTCAGTGGTTTTCATCCTTTCAATTTTTGTCGGTTCCGGAGGTTTTTTGTCTATAGCGGGCTTGAGCTCCCGAGGATTGACCTGTTGTTCCAACTGGGTCATGAGAGTTCGAAGATTCTCGTCGCTGGCATCCAAGACCTTACGCATTTCCGTGCTCGCCCGCATTGCTTCCTCGTACGCAGCCCGAGCCTTGGTAAGAAGCGGAAGGTGTTCGATGAACGCAGTTGCGTTTGCCGTGAACTCCTTCACCGCTTCTGTGTACGTGTTCATTGTTGGTGAGGTCATTGGCTGATCAGAACCTTCCGCAACGACCTTCTCGGAAGAAACTGGGGAATTCCTCTTCTGGAGGTCGTCGTTGATTGAGAGCGACGGAGTCAGAGCCTCCTCGAGTAGCCGCGTCGCATCAGACGCAGACTGCGATTGCGCGCCCTCACCATCATCCGGCTTCTTCCACATTCCCTACACTCCTCAAAACAGCCTTAGGCAGGGGGATTCTACAGGGAAAGATAAGGCTCACCTATAGCCCAAGAGTGCCATTCCCCGGGGCACGACTCGGCCAATGAACGTCTCTGACGCCTGGCCATGACAAGGTTTTGAGACAACATTTCTCCTAGGTTTTCCTCTTCGCGTGGAGCGCTGACGGGCAGAACAGGTCAAAAGCTAGCAATGGTTGAAGAGTCGCGTCAGTTGGCTACGCTACGTATGAAGTTTTTTAGGAGGGCTTTGAGGATCTCTGCTTTTTCGCCTGCCCCTTAGTCCGAATGACGTTAGTGTTGCCTAAAACAACCAACATGCTCGGAGAAAAATATCGGGGCACCGCTTGGCAAGCCGAGGGATCACAGGTCGTTGTCTGAAACCAAAATCCCCCATTGCTTTAAGAGCCATTCAGGGATGTAGCAGCGGTTACGGTTCTCCCTGCACCAAGCCTGAAGCTCAGGAGAGTCAGCATAATTCTGTTCCTTAAGCCCGAGTTGCTTTGCAAATGTCTCGAATTCGCCAGGGACCTTGGGCGGAGGCGCAGGGAGATTCCCACTGCTCCATCGGGGGTTGCCGGGGCGACGCGCCATTAGGGAGAGCATCATACTTGCTTCGTACCGCTGTTGTCATGCCCTCAATTAGCGGTGTCGGAAGATTGTCGCCAGTTACGAGATAACGAGCTTACGCGCCGACTGCAGGCCACTGGGGAGGAGCGTTTGCAACAGAATCCTCTGAATCGGCACCGAAAGCTGCTGCGCATCTCGGTCAAAAATCTCAAGCACCGTGCAACCGGCGCCCGCAGTGATTTGAAGCCGAATCGGGCAATTCCATTCGCATCGAGCATTGCGCATCAGGATACGGATCTGTTCAGACGTGAAACTCACAGGTGGGCAGAATCACCCACAAGGCTCTTCACTCACAACTGTCAAGAATGACAGCACAAACTTCGACGCGGAGGGCTTCTAGTGACTCGTTGAGTTTGCTACATGGAACTTACGCCTTCAACTATGCCGCAGTCACCAGACGGTGGTCCTCCAAATGTGCGAGAAAGTTCCCTAGAACATGATCGCGTACGTCTAACGCTTTATCGAGTTGCTGCGACTTTTCTTCTTCGTTGATGAGCCGCTTATCAAGTATCTCCACGATTGCGTCTGTCGCGGCATTCAGTCGTTGTTCGAGAATTTCGCATTCCCAGCAAAGTGTCTTGCGATGTGCTCTTTCGGTAACGTATGGCGGCATGGGTAAAATCGTAAACGGACCCGACCGGATATTGACCTGTAAGGCGTGACAGCCAACTTTTGTTTTTGCACGTGAAATTGCTCCTCATGGCCCCACAAACCAGAGCGTCTGAATCTGACCTGCTAGCAGTTGTTGATCCTTCATTCCGCTGGTAGGGAAAACGGGTCGATGACTCTTATACCGAGGCAGCACCATCGACCACGCTCTCGTCGATTCGTTTTGCTCGATACGGGTGGCTTTGGTAGTATCGCGCCGTGATCAAACTTGTATGTATCGCTATGCTCGGGTTGGCTTTGCCGACTGCAGCCCAAAATGAGCTGCCGAAGAGCGTTCCTGCAGCCGATGCGGCCGATCACATCATTCATCGAGTCGAACCTACAACCCCAGCATTAGCCAAGGCGGCCAGGATCGGGGGCAAGGTGAAATTGCGCATCGTCATTTCCTCCAGTGGCGATGTTTCTACGGTGACAGTACTCAGCGGGCATCCACTGCTCATTCAAGCAGCAATCGACGCGGTGGAACAGTGGAAATACAAACCATTTAGTGGGAACGGCAATTCAGTCGAAGTCACGACTGATGTCGAATTGGAATTCGCTGGCGGTATGTCGGAAAAGGAAAGCGACGTCCGGAACAAATTCTTTTCTGTTGAACAAGATTGCAGGCAACTCATCAATGATGCACGGTACGCTGATGGCGAACGAAAGTGCAAAGAGGCAGTTGCGCTTTCGAATAAACTGCCGAGCGAGGTCGTTCTCGAACGCAGTGATGCAAAGTCATTGCTGGCCAATGCCATCTTTCTGCAAGGTCGCTTCTCCGAGGCCATCCTCTTCTACGAGCAAGCACTGAAGCTCGACAAGGGTTATCTAAGACCGGACGATGCGGACCTCGCCACTGACTATGCAAATTTGGCTCGGGCCTATGCGATGGATGGCGAACTTCCCAAAGCCGATGACCTGTATGCCAAATCAATGATGACGTACAGCGCCGCAATTCAGAGCTTGCCTTCTATGTACGAGAAGTACTCCCGGCGGCTGCAGCGAACGCTTTACGAATATGCTCAGCTTAAGGACGGTGAAAAACAGACGGATGCTGCTTCTGACCTGCGGAAGCAGGCGAGCGAGATAACCCCGTTTGCTGATCCGAATGCCACAGTTCCCGCTTTTCCTGCTCCAACAAGAGTGCTGGTCGGTGCGGGATCCATGGCTAACAAATCCCACACTGAGATGAAGTGCACAACTCCTGGTTGTACTCAGGGCACGTTTGCCGTACACGGAAATGGGTTCGAGCCGCAAGACTCAATCGCCCAATTAGGTTTCACCCCGGATTCTCGTCTACTCCTTGCAGCTAGGCGACACGGCAAACTCGATGTCATGGACACTTCCTCTTGGGCGACTGTCCAGTCAATCGACACCGGTCAAAACGATATCACTGCGCTGACAATCAGTCCTGATGGAACGCTCGCCGCAACAGGTTCACACGGTAACACCGTGAAGGTTTGGGATATTAGGAGTGCAAAATTGGTAGCGGAATTCCTGGCCGATTCCACGAACCTTAACGAGTACCTGGAATATCTTGCATTCAGTCCAGATGCGACCCTTCTTGCTACTGGCGGGAATTTCACAAAGGGCCTTGTTCTTGACCTGCGCACGCACCACAGCGTCGCAGCGCTTGGCGGCACTAAGGAGGTCTTGTTCTCATCTGATGGGCGTAGGCTCATAGGCGCCGTTGGCCAGAAGGTCCTGGTTTGGGACACGCAGTCATGGAGCGTGGTGAAAGCGATCGAAGACCCCGAGAAAAATGTGACCAAGCTCGTCATGGATGAGCCGAACAACAGAATCGCAATTACTGGCTGGAAGAAGGGTATTCGTATCTTGAGAGCCGACACGGGAGAGGTGGTGAAGTCCATTCCTGATGCCGTGAGTGACACACTGACATTCACACCGGGTTGGGACAACGTCATTACCGGCAGGGGAACCCTCGGCGTCTGGTCGATGCAGTCAGCGAAGTTGATCTGTGAAACTCCAGAGATGGAAGTGTCGGAAGCTATTCTTAGCCCAGATGGCAAAGTGCTAGTCGCTGCCGTGGGGAATGGAATAGACATGTGGGCGACCGTGACGCTCAAACGTTGTATAGCGGCGAATTAACGGAACGCGGCAGGAGACTTCCAACGGGAGTTAACGCGCCCGCATCGGACATTTCACCTTTGATGTGCGGACCGCGTGGGAAAGCGTGCGGTGACCTTAGCCGAATGGCTTCTTCTCCCTGCCGAATTGCCTGTTCTCCCTGATGGAGGAAGTCGGATATCTCATGTCAACATTCAGTTGCGTATTTCTCGGGGGAGGGTACGCAAGCTGCCAACCGGGGCATTGGTCTGGCAGCTTTTTCTAGAATCAACAAACTTAGGTGATTCATGGGTAAAGAACCATCTGTGTCCTCTCATCAACGGGCGATACGCCTGAACCTGACAGCCCCCTGGATGCGAAAGACGAGCTAAGCACCGAGGATTTCACGGACCGCCGCAATCAATTTCTCAGGTTCTGGATCGATAGATCGGTTGGCATGCGGTATTGCTCCTTCGTGTGGTCTTAGAAGAGCTAGTATTGGGGTTTTGCAGCGCTGTCTGAGGTGCAAAATGATTCCCGCCTTGTCCTTCGCTGGAACTGTGTGGCCAAGGATTACAAGATCGAAGTTCAGGTTTGGAGCTTCAGAGGCTTCAAGTGCTGCAAGAAATCCCTCCGCAGAAACAACATCGTAGCCCATCTGCTGAAGCATCAGCTGCCGTGTCCAGAGCAGGAGAGCAGGGACGGATCGTAGGAAATAGAAAGTATGCGTTTCGCCATAACCACCAAAGCCTCAAGGAGCGAGTTCAAGTTCGCAGATGTCGACGTGGGCTCACGCCACCAGAGAATACGTTGCAAGTCACTGAACTGCGTAGCGCCACAAGCTTTTTGCAGTTTCCTTCTCGCCTTTTCGAGCCTCACAAAAGCGATCGGGCGGTTTATCACCAGCGGTCACTTGGATGGATGATCGGAGGTCATGACGATGCTTCCACGAAATGACTTAACGAGGCCTTGAAACGCAGGCAAGGATTGGTTGAAGGCTGCCTCAGTCTTTGCGGTAAGAACAATGGTTAGCACCCGTTCAGAAGTGTCTTGGATGTAGGCAACCTGCTCTATTGCATTATGCTCTTCTTCTCCGCTTTTGAACGTGTAGAGCAGAACCTCGATCTTCGCGGTTGGCAGATGGATAGCTTGTTCTTGACGCACATCTCCCTTCTGGAATCGCGTCTTGAAGCCGGAGATGTCTGACTGAACGTAGTCGCTCAGCGTCTTGTTGTCTTGATCCGGTCCAATCGGCGCTCCACTGATGTAGATCATGGTAAGTGATGTCTTTGCATCAGAACCCTTGGGAATAAAACATGCGAAACCTGGCCCTTCAGTTTGCTCCCAATCCTTCGGCGTATCGAACGCCAAGAGGCCAGCTTTTGTCAAAAGCATCTCGTGCATGTCCTTGTCATCACTGGATTCAGGCTCAGTGGGCTTAGGCTGTGGCGGCCGCTTCGGCTTCTGAGAACCATCCAATCCTACCGCCGCGAATAAGAGGCTGAATGTAAGTAATGCCTTGCGAGAGCTCATTTTTGGGATTATCTGCGTTCAGAGTACGTCCGTGAAGACTATTTTTAGCAGCGACGGTCAAGAATGCGGGCCCGAGTGCTCTCCCGGTGAGCCATATCGGTTTCCCGTGCAGCATCCGAGTCGGACCCATGCTTCATGCGGACGGTTCGCACTAGACAGGCCGAGGATCACGCGAGAGACTTTGGGCGTTATTCGGACAAACCGGATGCTTCGATGGCTCTCGCGTGCCAAGACAAGAGTCTTCGAGTTCTGACGGTTGATGATACCGCTGGCCCCTGATCCAAAGGCAGAGTCAGATTGAACCGGAGAACCCACGTGGTTAATCGGCCGTTGCGAATGCGCGCGGATCAAAGACAGTCTGGATCGAACTTATCCTCCCATTCGTGACCTGATACCATGAGCAGAAGAAGGTAGTCACCTTTGGCGTGACGAAGTCGTAGAGTAAACAAACATCGTTGCCATCCACAAAGATTTTTTTAATATCGTAGTTTCCGTACTGTCGCTCCATCATTTTGAGAAACTCATCCGGGCTGCGAAAAGTCTCTCCTGCTGGCCCCTTCACCCGCACGCTGTCGCCCAAGTAATTTCGAGCTGCAGCATGGTTTCGGTCGTCCATCGCCTTGATATAGGACAGCACAATTGTTTTTGCACCTTCGGTCACTCAACCCTCCTGCGTTCTGAATTCCTGGTTCAAATCCCTGGCCATACATCCTCATTTCCACACCTCAATATGCAACCAGCATTCATCTAATCGCTAGCACGCGATACAACGGTCTCCGTTGCCCTTCGCGTCGTTGCTCTTTGGCGTCGTGCTCATCTCCCAGCTTTCACGACCTCTACTCAACCGAAGCGAGCCACTGGCTACCGATCCTCCGGCGGCCGTAATGCTCGGCTTATAGCCGTTGCAGAAAAGATCGGAGTTCCCCGCAAAAAGCTTCCGGGCTGTCCTGATGCACGATGTGTCCGCCTTCCAGTTCTACGAAAATCGAGTTGGGACGCCGATGCGCCATCTCCTTGAGCTGTTCTCGCGTGGTCACACGGCTTTCCCGGCCGCGAACGACCAAAGCCGGACATTTCACCCTGAGCCAGTCATTCCAATAGTTTCCTTGCATGGCATTCTCAGATCGGATCATGTCTTCGGGATCGAAGGCGAGGGTCCACCCTCCGGGCACGGCACGGAAGGAGTTTTCCAGGTACGGCTGGAAACGCGGCCCGACGCGCTGCGCGAGAGCTTCGCGAGTGGGAAAAATGCCGGACCATGCACGGACAAAGCCAATATCTGTGCCGCATTCAAGGCCGATATCCTCAATGACGATGGCGGCAACGTGCTCGGGGTGACGCGCGGCGAACTGCACTGCGTTGATGCCGCCGAGCGAATTACCGAGAAGAACAGCCGGACTGCTGACGCCGAGCTCGCCAAAGAAAGCCTCGAGATCGCCAAGATAGTCTTCTCGCGTGTATGTGACAGCATGGCTAGAGTGTCCATGACCTCGCTGATCAAGAGCGACTACGCGCCAATCGGGGGCCAAGTCAGAAGCCAGTCGAACGAAAGTGAGGCCTTCCATCCAGTGAGCGTGGAGGGCAATCAGCAGCCGGCCACCGCCACCTGAATCGAGCCACGACAAGCGCAGACCATTGTGCGCGAAGTCGTATCGGTGCATGGTAAGCATCATTTCTCCGCGTCTATGTGCCATCCTGGATTGACTCATCGACCGGAACAGATGAGGAAAATCTCGGTCCCACGACCGGAGCTAACGGAGCGCTTGCTGCCAGTTTCTGTCTCAAACCTCACTGAAACTCGCAAACTGTCTGAGAACGCGAAACGCGAAGCCACTGCGGAAAGAAAAGCGGCCCCAACGTCATGCGTGCATGAAGGGTTCCCACGCGTGCCCAATTCATAACCCGCTCTTTCTCCTTCTGCTCGGATTCATCAGTCCTTTCACAACGCTGACGATAGAGCAGGAGTGGATCAGCCACAAGCTCCATTTTGCGATATTGTGTACATACCACTTACAAGGACCATCGCAACACTGACGTATTCGAACTCGTTCTTCTATAGCGCGGCACCGAGTGGTTGGAAAGAAG
>DATJEL010000091.1:0-5952 GCA_035496675.1 Terriglobales bacterium
CAACACGTTCATGCTCGCTTCCGAGTACGGCCTTATTCAGTTTGTGCAGAAAGTTACTGAAATGTGCCGCGGAAAGGCCTACTTCACTACACCCTATACACTCGGCCAATATCTGCTAATGGACTACATGTCTCGCAAGACAAAGACGATACATTAGGCGTCAGCTTCGTTCCTGGTCCGGAACCTGGGATTATCCGAAAACACGGTTGCGCACCGGTCCTGGCCAGCTCTGGCGAAGGCATCCTCACGCAGATAGCGGCCATCGAAGGTGGGAATCGGATTTCAAACGATAATCAGGAGTTGCTATGAAGGAGTGTTTTCGTAACGTGCTGTTGGGCGCAGCTATTGCAGGATTAGTTTCAATTGGCGCAGTGGCGCAGAATTCCGATGGGTCGAGCACAAGCCAGAGTTCGTCAACAACAGCTCAAGATTCGGCTCACCATGCCAAGGGGACAATGGATAACGGCGCGTCCTCACTCAGTGCCATGGATCGCCACTTTGTGAAAAAAGCTGCCAAGGGCGGAATGGCCGAAGTTGAACTCGGAAAACTTGCTGCCGAAAAAGGGCAGAGCGACAAGGTGAAGAAGTATGGTCAGCGCATGGTGGATGACCACACCAAAGCCAATGATCTATTAAAACAGCTTGCCAGCAGCAAGGGAATCAATTTTCCCACTGACCTGGATGCGAAGGACAAGTCAACCAAGGATCGCCTTTCCAAGCTGAGCGGAGAGCAGTTTGATCGCGCTTACATGACGGACATGGTGAAAAACCATACGAAGGACGTGGCCGAGTTTAAGAAAGCGAGCAATAACGCGAAGGACACGGACATCAGGAGCTTTGCATCCCACACCCTACCCACGTTGGAAGACCACTTGAAGGAAGCCCAAAACGGTCTCTTCACTTCGGCTTCGTATTCCCGAATGTCGCCAGCCGCCTCTTCTGGTAATCCGTGATATCCACGTGTTCGGCTTCCAGTTCGGCCTCCTCCTCGGCCCATTCGTCGGCCTCCCGTCCTGCCAGGTTATTCAACATGGCGCGAGCGCATGACGCGCAACAAAAACCCTTGGTAATGCTTCGTCCTCCTTTTTCCACTTCCATGCAAGTTTCGTATTCATAAACTGGCGGTTGTGCGATGCAAACGCTGCATGTCTCGGGCGCATCTACGCAAAGCGGATCGAACGTACCAAAGAAGACGCTGTCGTTCATACCACACCTCGTTGATTCCTTTATTGTGACTTGTTCAACTGATGTAGCGCGGAGCTGAGGAGGGCTGAAATATGAAATGCGGGGGACCACGGTTATGGTCCGCCCGCCTACACTGGCTGGGTTTGTTAATGCCCTGTGCCAGTACTGCATGAGAACTCGCAGTGTTCTGTCGGCCTGCCCGGAACGCGATTACGACCGGTCCAATCGGATTCTGTACCGGCCGACTCTCGATTACAGGCCTGCCCCCGGATATCGGCAGTGATCACAGTCTCTTCTGCGCGTGACCTGACTCACATAATTTGGTGATTCGGTATTCGAATCGTGGTAAAGTGCCTCCCGCCCACAGGTTACACGGGTCGCGGAATCACACGGCATCTTGGCCCAACCATCACGATTTTGGGTGATGCCAGTCACCGCACATGCCGTGCCCAGGCCCTTAAATGGAGACGCAATCTTTGTGTGTCGAATCCTGATCAGCTAGAGCTGCCTTTTTAAACTGGAGGAAGATTCCCATGAGCACTACCTTGACGCCTCCCGAAACCAGGGTTTCGGGTGACTACATTGAGTCGGTAATGAATTCCGTCAAAGCCAAAAATCCCGCCGAGCCCGAGTTTCATCAGGCGGTCCAGGAAGTCTTTGAATCGTTGCGCCTGGTTCTGCAACGCCATCCCGAATACCGCTCTGCAAAGATTCTTGAACGCATTGTCGAGCCCGAGCGGGTCATCATGTTCCGCGTTCCCTGGTTCGACGATCAGGGAAATATTCAGGTTAACCGCGGGTTCCGCATCGAAATGAATAGCGCTATTGGCCCTTACAAGGGCGGACTGCGCTTCCACCCCTCGGTCAATCTCGGCATTTTGAAGTTCTTGGCCTTTGAGCAGGTTTTCAAGAACTCCCTCACCACGCTCCCCATGGGCGGCGGCAAGGGCGGATCCGATTTCGATCCCAAGGGCAAGAGTGACAACGAAGTCATGCGCTTCTGCCAGAGCTTCATGACCGAACTCAGCCGCCATATCGGCCCCGACACTGACGTTCCCGCGGGCGATATAGGAGTTGGCGGCCGCGAGATCGGCTTCCTCTTCGGTCAATACAAGCGCCTGCGCAACGAGTTCACCGGCGTGCTGACCGGCAAGGGTCTGAACTGGGGTGGTTCCCTGATTCGTCCCGAAGCCACTGGCTATGGCTGCGTTTACTTCGCGGCAGAAATGCTGAAGAGCCGCAAGGACTCCCTCGACGGCAAACTCTGCCTGGTTTCCGGCAGCGGAAACGTCTCTCAATACACCATTGAAAAGCTCCTCGATCTTGGCGCAAAGCCCCTCACCGTCTCCGATTCCAACGGCGTGATCTACGATCCCGATGGCATCAACCGCGAGAAGCTGGCCTGGGTCATGGAACTGAAGAATGTTCGCCGCGGCCGCATTCGTGAATACGCCGACAAGTTTAAGAAGGCGGTGTTCATGCCCACCGACATCAAGCTGGAACACAACCCGCTGTGGAACATCAAAGCCGACTGCGCCTTCCCAAGTGCCACGCAGAATGAGATTACCGCCAAAGACGCGACCAACCTCATCAACAATGGTATCAAGGTGGTTGCGGAGGGGGCGAACATGCCCAGCACGCTGGAAGCTACCAGGCTGTTCCTCGAGGCTAAAGTCCTCTACGGTCCCGCCAAGGCAGCCAACGCCGGCGGCGTGGCCACTTCCGGCCTGGAAATGGCCCAAAACAGCGCTCGTCTCAGCTGGACTCGTGAGGAAGTTGACGATCGCCTGCACAAAATCATGATTGCCATCCACCGCAATTGCTTCGAGACTGCCGAGAAATACGGCACTCCGGGCAACCTGGTGAACGGCGCCAATATCGGCGGCTTCCTCAAAGTCGCCAATTCGATGCTCGATCAGGGACTCGTTTAAGCGCTCGTGGTTATGAAAACGCGGGGTGGACAACTTCCATCCCGCGTGTTTTTATGCCCACATGCGCCAGGGCCGTCTTCCCCTGCGGACTGCCGCCCTTGGCTGCTCCCGCCGAGCTACGTTCGGCTGCTGAGTGATGACGGTACGCACCATACCCAACCCGGCGCTTGATGCGGAAAGGCTCTTCGAGGGCTTCGAAAACTTAATGCCCTTCCGCGTCCAGGACATTCTCCTGGTCTCCAGCCTCTACGACTCTTTCATCCTTCGGGAAGACGGGCGTCTCAATGAGCTGCTGGTCGGCGAGTCTCTCGAACTCAACCTCCAGGAAATCCCCGGCCTCACCCACGTTTCCAGCGGCGCTGAAGCCTTGAAGCGCTGGGAACCTCGTTACAACCTGATTGTCACCAATCTCGAAGTCGGCGACATGAACGCCGCCGAGCTGGCTCACCGGGTCAAGGAGTCCGGTCTGGGAGTTCCTGTCGTTGTGCTGGCCTATGACTATCGCGAAGTCGAACGCTTCGTACAGCAAAACCCGGTCACCGATATAGAACGCATCTTCCTCTGGCAGGGCAACATCCGCATCCTGATCTCGATCGTGAAATACGTGGAAGACAAGCGCAACGTCGCCCACGATACTGCGGAAATCGGTGTGCCCGTCATTCTGATGGTGGAAGATAACATTCGTTATTACTCCTCATTTTTGCCCGTCCTCTATACCGAGCTCATCACCCAGTCGCGCCGCCTGATTCGTGAAGGCATCAACGTTGCCCATAAGCTCATGCGCATGCGGGCCCGGCCAAAGATTCTCCTGGCTTCCACCTATGAAGAAGCAGCTCAACTCGCAACCGAATACCAGGAATACCTGCTTGGCGTAGTCTCCGATGTGGAATTTCCGCGCGGGGGAGAGATGAGCCCGGAAGTCGGCTTCGATCTCGCTCGCATGATCCGCGGCCTAGTCCCCGATGCCCCGATTGTTCTGCAGTCGAGTCGTACAGAATTTCGCGCGCGCGCCCAGGGTCAGGGATTCTCCTTCCTGCGGAAAGGCTCGCCCACTCTGCTGCGCGACTTGCGCCGCTTTTTCAATGATCAGTTTGCATTCGGTGATTTTATCTTTCGGCTCCCCGATCGCAGCGAAGTCGGAAGAGCTAGCGACTTGAACGAATTGGAGGAGTTGCTGGGCACTGTCCCCGCCGACAGCATCGCCTTTCACGCCCAAAGCAATCATTTCTCCCGCTGGCTCCGCGCCCGCACCGAATTCGCCTTGGCGCAACGGCTTCGTCCTCGTAAGGTTTCCGATTTTCCTACCGTCGAAGATCTGCGTCACGACCTGATTGCCTCCATCGCCGCCTACCGTACCCAGCAGAGCGAAGGCTTGATTGGCGATTTCGATGCCTCCACCTTTAAGGCTACCGAGGCTTTCTTTCTGCGAATCGGTGGCGGCTCTCTCGGCGGTAAGGCCAGAGGTCTGGCCTTCGTCCGCCACATCCTCCATCAACACCGTATGCCCCGCCGCTTCGCCCAAATCCGGGTTGCGGTTCCGCCAACTCTCGTTCTTGCAACCGACGTTTTCGATCGTTTTGTCAGTGAGAATAACCTTCTGGACTTCGCCATCCACGCAACCAACGATGCTGAAATCGACGAGCGCTTTCTTTCGGCCGCGCTCCCCAAGGGTCTTCGCGATGCCCTGTTGGCTTTTCTTGTGGAAGTGGAATATCCTCTCGCTGTCCGCTCTTCCAGCCTGCTCGAGGACTCGCAGTATCAGCCCTTCACCGGTGTCTACGACACCTTCATGCTGCGTAACCGCAACCCTGAACTGGTATCTCGTCTCTCGCAGCTGATGGAAGCCATCAAGCGCGTGTATGCCTCGACCTTCCACCAGCATGCCAAAGCGTATGTGCGTGCCACTCCTTATCGGCTGGAAGAAGAAAAAATGGCCGTGATCGTCCAACAGGTGGTTGGCGCGATTCACGGCGAGCGCTTCTATCCAGATTTCTCCGGAGTTGTGCGCTCTCATAATTTTTATCCCGTTTCACCCATGCGCTACGAGGATGGAGTCGCTGCCGTCGCCCTGGGACTGGGCCGCGAGGTCGTGGACGGCGGCAAGTGCCTGACCTTCTGCCCGCGCTATCCCCGCAACATCGTGCAGTTTTCCTCCGTCGAAGACGTCCTGGCGAACAGCCAGTCCGAGTTCTGGGCATTGCACCTGGATCCGCAAACCAACAATGACCCCATCGCTGACCTTCGCGAAGCTCGCTTTGGACTGGCCACCGCGGAGGAAGACGGCACCCTCCATCTGCTGGGCTCCACCTACTCACCGGATAATCACGCGGTCTATGATGGCCTGAGCCGCCCCGGCACCCGGATTGTCAGCTTCGCCCCGGTGCTCAAACACGATGTGTTCCCCCTCGCCGATATCCTTACCCAGCTGACGAAAATCAGCGAAGAGGCTTTCGGCCGCTCTGTCGAAATCGAGTTCGCAGTTCGCCTGTCCTACAATCCGTCCGAAACCGCCGAGTTTGGATTCCTTCAGGTTCGTCCTCTGGTTTTGTCTCGGGAAGGGGCTGAGCTTCGCGTGGAGGATGTCGATCCCTCTCAATTGCTGTGCCACAGCACGAAGGTGTTGGGCAATGGTCGCGTCCAGGATCTTCTCGACATCGTTGTCGTGGACTTCCATCGTTTTGAGCGCTCCCGCAGCCACGAGGTAGCCAAAGGCGTTGCTCAGCTAAACGCCAAGCTGGCAGCGCAAGGCTTCCCCTACCTCTTGATCGGCGTCGGCCGCTGGGGCTCAAATGACCCGTGGCTTGGTATTCCCGTCGACTGGGACGAAATATCTGGC
>DATJEL010000092.1:0-3124 GCA_035496675.1 Terriglobales bacterium
TTGATACGCCGGCATGGCCCTGGTCTGTCGCTTCACTTTCAGCGTCTCCTCCACCAGTTGGCGGAATCTCAGCTTTTCCAGTAACGTGCCCACGGGCAGCAGCCCTCCGTAGGCGGTCAAATTCTTAGAGTCGAAATCGAAGGAATCACCCACATAATGCCCATGGTTTCGAGGTTGTAACCCTCTATTACCGTTGGCATCCACTTTTTGGTTTGTCCCTGCCGGTCCGCAAGCGACGAAGGACCAAGGACGGGGAGCAAGTCATTTGTCAGGTTCCTGACGGCACGTTCTGCTCAGTTCCGGATTGGATGCTTCGTCCAGAGTGCGCGCAATTTTCGTTTGGTGATCCGCTGATTTCTGTGGAAGCGTTGGCCGAGCTTCACCGTGTACTAGCAGCTGCGCGGATCCCGTCCGACGGCGGCAAGGCTTTGCTACAGTCCTCTGGCGAGGAGGAAGGGCATGAAACGATTGGCGAAGCCACTCAGCTCGCAGATGAATCTACCGCTTCCGGAAGGAGCGGCAACCACTCTGGGCGACAAGCAAAAGGAGTTGGCGCTAACGCTTATAGAGATGCTAATCAACGCGGCCCGCGAAAACGAGCTCCTGCCACGAGCCCGAGGAGGAGAAGATGAACCAGCCGAAGCTCACTGCTGAGCGCCTTGCGCGGAAAGCCCTCGTCTACATTCGCCAGTCTTCACCGCACGCGGTGCTCCATCATCAAGAAAGCCGGCGCCGTCAGTATGAGCTGGGGGATCGAGCTCGCGAGTTGGGCTTTCGACAGGCCGACGTTATCGATGCCGATCTCGGGCGCACTGGTTCCGGGCTGGTTGAGCGCCCGGGTTTCCAGCGTCTCGTCGCCGAAGTATGCAGCGGCGAAGTGGGCGCGGTCTTTTGTATCGAAGCTTCGCGATTGGCACGTAACGGTCGCGACTGGCACCATCTGATCGAGCTTTGCGGCATGGTGAATGCGGTGGTAGTGGACTTCGATGGAATATATGATCCGAATATCCTAGATGATCGCCTGATCCTTGGTTTAAAGGGAACCATGAGTGAGTTCGAGTTAAGCTTGTTGCGGCAGCGGTCCCAGGAGGCAATCCACCAAAAGGCCCGGCGCGGCGAACTGCGCATCTTGCTGCCGGTCGGATTCCATTGGACATCGAGCGGCAAAATCGTGAAGCACCCGGATCACCGTGTGCAGCAGGCCATTGAATTGGTTTTCCGCAAGATGACTGAATTGGGGAGTGCCCGCAGAGTCCTGCATTGGTTTGCCGAGCAGAAGGTCTGTCTACCGGCATTGCCTCGTGATCCTGGGGAACCGAAGATGATTTGGAAGGTGCCGGTCTCTTCCAACATTCGCGCAATCCTCATCAACCCCATCTATGCGGGCGCTTATGCGTTCGGCAAGACCAAAACACGAACGCAGATCGTGAATGGACGTGCGCGCAAAACCTATGGTCATCCCAAGCCGCAAGGCGAATGGATGGTCTTGATTCGAGACCATCACCCCGGTTATGTTTCATGGGAGGAGTATGAACGCACTCAAGCGATAATGGCTGCCAACAACTTCATGCAGTCTGGTGTGGTGCCAAAATCCGGTCGTGGCGGTCGCGCTTTGCTCTCGGGCCTTCTGCGGTGCCGGCGTTGTGGTCGAATGCTGCGAGTTTCTTACATCGGCGCAGGAGGGGTAGTGATTCACTACCAATGTGTCGGTGCCCACCACGAGCGTGGGGAGGAGCGGTGCATCGCATTTGGCGGCTTGCGGGTGGATGCCGCTGTGGCGAAACAGGTGCTCGATGCCGTTGCGGGAAATGCCATCGAAGCCGCCTTGCAAGCTGCCGAGCAGATGCGGCAGCGACGGCAGGAATTGCGAGACGCGATTACATTGGAACTCGAGCAGGCTCACTACGAGGCTCGATTAGCTGCGCGACGATACGAGGCTGTCGACCCGGACCAGCGGTTAGTGGCAGCCGAGTTGGAGGCGCGATGGAACGTGGCTTTGTCCAAAGTAAAGGAACTGGAAACCAAGCTGTATGAGTTCGATGAGGACATTCAATCGCAGCCGTTGCCGAACAGAGAAGTTCTTCTGAGCTTGGCGCAAGACCTACCGGCCATTTGGAAGTCACCGTCTACCGACATGCGACTGAAGCAACGGCTGGTACGCATTCTCATTGAAGAGATCGTAGTCGATGTGGACGCCAACAGCAGCGAGATCATCGTGGTGATTCACTGGTCGGGAGGCCGTCATTCAGAACTCCGCGTGAAGAAGAATGAAATCGGCAAACACCGGCGATGCACTGAGATCGAGCCGATCGCCATTATTCGCCAGATGGCGGAACGATTCCGAGACGAGCAGATTGCGGCCACGCTCAACCGCCTTGGCTTAAGGACTGGAGCAGGCAACACATGGAATGAATCTCGTGTTCGTTTCGCACGCGAGTATCATCAGCTACCTGCAATTGATCCCAACCAACCGCGTGCGGAGTTTGTGACTTTGAGGGAAGCCGCGCAACGATTAAACGTGAGCCTCACGATCGTGCGACGGCTGATTGCCGAAAAGATACTGCCGGCCAGTCAGGTTGTCATCTGTGCGCCCTGGCAGATTCCGGCGGAAGCGCTGAACTTCGAGGCGGTTCGCACCGCAGTGGCGAACGTCAGGAATGGAGTTCGAGCACCGCGTACTCAACAGCGCGACGGGCAGGATGTATTATTTTCATAAACTTAGCGAGATATAGCAGAATGTCACAAGATCCTAGGGTGTGGAAGCCCCGATTTTCAAAGGCTCCGCGACAACTGCCCCGGCCGCTTGTCCGGCGGGCCCTTTCTCGCTATGCTCTTCAGTGTTCTTCACCTTCTGGGTGACTCCTGAGAATGAGTCGGCGAAGCGCCAACTTCGCCGCTTTCCCTGTTCTAGCGCAGGATTCTCAGGGTCCCCAAGAGGTTACCTGGGCCGATCCCCGTCGACCGCTCAAATCTTTCGTGCATAAGGCCGCTTTCATAAAACTCCAGGACCTCGAGTCGGAGGATGGATTGAAGCGCCGGCTTCACAATCTCGGATATCCGATCGATGGGGATCTCGAATTCAACCTTCGAGCCTTTCAGTCGCATCATGACCTCGGAATTACAG
>DATJEL010000093.1:0-85556 GCA_035496675.1 Terriglobales bacterium
CCCACCCCGCCTATCCTCTATCTACGCTTCACTGCGTCCCTCACGGTAGCAGCGCAAGACTCGAGGCCAAGTGGATCGCTACTCCCTTCTTGTAAGGCTCTTTCATCCTCTACCTCATGCCGGTTTATCCCGGCGCACTAACATCGCCACAGCACTCACAATCCTCGATTTTGGCGAAGGAAAAGCCAGCAATTCGCTCCCCATTCTCGTGATAATGTATCCGCCGATGGAGGAACTGACCCAACGAATCTCTCATGAGATTTTCCGCATATGTTTTTTCGGCGCACTGATCGCGTTGGTGGTGATCACATCGATACTGGGAAGGCCGAAGCGACTTGCTACTTCGACGGATTTTCCGGCACCACTGGGCGCAAAGCTAATTGCCTGGGCCTTGATAACGCTCTGGATGATGCTTCTCGTCGCCGCGCTTGGTGTGAGGATGTACTGGTTAGCTGCAATTTTTGCGATTGGTCCGGCCTACACGATTTGGCGTTGGCCCGAGACAATCTCAATCGATGAGCTGCAAATTTCCCGATACGCGTGGTGTCACCCTAGGGTGTCTATTCGTTGGAACGAAATCGAATCAATCTCCGACTCACGAGACGTGTTCGTCTTGAGGGGGCAAACTGGTGCTGCGATCAGAATCTCCACGTATCAAGTGGGCGCGGCTGAGTTGGCCAGAGAGATTGGCCGGCATACGGGCATCGATGTTTTCGCCATCAAATGACATCGATTGGCGAAATATCGTGAACTGCCCCAACGGGCGCGGGTGCTGTCCCGATCAAATACCGAAGAATAGCCAAGCTAAATTGGCGAGTTTGAAGCAGGCCCATGATGTGTTCAATGTTCCGTGCCACTCACTCCTCGCGAGTTTGATCACTCTGAAAATAGCAGGCTATTGGCGTGAGCCTTAGTTCGCTTCCCTTTTGTGACAAACTCTTGACCGACAGGCAAGGATCGCGAACCGAAGTTTGGGCAGGCACGGGCGAATGGATCAGTAGGCCCAGTAAGGACCGGACCCAAATGGCGACTCAAATGCGACAAAAACATTCCGCCCAAAGAAAAAAGGCAGCCCCCAGTCGAAGGTGCTGGGATTCGATCCGCCTAAGGTTGGGAACACAGCGTCAGCGGGGCTCGAAAACAAAGTGTTGGCGTTGTCGATCGTGAAGTTAATCGTGCCGCTGGCGCCAGCGCTCGCGGAAGCGTTCGTCGCGGACAGATTCATGGGTGATGAAGGACAATAAAAACCGCTCTCCGGGTTGGGGCAGTTTGGCATTCCGACAGCACCGCTGCTCAAGAAGAAGTAAGCATTAGACCCGCTGTCAATGAAGCCTTCGTAGGTGGTCCCCTTGAAACTCGTTTTGAGGTTTCCTTTCTGGTCCGGCTTATAAACCTGAGCCGCACCGA
Organism: Terriglobales bacterium; assembly: GCA_035496675.1. GTDB lineage: Bacteria > Acidobacteriota > Terriglobia > Terriglobales > Acidobacteriaceae > Gp1-AA145. The sequence continues at coordinate 1,408 of DATJEL010000093.1, forward strand.
GCGCATTGTTGCTTTGTGTTCCGATGCCGAAAATCAACGACCCGCTGAGGCTGGGAGCGCTGCCGGAAGCTGAGGGCAACTGCACAACCACCCCGTTGTTGTCCTGCGAAAACAGCGCAGCAGGGTTTTGCACCTGTTGATTCACGGGCTGCCCCTTACTCTGGCAGGAAGATCCTGAACAACTATAGTAAAAGCCCGGGTTGCCGGTGCCCGCAGTCGCGCACGCTGGCCCACAATCGGAAACGAAGAAACCGATGCCAAGGATGCCGTTGGCCCCAAGCGACGCCAAGTCTTCTTCCGCAGGTCCAATCGCTTTACACGCAGAGGGTATCGGCGCGACACTGGGATCGATCACTTGTATCGGCACGGAAGATGCCTTTTCGCCTGCCAGACCCACATCCGCGCTCTTCACCGCCCCCCATACGACACTGCTCACAAACTGCGCGCACTCGACGATCGGATTACCGTTCCCGTCCTTCTGTTGCGGGAGGGAACCGTTCAAAGTCCCCAAAGCCGACGCCAGCACACGCAGTCCGAACGACCCGGTATCAACCAGTACACCGCTAATGTTCTGGCAATTGGAGCTGCCGGGCGCACAGATTGTGACGGTGGTAAAAACCCCGTTTGCATAGTTGTTCTGGGGACCGCTGTTCACTACGATGGCTTGCACATTCTTGCTTGCTGCACCCTGGGGCGTATGGGGAGACGAACTCCCGCCGCAGCCCGCGCAGAGGCAGAGCAACGCGGGGATTCCAGGAAAGAGAAGCCCGAACTTACCTGAGCTCATCAGTGCTTACCCCCGACGGTATTTGAGACCGAAGAAATGCCCGCCCGACGACATAGCGCATATGGCCGCCGGAATCGACCACCAGATCGCCAGTTTCGAGGTGAACGCCACGGCCGCGACGGGCTGTCTGCGACGCAGCTGCCAGATATTCGTTGAAATAATCCCCCAGCAATAGTTGAAGATCAGGCGAGAACCCTTGCCAGGCGATTGCAAACACCCGACCGGCAGGAGAAACGTACTGTCGAATAACGGTCTCGCTAGCGGTGTGCATCTCGTGGATTGAATAGTATTGACGTGCGGTGACCCGCACCGAAGCTTTGAGGTGCGCCTCATCAGCGTTGATGGATGAAGCGTCATCACCGAGCGCGGCAAAGCTCTGTGGGCTGTATAAAAACAGCACGGAAATGGCGACACATGATCGCATCCGAATGCCACAAAATTGATAGAGTTTCAGCATGGGGTAGGAGCAACGCAGGTTGGATTTCCGTTTTGGGTAGGAAGGTTGCTTCTTTACCGTACTCGTTTACAGCAATGGAAGTGAGTTGCTGACCTGCGTCGTCCAGTTGAGCCTGATGAGGCTGAGTTGTTCTGGTGACATTTTCATCCTTGTCAGTTAATGCCCCTCTGTTCCATGTATTGACCTCAGCTGGCGAAACCTCCGTCATCGATAGCAGGAAAAGCGAATAAAAAGCGCAAGCAGGTGATCATGGCCGGGAGCCTCCATGAACCAAACGCGACGATTGGTCGCCGTGATCCTTTTGTTAATGATCAGCTCTGCCCTCGAAATTTCCCACATTCCTAGTCAGCCGGCGTTTTGCTGACAGTGGCGCTCTTTATCAGAGCCAACGACGAACATCCTTCTGGTACTGCTCATATTCAGCGCCAAAAACCGAGTGCAGCCGCTCTTCCTCGACAGGAATGACAACTCGGTTCAAGTAGGCAATCGTCAGCGGCAGAAGGACGAGGGGCACGACCTGGTGAAGAATAGCTGCCTCTCCGACATATGCGACAGACAAACCAACGTACATCGGATTTCTCATCAGCCGATAGGGGCCGCTAGTCACCAGCGTGGTGGAAGCCTCGCCAGGAACCCGTGTCGTTCGCGCACGCCAGAAGATCAACCAGCCCCACGCGGCAAGTCCCGCACCAACGGTGAAAATAACGTAACCCACGGAGGTCAGTAGTGTGGATTTCGGCAAGAATCCGTCCGTGCGGAAAGCGGCCTCGATGCCAACGCCCGCGAGATAGGTTAGGACAAACACCCACGGAACCGGAACACGCAGCAAAGCTGTCGCCATTTGGCCAACACTAGAACGCTCAGACATCGGGTGGGCTCGGTTGAAATTGTACTCACGCGGGTACGATATACAATGCCCTATTTTGTCCATGCCTGCCATTGACAACTGCTCGATCCGATCCATGCACCTCATCGGTCGCAACAGGGCAACTAGCATTTGGCTATTTCGCAATCAGCCTGATCGAACTCATTGCGTGCAGAGCATTCCATGCTAGGTCATGGAAATCACCAGCACTGTGGCGTCATCTCGAAAATTGCCGTGGCAGAATGCAGTTACCCGCTGCATGATGCTTCGCTGAATGCTGAGTGCATCCTCGCTTTGGGCACGGATTGCTCCCAGGACACGGTCTTCCCCGAACTCCTGCAGCTGCGCGTCTTCCGCCTCAGTAATGCCGTCCGTCACTAGCACCAATTTGTCCCCGGGGTGGAGCTGTACCTCGTGATCGGCGTATACCCAGTGCTGCAAAGCCCCAAGGACTGCCCCGCCACCCGAAAGCGATTCCATGCTTCCATCCGCCCGCAACAGTAAGCCGGGACAATGTCCCGCGTTCTCATAGAGCAACGTGCGCCTTTCGGTATCCAATACTGCGTAAAAGAACGTCACAAACTTGCCTGCTGCTGTATTCGCGCACAGAAAGTCGTTCAACTTCGTGCAAACTACCCGCGGCGTTGCATCTACGGTTGCCAGCGCCCGAAAGGATGCCTGCAGGTTCGCCATCAATAGCGCTGCCGTAATCCCCTTTCCCGCAACATCTCCGACGCAAATGCCAACGCGATTGCCGTCAAACTTGATTGCGTCGAAGTAATCGCCGCCGATTGCGCGGGCTGGTTGCCAGGCGCCTGAAAGTTGCGCCCCGGGCATTTGCGGCAAAGTGCTTGGCAACAGCATCTCTTGAATTTCCCTCGCCCGCCTAAGCTCCTCTTCTTGCTCGTGGAGCGCAATCGTTCCCTTTTCGACGGTTTGCTCGAGCAGTTCATTTCTTTCCTTAAGCTTCTCTACGCCAAACATCACTACGTTCGAGACCAGCACGACAACAATGCACAGATACCCGATCTGCCGAAATAGTTCCCAGAACGGTTTTGTATCCAATCGCGTAACCTGGAGCAATACAATCGATGCAGCTCCGCATAGAAAACCAAACCCTATTTGGACCGGGACGAACACAATCCAGTTCCACGGATATGCACGGCTAACATAAAGACGCCGGGCTGCAAATGCTAACGGAATCAGCAGGTTGCCAACCGTGAGAATGGACAACATCATGACCCGCAGAGAGGTCTGCTGGTTCAGCGAGACTAGCAACGCATAAACCACCAAGCCTATGAACACGAGCAGTTGCTCAATCTGGAGGACTATGCGGAACCTGCGGCTGCTTAGAAAGTTGCGGGCAATACTCAATCGCTACCCCAATGATTAACGCGATTAGCGTGGCAGTTTACACCAGGCCATCGCTTTTCGCAGCCAAAAAAGCTGGCCGCTGTCGGACAACAGGCGCAAAAGTTGCCGGATCGCCGATCCATAGCGACGGACCACGACAACCTTTAAACCGAATGTGTGATCACCACACTGCTCTAAGCAAACTTTTCCGTACGTCCGAGCAAGCGATCTCCCTTTTTAACGAAGCGCAGCTTGATCCTCACGAATCACATCAGCGAGGCTAGGGAAGTTTCATCGTCGCTAAGCTTTTACGAAACGGGGGACAAGACCGATGTGGGAAGGAGCTAAGCGCAACTTCATTCTTCAACAGGGATTTGGAGAACCGAATCCAGCCCTATGTCAGCGTCAATATTCGGCTCTTCACTTCCAACCCCGAGCCGTCTTCCTGTGGGTAGCAGCCGGGATCTTTTTCCAATCCCCGCCTGCGTTTTACCTGCTCTGCGCCGTTTTGTGGTGGAGCGCTCTCCTGCCCAAGCTCAACCCTTTTGATGCTGGATACAATCTGGCCTTCGGGAGGAACCGCGTCGAGCCTTTTTCCTTGGCCCCGGCTCCCCCGCCCCGTCGAACGGCCCAGGCGATCGCAGGAGGGTTCGCGCTCGGGTGTGGACTACTGCTTCATTTTGGCTTTTCTGACGCGGCGTATGTGGTCGAGGCACTGTTCGTAGCTGCCGTACTGGCCCTCATTTTGGGAGGCTTGTGCCTAGGTTCTTTCGCATTTCACGTCTTGAGCGGGAAAACGAACTTTGCCTGCCAAACGTTGCCCTGGACTACGGGAGAGAAACGGGGAAAAGCTACGTAGATGGATTGGGGGCGTCGGAAGAAGCAATGTCGGCAATGACAATCTTCTCCCCCCAAGCGTCCGAAGCTGATTGTCCCGGAACGATTTCCGAGGGAGGAGGTGGGGGCTCGGAGCCGGTCTCTTGCATGACCCTCTTCAATGGAGGGGCGATCGGGCGCAGATCCACAGGTAAGAGCTGAGGATTCTGGGCTGCCCATTTTGCCGCCAATCCATTGAGGGGGCTTTTGGTGTTGTACTCCTGATAGGCGATCATTCGACCGATGCGAATGATCAGGTCGTCGAGCCCCTCTGAGGCCGCCCAGAAATCACCAATGCAAACCACCGAATCATCGAAGTTGGGGTGAAATACCGGGGTGAGCATTCTGCATTGCGGTGCACGGCGGGGATACCCCAGCGTTAAGTTAACTTCGAGCAAGTGTGTGTCTCGCTCCAGAATTTCGCCGCCTCCCCCGACATACAGACCGCGCACGTTATAAGTGATGCGATAAATTTCCGCAGGCACTCCCGCCTTACCGGTGATCTGAATGACTGGCCAGTTCTCGAACGTGCCCTGGAGCATCTGTTCGTCAAGGAGAAGCCGGCGAATTCGTGGAGACGCCATAGAATTAGGAGAGCACTCCCGTCTTCTTCCAACGAGCGATCTTGTTGATGTGGTACTGAATGTAAACCGTGCTGAAAAAGAACGTCATCACGCCGCCGAGCTGCAGTCCAATGTTCTCGGTCGAGTTGTAATAGTCCTCCATGGCAGCGCGGATACTGAAGACGCCCACTAAGTAGACGATTGCCCCCGCGAGAATAAAGATTGCTCCTAATCCTGCCATGCCGTCGCTCCGAAAAAAGACTGTCATGAGAATGCCCGCGATCATGCCGGCAGGATACATAGCCACCAGCACCATGGGTTTGTTGTCCCCGGAAAGCTTGCGCGCCCAGTTCGCTTGAATCAATGCCCAGACAAGGTTAAACAGCTGCCTAGTGAAAAGTCCGAGAATTAAAATGAGCGACCAGTGCCAATTGGGCGGAAGAGGAACTAACTCGCGCTCCGGCGCGGGGGCCGCGGCTGCCCCTCCGGAAGTTACTGCAGTGGCGGGGATATTTCCGAGAACCTGGGAAACCGGCATCCAGTCGGCCATTCCCTCGCTCTGGGCCACGTCCTCCAAAGCAATGTTTCCTGACTGGACATAGCGTTGCAGGTCTGCCAAGGTGTAAGGCCCGAAACGCTGCTCTCCTCTTTTCACGAAGTATTGCACGCGAAGCCTCCTACGATTCGAATTGAAGTCCCCGGTTATCCTCGTTCACGGTGCAAATATCGATGATCGCCCAGATCCAGCTCATCGGACTGGCAAAGCCAAAACTCACGAGAGTGATCGCGAGCTGCCAGACCGCCTTTTTCGTGTAGCCAGCATAGAAGTTGTGGGCACCAAAGGCTCCCAACATCGCGCCCAGCAGAATGAAGGTTGTGCGACTCTTCGATTCAGTCGGGATTTCCGGCGCCGTTTCGACGCCCGCCGCATCGTTCTCCGGGCCGTAGATACTGAACATCGAGGGCACAACATTACTGTAGACACGACGCAAGTTTTCAAGCGATTGCTCCGAGCGATCGACCGGTGGAGGTGGATCAACGCCCGGGGGCGGGGGCGGAGCGACGGCAGCCTGAACGGCGGCAGCAACACCTGTGGTTCCCGGAAGCGCGCGGGCGGCACTGACCAAGTCAGGACCGGAGATCGTCATCTTGGGCTCGTCTAAGGGAGCCTTAACGCAGCCAAAAATTGTGCAGCCGCCATTTTCTTCAAAGCAGTCGGTGTGATGGCGAGTAAAGCATCCTTCACACGCATTGACCGGCTCCTCCGCCAGCAAAGGACCGCGGCAATAGGGACACACTTCCGCCGTCATGATCGCCGCTTCTCCTTATACCGGAATGAATAGCGCCCGACCTGGAGAAGATCGCCGTCCTGCAAAACACGGCTACTGATTGTCTGCCCGGCCCAATGCACTGGGCCATTGGCACGGAGCTGGACTCGAGCCCCCGCGATCTGAATGACGGCATGCTCAGGAAGGATTGCCGGATCCTTGAACAAGTAAATATCCGATTGCTGCCTGCTTCCGATGGTCGTGACCGACTTATATAAGATGAACTGCTTGCCGGCTAACGGCCCTGCCACGACGTAGAACCAGCGGTCTTTGAGAGCAGTCTCGACTAGGCCCATGCCGAGGCCAGTAGCAACGCCGACGAGAGCGAAGCCCACGGCCCGGCTCGGCGCCCCACCCTTTGTCAGAATCGCAATGGGGTCGAACAGCGTTCCGCCTAGGCCAGCGCCCAGCACTCCGCCCAGCACCCCGTAGTAACCCTTCTTCGCGGACTGTCCAATGATTCCGTAGACAAGTCCACCGGCAGCGCCGAACACCATCCAGGCAATCCCTCTTGTTATCCAAACCGCAGGATTGTGATGGCTTTGGGCTCCCGCCTGATAACACAGGTTCAATCCAATGCTATAGATCACATTTGCCATCAGATCGAAAAAGAACCCCAAGATCAGGCCCAAGGGAAGCGAGAGCACACCGCGTAACACCGCCTTTTGTGCCGAGCGCTCAACCAGGCTTTCTGCCATCGCGAATGCAAAACACATGAGGGTCACGATCGACGGCAGCATCAGAAAGTTGCCCCAGTGATTTGCTCCCATGCCGTCTATAAAACCCGGCTCGGCGATGGCCCAGCCCGCGATGGCACCAATCAGGCCAGCAATTCCAAGGTAAAACCAGCCTTGCAGCAGGATGCTGCCCTTTTGGTTCGACACCGGAACAAATTGTTCTGCAGCTTCATTGATCGTTCCGTAGACCCGCGGCCCGCTTGTAGCCTGCAGGGAAGCAAGCACCGGTGGCTCAGGAACCGACACGTTCGCGATGTCATCGAGCGTGATTTTCAGCGGCTTGTCATTTGGATCCGCCATGGTTCTCCTTGGAACGGTCGATGGGGGCCCCGGTCCGATCTGGCTTGCTGGTCTCGCTTCCCGGTTTGGCTTCGGACTCCGAAGAGCCCGGTTCCGGGCTCATGGTATAGCCTGCCAATGGTTTTCCGGTCATCGGATCGACAGGCACAGGAACAAGCTCAATCCGAGGGAAAAGGAACCAGGAAATCAGAGCCCCGAGAATCAAAACGGTCAGATAAGAAAAGATGGATGCCGTAAGTCGCAGCAGCGAATCGTTCGAGGTTTCTTGGTAGGGCTCGGAATCAAGAATCTCGGCGATGGGCTGTCCGGCAGGCTTCCTCCGCCCCTCATTCTCGCGCGAAGCCGGAGCGGCATGAGCCTGAAAGTCACTCGGCGCCGCGCCTGAGCTTTCAAGCACCTGCTCTCCGCCGCGCCGGTCGGAAATGGTGACCTGGGACAAGCGCTCGATTTGCCCACCGACCCACCCGAAACATCCCTCCTCATCCGACTGCGGGTCGTACACCCAGGCGATTTGGCCGGGAGACGCAAAGAAATTTCTGTGAATGAACGTGTCGTGCTCGGAGAGGAAGATCCCGAATCCAGGATGCGAGTGATACCAACCTACGATGCGAGCATCGGGGTATTGCTTGTCTTTGACCTGATAAATATGTTCCCAGGTATCCTGGGTAAAAGTGACGTGGGCGCCCGCCTCCTCGGCGTTGACTCCGGCAATACAGGCCTGTATTTCCACTCGCCCAGCGCGGTCCTCTCCGATCAGGACGCCGCAGATTTCGGCACTCAGTGAGCTTCGGGCATGCTGGCGAATTTGACGCGCCACGTCGCCGCTGAGGATGACCGCCGGCTGTCCGGTTGCTTTCTTTGCCTTCTGTCTCATGACGCAGCCGCGATCCCTTTCCCGGCGAGATTTCCTAATAAGGCTTGCGCATCGCCAGATGGGATATAGCCGATTTCACGCTCCCCATGGCGGGCGATAAACATGTCTAGCCTGGGAAGCCCGAGTTCGCTCAACCGGCGACCGCCAAACTCTTCACTGCCCCTGAAACTATGGACTGAGATAACGGTTCGCAACTGTCCGTCGGCTGGGCAATGTGCGGTGTTAAATGGAATGCTGCCCATGGCAGCGAATTTCGGCTCCTCCGTTCCGCAAGCTGGACATATAAACTTACTGATTATGTCGCGAGCGAACTCGATGACCACATCCTTGGTACCGAGGTCGGCCTGAGAGCGCTTGAAGAGCTCTTCCAGCGTCAACTCGTCGGACCTCTCCCGGAGATGAACGATCTCGGGCACCGTGTGATGGCTCATGCAGTCCGGGTTTTCCGAATACTCCACCACGTAGGAAGAGTGATTCATGCCTTCGAACACGTAGCCCTTGCTCGCAAGGGTGGGCAGACCATGAATCAGTTTCACTGCTTCCTGCACCTGGATACCGGCAATGATCGATGAAATGGTCGGAGTCGTGGGGACCTTGCCTTCCGGTGCCGGATCGAGCGTGAGCAGATTGCAGGAAAGCCTTTTCTCGAGCAGCGCCCAGTCCACCTCGCCGAGGGTACATTCGTAGCAGGGAGCTCTTCCGGGAAGAAACGCCCGTACGACCCCGTTGATTCCTTCGATCGCCCCGTCAATCCAGGGCCGATTTACCTTCCATGCTGACCGGTTGATCCAAAGACGGGCCTCGCGGTTATCGAGACCAGCGATGATCACATCGCTCCACTCGAATAACCCAAGGCCACAGTCGTTAAGAACGTTTAAGGCCAATCCACGGACCTGGGCATCGGGTGCGAGCGAGAGGTAGGCGCGAGCAGCTGCTGTCGCCTTGAATTCTCCAACGTCACTTTCACGGTAGAGGACGGTACGCGAAAGGTTGGACTCCTCAATTCGATCCAGGTCAATTACAACCACATGGCGAAAACCCAGCAGGGCAGCATTCTTCAGGATTTCGTTGCCCAAAGCTCCCGCCCCAACCACCAGCAGACGGCAGTTCGAAATCTTCTCCTGGTCCCACCAAGGAATGAGCCGGAAGCGGCTGAAACGGTCCTCGTGAAGATCGGAATCTGCAATGCGCATCTAGGATCCTGGCTTCAGCCTGCGGTGATCTCCGGTTGCAGGCGCAGAATGTCGCCGTCTTGCACCTGTGCTTGATTGAGAGTTTGTGAGTCCTGAATCTGCCGTCCGGAATTCTTGTGATGAAACTTGTAGCTGAGCGGAGCACCATCGGGCCCGTTCGTCGGCAATCGCAATTTCTGAACGAGAACGGCGATGATCTTGTTGCAAGGTGCGTCATCCGGAAGTTCGACAGGAACGCGCTTGTTTTCCGTCGAGTCATAAACTGTAACGTTAATGTTCGGCATGCCCTAGTTCCGTCCTGTATTGTTCCCGGCTGTTACTGGAGCCGGAACTCGTCCAGACAAAGTCGTGCGGTAGTCGAGCAGCCGCTTCTGTCCAGATTTCTCAAAGTTCCATCCCGAGTCGTCCAACAGCGCGTCTGCCTTCACAGCGAAATTGAGGTTCTCTGCATTGGGATCGCCATGCTTGTCGACCATGGAAGTTACGATACCGACCAACTCACCCCGGTCGTCGAAAACCGGCCCTCCGCTGTTGCCGGGGCTGACTGGCGCCGACATCTGAATGGTCTTCGAATCGGTACGCGAAACAATTCCGGTACTTAGCGTGAAACGAAGTCCCTCGGGATGTCCGATCACGAAAATCGGTTCTCCATCCGCCACATCAGTGGATTTTGCGATCGGTTCGGAGAACGTGGCTGCTCCACTGTCCCGAGGAACCCAAAGCAGCGCCAAGTCGAGGTCCCTGTGACGCGCAATGACGTCAGCCGCCCCCCAAGTTCCAGATGCCATGGCAAGAAGAACGCGCGACCCGTGTTTTGCCACCTGCCACTGCGGTCCGTCCACCACGTGATGGGCAGTCACGAAAAGATAGCCGTTTGCATTCGCCTGCAACAGCATCCCCGCCCCGAAGGTGTCAGAAGGCATGACCTCCTTGGTTAACCAGGACCGCTGGCCTGGACTAATCACGGCAACGAGAGGCTTGAGCTTCTCAGATACGTCCCGTGCCGTCATCGCAGCCGCTGGGGGCAACTGGGGAAAGTCCTTGCGTTCGTCCAGTTCAGTGAGTCCAGCGCTTACCAGCGAGGGCAAAGGTACGAAGGAAAAGACAACAATCGCCGACAGAGAAGTTATCAATCCGCTGGCGATCAGAAGAGTATTGAGGAATGCTGTCCAACCATGCCTGGTACGCGGCGGAAGAGATCGCATCGCCGCTCGCAGAACAATGGCAATCAAACACAGCAACGGTAAGACGACGACGAGAGGCCAGAGGGCTAGCTTTGCCCATAGCGACACAACCGCAGGAAGCGGTTTCTCCGATTGACCAGGCAGGTCCGCCGAAATCCGAGTCTCGGATATCTCCCTGGAACTTATAACTATCTTTTCCATTAAGGCGCGAGAAGAGAGAGTGCTCGATTGTCGGGTATTTTCAGCGAAATTGCAATAATAACGTTAGTCTGATGGCCCGAACCTGAAGCGGCGCGCAACTGACTGATTTTGCGGATGCTGTGAGCTGGAAACGAATTTTCCTGAAGTCCTAGGAGAGATTCAAAAGATGGGGAATGCCTCTTCGCTGTAACTTACTCCTATGCCGTTGGGCGCGAAACTGGATACGGATTGAAACAACCCAATCGCCCCTCCTAATTAGGCCGCAGACTGTCTTCAAGGAAGAGAGTCCTAGACCAATTTTCAGTGACTCACGGTCGAATACGAACAGGAAATTATTTCATGCTGGATTCGGGAAACAGCCCCCGGATCGAGCTAGTCGTCTGGGGCTCCCCACCTAATAACGAAGCGTGTTCGCGAAGCTTGTCCGTAATTTCTGAAGCGGTCATGGGCCTACCGAAAAGAAATCCCTGGACTTCGTCGCAAGAATATTCCTGCAAAACCGAGAATTGCGATTTCTCCTCGACCCCTTCAGCTGTCACGATCAGGTTGAGGCATTTTGCCACATTGATGATGGCAGCGGTGATGGCGACGTCGCGACTTCCATGGGCGAGATCTCGAACAAACGACCTGTCAATCTTTAACTTGCTTACGGGAAGTTGTTTTAGGTAGTTCAGGCTGGAATATCCGGTTCCGAAATCGTCTATGGCCAGGCGTACACCCATTCGTTTCAATTCTGCCAGCACATCAAACATCACATCCTCGTTAGAGAGAAGCAGGGTTTCAGTAAGTTCGAGTTCAAGGCACCTTGGCTCGAGGCCGGTGTCTTCCAACACCCGCCTGATGGTCTCGCAAAAGCCTTCCTGCCGAAATTGCACCGCGGAAACATTGACGGCCACGGGCACGGCCGAGCCGCTCTGCTCTTGCCACTTTCTGGCTTCGGTGCATGCGGTGGTGAGTACCCACTCGCCGATGGGCACGATCATTCCGCTTGATTCCGCGATGCCAATGAACTTATCTGGAGGAATGGATCCGAGCTCCGGGTGCTCCCACCGCACCAGAGCCTCACAACAGGTAATCCTGCCGTCAGAAACGGCGATCTCCGGCTGGTAGGCAAGGAAGAGCTGTTTCCGTTCGAGAGCAGCGCGAAGATTGGTTTCAAGTGTCAGGCGTTCGAGAGTTTCAGCATTCATCCGCTCAGCGAAGAAGCGGAACGTATTGCGGCCATTCTCCTTAGACGAGTACAGGGCGGCATCCGCATGTTTGATCAGCGTTTCGGCATCTTCGCCATGTTCCGGGTACAGACTGATACCGATGCTGCAGGTCACGCTTAAGACCCGTCCCTGAACTTCAAAATCCTTTGAAACCGCGCGGGCCACTCGTTCCGCGGCGACCGCTGCATCCGCCGGCGTCTTGATCGAGCCCAGCACCAGAACAAATTCGTCGCCCCCCAGACGAGCCACCGTGTCCTGTTCACGGGCGCAGGTCTGCAGCCGTAGGGCAACTTCGGTCAAGATCAAGTCACCACAGGTGTGCCCTAGCGAATCGTTGATATTTTTAAAGCGATCCAGATCCAGAAACAGGACGGCCACTCGTTCCTTGTGCCTGCGAGCGCTCGCGATGGCTTTCGCAAGCCGGTCCTGGAAAAGAGTCCGATTGGCAACTCCGGTAAGCGAGTCGTAGTAGGCCAAAAATTGAATCTGCTGTTCAGCGGTCTTGCGATCGGTGATATCGATCAAGCCACCTTCAATCACGGTTTCCCCGTCGCCCTTGTGCTGCACGCATCGGGCGTTACTGAGGACCCAGCCGAACCGGCCATCATTTCTTTTAAATCGGTACTCTGCGTTGACGATCTCGGTTTGTGAAGATCCGTTGCAAAATGCTTTTGTGATCTGGCCGGCCCCCACGCGATCAGCGAGGAGCTGCTCGCGGCTCTGAAAACCAAGGATCTTCGCACAAGATTCGTTACAGTCGATAATGGACCCGTCCTGCTGAGAGATGTAGAGTCCGGTCAGGTTGCCCTCAAAAATGTTGCGGTAGCGGTTTTCGAGCGTAATCTCATTTTCCAGTTTGAGGCGGATAACTTCTGTCTGGTGTTTTACTCGCCTCTTGAGCACTACAACCCAGCCAACGATAAAAAGCGTCGACATGGTCAACGAGAAGGACAACAGAAACGCTCTGCGCGTATTCATCCAAGGCGGGGAATTCAAGATTTTGGCGTCAGGCAGGCCCCGGAGTACGATCCGAAACTCTGATGGGTTCCCATTCTCGTCAGCTCTAACCGAACAAACCCCAGTCAATGCCACCCTACTGCCGATCTCTCCCAGCCACTCTCCATTAGTATGAGCAAGGTCGGCTTCAAAGGCAGTGTGATCGTCAGATTCGAGGACGGGGACGGATTCACGTTGGCGTTGACGATAACTGCGAACCGTTCCAGAAATGTTTACCAGCTGTCCATCGAACTCGCCGCTGAGAGCCGAATGTCCACTCACAACCGAGGGAACAATCTGAGAATGTTTCCCGGTGCGACGAAACCTCGCAGATCTAAGAACGGGGGCGTATTCTCCCGTCGACGGGAACCCAATGACTTCCACCTCATCGCCCGGTTGGGCCGGGGTTCCGTCCTGAGTTTCAGCATAGAGCCCCCCGGTCGAATCCATCAGGAAGAGCCCTCTTTGCGGGAAGACAGCAGTCATGAGGCCGACGACTTTTAGGCGGTGAATCTCAGTAAGGTTTGAAGAAAAGCGGCCCACATTCGAGATCGCAGTTGCCTCAATGTTGAACGGATCGGCCGGGGCCGGTTCGAGAACCTGTGAATTCTTCAGACTGTTTACGAAGATATGGATGGCAACGATTTGATTCCTTCGATTGAATGCAGTTCCGCAAACTCCCCGAAAACGTACCCTGGCGTCCACCAACTGCATCGGAAAGCCCTCATGGTAATCGGGAACACGCACTTTGAACGTCCCGCTCGGGGTGGCTACGTCGATAACCAGCACATCGCCTTCCGCTTGCTGCAAGAAGGAGCGAACAACGCCGTCGATCTCGACAAATTGGCCGTCGAAGACTCCCGTACTGGCCTGTTGATAATCCACATGCACCGGCGTGGGTAATGCGCGAGTTCCAAGAACCCTCCATTGTGGCTTGGCAACATACGGGGCAAAACCAAGGCCTGCGTACCCGCGCAGATCTAGCAATTGCCCGGGGCGGGGCGGAGCGCCGGCTACGCCTCTCAAGTCCACCCAAGTTCCTCCGCTCGCGTCTTGAACGAACAAATTCGGGGCGACGGAGTCGTAGTACGTCACCTCAGCGCGGAAATGAACGGCCGGGGAATGAGTACTCTGAGCCGCATCGGGTTGCAATTGACGAAGCCGGCCGATCGAAACAATGGGGCTTCCAGCAGACGGGACCGGGTTGGCGGTCTGCGCTACCGAGTTCAGGACAATCGCAAGCAGTGGTAGCAGCCGGAGTGGGGTGCACATTTGCCCCCATTTGCGGCCCTCGGAAAACCGCTCTCGAGCCCAAGAATCTATAAGTTTAGAGATGTTCCGCATGCTGCATCTTGGAGCCGAGGACGACGGCCCTGCTACGGCATCCACTATGGTCGCAAACTACCGGCGCTTTTCGCCGGAAATTAACAACCCTGACTGAATCCCAAGTAACGTTACCAACAGGGCATTTGTAAGCTCGGTTGAGCCGAGGTCAAGATCTCAGGTCGTAGACTCTGGCCAGAGCTGTGATTTTTGCGCGGGATCGTTGTCAGGTGCCTCGAGGACCGTGATAGTCTATTGAAACGTTTTACCCCCCAAAGCAAACCAAACCAGCGACGCATTGAGGCAGGTTTTTTTAGAAAGATTGCCAGACGGCATGCGTTCTCGCAAAGGAGGCTCCCTTCGGTGGCCGTACAAATTCTCGTGGTAGATGACTATCAGCCCTGGCTTCGCTTCATTCATTCGATGGTTCAGGAGGCGGCGCACTTCGAGGTCATTGACGAGGCCTCCGATGGTCCAGAGGCGCTACGGAAGGCTGCGCAACTCCAACCAGACCTTATCTTGTTAGATATTGGCCTTCCCATGCTCAATGGAATCGAAGTTGCGCGGCAAATCCGCGAACGCTCCCCGAAAACGAAAATCCTTTTCGTGAGCGAACAGCGCTCTGAGGATATCGTCAGGGAGGCCTTAACCACGGGATCAGGCTACGTAGTCAAATCCTATGCCGCCAGGGAGCTATTCCCGGCGATGAAGGCCGTGCTTGAGGGGGAGCGGTTTCTAAGCGCCTGTCTCTCTGGCCAAATTCTCCTCGACACCAAGGGGGAACCTGCTGAGTCAAATGACGGTGGAACGGCCGAACCTCGTCACGAAGTCAATTCTTACCCCGACAGGGCGACATTCGTGGATGGCTTCGCCCGATTCGTCGAAACGTCGCTGAAAAGTGGAAGCGCGATCGTCGTTCTGGCCAGCGAATCGCATCGCGTAGGCATTATTCAAAAATTGAAATCGGAGGGTGTGGACGTCCTCGCCGCGATCGAGCAACGGCGCTATCTACCTTTGGACATTCCCGACGGGTTCCACACGTTTCGCTTCGCCGAACATCTCGCCACCGATGCGGTGAAAGCAGCTAGGGAACGAAATCTCCACGTCGGAGTTGGTTGAGAATGTACAGGTGCCTTGTGGTCACAAGGCAGGCCTGGCGAAGCAAATCACCACGAGTGCATGTGGAATGAGTTCTCTAAGACGTGGGACGTCACCGTGTGGTGCGGAGTCATCAAAAAGTCCTGAGCCGGGAGATTCGTTGTCGAAGATGCGAATGTCCTTGCCTTTTAGTGGCACTTGGCGATGAATGCCCCGCTGTTGTCCGTGCCTAGAATCAGCCCCTTAGTGGGGCTGATGTCCATCACCGTGGTTGGGGAACCGCTGGGAGTAGAGATTGGTTTGAAGACACCATTCTCGTAAAGGAATCCCCCGACGGTATCGGTGGCATTTCCAACGATCATTCCGGCATTGCTAATACCAACCAGATTCGTGAAAAGAGCGCCAGGATAGTTTAGGGTTGCCCATTGACCGTTGTGATAGATGAACCCATTCTGTGGGAGTTGGACTCCGGGCGGTCCGACAAAGTAGCTGCCAACGACAGCCCCGCTGTCGTTGATACCGGTGGGAAACGTGGAGTTGGACCCGGGAAATCTGAATTTCGAAAAGCTCCCATTACTCCACCGTTTAAAGCCTATGACTGCGGAAGAGGTATTGTAGGAGCCGACGATACTTCCCCACCGATTGATGCCGGTAACGCCATTGACGCTCACGACTTGGCTGCCCAAGCCGGTAAAGTCAATGTCCATTCGAGCGGTTCCCTTCAACAAAATGGGCACTCCGCCAAAATTGCCAATGCTGATTGCTTGGCTGTTTCGGTGAACCAGACCGCTGGGGTTCCCTGTGCCTAGAGGAAAACTGAATCCGCCATTCGCCCAACGAATGAAGGCAACCTGGTCGGGGGAGCTTTGATCATTGCTGGGGATCGCCGCCCCGACAACGGTACCGAAATCGTTGACACCGCTCGGAGCAATAAAGCCAGGCCCGAGACCTGGAATGTTGACGGCTAGCTTAAAAAAGGAGAACGTACACGAAGCTTGAGTCTGAGCCTTAACCGGAGAGGGCAGAAAGCAAAAGCAAAGCGTGGCAGAGGTGAGAAGAACGGAGAGTTTTAAACGTGGCATGGAGGGACCTCGAGGAATCGACATGGCGTAAAGGACTCAACGGTGATGGTGTAACCCTGAAGGAGAGTCTCTAGGGGTAGGATCTCGCCGGGAACTGTTCGAGGTGACAGTTGTAGCTATTCGAGAGACCTCGACCTTCAGTTGGCCCTTAGCATGAAGCTCCGTTTCGCGGTCGCGGAGGCTAAACTTCTGGGACTTTCTTGCTGGGCAGAGATCGGAGTGTCGATCTCGTCGTTATGCGACTTGATCGGTGGCCATCTTCAAAATCGGCAAGGGGATTCGAACCCGCTTCATTTTCCCCGTCTTCTTTTCTATCGCGTCAACGAGGACTAGATCGTTGGTGACGACCATGGGTTCGCTGGCGACTTCAAAATTCTGGCCATACAACCTTAATTGACTTCCTTGTTTAAAACCCAAGTTCTGCAGTCTGACAGTGAGAGGGCGTGGGGTCGCTGTCACAAGAACACCTCTTATGAGGAGCTGGATTGATCAATTCCACGGAATTATAACCCTCGCCTCGCAGGACGCATAGCCCCTTCCCCGCAAGCGTTAGACGCCAGAGAGGACATCGAATCGCCGGCATGAACCAGGCTCTACATCTTTCCCTTGAAGAGGTAGGCAAGCTCAATGAGCAAGATCAAGACCACCAGAACTTCGAGCCAGAACGTGCGCGACTGGTGAAATTCATCGATCAGAAATCGATAAAGGTCTTCGGCAGTGCGAAGCTTCCTTTGCGTAAGGCTCTTATAGTCGTGCACGCCGACTTTGGCTGCTGCCAAGCGATAGAAGCGCGCTGAGAACATATCGCTCAGGAACTTGATGGCATTATCGGCACGCTCGGTCAGCTCGGTCACGTCCAGCAGCACGGTTTGCAGTCGAGATGCCTCACGCGGAAGACGCCAACGACCCAGCAGATTCGAGTTCCTTTCTAGCACACCGTAAACACGCTCGAGTTCCCTGGTCATGAGATCGTCGTAGTGCCGAAATTCAAGGAGCTGCGAGTTGGCATATTCGAGCAATTGCAGAGTGATTTCTGAGCCTGCGGCCGAGTCGTAGATAAAAGCACCGTTCCATCCAAGGACTGCGAGATCATTCGGATAATAGGACATCGCGGATTGCAGAATCTCGCGGAGTTCATCGTCCGACAGCACCGCATTCTCTCCTCGGATGATTTCAGCGATCTGCTGTCCGCAGGATGTCAATAGCTGCTCGGCCGAAGGAGAACCCTTAATCTCTCGCATGAAGAAGATGAAGTAGTCCTCGTTAAGCCATGTTTGATATGGCTTCACCAGCGCAGACTTTGTCCGCGCAACCCGGTCGCGGGCGATTTCTTCGGCCCGCTTGGGTAAATCGCTTTCAGAAATCCAGCGCGAAGAGAGACTCACCAAATCACTCCACTCTCCTTCGAAGGGAAAATCCACAAGGACACTCAGGACCCCGTAATCGTAATACTTGACGCGAACATGAGCTCGCGGCTCACCTGGAAGCTGTGCCTCCTCCACCACCGGAGGGCGCTCGAAA
The DNA here is from genome assembly GCA_035496675.1 of Terriglobales bacterium. Taxonomy (GTDB): domain Bacteria; phylum Acidobacteriota; class Terriglobia; order Terriglobales; family Acidobacteriaceae; genus Gp1-AA145. Next base: position 19,357 of record DATJEL010000093.1, read on the forward strand.
AACAACTGCTCGGCTGCCGCATGCTTTAGTCCCTCACCTAAACGCCGAGCCCCAAGGAGCAATCGAACGCGGTCAAGGTCCACTTGCTCGCAAATGTCGAACAGGAATAGGCCCACCGCCGAGCCACGCAAAGAAGCTGGTTCTTGCGCTTGCATCGGGGATTAGTCTACCTCTAAGCGTTCGAGGACCGGTGGCGGTCTGTTCGAGCTGCCAGGGATAGATTCGTCTGAATTCGGGTTTTGCCCCATACTGAAACAGCAGTGCACTCTAGGTGTTTACCGAATTTTTCACTGAAATTCATGGATTTTTAAAACTCTTGTGCGCAAATCAGGCGTTTACCGAATTTTTCACTCAAATTCACGAATTTTTAAAACTCTTGTACGTAAATTGAGAGTGGACCTGACTACATCTGAGCGGCCCTTCCTTAAGGAGTAGCGCGGCTAACCCGCTTCTAGGGAATGTAGAGCTTAGCTCTCGTCGGTATTAGTGGCGCGCAAAAGAGATTCTCGTTTTGCATTCTTGAACTTTGACGACTAGTACAAGAGGTATTTCACCCAATCACTCATGAGGAGAATAACGACGATGAAGCAAGTGATGGCTTTGGCAGTCGTTTCCGCGCTTCTAGGCGTGGGCGCGGCGCAGGCTCAGACATCGGCCGCCACGACCAGCAAGGCTGCTAAAAGAAAAGCAACTCCGACCAACTCGGCGGTTGCTCAGCAGCTCAGCGAACTCAAGCAGGCTCTTGATTCGCAGCAACAGCAAATAAAGCAATTGAGCGACCAGATTCAGAGCCGAGATCAGCAGATTCAGCAGCTACAACAGAGCCTGCAGCAGAGCCAGGCTGCCACGTCGCAGGCCGAGAGCAAGGCTGAGGCGGTTGCATCCGAGAACGAGAAACAGGATCAAGCGGTGGATGCGCTCGCAACCGATGTAAAAGACCTGAAGCAGAACTCCACAAATACCGCCGTCGCATTGCAGGAAACTCAGACCAGCCTCAAGAAGGCAGTCGAGAGCCCTGCCGCGCTCCACTACAAGGGAATTACCATTACTCCAGGCGGATTCGTGGCGGCTGAAACCGTCTGGCGCCAACGGTCGGCGGCTTCTGACATCAACACACCTTTCACCGGTATCCCATACACGGCAAATGCCCTTTCCAGAGTAGGCGAGACCAATCTAACGGCGCGCCAGAGCCGCTTGAGCCTTCTCGGCGAAGGCAAGATTGGCAACGTCAAGTTGACCGGGTATTGGGAAGCTGACTGGCTCGGCACCGGCGTGACCTCCAATAACCGGCAGAGCAACAGCTATGTTTTGCGTCAGCGCGTCATATTCGGACAAGCTGCTCTCGCGAACGGGCTCAGCTTCACGGCTGGGCAGATGTGGTCTCTGGTCACGGAAAACAAGAAGGGCATTCAGCCGCGCACGGAGCTCCCCCCACTCACCATCGATTCCCAGTACAACGTCGGTTTTAGCTGGGCACGGCAATATGGCTTCCGGGTGGCGAAGGACTTTGGCGGAAAGTTCGCCCTGGCGGCCTCCGTCGAAGGTCCGCAGGCCACCGTTGGCGGCCGCGGCTTCTCCAATCTCACAACTGCGACCTCTGGAATCACGACCACGACAGCAGGAAACACGATTTTGAACGCGATCGGTGCCGGCGGTGGTCTGTTCAACTTCGTCGACACCTCAGGCTATACCATCAACAAGGCACCGGACGTCATTGGCAAGGCTGCCATTGATCCAGGCTGGGGACACTACGAAATCATTGGCCTGGTAAGCACTTTCCGCAACCGCATCTATCCCTGTGCTGTTGCAGGTACCAATGCCACAGATACAGTCGTCCCCACAACTCCGGTAGCCATCAATTGTCCGATCAATGGCTTGCCAGTATCGAGCGCCGTCGGGGCGTATAACGACACTCGTACCGGTGGTGGGATTGGGTTGAACTTCCGCTTGCCGATTTATGCCAAGAAGCTGGAGTTCGCGTTTCAAGGTATGGCTGGCGACGGCGTTGGCCGCTATGGCTCAGCCCAGATTGCTGATCTGACCTTCCGGCCTGACGGCACTGCGGCCCTGATCCGTACGGCACATGGACTTGCCGGTCTCGAATACCATGCGGCTAAGTTTGACCTGTACGCCTACGGAGGCGAAGAGTACGGTGCTCGAACAGCCTACACCGGATATCAAAGTATTGCGGTCTCGAAAACTCCCGCCGTTACCTATGTTCCGAACGGAAGCACAGGGCCCGTATGTCCGATTCCCGGCGCCGGCGGTACATGCGTGATTCCCGCCACGACCAGCACTAAGATCAGCACGACTGGCATCGGTGGCTACGGATCGCCATTTGCAAACAACAGTGGGTGCCAAACCGAAGTGATCCCGTCTAACACCCTCGGCCAGTTTCCACCGCCTTCTACTCCGTTTTCACCAAGCAGCGGGAGCGGCTGCGCGGGAGATACACGAGCCATCTTTGAAGGAACCCTTGGCTTCTGGCACAAGATTTACCAAGGAGATAGAGGTGGTTTCCGCTGGGGTATCCAGTACTCTTATTTCGCCAAGTACGGCTGGTCGGGGAACAATAACGTGGTCGGCGCGGCCGGCTTTGCTCCCAAGGCCATCGACAACATGATCTGGACATCAGTTCGCTATTACATCCCGTAGTAGCACGATCCGGAATTCAGCTGGCTTCGGCGTCTCTAGCACGCCGAAGCCTTAGTTATTTTGAGCCATGCCTTGAAGCCAAGCTATATGACTCATGCCAAGTTCTTCTAGATCCAGTCAAGAACCGAGCTCCGAACGAGCTTCACCATAATGGAACTATATTGACACTACTGAGATCAGGCCAAGATGTAGTTTTATGCCACAGTCACTTCGGCTGGGGAGATAAATACGGGACGGTTGTAGGCGACTTCGAGCAGGTACCGAGCCCTTGCGAGATGCTCCGCCATTGGGCTTCCCGCCCCATAGCCCTGAGCCCACACCTTTAGGACAGATTCGGTGCACTCGACATCGAGTTTGCGAATCTGCTCATTGCGCTCGGTATCGAAAGCGCAAGCCAATCTGAGAATGCCGCTCAGGAATTGCACCACGAATTGCTTGGGGCGCGGAGCCGCTGAGAATCTCTTTTGGGTTGCGCCAGGCAATGCACCGCGATGGTACCGGGCAACCAGCGCCGCCAGACCAATTTCTTCGGCAGACCAACCCAGGGGAACTCTAAGCTTACGAATCAGACGAGCCGATTCTTTGTGGTGTCCTTTGTTTGTTTTTGCACGGCCGACATCGTGCAGCAGGGCCGCAGCTTGTAAAACGAATCTACTAGTCTCGCATTGGCGTGGACTCAATGCGCCCGAGGTGCCGTCAAAAATCTGCATCGAGAGCCTGCGGACATGGCAAGCGTGTCGAAGGTTGGGATCAAGGAAGGACGCCCAAAGTTCAAGCCTTTGCAATCCCAAATCCCGTAGTTGCTCATCCTTTGGCAGTGCACCACGCCAGCTTTTCCATTGCGAATTTCCAACCATCTTGTGCCGATAGCGGGCCAGGCACGCCTGCCGACACACCTGGATCCGTACTCGCCAGGCGTCGCGCGAGGTAAGATCGGGGAATGCATTCACGCGAAGCGCGGTCGCCCAGAGAACGTCCAGGTCATGCACATCGCCTAAGGCATCCTGTACTTCCTTGAGGTCTGCCCCCCAAAACTCATGCAATGCCGGCAGGAAATTCTCGATGGTATAACGCAGGCGTTTGATCCCGATCCGCAAATCATGGAAGGCGACGTTGCTACGATTCCTGAGAGCCCGTCGATGGAGCGCCGACGCTTCGTTCCAGCGTTCGAGCGCGAGGTGCCCAAATAAGCCGCTGTCGAGCGGAATCCTTCCAAGATGAGAAGGCAGTTCCGCTGCCCAGCGGTTCCAACGGATCCGATCAAACTGCTGCAGCGCCCGAGCGGCAACTCCCCTCAACTCCTGTTCCTGAAGCTGCAGATATCTAGAAAGGCTCTGAGCAGTCTGATCGCCATCTGGAGCAAGCTTACCCAGCCAATCGGTCAGCACATGGGTGTCTCGCAATGCCCCGAGACTCTGGAAAAGCTGCTTGCCCGCTCTCCTCATCTTCTTCCAAGCGGGATCGGGATCAAAAACCATCGCTCCATCGGCGATCGAACGACAGCGGCGCAGCGCCGTTCTCAGATCGTGTACAGCACCCGATTCAAAACCTTCAGCCGCGCTATCGGCTTGCGTGAGGACCTGCTGCATCCAGTGCGTTAGGCCAACTTTAGGAGATTGATCTGAAGAAATCATCTATAGAAGTCGCGATTTCGAACAACACCGGTTTGTTCAAAACTCAACGTATCCTCCCACCGGGGATCGAGGGCTGTTCTCCGTTCCCGTGGGAGGCAAGATCCTCTCCACTCCACTTAATGCCTCCCATGCCGCTCCACTGAGGGCTGGATCGGCACTGACCAAATCGCGAAACATTCCCCATGCGGCTAGATTCAGCGTTCCTTCGGGGGGTGGCCCCATGGCCAGGGAGACTGCACACTGAGGGCAGAAACAAATGCGGCGGGCAGCGGATTTCTGCCGCGGCCTGATACCCACAGTCTGGGCGAACATGTAAATGGCCACAGACTTACTGCCGTTTTCAAGCTCCCGGTTGCAACGGAGGCAATAAAGATTCTCCAAGTAGGCGCCCCTGATTGTGACTAGACTCGATGCTCCTGCAGGAAATCCAAATCCCGCAAGTACGTAGAAAGATTCCATCATGGAATGAGCATCAAAAAAGGGAACCAAACTTTGATCTAGATGCCTTGCGACTCCTTCATGCACCCTCAACATAGCCCTAAGATGCCCAAGTCTAAAAATGCCCACCTCGACCGGCCAAGGGGCGCTCGCCGCCTTGTAGCGGCGGTTTGCTTCAGAATTCTGAGCACTGAGATCGAGTTCTTGCTGGTCCGCACACGCCGGGGCCGCTGGACCTTTCCAAAAGGGGGAGCTGAGCCTGGACTCACGCACGCGCAATCAGCTGCGCTTGAGGCGCTTGAGGAAGCGGGAGTGCATGGGAGGATTGAAGAAATTTCCTTCCTGACATACAGGATTCGCAGGTCGGCAGATGCCGAGACCATTCACGCCCATCTTTGCGAGGTCTTGTGGCAGAGCACTCCTCAGGAAGCCTATCGAAATCCTACCTGGTTCTCTGGGGAAAAAGCCAAGGCACGACTGGCTCAGGGACGGTCATCCGAAGACGGGGCCGAACTCGCCCAGGTCGTCGAGCGGGCGGTGGGACGGGTTCGTCGCCTGCCGAGCCGAAATCTCTTGCTTAACGATCCCCTCACAAAAGTTCGATTTGAAGCTAGGGAACTCACGCCGCACGCGGAATGGGACCTCGCCCAACCTCGAATCCATCGCTCTCTGCGGGTGCTCGAGGTTCCCGCTTCGAGAAACAGCATCGGTTCCCTCCGCGGCAGAGTCTTGCAAATTCGCCCAGCTCGTCCCAAGTCGTCTTAGCTCACACCGACGGCGGGGTTGGTTTAGATGTGCAATCAACCCTAACTCTATTGTCTGAGGCGTATGTTCCGAGAGAGCTCCCGATTCCCCCGACCCAGAGATTCCATCGATGGGGCTCGAACCAGAATCGAGTAAAGTAGAGCACAATCGGTTGTTCTCGCGATCTAGGGGATTATGAAGAAAACGTTCAAGGGTCTAGCCTATTTCATTCTTGGAATCGTCCTACTGGCAGGTGCATTCGCCGCCTATGTTGCGATTACCGGCATCCCGACCTACCCACCCGGCAGGGTCAGTTTCAAAGTCGAGAGCTCCGCGGCAAAAATCGAGCGGGGAAGAAAGTATGCGTCGGTGTTGTGCATCAGCTGCCACCTTGACCCCGCTACCGGCAAACTCACCGGCACGCGATTGGTGGACCTGCCGCCTATGTTTGGCCAAGCTTTTTCAAAGAACATCACACGCGACCCGTCTTATGGAATCGGTTCGTGGACCGATGGGGAGTTGGCTTATCTTTTGCGCACGGGTGTCAAGCGCACCGGACAATATGCTCCCCCCTGGATGCCAAAGTACCCGCACTTGTCTGATGAGGACCTCGAATCAGTCATTGCATTTCTCCGCTCGGATGATCCGTTAACCGCGCCTGCGGCAGTGAACCCACCAGGTGTGTCGAAGCCATCCTTCCAGGCGAAGCTTCTGACTCACTTGATTTTTAAGCCTCTGCCATACCCCAAAGGTCCCATTCCAACTCCGTCCGTGTCGGATCGGGTTGCCTATGGCAGGTATTTGTCGGTGAACCTTGGATGTTTCGCGTGTCACTCCGCGAACTTTCGCACCAACAATGAACTCGAACCGGAAAAGTCAGCGGGTTATATGGGCGGCGGCAATTCATTACAGGACCAGTCCGGGCAAGCGGTGCAGTCAGCGAATCTTACCTCCGATGAAACCGGCCTCGCCAATTGGAGCGAAGCAGACTTCACGCGTGCAATTCACACTGGTATTCGTCCAGACCATACGGTTTTGATGTATCCGATGTCTCCGCTGCCCGAACTGAGCGAGGCAGATGCCGGGGCCATTTACGCGTACCTGCGTACTGTGCCGAAGATTCACAACCGGGTGCCCCGTGCAGCGCCTCGCACCGCCGGACTGGGAGCAAGCCAGGGGAAACAGCTCTACTATCACTACGGCTGCAATTCATGCCATGGCGACAATGGGGTTGGGGTCGGCGACTTACGACGCGCCGCTCAGGACTATCCTACAGACCCGCAGTTAGAAGCATTCATCCGCCATGCTCCCTCATTTAAGCCAGGAACGAAGATGCCAGCCTGGAACGGCATCATCGCCGAAACCGAGTATGCTCCTCTCATTGCGTATCTACGGGAATTGGGTCGTATGACTCAGCCATCGCAATGAACTCTCGATCGGCCTAAGGAAGGGGCCTTATCACTCCTCGATCCTGACATGCGTATGGGCATGAACTAGCACAACGCCGTGGCTCGGAGCTTTCAAAACGATGAAGTATTGCTTCTTCCCTTCAATCATGTAGTAGCAGCGTTGCGAGCCTGAGGAGGCTAATGCCTCAATCCAACGCAGGTGGCCGGGGCCACGAAGCGGCAGGTACCGGTATTCACCCGGCGAGGATGGAAGCTCATCCTCAAAATATCCGACCGGCTGTTCTTCAAAGAAGAACTGTTTGTGTTCCGAACCGGAGTTCATACCGCTTGAGTGTACCCTGAGCTGGCATAAACGGATGGCAATCGAACACGCCCGCTAGCCTGAGGTATCCCCACAGGGCGTGAATCACTTCCGTCACGCGCGCCCCCCTGGTCGGCAGTGAGTTCCTGCTGGTAGTTTTGACAGTTTCGCCGGCATGACCCGGACCGTACATTCACCAAACAATCCTGACCAAATGGCTTCCGGGAGAAAGGGAAAATCTGCTTTGTCCCAGGGGCTCGGGAACCTGAAGCCCAATTTTTCGATTCGGAGTGAAGGCATGTACGACCAGCCAATTACAGAACGTTGGAAATCACTTTGTGAGCAAGCTGTTTCCGAACAAGATGGCGTGAGATTACTAGAAATCATTAACGAATTGAACAGGGTTCTTGACGATGGAGCACACAAAGCACCTAAACAGGCGCGCTCCGCCACGGGGGCTTAAAGGCTCAGCGGGGCCGCCCGTTGTGTTCCAGGAGATCTAGACGGGTGGTGGCTCAGCGCGCCGCAAACGTTTCAAGCGGATGTCAGACTTAGGGCTTACCAGATCCGAGCACGATCCTCAGGTTTGAGGTAGAGTTTTTCGCCGGGCGCGGCCTTGTAGGCCTCATACCAGCCATCGGCATTGCGGACAGTGTCGCTTCGATATTCTCCCGGCGAGTGCGTCTCGGTTTTGAGCTGCTGTCGCAGCGCGGCTTCGGTCTGAACTCTCCTCCATCTCTGCGCGAACGCCAGAAAAAAACGCTGCTCTCCAGTTAGGCCGCCAATGATGACATCACTTTTGCCTTTTAGGGACAGAACGTACGCATCATGTGCCACCAGCAAACCAGCTAGATCAGCAATATTTTCAGACAACACCTGTTTGCCATCGACACAAAGGTCAAAAAACGGGCAGTAGCCGTTAAACTGCTCGACCAGCTTCTCACCTTCCTTGCGATACCGGGCACGATCTTCTGCCGTCCACCAATCTCCAAGGCGGCCGCGGGCGTCGTAAATATTTCCCAGTTCGTCGAAGCCGTGACTGATTTCGTGCGCCATCCCTGCCCCGGCGGAACCATAGTTCGAGGCGGAATCACCTTCGCCGTCGAAATAAGGAGGCTGCAGTATGGCAGCCGAAAAAAACTCGGCGTTAGGGCTGAACATGATGACCGCACCGGGAACTTGCGGATTGATTGGCCACTCGATCGGATTGACTGGTTGCTTCAACTTGGCCAGATTGCGCATGCGGTTAAAAGACTCCGCCCGGCGCATGTTGCCGAAAGCATCTCCCCGAACAACATCAAACGACGAATAATCGATCCACGCGTCGGGATAGCCCACAATCACCTGGAGAGCCTCTAACTTAGCTAGAGCCTTTTTCTTCGTCTCTGGCAACATCCAGGTGAGGTTCGCGATACGTCCACGATAGGCGCGGAGTAATTCGTTCACCATCGCTTGAGCTCTCGCCCTGCTTTCCGCGGGAAAATAGCGTTCCGTATAGAGCTGACCCACAGCCTGACCCAGGGCACCACTGGTAGCAGCGATCGCTTCCTGGCCACGGTCTGGCGTTTCCTGCTGTCCAGACAAAATCGCCTGGTAGAAACGAAAGTGCTCAGCGGCAATCGATTTGGGCAAAACCATGGCGTAGTGGTCCACCAAGTGAAACTGGAGATAGTCCTTCCACACCTCCAGGCGTTCGTCTCGAACCAGTGTGGATATGCCAATGACCGCAGACGGTTGCCATACGATGAAGTCCTCTTGTTCGCTGAGGCCGGCCGATTGGAAGTATGCTTCCCAATCAAGCCCGGGAGCCTTGGCGACGAAATCGCTGCGTTTCCATGGATTGTTTTGCTTAAAAACGTCAGCGGCGTCTAAATCCGGCGCGAACGCTTGTGCTATCCGGATTTCGAGTGACAAGATCTGCGCCGCTTTTTCTGCAGGATCTGGGCTCCCTATTAACTGCAGTATCGAGCGAATGTGTTCTCGGTACTGATTGCGCAACTCAACCTTTTTTGGAGACAAATCAAGATAATCGTCTCGAGCTGGCATTCCGAGCCCGCCTTGCCAGAGGTGAGGAAGGTTGTGATCCGCATCCGCAAAACCCTGGTTGATCCAGATCCCGAAAACATGATCCGCGTTGGCGGTGAGTCCTTCGACCTCACTATTGAGGGTGGTACCGAGATAGGCTGAGAGCGATCTCTTGTCCAGAATTGCCCCAATCCTATCCAGTTCGTGGCCCAGTGGCGAAAGTCCTTTGGTCTCGATCGAGGCGCTGTCGAGGAAGCTTGCGAAGTAGTCGCCGACTTTCTGTCGGACGCTGCCCTTCGGGGCAGGAGCCGAGGCTGCGTTTTGAATGAGATCTCGAACTTGTTGGCGGGTCCTCTCCATCAGCATCACGCGCGTATCGTAGGTTGAGCTGCCCACGCGAGCCGCGTTAGCTCTCAGCCAGCCGCCATTGGCATAGCGGTAGAAATCGTCACCGGGCTTGATGGATTGATCCATCTCAGCCGGATCAATATTTTTAAGGCCCGGTGGAGTGGCCATGATCGAAAATGCCGCCAACGCAAGCCCCGAAATCAAGCGGGATGAAAACCAGAGTTGCACATTGCCTCCCTGAGCGCATCAGCTTTTGGCGAGTGATTTGCCGCTCGATTATGGGGTGCAAAAGGCCGGAGGGAACCGGGTCGGCTCCTCCGGCCGCCGGTTCAAAACACAAACTTCGCCGTGAGCGTCGTCTGCCGGTTGCCCCCACTGAAAATCTTCGGGTTTAAAAAGCTGGGATCAGTGATGTTCACATATCCGGGGTTTGAGGTCGCCGCCGTTACCCCTGCAGTACTGAATATGTTTCCATTACTGATCGTGAAGTTCTGGTGATTGAGGACGTTGTAGAAATCCGCCTTAAGCTGAAGGTAGGAAGATTCCGTCATTCTTATTTTTTTGGCGAGCGACAGATTCATGACGCCGAAGCCGGGAGACCGGAAGCTGTTGCGTCCAAGCGTGGTTATGACATCAGGTCCGGCGACCACATACTTGGCGCTCGGGTCCGCCGCGAGATAGCCAAGGGTAGAGCCGGGGCAAGAACCGCCGTTACCGAGCGTATTGCCTGCCAAAGAAGTTGTGCCTCCGGCATTGGCACAAACAGGAATGACGTCGGATCCCGTCAGTGAGGTGCCAAAGGGATTGAGCATTCCACGATCACCGGCTGTATCACCGTTGCCGTTTGCATCGACACCCGATTGGATGGTTACGGGCTGGCCAGTCTGCGCGAGGTAAACCACTCCAAGGCTGTAACCGTCCAAAAGCGTCCTCAGGGCCGTGCTGCCGGAATGGAAGCTAGGAGTTTCATAGCTTGCAGAGAGAGCAAACTTATGGCGAACATCCAAATCGGAGTTCGACCGGTCCTGCCCGAGCTGGGTGGTATCTTGAGCTCGCCGGGGATTCAGAAAACTCGTGAGGAATTCATTGGTTGCGTCGTCAACGGTATGCGACCAAGTGTAGTTTGCGTTAAACGTCAACCCGCGCCATGCCCGCTGCGTGTAGTTCCACGAAAGGGCATGATAAATACTGCTTCCTAAGGCTGGATCGGAGGTGACATTCGCCAGGAATCCAAACGGGAGATAGATGTTGTTGCCTCCACTGGCCAGAAAAGCGTTAAAGGCGTCATCGTTAGGCGTGCTTGCGTTCCAGGTTGTCGGGACATCCGACGCCCTGAAGAAGGTAGGAATGGCATTCACTCCCGCATCAAAAGCACTGATGCGGTTGCGGCGGAATTGAACGGGCAACTCCAGACCGCGGGTCCCGAGGTAGCGAACCTCGAATAGACCGTCGCGGTAGAGACTACGCTGGACTCCGAACGACCAGGTAAGAATCTTCGGCATCACGGTGTCATCGATATAGCTCGTCGTCAAAGCCCGCGCTTCCTGCTGGTTTGCTGGAGGCAAATACACCGACGGCAAGCCGCCATCCGCAATAAAGGGCGACCCGCCGGGACACCAACCCGGCGGAGTGCTCAGGTTACAAGCCGATGCCGGATCCATCTCGCTCTGGATCTGCGGAGGCAGTGTAATGGCAGCGAAGTTCTGGAACTTCCATCCGTAGGATATGCCGAAACCACCCCGAATCGACGTCTTCCCGTTTCCCCACGGATCGTAAGCAAAGCCAATCCTTGGAGCCAGATTGTTGGTGTCGCTCTTCGGCTTGCCAAAGGTGATGACGTTGGGGACGTTCGAAATAGCATTGAGAGCCTGGGTCTCACCACCCACCGGATTGGTCCAGTATTCGTACCGTAGTCCGAGATTCAAAGTTAGTCGCGGCGTCAGCTTGAGGTCGTCCTGGAAGTATCCTGCGAAGAAGCTCTCGGTCCCAAGAAAGCTGCCGCTGCCGGCTCCTCGCAACGTACGTCCTGGTACCGAGGGAAGGCCATCATTCGCGAGATCCTGCATTGTTTGATACCAGTAGTCGCCGTTGCTGCGCGGCAGGAAGAACTGCGGGTAGATGAAATGGGTGTATTCTCCTCCAAATTTCAGCGTGTGCTTGCCGAGGACCCATGAAAGATTGTCCTTCACTTGGTAGGAATTCTGCTTCTGATGCTGGTTATCCCCTGGACCAATGGTTGTAGCGCCGAGTTCCAGGATCGTGACATCCGGTGAACAGGTTGTGCATGGATTGACCGCCGCCTGCGAGTAATAGGAGTACTGCAGGCGAAGGTCATTGACCATGTGGTCGTTTGCCGTCCAAGTATCGTTCAGAGATATCTTCCGACTGCGCACCGGCTGGTCCTGGTTGAACTGGGACTGAGTTGAGTTCACCGGAAGAATGAATTTTATTTGGTTCAGAAGAAAGCGGAAACCCAGCTGGTGCTTATTCGTTGAGTAGTCGAGATTGGCGATCGCATCGTGCTCCCGCTGCAATAGCGGACTGATGATGACCAGCGGCCCCACTGGGATGGGAGTTCCGTTCACCGTAATGGCAAGGCTCGGATCCCCGGTTGGAGCCACGGGATAGTTTTTTAAGACATCCTTCACCGCCTGATCGGCAGCCGTGCTTTCGATGGTCGCGAGTCCAGCCGCAGTGGGAGCATTCAAGAACGTGGCATTTCCTGCACCGTGTAGATCGGTGTATTCGTAGTTGCCGAAGAAGTACAACTTGTTTTTTAGGATTGGCCCACCTAGATTCGCGCCAAAACGATTGTTGTCATAGGCGGGCTGGCCGGGAATGGTGTGAGCGGCAATCGCCTCCTTGGTCAAGTTGTCCATCGAATTGAGATTTCTATTTTGGAAATATTCGTACGCGGAACCATGGAAACGATTGGTTCCGGTCTTGGTCACGAGGTTGAATTGCCCACCAGAAGAGTGCCCGGTTTCTGCGCTGAATTGGTTGGTTTGCAAGGTAAATTCAGCCACCGCATCGGGAATGACGGTTGAATTTGGCCCCGTAACACCGAGGTTGTTGTCATCCACTCCGTCGACGGTGAAATTGTTCTCCCGAGGGCGCGTGCCACCGACAGAGCCGCCCACCCCAGTCACGCCGCCGGGCTGTGCCACCACGTTCGGGGCCATCACCGCTAAATTTAACGGGGAACCGTTGAGGGCTCCGCCGCCACTAGGCAGGTTCAACACGTCCTGGGAGTTGAAATCATTGCTGAGTGAAGAGGAAGATGTCTGAACAGTCAATCCGGTGCCAACAACTTCAAGGATCTCTGTCGCTGCTCCTACCTGCAATTGGGCATCCGCCGTGTTATCGCGGTCCGCAAGCACTACGACATCTTTCTGCAAGAATTGACGAAATCCCGGTGCCTCGACGCTCACGGCATATTTTCCCGGGATGAGGCTGGGAAGATTCCAGGTTCCAGCGGATGAGGTGGCTGTATTGGAAATGACTCCGGTCTCCTGGTTCGTGATCCTTATCTTGGCGTTTGCAATGGTCGCGCCTTGCGGGTCGAGCACTTGTCCGCGCAATGTTCCGGTTGTACTTTGCCCCATAGCAGCCATCGTCAGCAGCAATACCCACCCCAACTCTGCGACGAAATAGCGAAGCTGCCTGGAATGTTTGTCGTGCGAGTCCAATCGATTCACGTCGAGCCTCCGTTTTCGCGATTGTGTCAGCAGGCACATACAGGTGAAAGGCATGTGGCGGACGTGTATCGGACAAAAAACGACAATTCTTCTCAGGAAAGGACAAAGCAAGTCACAACCATCTCCGGCTGCCACGACTTCGCCGCCGGGAACCGGGGCTTCTTGCCGCCTAACCCACTCCCTACCCTGACCAATCCGATGTCCTTTTTTGTCCGATAAACGTCCAATCCGTGTCTTCCATGACCTTTCCTGTGATTGCGACAATGGTGAGTCAATGGAGGGTTCTGATGGCCTCTTCTGCAACTGCGCTACTCGTCGTTGATGTGCAGGAGTCGTTTCGTCAACGTCCGTACTGGCGTGACTCCTACGTACCTTCTTTCCTTGCGCGCCTGCGATCACTCATCGACGGAGCGCAATCCTCGAAGATCCCGGTCGTCCAGATTTTTCACGTGGAGGATTCCGGCCCATTTTCGCTCGAATCGGGTTATGTGGTACCGCTTCGCGACTTGCCTTTCACGCCTGATGCGGTTTTCCAGAAGCGCAGTCACAGCGCGTTAGTCGGTAGCGGACTTGATGTCTGGCTCACGCAACATGGCATCCGCCGGATCATCGTTTCCGGTATTCGAACCGAACAATGTTGCGAAACAACCACCCGCCATGCCTCCGATCTGGGATATGAAGTCGATTATGTTACCGACGCGACACTTACATTCCCGATGACGGACCGGAACGGGAGGGAGTGGATGCCGGAGGAAATCAAAGCAAGAACTGAACTGGTTCTGGATGCTCGGTTCGCAAGAATCGCGACGGTCGAGGAGGCGCTTGCGGCAGCATCACGCGAGCTTGTAGTCTGAACTGGATCCACGCTGACAAGATCGAGCAGGTCGCAATAATGTCCGGCGGCAATGTCATGAAGTCAAGACACCGATGAGAACCGCTGAGTTCGGCGTTAACAAGGAAGTACTGGTTCGCGGCGCGGGCCCGGCCATGAGTGGTAATGAACTGCGCCGGATACCGGTGTTCGTCGTAGTCCCCCCACGCCTGCTCCTGCTCGATATCGCCGGTCCGCTTGAGGTCTTGCGCCAAGCCAACCGCGTGCAAAACTCTGTACGTTTCGAGGTACATTGTGTTGGACCGACCTCTTCGCTCCAAACTTCTATCGGAATCGCATTAGCGGGAATCGAGCCGCTGCCCCAGGAGTTGCCAGCTCAGTCGTGGGTAGTAATCGCTGGCGATGTCGAGTACGTGATGCTTGCCGGGGGGACACCGGGTCCGGGGAAATCGGTGGATGACGAAACGGCAGAAAAGACTATCGTGACGTGGTTGCGGAACGTGATCCGTCCCGGGCATAAATTGATTTCGATTTGTACTGGGGCATTGATCGCTGCTCGCGCTCGTCTTCTCGATGGCTACTCCTGCACCACGCACTACCTGAGTTGTGATGAGCTTGCTGCCATCGCTCCGCGGGCTCGAATTCTCGAGAATCGGCTCTTTGTCGAAGATGGCGAGCGCTACTCAAGCGCTGGTATTACCGCAGGCATCGACCTTATGCTGCACCTCGTCCATCGATTTACGGACCAATCCTGCGCCTTGGCAGTCGCGCGTTATCTCGTCGTCTACTTGCGCCGTAACGGTTCGGACCCACAGCTCTCCCCGTGGCTGGAAGGCCGCAACCACATTCATCCGGCGGTACATCGCGTGCAGGATGTCATCGCCGCCGACCTAAGCAAGCCTTGGAGTTTGAGGGCGCTCGCCCGCATCGCAGGCGCGAGCGACCGGCATCTTTCACGCCTTTTTCACGAACACGTCGGAATGAGCATTCCCGAATACAGCAACCGGTTGCGCGTCGCCTATGCCCAGGAACTGCTTCGCGAAACGCGCTTCGACATGGAACATGTAGCCGAACAATCAGGATTCAGTTCAACGCGTCAGCTGCGCCGCGCTTGGCAAAGGATCCACAAAACGCCGCCACGGGAAGCTCGGCTTCACTCGCAACGAAAAGTTCGATCCAGCTCCTAGGAGTCCACGACGTAGCGTCCCATATCCGCCTAGTATGACTGACGCGGGCAAAGGGCCTCTAAACACTCGGCGAGACACTGAACTCGATTGCGAGATCGTGCGAAGCGGGCCTTATGGTTCGAGTGACATTCCAATCACCGGCGCCTCTGCCATCGAGCGAAAATCTAAGGATGTCGCTGATGGCGCGGACGTGGCAGGAGTGTGCGCCACCGTGGCTAGCGCACCTCGGACAATTGCAAGCGAAGTTTACGGGTGGCGCGGAAAAGGGTGTTTTTGGCCGTGCCTTCGGTGGTGTTGAGGATTTCGGCAACAGTTCTCAACTGCATGCCTTGATAGTGCTTCAGCTCAAAAATCATGCGTTCGCGAGGTGAAAGTGTACCCAGCGCACGCACGATCTGTTCCCGTTGGATGCTTTGTTTCAAATTGCGTTCCGGGCTTGCAATGGCGCGCTCATCCGGGATAGCACTGGCCAGATCGCGCTCTTCACCGTCTTGGAAAACAGTTTTCGCGTAACCGTAGCGGAGCCGCTTGGTACGAAGATGGTCCAAACACAAATTCGTAACGATGCGGTAAATCCAGGTGTAGAACGAGCACTCGAAACGGAACATCGGCAATTTCACAAAGGCGCGAAGGAAGGCTTCCTGGTAAATGTCCTGAGCATCCTCTGTGGATCCGGTCAGGTGAGTGGCGACCCGCAGGACCGCCCGATCATATTGATACACAAGTTCCTCAAAGGCGGAAGCATCACCCTTTTGCGCAGCTCGAATCAGATGAGTGTTGTCCCCGTGGCTCGAGCGGACTCCTCCCTGGGGCTGACTGGGAACCAGACAGCCGACAGCATTCAGGTAGCCACTCATCCGACGAATTTTATGAATCTCAGGCAAGGTCTTTTTCCGATCGTTCGAGTTCACCGTGCCGCCGCAACACCAGTAACGCGATATCATCTTCGCGATGCCGTCTTCCTAGGAAGTTTTCGGCCGAAGCAAGAACAGAAAACAGAATCTCGTTCGCCCCGAGCTTTGAAAATGCTTTGGCAGCGTCTAGCAATCGCTCGGCTCCGAATTCAATTCCGGATTCATTCCGGCACTCCGCAATCCCGTCCGAGTAAGCGAGCAGAGTGTCGCTCCCATTCAACCTGACACGGCCATTCACAAACTCCTCACCAGTCGTCACTCCAAGAACCGGCCCGCCCTGACTGAGTTCCTCGTCGCCGTCCTCTCGAACCAGCAAGACTGGAGGATGTCCAGCGTTGCAATAGATCAGTTCACCGCTCGGTAGATTGAGCCGGGCCAGGAAAAGCGTGGTGAGTGGAAATGCGACGCCCGATAACAGAAGGCCGCGTTCAACCGCCGTTAAAGCTTCGGCCGGACTATGGTGTGCTGATATTTCCCGGCGAATCATTCCGACCATGTGGGTAAACCACATTCCCGCCATGAGACCTTTGCCCGCGATATCACCAATGACGAACACAAGGTCTTGCTCGAGCTGCATGACGGTGATGAAATCGCCGGAAAGGTGACCGATGGGAAAGATTTCGCTCGCGAACTCATACAAACCAGTCCGGAAATAACGCTGCCCGCAAAGCCTTCTCTGCACCTGAGCGGCTTCGAACATGGCGCGATTGAGATCGTCATTCTCCCGTTTTAGGCCAGCGAGCCTTTGCCCGAACTCATGAAGCCGGGATTGCCTGCTGCCGGAGCCGAGGTTCCTCTTGCGGTACTGCCTGCGACCTTGTGCGACGCGCGCCACCATCATCTCCAATGAAGTAATCAGGTTTAACTGACAAATTTGTAACCGGTGCCATGCACGGTCAGGATGAAGCGCGGCTCTTCTGGCTTAGGTTCGATCTTTTGCCGCAAGTGAACGATGTGGGTGTCGACCGTGCGAGTGGTTGGAAATCGGTCATACCCCCAGACTTCCTCGAGCAAGCGGTCGCGGCTCAGGGTTTCGCCCTGGTGGCAGACCAGATATTTCAGCAGCTCAAATTCCTTTGATGAAAACTCCAGCGGTTTGCCCGCCCGGCTGACTTGGCAGTTGCGCAGATTTACCTCGATCTCGCCGAAGGAAACGTGCTCTTGTTCTTTGGGAAGAGTCCGTGCGCGTCGCAGCACCGCTTTGACGCGAGCCACCAGTTCGCGAATGGAAAATGGCTTGGTGACGTAGTCGTCGGCGCCCAGTTCAAGCCCCACGATCTTGTCTACTTCCTGTCCCCTGGCGGTCAACATGATGATTGGAATCGACGGACGTTTGCTCTTGAGCTGCCGGCAAACGTCAAGACCGCTCATGCGCGGCATCATCACGTCGAGGATCACCAGGTCCGGCGATTCGCTGAGTGCCCGTTCTAACCCCGCGACACCGTCCGGCGCTGTGATCACCTGATATCCCTCGAATTCGAAGTTGTCTCGCAGGCCCGCCACCATATTGGGCTCATCTTCAACGATCAGGATTCTTGCCATGTCAGGTTCTCCCGACTTTCGTATTCCGATCTGGGACTTTACTGCTGTGTTCGCGAGCGTCACGCGCCATTCCCTCCATTCCTTCTCTCCGAAGCTAGCCGGGCGTTGTTTCCGGCTCCCTCGACGGGAAGCATGATCGTGAATTTGCTCCCCGCACCGGGTGTGCTGTTTACCGCGATATCGCCGCCGTGTGCGCGAGCGATGTGCTGCACCAAAGACAAACCCAAACCGCTACCCTTGGTGTTGTGGACCAGAGGGTCTCCGACGCGATAAAACTTTTCAAAGATTTTGGTTTGCTCGCCTGCAGGTATACCGATGCCGTGATCAATCACTTCCAGCTTCACGCATCCATTTTCACGATAAAGATTGACTCCAATATATTTGCGATCCTGCGAGTATTTGAGCGCGTTGTTGACCAGGTTCACCAACGAACGGGCCATGGCCTCGCGGTCCACCTTCAGAGGTGGAACCTCGGCGACATTTTCTTCCAAGGTGAAGCCGTGTTGCTCAATTTGATAGCGGTAGGACTCCAGAGTATTGCGCACCAGATCGCGCATGTCGGTCTCGCGGAACTCGTACTCCTTGCGACCGGCTTCGATTCGCGAAAAATCGAGGATGTTATTGATCAAAGTGGTGAGCCGCTCGCTCTCCTTACGAATAATGCTGTAATACTCCTGGTGTTTATCGGGGCTCGTGAGGCGACCTAATTCGAGCGTTTCAGCGTAGAGCCGGATCAGTGCCAGCGGCGTACGCAATTCATGCGACACGTTCGACACAAAATCGGACTTTAGCCGGGCCACCGCCAACTCTTTGCTCACATTGCGATAGGTGAGGAAAATTCCACCGGCCAAAAGAAACGAGAGGCCTCCCAAAGTCAGAAAACTGGTGTGCATGAAATGCTGCCCGAGAGCTGCCAGCGTGGTGCCGCGCAACTTCATCCCCAGCACCAAGTTGGGGAAGGCGCCTTCCATAGTCCGTTCCACTTCGGCCTCACCTCCGTCCCAGCCATTGCCACGGGCGAGCGGAACTGAGTCTCCTTTGCCACGAACCATAATCACGGCATTTTTGTCGGTTTGCGCCTCCGCCACGTTGCGACTCATTACTTCGTCCAGTGCCTGGGGGAAGAACTGATCCCGCAAATAATCGGCATCGAAGGTGACGCCAGCGATGGCCTTCCTCCCGGTGTGTTCGTCGGTATTGAGGAACATGGCAGTTGCCAGGTAGACGTGCTTATCGCCTCGCATGATCCAGTCCCCGTAGAAGTAATAAGGTGTGCCCTTATGTTCCATCTTCAGCAGTTTTTCCGACAACTCGTCATATTCCAGCCTCCACCAACCCTCCATCATCTTGGACATGTATTCGGCTTCCTCGCGAAACGGGGGACTGCTGTCCAACCGGTAAGGCTGCGAGCGCATAGTGAATCCACTTTCCGGGTCGAACACCATCACGTGCGCAATCTCAGGATGAGAGCTGAGAATCCGGTCCAGCGTTTCGCTGCAGGCAGCACGAGGAGAAGGAAACTCGCTTCGGACATCATCAGCGAGCGCGTAGGCTTTGTGGTTGATTTGCTTTTCGGATATCGCGAGAACCTGGTTGAAGTCTCGTTCGATGAGTGCCTCTACGGCCCGGTCGCGCTGGATGTTTTGCAAGTGCCTGGCGCTCAGAATCACAAGGGTGGCAGCGGGCAGGATAACCGCCAACTGTAGAATCAGCATCAGTCCACGCGCGGTGGTTGGGTGTTTTGCTTTCATCCCAGACTCCTGATCCGGGCGCCCATCTGGATCAGCCCGGCACAAACAATACTTCGCCGGATCAAAGTAGGTGTCAAACCAGGGTGAAAAGACGTAAAAAGTTGTGAACCGCACCTAGGCGCAGTACCCAGAGCGCAGGCTAGACCAGCGGGGACCGCGGAGGCACCTTGGAAATCGGTTCTTCCCGGTAGCATCCGGCGGCAGCTCGCGTTTACCGGGGAGCGGGGCTTCGCGAATGGTGGAATCGTTCTCCGGCACGCTGTCTTCGGATGGTTCGACCTGCGGAGTTCGACCTGCGGAGTGCTGACGGAAAACCCCGTCCGTGCTAAAGTAATGAACTGTTTTTGTCCGAACAGCCCTACCAACGTCAATCGAAGTGAGCGCGGGCCTGGCGGGCCTAAGACCATCGGGTTTCTCAAAGGTGCCTCTCGTGGGACAGACGCGAAGCCGTATCCTCATCGTGGATGATTACGAACCTTGGCGATGTTTCCTTCGATCCGCAATCAAGGAACGGGCGGACCTCGAGGTTGTGGGCGAGGTATCCGATGGAGCGGATGCGATCGAACAAGCAAAGGCCCTAAAGCCAGACCTGATCTTGCTAGACATCGGTCTTCCAACACTCAGCGGGATCGAGGCTGCGCGGCAAATTCGAGTGCTGGCCCCGCAAGCGGCAATTCTGTTCTTAACCCAAAACACTTCTCTCGAAGTCGTGGAACAAGCCCTCCAGCTCGGGTCGGGGTACGTGGTCAAGGTCAACGCATCCGAACTCCCAACTGCGATTGACGAGGTTCTTCAAGGCAGGCCATTCCTCAGCAGTGCGGTGGCGAACCAGCCTTCCAAGACTCAAGATCCGGGCATCGAGCTGCCAGGGTCTGATCTTGCGGAATGTGAGGGTACATTCCGAGTAGACATGGACTCCCCACTTCCGGTCGATTCGCCCGAAGAAGAACAGATTGAACGCATTCTCAGAGGGACGTTTGTTGCCGATTGCAACGAAGCCCTGGCAAAAATGTATGGCCTTAACTCGGCGAGCGACCTGATCGGGAAACGCATGTCAGACATGGTTGCGCCCGATGATCCAAAAAATGTCGAACTTACCCGCCAATTCATTCGATCTGGCTATCGAGTACTGCACAGGAAGTCCTATGAACTGGACATTTTTGGGAATCCCAAAGTCTTCTTGAATAGCATGACGGGCGTGGTCGTTGAAGGCAACTTAATCGCCACATGGGGCAGACAATGGGACATTACTGCGATGCCCGGTTCAGCCGCTGCCCGCGCCAGCTGAATTTTCCCTCCGGATTCCTGGAACGCTACGGGAATTTCCTGAGCCTCTCGCCAAGCCTACCCGGCGGCACGCTGGGAGCTGTGCTCACGGGGGAGCGGGACGCAAACTTCAATCGTGGTCCCACCCATTGGCGTGGACTCAATCGAGAATGTTCCATTCACCAGCCGAACGCGCTCCCGCATGGTGGTCAAACCTAGACCGTTACCTTGCAAGGCCGATTCGACATCGAATCCTTTGCCGAAATCGCGAACACTGAACTGAAACCCAGTGGAGTGCTCGCTTAGGCGTACTTCAACCCGCTTTGTCTCGCTGTATTTAATGGAATTACTTAGAGCCTCTTGCAAGACTCGGAACAACACTAGCCCCAGTTCGATTGGTAGGGAGCTCCTCAGATTGCTCATAAAGTCAATCTTGATCTTGCGACGTTCGGCGGTCTCCCTAACCCAGCTTTTCATGCCTGCAAGAGCACCCAAATATTCCAGTTTTGCGGCATGCAAATCGTGGGACAGGGATTGCACATCGGTTGAAAGTTGGTTGACGGCGTCGATCAGTTCTGGGAGGTACTTTGCCACCCCCGAAGGATTCTCTCGCAACTGCTCCAGTCCCGCCGAGAACAAGGCCAGTCTTTGGCTGATGTCATCGTGAAGCTCTCTCCCAATTCTGGCGCGTTCTTGTTCCTGAGCTCCAATCAACTGCCGGCTTACGTTAGAAAGGACCTCCTCTGCACGCTTATGGTCGGTGATGTCGATACAGCATCCGATGAAACCAGCAAAGCTGCCGTCTGACAAAACTCTCGGTATTCCGGTGTCGAGCAGCCAGCGATATTCGCCGTCATGTCTCCGGACACGGCATTCCTTGGTAAATGGACGCCTGGAGTCGAATGCCTCGTAGTAGTCCTTTCGGCAGCGCTCAAAATCGTCAGGATGAGTAATTTCTCTTAAACCAGCATTCAGCTCGGTTTCAAGCGACCGACCGGTAAAGTCTAGCCAGGTCTGGTTGAAGTACTCAGGTCGTTTGTCGACACCCGACATCCAAATCATCACAGGCGCGTGATTTGCCATTAAGCGAAATCGTTGCTCGCTTTCACGCAAAGCTTCCTCGGCCGCCTTGCGCTCAGTGGCGTCTAAATTGACACCGATCACCCTTTGAGGTTCGCTTTTGCCATCCCCAAAAACCTGCCAATGTCCAGCAATCCAATGAACACTTCCATCCGACCAGGTTGTGCGCCACTCTCCCCATGTCGGTTGCCCCGTTCTGAATGAAATCTCCTGCAATCTGGCAAGCAGACCACGGTCCTCTGGGTGCACAAGATTCTCAAAATCGGCGTGCGTTCCGCCAAAGCTGCCCCGAGGCAAGCCATACAGCGCCTCCATTTCCGGCGTCCAAGTATTCACCCCAGTTTGAACATTCCAATCAAAGGTCCCTAGTCGGGCCGCCTGCTGGGCCAGCCTCATACGCTGTTCGCTGGTGCGAAGCGCCTCTTCGGCAGCCTTCTTATCTGTAATGTCCTCCACCATTGCGAGCAGCAGCGGAGATCGATGATCCCTGAGCAACGAGAGACTCAACCGCCCCCAAACCAAAGAGCCGTCTTTCCTGAAGTATCTCTTCTCTAACTGATAGTGGTCTATGCGCCCGGCCCGAAGCTGCTGAAACAGCGCCCAGTCTCTTTCAGCATCTTCGGGAGGAGAAAATTGAACGCAATGCTTGGTGCACAATTCGGCTTCGCTAAATCCCAGGAAGGAGCAAAAGGCTGGATTTACGAAGACTGGCTGACCATCCAAAGTCTCAACCACAATCCCAATGGGACTCGAGTTGAAAATATCACCGAACGCTCCACTGTCTTGAGGGCCACTTATTATCTGGTCACCCATGGCACAAGCTGTATACCATTGGCGTTACCCCCGCCGCAAATACTTTCACCAGCCCTTGTTCCAATTTGAGACGCCCGAAATCCCTAACCATGAATCGACCAACCGGTCGTCACATCCGTCCCCGGTAAAGGCCAAACCTTCAAACCGAACGGGGAGGCCCAGGGCCATTCAGCGCAAAAAGCCATCGGTCGCTGGGGGCTGCTTTCGATCCGAGACATCAACATCTCGGGGATGGTTCCGAATGCTAGGATCAAAACGTGCCTTTCAAAGTCGATGCCAGGAGAATTCACGAATTCGAGAGCCTTGATGACTTTTACGACTGGCTGGGCAACCACCATGACAAAGAACCTGAGGTCTGGATAAAGATCCATAAGCTCGGGTCTGGCCTCCCCTCGATAAGCCCCAAGGAAGCGATCGATGCTGCGCTCTGTTGGGGATGGATCGACGGTCTGCGCAAGGCATTCGACGACAAGAGCTTTCTGCAGCGATACACGCCGAGAGGTGACAAAAGCATCTGGAGCCAAATCAACGTCGAAAATGTTGCCCGCTTAGTCAAGCAAGGGAGGATGACAGAACAGGGCCTGCTGCAGGTCAAGGCGGCGAAAGCCGATGGGCGGTGGAATCGAGCCTACCAGGGCGCCAAACAGATGACGATCCCGAATGATCTCCTCGCGGCAATCAACGCCGAACCCAAGGCCAAGAAGATGCTTCAACAACTCAACGCGCAGAACCGATACGCGTTGGCCTTTCGCCTCCACAACATGAAGACTGAGGCGGGTCGAAAAAAGAAGATTGAGTCCTTTGTTCAGATGCTGAAACGGGGAGACACCATCTACCCCCAAGCCAAGAAATGACGATTCGACGTCATGTTCTCGGTCGCCAGTCACTGCAGGTCCTTCATTTTGCTTCTTACGCTATGGGCAAGTTTTTCCACGGTCTCTGCTTTCTTAAGCATCTCGACAGAAAGAATCGTGGAGCCACTCTTGTCGAGATAGTCTTTGAGTTCTCCGCTGAGTTGGTGGAGCTTGGTGGCGTCGCGGAGTAGTTCCTGCTGTCGCAATATGCGGTACTTCTGCAGGCGTTCCTGGTTTACCTGGTCTTCAGTTTTCACGGGCACGCCCATGCCTTGACTCTGTTCGGCGAGAGGAGGCAAGTGCATCCCCCCCGGACTCGCAGTGCTTTGGGGCCAACTCCCTCGCACGAACTCCAAGGGCAATAAAAGGAAGAAGCAAAAAAGCAGCAATGTTCGGAGTGCCATGGCGCCGAATTCTAACATTCAAAAAGTGGATTGCAGAGGTTTACTTCATGTCTGCAACTAAATGCTGCAAATGACGACTCGAATGGCCCCAGAGGGGGAGTCCACGAGGGAAGGGTGGGGAGCGGATAAGTAATTGATTTTGGCGGATTGGTCGCGCGGTTTGAGCACGAAATCAATCCCCCGACCGGAGCTCCAGGCTTACTAAATCGATATAGCGCCCGTCGTGCACGCGGTGAATACGATTCGCCCCAACCTTCTGAACGAAGTCGCCTTCAACTACAACGGAAACCGCATCAACATGGTTCCCTCCGGCCTGTGGGACCTCACCAAGACGCAGTTCCAGCAGAATAAGATCTTTGGCTTCCAGACAAATGTTCTGCCGATCATTTCGTTAAGCAACCAAACCGGAGCGAACTTCAACAACAACTGGAACCCTTGGATCAATACTGCGGACAGCTATCAAATTCGCGACGACGTTTCCTGGACCAAAGGTTCCCATCAATTCAAGATGGGCGGCAGCTGGCTGAATTTCCGTAAAGCACAACCGCTACAGGTCAGCCCTGAGGGTAACTTCGGCTTCAACGGAAGCTTCACCGGCTACGATTTCGCAGATTTCCTTCTCGGTTTTGCGCAATCCTACAGTGAGGCTGCCATCGAGGACACGCGCCACTGGAACAGTGTTTCCTGGGCAGCCTACTTCCAGGACGACTGGCGCGCTACTCGCCGTCTCACGCTAAACCTCGGTTTGCGATGGGATGGAATCCCGCATACCGCCGAGATTAATGGCCAGATGGCCAACTGGTATCCAAACCTCTGGGATGCAGCGGGGGCCGCGGCAGCATTCCCGAACGGTGGGCCTGTTGCGGGAGGCAATGGTTTTGCCAATGCGAACGGGACGCAAATCTGCACCGGCGTTGGTACGCCCTCGGTTGCCGGCAACCCCAATCCACTGTGCGGCTCCGGCAATTCATTCCTGGCAGCTGGTCCTAATCCCGCTTTGAACGGACTGTTGATGTATGCGAACGGGTTAGGTGTGCCAGGCAAGACGCCGGGAGTCACCAATTCCCTGGTCGGCAATCACTGGAACAATTGGGGTCCCCGGCTTGGATTCGCATATGACGTAACCGGCAGGGGTAAGACGGTTGTGCGTGCTGGATTTGGGGCTTTCTATGAACGAATCCAGGGTAACGACATGTACCAATCGGCCGGCTCGATGAACCTGTTCGGCGCCAACACGACTGTAAACAACGTTTCTTTGTTGAACCCACACACGGGCGTGGATCAGACGAACTCGGTCATCAGTACCGCTTCGCTCCCGGCCACAGTGAACAACGAAATTGCTCTGAATTCCGCGCGGTACAAGAACCCTGTCACATATCAGTACAGCGCCGGAGTTCAGCAGCAGCTGAGCTCACACACCGTCTTCTCGCTTGCTTATGTTGGCAACCAGGGCCACCAGGAAAGTTACACGCAGAATATTGACCTGCCGGCCTTCAATGCACTGCCGAGCCTGTGGCTCGCCCCAACCGCCCAGTACAATACCGTCCTTCAATACCCGGGCTACCACAGCCTGGTGATCTACCAAAACGGGGAGAACTCGCATTACAACTCGCTGCAGCTGGAGTTCCGTTCTCACCTCAAAATGGGATTGGATTTGCATGCGGCGTACACCTACTCCAAGGCTGTCGATCCCACCCAAGCCAACGGCGACGGCGGTGATCTGGACGCCATCACCAATCCATACGCGGGATGGCAGTTCGATCGAGGACCAGGAGCGCTTGATCGTCCCCATGTTGCATTCGTCAATTTCGTGTATGACTTGCCCATTTTCCGTAATAGCTCGAACGGGTTTGCCAAAAGCGTAATTGGAGGATGGCAGCTCAGCGGTATCGTTACGATGGAATCCGGCGTGCCCCTGAATATTGCCTACACCGGAACGACAGCATGTTCCATCGTATCCGGTTGTTCTGTGCGACCAGATCTCAACGGGGCAATTAAATATCCGAAAGACTCGGTGATCTCCCCCAGCAATAACTTGAAGGTGATGCAATGGTTTGATCCGTCGGTATTCTCGGCCGAGTACGTACCCGGCACGACGGTTCCGACCTGGGGGAACTTGGGACACAACGCGCTTCGTGGTCCAGGTCGTGACAACTGGAATCTCGCCCTGTTTAAGACCTTCACGGCAGGCGAGCGGTTGCACTTCGAACTACGAGCGGAGAGTTTTAACACCTGGAACCATACCCAGTTCAACGCTGTTGCCACCTCTGTTCTGCGTGGTTCCACCTCTGCGGCGGCTTCCGCAGTCTCGGGCGCCGGCCAAGTCACCTCAGCTTTCGACCCGCGGTCATTCCAACTGGGGGCCAAAGTCATTTTCTAACTGATCTTCATGGCAGCTGTTCCCCGCCCATGCCAGAGAACCGGCATGGGCGTTTTTTTGTGGGAACACTGCCAGCGGCGGGATTCGCCGATCTTTGCGACCTGCACGACGGGGCTCCAGAAGCATAGGAGGGAGCTTTGGAGAGAGTTCGGTATCTCGCTGAAGGCTGGCTACAAGATCCTTGAGGGCAAAAAAATAAGGTCAACGCTTGCGGGCTGCTGAGTCTTGAAGGCATGGTGGCGTTACCGGCAATATCGGCATATTGCTTCTAAATCCCTTGGAAAGCTGCTTGACGATCCTTGGATCGCTTCCCGACAGCTCCCATATCACGATGTGAGCGCATTTTCTCGGCTCAGAGTGCGTTTCCTGCCTTCCTTGTTTGTGGAACCGCGGCGACAAAGGTGACCGAACCCCATGGGAAGGTTCACCGCCGGCAATTGCAAGCAATGAAAGAAGCAAGATTGAGCCAGATCTCATTTATTCCCTCTGCAGCAAAGGAATCTTCTCCTTAGAACGTGTCCCCGCCCCTGTTCTTGCTGGAATTTGCGCTGCAAGGGACGAAAGCACTGAAACCCCTCAGGATTGACAGCCTTGGCTGTCACGAGCCTGTCATCCTTGCCAGTTGTGCCCGAAGCGGGCTGGCCTAGGATAAGGGGAAGATCGAGCAATCCCCATCAGCAGTCCAGCCGTAGTTCACTCCCAATACGTCATTGCGTCTGGTGGTTGTTTGCGGCAAGGTAGGTTTTAGGAGGCCTTATGTTTGCTTTGTTGTGGTGGATCATCGTTGGTTTCATCGCGGGCTGGGTAACGGGAAAGATAATGCGCGGACCGGGCCACGGCTTCTTGATGGACGTGGTGATTGGCATCGCTGGGGCCATTGCTGGTGGTTGGATCATGCGTGCCATTGGTTTTTCCGGCAGAGGAGGGATGATTTACACCATTCTGGTGGCAATCGTCGGATCGGTGATCTTAACCCTGTTGTATCGCCTTATCTCGGGCAAGAGCAAGCCAGGCGGAGGAGAGAGTGGCGAGAGCGGATTGCGAAGGGCCGCTTAAAAGTTGCATTGCGCGCCGCCTCGCTGGCAATCAGTGATCAGACTTAAAGGAGGCGGCGCGGCGACGTTCATGCGGGATCACTGGGGTTCCCTGTGACCTCATTCGCCCGCCAGAGTCCCCTAGATTCTGTTGGAGAAGTTTTCGGCGATTGCTTCGACAGCCCTGGGCGAAAGGGACACCCACAAACTAAGGCTTGGTCATAGGATCCCAGTGCTCGTCCGCCTTACCGTCTTTGATTCGCCACATGTCGAACCAGGTAGTAGTGTAGGGCTCGCCTTTCGAGTCTTTGCGATTGGCCACGGTCACCACGGCCACCAGATCACCATCTGCCAGTACGGCCACGACGGGAGCCGTAAGCTTGCTGCAGCTGGCTGGCTTGGGGCGGCTACCGAAGAACTTCACCACGGCTGCACGGCCTGAGGCGACCAGAGGATTGTGCTGAACATAGCGCTCGGTTAGCCATTTCTCAGCTTCGTCCCAATGATTGCATTGCAGCAGGTCTCTCTCAATGTGGTAGGCCACTTGCTTCATTTCGTTCAGCTTCGGGTTGTGGTCTTGGAAGAGCGATTCGACATCCGCGGCAGGATTGACCGGTTCCTGCGGGCGTGCGAGAGCTGAGGCGGAAAGGGTAGCGATCGTCAACAGAGCGGCGTGGCGAATTCTCATGCCAAGTAATTTCGGCTGAACGGAAGAGCATGTCAAGCCGCAGATGCTTCTCGCCATCCGAACCCGCGGGGTTCTTGAAGGCGTGAGTCCGCTTAATCCCCGCAGGCGGAGGCAAGCAAGTGCTCGTCCCGGACCGACCGCCAAGGCGGAATCTTCCATCTGCATCGGACGGGAAACTCCGCTCTTCACACACCCTAATGCTGCTGCCGGAGAAGAGCAGAAGCAGCCCAAAGCACCGGCGCCTGACCGTGCATGTCACCCGTGTGGCGTGGCCGGGTCATGTAATACTGGAGATCGTTTTGCTTGCCCGTGCCAACGCAAATGTTGGTTACGTCGGCATTCTGATCGATGTAACCGACAAGAGCAATCCACCCTTTTCGCGCGGCTGGACCGTAGGTGTCTTCATCGAGCCAGCCATTCTTAACACCCGTGATCATGGAAAAGGTGAACATTCCCGTAGAAGAAGTTTCAGGCCAAGCCTCGGGATGATCAATCAGTTGACGCCACATTCCATCCGCACCCTGATTGATGAGAAGCGCTTTCATCATTTTGCGGTAGC
The DNA here is from genome assembly GCA_035496675.1 of Terriglobales bacterium. Taxonomy (GTDB): domain Bacteria; phylum Acidobacteriota; class Terriglobia; order Terriglobales; family Acidobacteriaceae; genus Gp1-AA145. The sequence goes on from DATJEL010000093.1 coordinate 47,913, forward strand.
CTTCGAGAATGCGGGCCCGCATTGGATGATTGGCAGGAAGCGAGCGTAGCAGTTCCGCCATTCCTGCAGCGAACCAGCCATCCCCACGGCCCCAGAAGAATGGAACATCCGGCGCATGGAAGAAAAGACCATTCGGTTGCTGCAGCTTATCGAGGTAAGCCACCATCTCGAGCGCGGCTCGGTCGAGATATTTGCGGTCGCCGGTTGCGCGGAATGCCTGCACCTGCAAAATGGTGCTCATGTACATATCGTCGACCCAGAACCGGGTTTCCGGGGTTAAACCGGGCGGCAAGCTCTCGGGTTTCACGCCTTGGCGAACTTGAACCTCAGGCGGCAGGCTCTCCCATTGGGTATCGGCGAAAGACTTCCCTAGCTCCAGATATTTAGGGTCTTTACCTTCGATATAGATTTCCAACGGCACGGCGCCGAATATGGAGAAATCCACATGGCGCTCGCGATAGATCAGCTTTGCGCCCGGGGGGGAAAGCAGCGGCTCGAATCTCTTCGCCAAGTCCAAGCTTAATTGTTTGTTGCCGGAAAGTTGAGCGAAAGTCAGCGCACCATACCATGTGCAGACTTCAGGATAGGTGATTTTCTCCGGGTCCTGGTGCGGGCTCGTCACAAAATGTTCGGCGACTCGCTTGCCAACTTCCTGGGGAGAAGTTCCGGCAGGCCAGTTTGAGAAATACTTCTCCTGAGCCAGGCTCAGCGGCGCGGCAATCAGTAAAGCGCACGAGACTCTGAGTAAGTAATGACATTTGCTGTTCACGTTTTAAGCTCCCCTCGAAATCTAATTGAAATTGGTTCCAATGCTCATAAATCAATGAACACTCGGCTCAAACAACAGCCGAGGAGCTGCCAGGATAACCGATGGCAGTGGCTTGATAGATCCTGCGGAGCGAACCGTGCTCCATAGCGGCTGTTTAACAGGCTGAAGTCAGGCTTCGCCCTCATCGATTTCAACTACGAAGAAGGGGCGGCCGGCAAGTTCACGCCGGTGGTTCGGGACGTGCAGCTGGGCCAATTGAACACACGAAAAGCGCAATAGGCGGTATTCCTCCGTGGCTTTGCGAATGCGCCGATTGAAGACGTACGGCTATCGGACTGCGACTTTCAAGGGGTCCAGAAATACCACGTATTGGAGAATGTGCGCGATGTTTCGTTCGAGAATGTGCGAATCAATGGGGTTGCCGCACATTCCTAAGACATTCCTTCTCGGCGCCCTGCGCCTGCTCCTGCTTCTCGGTCTTGCTCTGCCCTGCCTGTCGTATGCCAGAAAAGCCAGCAAGACACTCACAGTTGCAACCGATGGTACTGGGGGCTTTCAATCTGTACAGGAAGCGGTCAATGCTCTTCCAAATGGAAACGGCAGCATCCTGATCAGGCCGGGCGTTTACCGGGAACGAGTTCACATTTCCGCTCCCCATGTCAGGCTCATCGGCGCCGCCAAACATCCCTCGCGTGTAAAGATCATTTTTGATGCCAGCCACGGTACCGTTGGGGATACTCTGGGCTCGGCAACCGTGACCGTTGATGGCGATGACTTTTTCGCAGACGGGATCACCTTCGAGAACGACTTCAGCCGTGGGAAGCCACTAATGCCACAAGGATCGCAGGCGGTGGCTTTGCTGCTGCGTGGCGACCGGTCGGTATTGCGCCACGTCAGAATGCTGGGCGCACAAGATACGCTGTACCTGGGAAGCAAGTCGTGTGCATCCGAACAGGGCCCTTGTGCCCCCGCCCGGCAATATCTCTCAGACTGCTACGTTGAGGGCAATGTCGATTTCATTTTTGGGGACGGCATGGCAGTCTTCTACCATTGCGAAATCCATGCCCTCGCTCATAAGCCAGTGTTCCTGACTGCTCAAAGCAGACACTATGCGCAGGAATCAAGCGGTTATGTTTTTGAGCACTGCAGGGTAACCGCTGATACGGGAGCCGAGAACATATTCTTAGGCCGGCCGTGGAGGCCCTACTCAACGGTAGTTTTTCTTAGCACGATATTGGATGCGAAAATTGAACCCGCTGGATGGCGCGAATGGCATCCTGGGGAAACGCACTCACTGGAGACGTCGTTCTATGCCGAGTTTAATTCAAGCGGGATCGGGGCGAGTCCCCAGGTCCGCGACCCCCGCTCGAAACAGTTGACCCGAGCCGAAACACAACAATAGTCACGTCGGGAGTTCTTGGCTGGAAACGACCATTGGAATCCCCAAAACGTTAAGTGAGCTGAAATCGCTCACTCGGAAAGGCACCCATCATGAGCACACAAGCGAGCAGCATGATTGATCAAATGGTTTTTCGCAAGACCAACCAACACGTGGGCCGCCGCATTTCTGTAACTCCCGCAAACAGCACTAACCGTCATTTATCTTATGGGCGCATCATCTTGAACTCTTCTCGGCCATCAGTCACCTTCACTAGCAGCGGCCAGGAAACTGGGCTTGTTTGCCTCTCTGGCGATGCAAGCATCAAGGTAGACAGCGAGGAATTCGACCTTCGACAATACGATTCCGCTTACGTTCCTCGCGATCGCCAAATAGAAGTACATACAACTTCAGAAGTGGATCTTGCTGAATTCTCTTCCGATGTGGAATATACCTATCCCCTCCAGGTGATCCCTTACGCCGACCTGCAGAAGGATCCAGCCCTGAAGTTTACGACTGGCAGTCCCGGCCAACAGCGCCACCTGAATATCTGCCTCGGGAAGAATATCCAGGCAGGTCGGCTGTTATTGGGATTTACTTTCTCTGAACCAGGCAATTGGACGAGCTGGCCGCCACACGAACATGCGCAAATGCTGGAAGAGATGTACGTGTATTTCAATATGCCAGCGCCTGCCTATGGGCTACAGCTTGTGTACAACGATACCGAGTACCCGGAACTGGTGGTTCCAGTCCGGGACGGGGATGCGGTGCTCATGCCAAGTGGATACCATCCCAATGTCGCCGTCCCAGGGCACTCGATCGGATTCCTTTGGGCCATGGCCGCGCACCGAGAACAGGTAGACAGGCAATTTGGCGTCGTGAACGTGCAACCTGGTTTCAACCAAAGCGGCTCGGGTCTCGAGGCCAGCAGACGTTGAGGGTTAACGAACAACTTACCCAGACCAGCAGTCGCGCTAGGCTCGGACGAAAACGAAGAGAACGGACCTTTGAATCTGAGAGGGGTGGCTGGGCTTGTACTCTCCATTCAGTAGAGGTGAACTCCCGCGAAAGCCAACCCCGTGTCTGCGCAAAACTCAGGACGCCTAATCCGCTGCCATCTCCTGAATCTCGCGTTCGATGCCAAGGTCTACGGGCGCCGTTGCATTCTCGATTTTGCGCTGCTCGCCTCGTAACCGCATTTCCAGTGCCGCCAATTCCGCCTCAATCTCCTCGGCAGCCTTGCGCTTGCGGATCACTTCTTCGCGGTAACGCTGCAGGAAGTAGTCGATTGTCTCGACCCTAATTTTGATTGAACCGGTTGGCTTGTTTTCGTCAAGGTCTTTGAAGCAGAAGTACGGCGTACCCGATTGCTCGATGATGCCCTCAACTACGCCGTAAATCGGCGCATCGTGGCCGCACTTGAAGCTGGAGATCTCCAAGGCCACCAGATTTGGATGACGTGCAGTGAATTTTGCCGCCCAGATCTTGTGGTTTGTGCTGCATGAATACGAGTTCTTCCAAGCATCGCTGATATCCAGCGGGCTGCTGATCACTCCCGCCCGCACTTCCTCGCCGAAAAGACGCTCGAGCATGTCTTCATCGAGCGGCAATGTATTTTGCGAGAAGATTGGATACCCGAGCTTTTGGAACTCATCGAGAATTTCATGGTTGAGCCCGGGGTCATGATGATACGGGCGCCCGAGCATCACGATGCCGATACGGTCTTCACGCTCCAGTTGGTCCAGCACCTCGCGAGCTTGACGGCGAATGCCGGTCTCATAATCTTTAAGCGCTTTGAATCCAGCTTCCACGGCGCGATCGTTCTCGTCTTCAGACAGACCCAGAACCGCCTTCCATGCCTCGTACATTTGATAGGAGAAGAGCTTCCGGTCCGCGAAGTTGAGGACCGGGTCAATGTATTTCATGCCGTTCTCCGCGAAGACGTCGTTTTCTTTGGTAAAGGCCGCCTTGACCGTCTCTGGCGTCGCTGTCACGGTCGGACACGCATTCGTGCCCTGCAGTTTCACGAGAGGAGAGTGCAGCACGTCGTACATAGGGAAGAAGATGGCGTCAAGGGGCTTTTTGCGATGTTTTTCCTGGATCAGGTTGTAAACATGCGAGATTCCAATTTTCGCCGGGAAGCACGGGTCAATCGCGCCGCGGCTCGCCCCCGCCCGGTAGAGCTCGGAACTGGTGTAATCCGAATAAATGATGTTTTCCGGTTGCACGCCCAGGCTTTCGAAGTATGCGTTGAACAATGGCGCGTAGGTGTAGACATTCAACACCCGCGGGATACCGATACGAATCTTGTTGCGGTTCTCCATCAGCGCGCAGCGCTGTTTCGCGTCTTTCGTCCAGCGGCCCAAAAAACCCGCAGTCGGGGGCGGATCAGAAGTGTTCTTGGCGTTGGTTGGCCGGAAAACCACCTTCGAGGCATAATCGACGAAGTTGGGGTACTGATCACGAATTTTCTCGAGACCCGCCTTAATGTCCTTCATTTCATTGACGTCTTCGACTAGGCCTTTTTCGCAGGTCGCAATGATCAGGCGCTGCTCGCCCTTCATGAGCGGGACCTTCGTGATCTTCTGGATGGGAATGAGTTCCTTCGCAGGCTCGGTACGCACATCAATGAAGGTGCGCAAGCAATTGTTCTTGCAGAAATTGCAGCGCGTGGACTCGTTTCGGGTTGAGCGGTACTCGATTCGCCGGACCGCCTGCAGACCAATAAAACTCGTCTGCATGCCGTTCCGCCACAATCGTAATGCTTCCTCAGCAGCGCCGATCGCGCCCGACTCGCCACAGTGCTCGTGAACAATGATTTCCGGTTGCTTTCCCGCAGCTCGGAAACTGTTGCGGATGAAATCCACTTCCGACTTAACGACGGCCAGATTGTTCTGGGTTCCGCCCTGCAGGACAAAGCGCGTGCCCAGGGCCGCCAGGTTCGGGATACTCGCCACATAAAGAAACACGTTCTTGGGCAGCACCGCTGCCAGTCCGGCAAGGATCTCCTGCGCCTGCCAGCCTTGCCGCTGGAAGTTAACGATGTCCGACTGCATGAAAACAGCGCACCCATAGCCAAAGACCGGCATCGCTTGCGCAGAGAACGCCAGATCGGCGTATTTGTTCACGTCGATGCCAAAGCCTTCCGCGGTGGATTGCAGAAAGTAGCCGTTTCCGGCCGAGCATTGTGTGTTGAGCTTGAAGTCTTTCACCCGCCCGTTATGCAGGATGATGATCTTGATGTCTTGTCCGCCGACGTCGACGATCACGTGCGGATCGTCATAAAACTTGAGCGCCGATTGCGTGTGGGCTACCGTCTCGACCAGGGCAACATCGGCCTTCAGAACATCTTTCAGAATGTCCTTTGCATAGCCGGTGGTCGCCACTCCTAGCACTTCCATCGTTGCGCCCTGCGCCTCCACCTGGCCGCGCAGGTTCTCGAACATATCGATTGTGTCCTGGATAGGGTTCCCGTTCGAGAGCTGATAGGACTTGCACAGGATCTCGCCCTCCTCGCTCAGCAGGACGGCCTTCGTTGACGTAGAACCTCCGTCGATCCCCACGAAGCCGCCAACCGTGCTGCCCTTGGCAAACACGGCGGGGGTAAACTTCTTGCGTTTATAAGCTTGCTTAAAGGTATCGAGTTCGACAGGATTTTCAACCAGGCCCTTACCGCCCGACTTTGCCTTTTCTTCCTGCCGCCCGTACTCGATGTAGTGCACCAGTTGGTCGTAGCCGCGATAGCAACCAATGCAATCGTCTTCACCGCGGCCGAACTCAATCGCACCGAGAGCAGCAAAGTATTGTGCATTTTGGGGGACCTTGATCAGTTCCTCCGGTTGAGTGCCTTCGGGAATTTGAACCTTGCGCTCCTTCCACATGCGGGGAATGTTCGCCTGCCAAGCTTCCCGCATCCCGCGAATGAAACCGTTCGGACCACCCAGCAATAGCACATGCGGACGCAAAGTATTGCCGCGCGTCAGCACGCTCAAGTTCTGTAGAACAATGGCCTCGAACAACGAGGCCATCAGCTCATCCGACGGGGTGCCTACCTTCTGCAAGCTGTTGATGTCGGTCTCTGCGAAGACACCGCATTTGCCCGCAACCTTGTGGAGTTTGATTCCTTGATAGCCCTGGTTGCCAAGCTGCGCGGTGGGGATCTTCAGTTTCGCATTGATCTTGTCGATAACCGCACCCGTCCCGCCGGCACACTTGTCGTTCATCGAAGGAATTTTCTTCTTGCGGCCGCTCTCTTCGTCATCCTTAAAGACGATGATCTTTGCGTCCTGGCCGCCCAACTCAATTACCGAATACACCTCGGGGTGCAACTTCTCGACCGCTAGTGAAACGGCCGTCACTTCCTGCACGAACTTGGCACCGATCTGGTCGGCAATCGAGCCGCCGCCTGAACCGGTCAGAAAGACACGCGTGTTGTCGCGGTTGACGCCGACTTCGGCCTCGACGCGCTTCAGGAATTCAAGCGTCTTCTCTGGTTGCTTGGTCTCGTGGCGCTGGTAATCCTGCCAGAGCACTTTGTCGCCAGCGGCCTCCACCACAACAGCCTTTACCGTCGTCGAACCCACATCGAGACCAACCATGAACTTGGTTTGGTGGTCGCTCGACTTGTGCTCATGCTTGACCTGCTGAATGCTGGGAGTTCGGGGCTCCAAGGGTGCGATCTGGATCAGAGTTGGACCTTTGTGATCGTGCATCATGCCTCTCTTAACAAACTGCAGCTCATGCAAATCGCTACGAGAATGATTTTTCCCGGCGCGTCCTTTGCCTTTGCCGCACTGGGTTCTAGTCGCCCGCAGTGGCCGGCACGGCTTGCTGCACCCGTGCCCGCGAGCGTTTCAAGAAACGCGTGTCCTTGTCGATTCGGTCGCTGACATGCAGCACGAACTGCGCCGCGGTTCCCGCAACACCTTCTCGGTGAGGCACGTGATAGAACGGCCGTTTCAGCTCCGGATGTTCATCGATAAATTCGCGAATCTGCGACATCGTTTTGCCGGTTGATTTCAGGCACTGCTCAAACTCGGCCTTGGCTTTGACCTTTGCCTCACCTAGCGCCATCTGGACGCGGCTGTGGGCGTTGACTTCACCCTCCCCGGACGTTTCGATTGGCAGGAAAATCATGTCCTTGAACTTGTTGATCACTGCCGATTGCACTCCATCTGATTGCGACGACGGCATGCAACCAAACGGCTTGAGCGCCAGCACCATGTGGCAGAGTTTGTGGATGGTGTAGTAGACGTTTTTTCCGACTTCGAGGTGTCCCTCTCCGCCGCGTGCGAATTGGTTGTAGAACGGATGCGCTACTCGCGCCAGTTCTTCCTGGGGGGCGAGATGGTGCGTAATCCCTCCGAGTTCGTTGGCTGTGCGATGGTAGAAGAAATTCCACATCCGCTGACCCACGCCAATGCCCCACACCTTCTTGCGTAAGCCGATGTAGTTGGCAAAATGCTTTTTGAACTCGTGCCACTCTGGATTGCGGTGTGGACGATTCACTGGCCACTTCGCCTTGGCGTGCGCTTTGGCCTGATACATCAGGTACGCAACCCAGGTTGCGATCGGCTCCACCAGTACCTGGGCGCCTTCGCGCTCCAGGAACTCAAACATATGGAAGTTGCCGTCCCCTTCAGTGGTTTGTGCCCAGAACTCACCGGTGATCTTCGCCATCGGCTTCACGCGCGTGCGGTCCACGTCGATGGAGTTCATCTTCTCGCGTGCATTGTGCAGGGCGTTGAGATAATCCTTCCCCCACATGTGTTCATGCCATTTGCCGAACACGTTCAGGGTGTTGCGGAGGATCTTATTGCTCTTAACCTTGGGTTTCAGCCATTGCGGGGCGCTGCGCTCGATCTCAAAGGATTTGCGATTGCGGAGATCTAGGCAAAGGTCGCTGACCATTTCTTGAAACACACGATCCGTCTCACCCTTGTTCACCTCGTACGGTCGAATCTGAAAGATAAGATCGTTGATCACGTCACCGAGATGAAGGGCGTTCAGCATCCCGAATCCGAAATCAATTGTGAACTTCAAACCGGGCTCGCCAGACGCGGCCTTAATGCCGTCGCTATCCTTGAATAACAACACGCGAAAACCGTCGAAACCTGCATTCTTCAGCGCGAAACGATACTCCGCCTCGTACATGCCAAACCGGCACGGGCCGCATGAGCCAGCGGTAAAGAAAACGTAATTGTCCAGAATCTGCTGGCGCGGGATCCCCTCTTTCTCGAGGAACTGCAGGTACTGAACGAGATTGCCAACCGTGAAGTAAGTTGGATTGCACTGCCCGTTGTTTCCGTATTCTTTCCCGATTTGAAAAGCGGCAACATCGGGCACGGGGAGCCTCTCGCAGCGATAGCCGCAGCCCTGGAAGACGGCGCGAATCAGTTCTTCGTGCTTCCAGGTAAAACCACCAAACAGGATTGTGGTGTGTGCGCGTTGCTCGGCGGTAAAGGCCCGCTCGAGCGGTCGATGAAAGTGGTCGGGTTGACTAAGGCCTGCACTCTTGCGCAGTCGCGCGCGTTCCGCTTCTAAGCGCTTCTTGATCTCAGTGTCGTTCTCAATCTGAACGAAATTTGTCGCCATCTCTTCCTCCGGCGCTAGTGTGAAAGACGGTTCATAGAAGAGCCCGCGGACATGGGCATGTCTGGAAATAGGGACTCGCGGGCAGCGTGTTGAGATGAGTTGCGGTGAGGAGTTTCGGCGGGAAGCCCGATCCGTGTGAGGGGGCCGAGCAGACGTAGGGAAACGGGAACGAATTCCCGATCACGTCAAGCCTACGAACAAACAACATCCGAACTCCAAAACAAGGCTGGGGGTTCGAAGTCTTACACCGGCGGAACTGCGTCGAGGAGTTCCGGGGCGCCGGATTTTGCAAATGGCCCTATGACGCGAGATTCCCGAACTGAACAGCTTCAGTCGTACTGCCGCTAACTCACGACCGATAACAACGGCATTGGGTTAGTTTCTAGCACAAAAATGCACCCCGGTTCAAGGAGCAGAGGCCGTCTCGCAGCGGATTGCGGCAAAAAATCGAGACCACTGAGGCGCTCTGCCAGGCTGGGTACCGGTGGGTTTCAGCTCGGCTACCCCGAATTTGTCGCGGATCATAGGGATCTGTCCGGTTAGGATATTCCCGAGAAGTCAATGAGCGTCATTGATTTACGTCAACCGTCGGTTGCCCTAGCGCTGAGTGGGATCGAGGCACGAATTGCCAAGACGGCATCCAGGATTTCTCATTCGGCGATCGAGAGCAGTCCTGTTCTAATTTCGAAAAGAAAGTTGCGCCCCCTGCAAATATTGACAGGGGAGAAATCCCTAGTTTTTTGGAAAGAAGACTCTGTTGGGAAAGACATTTTTGAGTGGAGGATCCTGCTGGGCTAAGAATCCGACAAGCGGTAAGAAAAATTGTCGATGTAGCACTACTCGTTTTTGATCCGCACAAAGAGCTGTCTGTTCATCTAGCCGATTGTGATTTTTGTAAAACCTTCTAGGGTTTGACCTCTCATGGTTCACCAGCAAGTTTTCTCTACGTGCGTTCTGAGGCCTTTCGCGCTCGCAAGTGGACGCGTCGAGATTTCACGCCACTCCGGTTCCCGCTTCTGCGAAAATTTGAACTCGCGCGCATCCCCAAAGCGTAGCGAGCCTTCACGCCATACGGTTACGGTTAGCACTAACCAACCTCATTCCGCAGCTTTGCTTCTAAGTCGGAGTACCAGATGGTTTCACAACCCAAAGTGTCGGCTGAACGTCGGCGCCACGATCCGACTTTGGTGGAGCGCCACGAAACCGGCCATCCCAAACCGGTGGCCCAGGGGACATTTCGGTCGCTTGGACTGGGGCTGATCACAGGCGCTTCAGATGATGATCCGGCCGCGATCGGAACGTATGCCGCCGCAGGCGCGGCGCTTGGCCCGTCTTTTTTGTGGGTCGCTCCCGTAGCGCTGCCAATGATGTTTGCCGTTGTCTACCTGTCGTCGAAGCTCGGGCAGGTGGCTGGACAAGGGCTTTTCGGTGTGCTTCGACAGCACTACTCGAGGTGGCTGCTCTATTTCTTACTGATAACGGCAGTTGGAGGCAACATTATCGAAGCCGGAGCCGACCTGGGCGGGATGGCCGCGGCCTTGAACGTCATTGTTCCGGTTCCTATTACCGGCATGGTGATCGTGCTAGGCATTTTTGTGCTCTCGGTGCAGGTTCGCGGCTACAAGCTCATCAAGAGAATCTTCCGGTGGCTAGCTCTCGCGCTGCTCGCGTATCTCGGGTCGGCAATTCTCGCCAAGCCTGATCTTTGGAGCGTTATCAAGGGGACGCTGATTCCAACGCTCCATTTCAATAGAAGGTTTTTTGCCATGCTGGTCGCGGTGATCGGCACGTCGCTGTCCGCGTACTTGTATTCCTGGCAATCGAACCAAGAGGTGGAGGAAGACATATCCATGGGCCGTCGTCGGCTTACCGATCGGGTCGGGACAACCCACGATGAGCTGCAACATTCACGGCGCGACGTTGCAGTGGGCATGATTTTCGCGAGCCTGGTCATGTACTTCATCATGCTTTCGACAGCAGCCACCCTCTTCAAGGCTGGAAAAACAGACATCAGCACCGCGGCGGAGGCAGCGCAGGCGCTGCGCCCTCTGGCTGGAAAGGCGGCAGGGCTGCTGTTCGCGATCGGAGTCTTCGGAGTTGGCTTCTTAGCAGTTCCAGTCATGACGATTGGGGCGGCATTCGATGTCTGCCAATCCTTTGGATGGAAGCATGGCCTACATGCGAAACCGGGCCAAGCGAAGCCGTTCTACGCGATGCTGTTCGTGTTCACCGCAGCAGCCATTGGCTTGAACTTCTTCGGGATCAATCCGATGAAGGCCCTGGTGTATGCCGGTATTGTGCAGGGCGTTTCGACCCCGTTCCTGATGCTCCTGATCATGCTTGCCACAAACAACAGAAAGATTATGGGCCGATGGATGAACAAGCGAGCGACAAACATCCTTGGCTGGATCACGATGATCGCAATGTCAGGCGCCACCATTGGTCTGATCATCACGTTGGCAATGTAATGCAGGCAGCAGCCTTCCCGCCGTGTTTTTGTGGCTGAAGATCCGCGCCCCGTGCCGGGCCCCAGACCTGATAGCCAGTTAGATCGCGTTCCTTGCCCCTCTAGAGCTAATCTCACTTCCCCCCCTCGAACGGCATCGCCTTCGCGTCTTCGTCTCACGTGATTGCCAAGTGGCCACCGGTCGGGGTGGAAGCCCCACCACCCTGCCTCGCACTTTTACCAGTTGCATTAGCGCCACGATCCTTCAAGCTTGGGAGTTGATGCCTGATGGAGGAACTATGCAAAGCCTAAGGAATCTAGTGTTGGTCGTTGTCTTGGTCGGGTTAACCGAGGGTGTTTATGCAGGTAGCCCACGGCAAAATGCGGCACCACAAGGTGGCGAACAGAATGCTTCTCCCGCACAGCAACAGCCACAGGCTTCAAGCAGTGCTGCAGTGCGAAGCGTGACTGGTTGCTTGATACGAACCGATAATGGATACTCGCTGAAAACCGACACGGAAACGTTACCGATCGAAACCGACAGGGATCTTTCGCAATACGTCAACAAGAAGATCAAGGTGACCGGAACCTTGGAGCATCACAAAACTTCCACTCAATCGGCAAGCGGCGGACCGGTAGCCATGACAGACTTGCGTCTTCGTTTAGTGGCCTCTCTGATCGGAGATTGCGATCAAGCTTCAAAATAGCCGCGACACTTCAAGGGGGAGCGAGGCGAACAAGCCTGCCGCGGGAATGTGGGGTTTTTCTCGCTTTAAACGGAAGCGATCATAGATCTCTATCCGTTACCGCAATCCCCCATCGCTTCAGAAGCCATTCTGGAATGTAGCAGCGGTGGCGGTTTTCCTTACACCAGATGCGCAGCTCACGAGATTCTGAGCACGACTGCTCGGTCAGACCGAGGCGAGTTATGCAAAGCTCAAACTCCGTAGGAGTCTTGGGCTGCCGTTTGGCACCGAACCCATTCGTCCATCCATCGTTTCCACGTCGCCGCATCATCAACAGAGCACCATCCAGCAGCTACTCAAGCCACGAACGAAAGACTACCTCGCCGTGAGCTGAATTTCGTTGTGCTACGGCAATGTCCACCTCCTCGGCCATATTGTTTGGGCTGGCTCAATGACTTGTCCATCAGGAACTTCTGGGAAAATCATAGAATCCAAATTTAGTTGACAATGTCAACTAAATGTGTGCTATTGTCAACTTTTATTGGAGGTGTCTCATGCCCGAACCCAGTATTGGCAGGCAAGTGAGTGCTATTCGAGCCTTCAACCGCCTTTACACCCGCAGGATCGGCGTGGTGGATGGAATGGCCAGCAACCCCTTCTCCCTCGCCGAGGCTCGCGTCTTGTTCGAGCTGGCGCACCGCGAGAGGCCCACTGCCAGCGATATCCGCAAGGAGCTTGGGCTAGATGCCGGATACATGAGTCGCATCGTGCGTGATTTTGAGCGGAGAAAGCTCATGCGACGGGAGCAGTCGAAGGTTGACGAGCGCCAGAGATTTCTTTCCCTAACTCCTAAGGGCCAGAGAGCATTTGCACTGCTTGACGAGCGTTCGAATCGCAACGTGATGCGGATGATCGAAGAAGTTCCCCCGACGAAGCGGCAGCAACTGCTCGACGCTGTGGATACAATTCAGAAATTACTGGGCGGGGAGGGCGACTTAAGGCCTCCTTATTTGCTGCGCAGCCATCAACCGGGCGACATGGGGTGGCTTGTCTATCGCCAAGCGGTTCTCTATTCCGAAGAATACGGGTGGGACGGTGCATACGAGGCGCTGGCAGCAGAGATTGTGGCGCAATTCCTCAAGAATTACGATCCCAAGTGGGAACGCGCGTGGGTTGCGGAAAGGGATGGAGAACGTGTGGGAGTTGTTTTTGTCGCGAAGGGATCAGAGGAAGTTGCAAAGCTGCGGCTGTTGCACGTTGAACGGGCAGCTCGGGGGCTCGGGATTGGGAAGCGACTCGTGGCGGAATGCATCGGCTTCGCCCGTCAGGCAGGCTATCAAAAGATGACATTGTGGACGCAGAGCATCCTCCACGCGGCGCGACATATCTACAAACAAGCAGGGTTTCAGATCGTACGCGAAGAAAAGCATCACAGCTTTGGGAAGGATCTTACGGCCGAGACTTGGGAACTCCAACTTTAGGCCGAAGGCCTTGTGATGCGCTTCTCTCAATGAGCTTTGCCGCAACTTCGCTTCCCTTCCGACCGGGAGCCGAAACATGCACCCTGAAACTCTATGCCATCTCAGGATCGGCATGGGCGGGCTTTTCTAACCTACTAGTCTCGACATCCAAATCACGAGCGCGATCAGTCCGATCAGATATGCGGCCCCTATATGGGTCGCAGAATGCGCCAGATTTAAAGCCACTCCCCGTGTGCTACGCACCAAAACCCGCGGATTGTTGCGACTGAAGTAAAGCACCCCGCCGATATAGTGGCCTTCCGGGATTGGCCAGCGTGGGAACTCCTTGACTATCTCGACGGGTTTTAGTTCCCGTTCTATTGCTGCCAAGCGCCGATCCTCACGCATAACATAAATCGTATACGTCAATATCACGACAGCACCTAAACCTAGAAATCCAGCCTGCCAAGTGGAGGACCATTCACGCCCATACGTCATCCAGATCATCCCAGCCAACATACTCAGTGCGCAAAACAGGCGTACCGCGTCGAATATTCGTATTTTGTGATTCAGCCACGCCATTCTCCAGCGGCGGAAATCTTCTGTTCGATTGGTGGGGAGTGGCATTCTCCAACGGACAAACATTCCCTTAAGCAGCAAGAATCCAACCTGCCAGTAAAGCACCCAAACTGTCAGAACGACTCCGCCGTGAAAGGCGCGAACTGTTGAATGGCCGGCAGTACTTGCGAGAGCGAGGGCGTAACCGCGTCCCAGCAGCCCCAAAGAAAGCAGCGTGGTCCCCACGACTGCGGCTTCGACGGCCGGAATTGCATAGTCGCTCAACCTGCGCGGTTCCATCGAGAGTTGCAGGCTGGTGGCCACTGGCCTCCCCTGATCGGGGCACAGCGAGGTTGCAAGGGCGGAAAAATGCGCCACCATGAAGTTGTACGCGACGATCGAGATCACTAGCGCCACGATCTGTTCGAGCGCAAAGGCCGCATACCTTTCGTTCACGGCGAGCCACAGGGCTAGTGGCATGTCCAGGAGACCCGTGGCTAGGACAAAGGCGTGATAGCGCCGAAACAGAGGAACCCCCACATCCTGATAGAAGCCTGGCCCTACCTGCTGGGTCAGGAAAAACCCTTCTCCGTTTTTCAGCGGTAATCGCCAAACTCTTAGCAGCGTGCGCAACCGTGCGGCGAACAGCAGAGCTGCCAGACAAATTACGATGGCGGTCATTGCCTTGCTCCCTTCGATAAGAAACGCAATTCGGTTGTTACCATGCGCATGATTCGGGAAGCGGACATGCCCGAAAGCACGAGTTGGGTGAGCGCGCTGCGCAAAGACTTGCGCAGAGATTCTTCCGTTTGCGCTGCCGTCGTGGACGACGACACCACCGCACCTGAGCCATGCCGTACCCGGATCAGCCCCTCGTCCTGCAATTGTCGATACGCCACCGCCACGGTGTTCAGGTTCACTCCCAGATCAGCAGCTAGTTGCCGAACCGGTGGAAGAGTTACGCCCTCTCGCAGATCTCCCCGCGCGATAAGAGATTTCAATCCGTCGGTTAATTGCTCGTAGATCGGCTTGCGTGACGCCGTATCGATGGCCAAACATTGCGTATCAAATGTATGCATATAACAAACTATTGTATGTATATGCCATACACTTTACCAGTTTGTCAAGGGAGAATATCTGGAGTGGTATGTCCGAGCATAGGCGATAACCCCGCGACTTCCCTACCCCCTGGCAAACGCTTGCCTGTTAGGCCATTCGAGCTTAACCGGGGCAGCATGCCACCGTCTTGCGGGCGGGATCACTGCTCAGCTGAAGACTAGGAGATGAGGGGAAAAAGCGGCCTATGATTGGCGCGGTGATTCATTGCAATCCTACGTTCCTTAGTTCAATCGGATTGCTGCGCTGGCCCACCGTTACCTCCATCCCAACCCATAAACGCGCTCAACAGCACAGCACACGCTAATCCGGCGATACCTACGATACCGATTACAAACAACGTAATCACACTCATGTATGAACGCTCCATGTTCTGAAAGTGAGCAGGCAAGCCCGAAACTCCCAAGGATCGCCCCAAAAGGCACCGTAAGCTCGCGCTCATAGACGCATGCACGCTATCAATCGAACATGATCACCAGGTGACTTCCAGGTTAAAACTTCGAATGAAGAACGTTCTTGCGAGATGAACATCTGCACCCCGGCTCCCGTGCCGTGAACCCGGGACCACCCCTCTCGCCATGTTCTTTAACCAAAGTGTCACCAAGTCGAGCCTGATCCGTCGATACGATATGTGCGTCCGAGGAAACAATGAACACCTCACTTCACCGAAGAAGGGGATGGCAAGACATATACCTCGATGGCTTGTTTCTGGCGATGGTTTTGTTCGCTGTGGCCGGTTTGATCTATCGCTTCACTCGCTCCTAAAATTCCCGCAATTTTCAGACTTTGATCGAGCTTCGCGGTCCTTTCATGCGCTTGTATTTCGAAGGGGATCGCTTTGCATCGCATTTTGCGGGCAAACCCAGTGCCTTCAGGCAGAGAGTTAAGTAGGTGAGTTGCTGGGAGTCGATCGGGCGGCGCAACGGTTTCGAGATGTGATTTTCTGGAATCGATTTTCTGGAACTGGGCCCTGCTTCGATTCTCAATTCAGCACAATTGGGGAAATCTTTGTTGAACCGGCTGTAAGACGGGCGTCCCCACCTTTGGGTGAAGCAAGATTCTTTGCAACACGACTGATCTGCGGCACATCCAAACCCGATGGGCTTTCCGCATACGATCCGTATACGATGAGTACGAATGGACCTTGAGGGTTGAGAACGGCAGACATTAGGCGATGTATTTGGGTCATCCATTTTCCCACTTCGTCGAGGAGAAAACTCCCATGACGAAACAATGGATGCCACTTGTTGCACAGCTGAAAGGCTTAGGTTTCGCGAAGGGAAAGCA
The DNA here is from genome assembly GCA_035496675.1 of Terriglobales bacterium. Classification (GTDB taxonomy): domain Bacteria; phylum Acidobacteriota; class Terriglobia; order Terriglobales; family Acidobacteriaceae; genus Gp1-AA145. The sequence continues at coordinate 64,207 of DATJEL010000093.1, forward strand.
CATGAAGCTCTATGGTCAGAGACTCACAATGATCAGTGATCCCATAGTCGTCACCGAGGATAAGGTGGTGGTTGAAGCCGTTGAGGAACAATCGGGGCAGGCGAAACGTCTGCCAATCCCGCTACCTATACTAAGAATGAAAAAAGGTCGAGCTGCTTAGTAGCTGTGAATTTCATCTGAGCGCGAGCAAATCGGGGATCCTGCTCCCCCGTTTGCCTGGCGAGGGACAAAGAGTCAGTTCCCGCATCAAGTTGTGGCATGCATGTGACTATTCCTTTTCTTTTGTCGCAGCCGGAAGGCAATCATCGAGATGAGCATACCCCTGCTGAACAGCTTGATCAGGCACCAGATAGGGCATCAACATCCCACGTTGGAAGTAGATGGTGTTCGCGCACGGTGCCACGCATGTCGCCAAAAACTCACTCCGCTTCCGGTCGTAGCGGATTCGACTCGATTTCCAATCGCTAGGAATAAAGTGCAGTTTCCTGCAACGGTTGCACACGATCCCATATCGCACTAACATGGCGCCATGATCCTTCCTAGCATCTCCAGGTGGCTGCAAATCCTCAGCCGTCCGATACGGTAAATTCCCTATCTCACTTAGTCGCTATGAACAACGACCGTACTGTTTCCACATGGTAGTTTTGACGCATGATAAGAGAGCATAGGCCAAATGCAAGACGAGCTGACGGAATGCTGAGAACCATTCCGGAAATCGTTCGCTGTCCCTATTGCGTCATCGGCGATGATTTCCGTCCTTTGCTTTCTCGATCCAGTGGCACGCTTGTCTGTACCAAGTGCGGTCATTCCGTAGTTCCAAACACTCCCTCTTTCAGATGTTCATGCCCGCACTGCGAGATGGTCGACCGCGCAGCCTAGAATTATCTTCACGCCATCGAGCTGCGGCAACAAGGCGCCCGAACCTACGTTTCACTTTTTTCCTCTTACCACTGCACCGATCTTTCGGCATAGCGCCCTACTCACTATAAGGCGTCGCACCGGGCGGCATTGTTAAATCGCTACCGGCGCCTGTGCCGCCCCGTGAAAATATCTCGCTCGAACAATATCGCCAACCTTCGCGGGGTCAAAATCGCCATGCCGGACTCATCGGGCAAGGGTAAGCGCGCCTGCCAAGATCAGGCCTCCACCTACCCAATGGTGCCAGGTCAAGCGTTCGTGGAGAAACACTGCTGCCAGAGCGATTGCAACCACCACGCTGAGTTTGTCGATGGGAGCAACGCGCGATGCCTCACCCAACTGTAAGGCCCGAAAGTAGCAAAGCCATGACAGGCCCGTTGCGAGTCCTGAGAGCCCGAGAAAAAGCCAGGTCCTTCCCCCAATGTCACGAAATGGTTGCTGGTTGGTGAAAAGGGCCACCGTCCATGCGAACACGACGATCACAACAGTACGAATGGCAGTTGCAAGATTTGAGTCAATCCCCTGCACTCCGATCTTTGCCAGAATCGCGGTCAGTCCAGCGAAGAATGCGGACAGGAGTGCCCAGATCAGCCAATTCATATGGAGCCTACCCCAGGTTCTATCACATCCCGCACCAACAGAAATGTTTCAGTTTTGCGCCTTTGCCAACTCGCCCTGCAAGGTTTGGAGCGTGTTTCGTTGGTATGCCTCGGCGTTGTCTCGGGTAAAAACTGGCGTTACCGCGTCGGCGAGCTTGCGGGCCTGCAGGTAATCGTGACGGCGGTAAGCGACTTCGGCTTGTAGGATCGTAACTCCTGCTCCCCAATCGGGATCGCCTGCGAGCTGCGAGACGGCCGGAATGTCGATCTGATCAAGTAGCTTGGACGCTTCATCCAGCCTGTTCAGCCCGATCAGGCATGCGGCCAATGTCGATGCGGTGCCACCGGTGAGTCCGGCCTTCGGGCCAAATGCCTTAACAGAGGACTCGTACGCTTTGCGGGCGTTTAGTTCGCCTTCTACATAGTGGCCGGAGCGACACATGGCCAGGCAGCCGTCGGAAAGCGTCGCGACTGCAAAAAATGACATCGGCCCTTGTTTCTTGACGGCTAGGTTGTAAATCGCCATGTCATCGCGGATCGCGTCATTCCAGATCCCGAGGCTGCCTTCCGACTGTGCCCGTGTGGTAAGCAGCTGCATCGTGAGCTCATGGTCGGGACCAAGGCGCGACACGAATTGGGGGTAAATAGCATTGGTTTCCTGGACGGCTTCACGGTGCTTGTTTTGGATCATGTAGGCCTGCGCGAGATTCAGGCGAACACGAAGCACATTGGGGCTGTCCGGACCAGCCACCCGGGTAAAGGCCTCGATCAGTTGCCGAAAAAGCTGTTCCGCCTTGGCTCCATCTCCCAGACGAATGTAGGAGAAGGCCAGCCGCTGCTTAAATGTCAGGCGTGCACTCTCGTCAAACATGGGTAAGACTTCGGCTGCCGCAACGGCGTCACCGAAGTTCTTGGCTGCGCCCTTTGCATTGTTATCGATCAGGTCGATCATGCCGCGTGCAGAGGCCAGCCAGACCGGCAGGTCAGAACGAGGATGCGGAAGGCGCTTAATGAACGCCTCCTGTTTATCAAGAATTGATTTCGAAAGCGCCAGACTGTCTTTCTCATAGCTTCGCGCTTCGAGTGTTGCTCGCTGTAATTGCACAATAATGGCGTTTTGCGAGAGTTCTCCTTCGGTCTGGTTGAAGAGCGCAGCGGCGCGGTCATATTCCTGCCGAGCTGCAGGGTAGTTGGTTCGATTGTCGAGCGCTCGAGCGATGGTTTGATGAAGCCTGGCTGCGACCAATGGCTCATCCGTGAACTGGCGATCGATTGCCGGTGAGGCCTGCTCGATTGCATCGATCAAAGATTCGCTGGATCTCCCACTTAGAAAAGGGTTGCTGCGCCCCAACAGATCGTTCGAAAGAAACTGGTTGATTGAATCAGCAATGGCGGTCTGTTTTGCGGCGTGATCGCGTTCCTGCGCCGCCTTGCGATACATCGTGAAGCTTACGGAAAGACCTGCCGCGAGGGCGACCAGCGCGAGCACCACCCAAGGCCTGCGCGCCCGGGCTTCAGCCAGTTTGCGTTCTGCGGTCGCAGCACGAAGATGAGCAAATTCCAATTCGTTGCGTCGAACCCGCCGCTGCTCAGTCGTTTCCAGGCGCTCGGCAAGCTCTGCTGCGCCGCTCAGCCGTTTTGCGGGGTCACCAGCAGCTGCAGCAGCAATGTCTTCGCGCAAGATCGGGTCCTGCACTTCCGCTTCCCAGCCGGGGGCGAGGGGTTTGCGGAAGTCCCCGATTACCAACTGATAAAGCAGCACGCCCATCGCATAAACATCGGCGCTTGCGCTCGGGGATTGTCCCGCCAGCACCTCTGGCGCCAAGTACATCAGCGTCCCTGAAAGAGAGGCATCGGCTGAAGTGGTCTGCGTGAAACCAAGGTTCGTGATACCTAGCGCCTGCAGGCGCGAAGGATCAAAAAGAGATGCGCTGCCGAAATCGGCAATGCGAATCTGCCATCCGGCACTCGCCTTCGCCGGCACAACCAGAATGTTGGCTGGCTTAATGTCTTTGTGCAGAACACCGATGCTGTGAGCGGCGGCGATCGCCTTGGCTGCATCGATCAGCAAGTGCAGGCGCAGTGTCGCGGGCACCTTCCCGATGCCCCCTTGTCCTTCGGCCCATTCCGCCAGGTTCGGGCCAGCGTATTCGCTCTCCAGAAAGAATGGCGCGGTCTGGAAGTTCCACTCAAGGATCCGTACAAACTCTGGGCGCTCTCCAAGCGATTCCCGCAAGAAACGCGATACTGTAATCTCGCGTTTCAGTCCCTTCAACCGAACACCGTCGGCAGCAAACTTGAAAACCCGTTGCTCCCGGGTTTTCGGATTCTCTGCAATCCAAACCTCGCTCGATCCCGATCGCTCCAACGCTTTCAGTAACTGCCATTGTTCTCTTCCGGGCACCAGGTCACCTGATTTGAAACCCAGCTCGGGTCCTGCCGCGGCGGCCAGCGTCTTGCAGTAAACCGGAACTCCGAGCCGATACCCCACCCGCGGAACCGTAATCACCGGTGACTGCTCTTCGCCGCCCATCGCCTTGCGCAGTTTCGAAACGGCGGTGGCCAGCGATCCATCCACGACCATCACATCTGGCCAGACGGACTCTAGCAATTCCTCCTTCGTGACCACCTCTCCGGCATGCAACAAAAGTTGTAGAAGAATGTCCAGAGGTTTCGCTTCGAGGTCAACTGGCTTTCCGCGGGTGCGTAATTCACGCCGCAATTCGTCGAATTCGTAATCCGCAAATCGCCATACGCGACCGGAAGTCTCTTGGGCTGCGCCGGTACTCCCCTGAAAATTCACCGACTTAGGTCCTCTTTAGAGTTCTTAAGAATTTCGTCAGGACACGAAACGGCAAGGTGCTGCAAGTTGTTTCCAACAAAGGCCCACGAACGAGCCAACATTCTGCCACAAGCGGCTCGCGTCCGGCGATGAAAAAGAAACGACTGTGGCCTTCGTTTCCGCCTTGCCCCGGGGCAGGTTCGCTGAACTCTTCAGGTTTCGGAGGAAAGATGACAAAACGCGGCAAAGTCTTACGCGATACGAGCGCCGGCCCAGGATTGCTTTCCGTGGACGGCGCCCAATACCAATTCAGCCTTGAAGGCAGATGGAAGTCCCCCGATCCGCCCAAGCCAGGGATGCACGTGCTGGTGGAATTCGCGCCGGACCTCGCCATCCTGAGCGTAATTCCCATCCCCGAGTCGCAAATCGCAAGGGAGCAGGCGGAAGCCGTCATGAAAGCCGCCAAAGAAAAAAGTGGCGTGCTGGTTTCGACCGCCGTCGCACGGTTTGGCGCCCCTCTTTTGATCGCTACCGGTGTGATCCTTATCAGCTGGCTATTTCTGCCGACAATGACGATCCAGGGACTCTTCGGCAAAGAGTCGCTTACGTTCTGGCAAGTGCTTGGCTTCGTGAATGCGGGAAACACGGTGGAGACCTTGGCGCAGGGACGCAGTGGTGCAAGCGCCGGCGTCTACGGGCTGCTTGCGCTCCTTGCCCTCGCCGGCCCATTTCTTCATTTCTCTTGGAGAGACAAATGGGCTTCGCTGGCGGGAATTTTGCCAATCCTGTTCATGCTTTTCATCGCGCTCATGGTGCGCAGTACCGTTCACAGCGCGGTCGGCGGCATCGCCGAAGGGCCCTTGGGGGAAGTCCAACGCCAAGCGCAAGAGGAAATGATGAACGCCATTTCGACCGCCTACGGAGCATATTTGGCTGCCGCGGCAAGTCTCTACCTGGCGGCAATTGCACTCAAGAACTTCCTGCTGGCACGGTCGGCTGCGATCGAGTTACCTGCAGCCTCGAACCGAGCCGCAGCTTGAAAATGTCATCGACACAAGACTTCAACCGAGCGCGACTGAGCGCCGATATATGGAGGAATTGAACATGCGCCACTTCATCACGACGAGCATTTTGAGAATTGTTGCCGCCACCCTTCTGCCGATGTTCGCATCCCTAGCTCTGGCCCAAATGCAGCAAACCAGCGCACCACAGGCACAACCGCAAGCCCAAATACAATCTCAACCGCAAGCACTGGGTCAAGCGGGGCAAATGCAGCAAGGACCGCCGATGATCTGCGGCAACAACGCGCTGTGTCAAGAAACCCAGGACTTCGCCGCAACCATTACCAGCTTCCGCGTGAGCACCAACGTATATAAGGCGCGAATCCTGGATATGACAGTTCGCTTTCAGAACAAGACCAATCAGCAGCTGATTCTGGGTTACGTCAATCAATCCGGAACTGCGACCGACGATCGGGGGAACCGCTCGGTGCCGTGGGGTGCCAATGCTTACCTCGGAATCGGACTGGTAGCCGGAAATAATTTCGATCCGCGCTTTACGCTGCGACCCGGAGCTTGGGGAGATGCGCAGTTTGAATACGTACAGCAGGGCTCGCCTCAATTGATCGGGTTTGTTTTTACACTGGATTTCGCAATCTCCGAGATCAACAGCTTTGAAGGCAATCAGCACACGCTCGGCGGCGAGTTTCCACTGCACTACGACGGGCTGCGCAACGGAATCGCAGCTTCTTCCCCGACGTTTAACGCCGCCGGGCTGGGCGGAGCGTCGAATTCGATTTCCGGTGCGCTGTCCAATCCCTGCGGGACTGCGGGATCCCTAGCACAAGGAAGTGGAACAGCATCGAACGCGGTTTCGAACGCAACCAATGCGATCAATGCTGTTTCTTCTCTATGGCACCGCAAAAAGCAGAATGCGGCACAGAGCTCGCAAACTGCTCCCTGCGAGGCCAGTGCTGGGAATTCGGCAGTAGTGAATGCAGTGCAGCCAGCTCTCCCAACTGCGCAGCCTGTGTCGCCGGTGGCGCAGCCCAATACAATCCAAGCCGCGAGCACATCGAAAACCACGCAGCCCACGGTTGTGCAGGCTGCAACCCGAACGAACGTGACACCGAGCAATACAGCAAACACTGCTCATCCGGCGACCGGGCCCCCCAAACCAGTCGCGCGTACAGCAAGCGCGCCAGCGGTAAAGCCAGCAACAATGAAAACCAATCAGCAACCCCCGACAGCCTCAACGCAACAGCCACAAACGGCACAACCCCATTGACAGCCCCAGTCCCGTGGCTGGTGCGACCTGAGTGTCTTGAAGGTTGACTGCGACCACCAGGAGGCCGCCGCTCCAGAAGTAAATAGAGGATGGATCGGCGGCCATCCCCCTCGATTCCGCATGCCAGGAATCCCTTCGGCCCGAGTAGCTATCCCACCATCGCCCCTCTGAGAACCCAGCGTGATTTGCCGGCGATACTGGATAGCAGAGGTCTGACCAGCGTCCAATCACTTCATGCAAAGCATGAGAGCCTGCCGAATTGCAGACTAGCCCGATCGCCCGGACCCTCTGGGTCGAAGGGAAATCAAGAAGTGGCCGTGGCGAAAATAATTCGAAAACGGCGGGCAAAATTAGAGCACTCGAAACCGGCCTTGATTCAACCCATCGACGATAAGGCGGGCCAACGACTCCGGGTCAGCAGTGTCGTCACAAATTGGTTCGATGGCTCCTTCTTCAAAGCGCGCGTAAAAGTTCTTCAACATCACGTAGTCTCGTATCGCCCCCTCTTGTCGTGAGGCAGCGCGCTTGGCGCAAACTTCGAAGCTAGGCCTCAACAGGACAAAATCGAACGATACTTCCTTCAGGATCTTGCGTGCCGTCTCGATGTAAGTGGGTGGTATTGAGAAGTCGATCAAGACCCGGAAGCCAGAGTGCGCAAACGGAACCGCCGCCGCTGTCATCGAGCGTACCAGCACTGGAAAATTGTCCCGCAAGCCGCGTTCCCCATCTTTGTGAATAAAGGACCAGAATGTGTCGCCCTCGATGTAAGAAAGAGGTGGGGAGCTGCGCAGAGAGCGCCTTTGCAACGGCTGTCTTTCCCGCTCCAATCGGCCCCGACAAGAAGATCACGCTCACGTCAGTATTGCACAACCGAGAGAAGGTACAAGTTCTTGCACTACCCCATGGCGTTGACGGACACAGCTCACAAGCGCCTGAAAGCCCGTTTCATGCAAGTCTTTGAGCGACCCCCGTCGCTAGAACCCAGATGTTGCCGGACTCTTCCGCCATGGTCTCTGATTCCACAGGAGCGCAGCTGTGCAGAAATGAAACGATGCCTGGTGAAATACTGGTAATAGCCGTTTCTACTTCCCGAAGCCGGCATCTAACCCGAGAATCTTGAAGCCTGGCAGCCAGTTCCAAGCGAAAGGCGGACCAGATATCGGTGCGGCGGGAGATGTTTCGCGGTAGGGGTAAAATGACCAGCACTCACTGAGGTACCGAGTATGAATGATCCTAGGATGCCTGATTTGAAACAAGGAATCTCCGCCACCAGCCTGCCGGACGACGCCAAGCTGCTGGGAGTGATAGACGGAGAAGACGTTTTGCTGGTGCGACGTGGCGCGGAGTTCTTCGCGGTGGGTGCACACTGCACTCACTATCACGGGCCGCTTGCAGATGGGTTGACTGTACAAGACACAGTGCGCTGTCCTTGGCACCATGCGTGTTTTAGTCTACGCACTGGCGAAGCTGTTCGAGCTCCCGCTCTTGATCCAATTTCCTGTTGGCGGGTGGAACGAGTCGGGGACATGATTTTCGTTCGCGAAAAGATCACACCTCCTGCTCCCACCCCCGTGCCGAACGCTCCTAGTTCAGTTGTAATCGTTGGAGGAGGGGCTGCGGGTCTGGCGGCGGCTGATATGCTGCGGCGCGAGGGTTACTCTGGGCCGCTTACCATCGTAAGTTCAGACGACTCTCCCCCAGTAGATCGTCCCAATCTCTCGAAGGATTATCTCGCCGGCACGGCCCAAGAGGATTGGGTCCCCTTGCGCTCGTCCGACTACTATCGCGAACGGAACATAGACCTTCTCCTCAATTCGCGAGTCTCGTCCCTGGATACGAAGAGAAAGCAAATTCTGCTCGAAGACCGCAGAGCGCTCGAGTTTGGCGCTCTCTTGCTGGCGACCGGAGCGGACCCGGTGCATTTAGAGATCGAAGGCGCTTCTGATTCTCAGGTACATTATCTACGTACTTTCGCCGACAGCAAAGCCATCATTTCCAAAGCAGCGTCCGCCAAGCGCGTAGTAGTTGTAGGCGCCAGTTTCATCGGCTTGGAGGTTGCCGCGTCGTTGCGCGCGCGTGGAATCGCTGTGGATGTAGTAGCGCCCGACAAACAGCCGCTAGAACGAGTATTGGGGCCGGAACTTGGACTCTTTATCCGCAAACTGCATGAAGCTCATGGCGTAAGGTTTCATTTGGGCGAGACTGTTACCCGGATTAAGGGTCGCACCGTCACATTGAGTAGCGGAACAACTGTGGACACAGACTTTCTCGTCTTGGGTGTAGGTGTGCGTCCATCACTGGCGTTGGCTGAACAAGCCGGACTTGCCATAGATCGCGGCATCGCCGTAAACGAGTTCCTCGAGACCACGGTGCGTGGAATCTTCGCCGCTGGCGATGCCGCCCGCTGGCCTGATCCGCACACCGGGGAACGAATTCGCGTCGAACATTGGGTAGTCGCCGAACGACAGGGCCAAACCGCGGCGAAGAATATGCTCGGCGGTCGCCACCAGTTCAATGCGGTCCCCTTCTTCTGGAGCCAGCATTATGACGTGACGATCAATTACGTCGGTCACGCTGAGCAGTGGGATGCTGTTCAAATGGACGGAAGCCTCGATGCGCGTGATTGCGCTGTAACCTACAAGAAAGATGGCCGCACTCGCGCCGTCGCAACGATTTCGCGCGATCTCCAGAGTTTGCGCGCTGAGGCGGCGATGGAAGCTGAACTGCCTGGTGCAAGCCAAAAAGTGGCTTAATCATGTCTTTTTCCTGACGGCAACTTCCTGGCGCGGATTTCAACCCCGTCGCTTCCACCTCTTTCCCTTTTCGCCTCCTGTAGTCAGGATTCTGTGGAGTTTCGTCAGCTTCTCCAAGGCCATGCCGTGGCCATTGTCTTCGATATCTACCAAGATCGTCTCGTTGACTGGGCAATACGAATCAGCGCTCGGTTTGTGCCAGTGGGTTCAGCAATGGGCCAGGAGACAACCCGGACACCGGCTTGCAGCAAGACATGAGGTCAAAACGTTCATGCTAGATGCCATCCAAGTTCCCTTCCGGAAACCGAATTTTGCAGCGGCTGTTGAAATTGCCTTCCGGGAATGCAGACTCCACGCCTGCAGAGTTTGCCGAAACGACCACAACGTATACCATGCAAACAAAAAGGAGAGTACCTCGATGGCGAGTCTTCTCGAACGCGTATACAGTGGTTCCCCGTCCGGGGGACGGCGCAAAGTATGGAAATCAACTCCACGGACGATGAGGCTCTGCTTTTACTCTGCCGTTTTCTCGCTTTTTGCCTCCGCCAGCGTATTGGACTCACTGAGGCACACCATCTACCTTTCCCCGGTCCAGATCTTCTTGAACATTGTGATCGTGGGCGGATTCGCGGTTGCTTACGCAGCCTTCTGGATTTCGCAACGGTACTGGGTGATCCCAGTGCTCTTACTGTCTGAAACCGTTCTGTTCTCTCTCCTCGGCGCACATCACAAGGGATCGCAACTGATTGCTGTTGGCTCCCCCCTGCACCGGCAGCTTCAGGTACTTGGGGTCATTGGGATCGTTTCGGTATCCCTAGGCTATCTGCTTTTCGCGGTTTTTTTTGGCAGTCAGGGTGCACGCTACTTTCGAGCCCACAACGAAATTGCTATGGCCGCCGAAATTCATCGCGCGCTGGTGCCGCCCATTCACAAGACCGTTCGATCGTTTGAAATCTACGGAGTCTCAGTCCCTAGCGGAGAGGTGGGCGGCGATTTAGTCGACGTTACCGAGGATGGGGAGTCCTGGACGGGATACGTGGCGGATGTCTCTGGCCACGGTGTCCCCGCCGGATTGCTGATGGCCATGTTCAAAGCAGCCGTGCGCAGCCGACTGGGGGACGCTTCCACAACGGAACTTCTAGCGGAAGTGCATCGTGCCCTGTACCCCCTGAAGACGCCCAACATGTTCGCCACGGTTGGAGTTCTACGGTTCAGTGAACGGATTCTCAGCCTCTCACTGGCAGGCCACCTTCCTTTGCTTCACTACGTGCAGTCCTGCGGGGAGGTGAGGGAATATGCTGCCCTCGATCTGCCATGGGGAATTCTTCCGGACCAGACCTTTCACTCGACGGAAGTGGCCTGTCGAACCGGCGATGTCTTTGTGCTCCTTACCGACGGACTGACGGAGGTATTTGACAGAAGCGGAAAAGAAATGGGAATCGGGCCCTTAAAGGAAGTGCTCGGCAGGTCAGCAAGGCAGACGCTACCTGAACTTTTTAACAGCATGCGCGCGGCTGCACTAGAATTCGGGAAACAGGACGACGACCAAACTATGCTGATTGTTCGGTGCTCGTGAGGGAGCTGAGAGGTGGAGCTCTCTCCTGCAAGCTGGAACCAGCGAAAATGCCCCGAGTCGTACCTCCGCTTACGCCTCCCCGACAGACGAGTGGAATCTGACTGAAACGGACCTCTAAGGCCTTGCCTTCTGTGGCACGCCCCAGCGACGAAACATCTCCTCCTGGGTTTTGCGGCTGGCAAGCTTGTGGAGCATGGTGCGGCGCTGACGTGGCGAGAGAGCATCATCGTAGAGCGCAGAGCGGGCCTCCCCCAGCCAGCGCAACCAATTCTCCCACTCAGGGCCGTATTCACGTTCCAGTTCCTCACGAAGACGCTTTGCCAGAGCGCCAGAGTGCCCCGCAGTAGAAATGGCGATCTGCAGCGGACCGCGCTTCACGACGGCAGGATAGTAGAAGTTGCAGAAGGCGCCATCATGAACCACATTGCATAAAATTCCGCGCTGTTGCGCTTGCCCAAAAATCAACTGGTTTGTCGCCTTCGACGAGGTGGAGACCACGCAGAGAAATATGTCGTCGAGGTCGTGCGAATCAAAACGGCGCTCGATCCAGGTTAACTTCTCCGCCTGTGCCCAGCGCTGGATCTTCGGCGTCGCGCTCGGAGCTACCACGGTAATTCGCGCTCCGCATGCGAGCAGAGTTGGAATCTTTTCTTCCATAGTCTTGCCCGCCCCTACGGCCAGGCACCTTTCGCTCGTGAGTTTGAGAAACACGGGGAAGAGTTCGTTTTTTTCCGCTAAGATTCGGGACCGCACGCTGCTCAAAGTAGCTTCTCCAGTTCGTCGCGTTGTTCGTTAATTAGCACAGAAAATCGTTGGTAACCCAATTCAAAAAACTGATGAGGTGCATTTGGGAATCCGCCTCCTAGGGGCGTGTCTCCTATGCGGAAGGCGGAAAGCAAGGGAAATAGCGATTGCGATTTCAGTTATCATCCGCAAAAGATTTTTTAATTTCCAAAGGTTTTTTGGGTTCGCTACAACTGAGTCAGTCACAGAGCGAGGGTCTAACCCGGTGATTCGAAACCAGGTTCGTGATCCGCGCTAAAAGAGTTGGACTCTCAGGTCGAGAGTTCAACCGCAAGCCGCCTCCCTGTTCGAGGCCCGAAACCCAGATGTTGCGGAGCAGTCCCAGGGATACCGGGCCGTATCCACCTGAAAGCTAAGTTGCGGAATAAATTCGCCTCCCGTTTGGCCGGGAGAATCAGCTTTTGCTGAAACAGTTTTCGTGTCTTTCGAATAGCGGAGGAACATGAGCACTTTGCCCCTCATCGAGCGCGCGCGGGAAGGCGGCTATTCCTTTGTGATGAGCCGTCAGGCTTCACCTGCAGCTGACGAGCCGCTCTACCAGATCTCCTCGACGATTTCGGCGCCTCGAATTCCCGAACGCGCGCTCCAACCTGGGGAGCAATACCGATTTCATTTTGACATGACGCAATGCATCGGCTGTAAGTGCTGCATGGTGGCTTGCAACGAACAGAATGGAAATCCGGCATCCATCAATTGGCGGCGAGTGGGAGAAATCGAGGGCGGCTTCTATCCCAACACGCAACGCTCCTACCTTTCGATGGGCTGCAATCACTGTCTGGAGCCCTCCTGCCTGATCGGCTGCCCAGTGGAGGCATACAAGAAAGACCCGGTTACTGGAATCGTTCAACACAGCGCCGAGGCCTGCATCGGGTGCCAATACTGCACGTGGAATTGTTCTTACGGCGTACCGCAATACAATCCCGAGCGCGGCGTAGTTGGCAAGTGCGATATGTGTTATGGCCGCCTGACGGATGGCCGCGAGCCAGCATGCGTGAATGCCTGTCCGGAAGGCGCAATCCGGATTGAGATTGTCAACGTCGAAGAGTGGAAACGCGAGTACTCGGAAAACGCGAATGCTCCGGGCTTGCCTTCAGCTGACGACAGTATTTCGACCACCCGAATCACATTGCCGGAGCAACTTCCGCCTGACACGCGCAAGGCCGATGCATGGCGCGTGAGACCAGAGCACCCGCACTGGCCACTGGTGGTAATGACGGTGCTCACGCAGCTTTCAGTCGGGGCATTTGCCGCGATCTGGCTGTTGCAGTTGTTGGGCGCGCCGGGCAGATTGACCATCGCCGCAATTGGGTCCCTAACGGTGGGAGGACTCGCCCTGGGGGCTTCGACGATGCACCTCGGGCGGCCCATTCATGCGTACCGGGCACTGAAGATGTGGAAGCGCTCGTGGCTGAGCCGCGAAGTGTTGATGTTCGGCCTCTTCTCCGGGATGGCAGGAGCATATGCAGGTTCCTTGTTGCTCAAACTGGCTTCCAGTTCGGCGCTGGGAGGGCTAACCGCCCTGCTCGGTGCCGGCGGAATTACTGCGAGCGCATGCATTTATCTGGTGCGCGCGCGTCCTGCATGGAACAGCAAACACACGATTGCTGACTTCTTTCTGACCGCCTCCATCCTCGGCCCTTTATTCGCAGCAAATATCAGTGCGGGTTCCGGGCGTTTACTGGCACTGATTGCCGTCGCTGGCGCTTCGGCGCAGCTGCTGAACAATGCCCTGCGATTCTTAAGGCTGAATGCGTCGGAATCCTTTGAACGGCAGTCGACGGCCCGCCTGCTCTCGACAGTTCTCGCTTCTCGATTTCTTTTGCGCGGCGCGCTTCTGGTTGCTGGCGGAATCGCGTTGCCGTTGCTCTCGGCTGCTCACCTTGGGCTTGCCTTGGCGCTCGCGCTCGCACTAGGAGGAGAACTTCTTGGGCGCTACCTCTTTTATGTAAGCGTCGTGCCCAAGAATATCGCTGCCTCTTACATCGCCAGCGGGATGGAGATGGCCGGATGAAGAGCGTGAAGCGCCAAATCGGTCTCGACATTCTTGCCGAAGAGTACGCCTACGGCACTGATCCCGAACACGGCTACACATCGGCGCAGAAGATTCCCGACCGATGGGTTTCGACGACCTGCGGATATTGTTCGGTTGGTTGCGGAATGTTCGTCGGTGTGAAGGATAACCGCGCGATTGCCGTGCGCGGCAATCCGAACCATCCAGTCAACTTCGGAAAGCTTTGTCCTAAAGGGCTCAGCGAACACCATACTCTCGAAGCGCCGAACCGGGCCAAATACCCCCTGCTTCGTAAAAACGGCAGGCTGAAGCGCGTCAGCTGGGACGAGGCACTTGATTTGATGTTTGCAAAGTTCCGTGCCGTACAAGAGAAATATGGTTCGGATTCTCTGGGGGTGATCAGCACTGGACAGCTTGTCACCGAAGAATTCTACACGCTGGGCAAACTGGTACAACTGGGTTTGGGGAGCAAGAACTACGACGGCAACACGACCCTGTGCATGGCCAGCGCAGTTTCCGGGTACAAACGATCGTTTGGCAGCGACGGCCCGCCGGGCACATACGAAGATCTACGAAAGGCCGATGTCATCTTTCTCATTGGCGCAAACATCGCCGACAATCACCCGATTTTGTGCCAGCACGTTGAAGCCAATCGAAATAAAACGCTGATCGTTGCCGACCCACGGGTGACCAAGACCGCGATGATGGCGGACCTGTTTCTTCCGCTCAAGCCACGGTCGGACATCGCGCTTATTAACGGAATCATCCACGTGCTCATCCGCACCGGGATGATCAATCGCGATTACATTGAGAATCACACCACCGGCTTCGCAGAGCTGGAAGCGTTCGTGGCCGCCTACACGCCGGCACATGTCTCGCAGATCACGGGGCTCAGTGAAGACCTCATTCTTCGCGCCGCGTTTCTGTATGGCAACGCCAAGGCCGCACTGGTCGGCTGGACCATGGGGGTAAACCACAGCACACAAGGGGCTGAGACCGTTAATGCGATCAACAACCTTGCGCTGATCACAGGAAATATCGGACGCGAGGGAGCGTCTCCCTTTTCTATCACCGGCCAGTGCAATGCAATGGGCACTCGCGAGGCGGGATTCACTTCGAGCCTTCCCGGATATCGCAAGTTCGAAGACTCGAAAGACCGCAAAGAATTGGCGGAACTGTGGAATGTCGCTATCGATCGTATTCCCACATCGCGCGGACTCGCTTATCCCGACATCATTGAAGCGGCGGTCAGGCAGAAGGTTCGTGCCTTGTGGATTATCGCGACCAATCCGATCGTTTCCTTTCCCAACCTTGACCTGCTCAAGCAGGGGCTAGAAACCCTGGATTTCCTGGTGGTGCAGGACGGTTATCATCCCACTCCAACTTCGGAACTTGCTCATCTCGTGCTGCCGGCGGCCATTTGGGGGGAAAAAGAAGGCACCTACACGAACTCAGAGCGGCGGGTGGGCAAGGTGAACCGCGCAGTCGATCCTCCCGGAGAAGCGAGATCTGATTTCGAAATTTTTCTCGCCGTGGCCAACAGATTTGGCTGTCGCGAGGAATTATTCCCGGGGTGGAGCTCCCCAATGCATGCCTTCGATGAGTGGAGGCGGGTCTCCGCCGGACGGCTCTGCGATTACTCCGGAATGAATTATCAGATGCTCGAAGACTGCGGCGGCCTGCAGTGGCCCTTCCCTGCGGGCTCAACCGAGGTCAGCACCAGACGCCTCTATACCGACGGGCAATTTCAAACTGAAGATGGCAAGGCCAGGCTGTTCTCGATTGAATGGAAACCCTTCCCCGAACAGCCCAACCGCGAATTTCCACTCGTGCTCAACACCGGGCGCACGGTTGAACACTGGCATACGCGGACGAAAACCGGGAAGGTGCCAATCCTTGAACGCATGTCGCCGAACGCGTGGTTGGAAATGAACACACGCGATGCCCAGGTCCTGAGGCTCAAACCGCACGATCGGGTGGACGTAATTTCGCGAAGGGGACGTGTGCAGAACCTGGAGTTGCGAATCACCGAGATCGTGGCTCCAGGGCAGGTGTTCATGCCTTTTCACTTCTTCGAGACAAACGCGAACCAGGTCACCCAAAGTGCATTTGATCCGATTTCGCGGGAACCGAATTACAAGCAGTGTGCGGTTCGTGTCGAGCTGAACGAAGTGGCAGCGCGAAATCGCGGACGGAGAAATGGCCATGTCTAAGGCGAGCCCGCACTCCCTTCCCAGCCAAATGGGGGTGATTGCGTGGAAAAGCTAGTAGTGGTTGGGAATGGGATGGCAGGCGTGGCCTGCGTTGAGCAGATTTTGCGCCATGCCCCGAAGTTCCAGATCACCATCTTCGGCGACGAAACTCACGTTAACTACAACCGCATTCTGCTTTCTTCTGTGCTTGCGGGCGAGAAGTCGGCGGATGACATCGTTCTGAACGGTCTCGAGTGGTACGAGAAAAACAACATCGACTTGCGGCTCGGTCTTCGCATTGTTGACGTGGATCCGGTTGCGAAGATTGTTACCGGCGACGACGGCAGCATCACCGCGTTTGACAAATTGTTGCTCGCGACCGGAAGCATGCCCCTCATTCCCTCGATCGAAGATGTGAGGAAGGATGGCGTCTTTGTATTCCGCAACCTCGATGACACCCGCCAATTGCTGGAGCGTGCGCGGGGCGGGTTGAAAGCTGTCGTTATTGGGGGCGGACTCCTGGGCCTCGAAGCTGCACGTGGGCTGCAAATCCAAGGTTGTGATGTCACAGTGGTCCACCTTATGGAAACGCTGATGGAGCGCCAGCTCGATCCGACAGGCGGCGGATATCTCGCCACCAAGATGAACCAGATGGGGATCACCGTCTTACTGGGTCTCAGCACAACCAAGGTTCTCGGCAATGGACATGTGTCGGGCGTGGAGTTCAAGGGGGGCGGGAGCATCGCTGCCGATCTTGTGGTAATTGCCGCTGGAATTCGGCCGAATGTCACCCTGGGCGAAAAAGCCGGGCTCGAAATCAAGCGCGGCATCGTGGTCAACGACTATATGGAGACTTCGAACCCCGACATTTTTGCCGTTGGCGAATGCGTGCAACATCGTGGCGTCTGCTATGGACTTGTTGCACCATTGATCGACCAGGGCAAGATTCTCGCGGCCACCATTACCGGCAACAAAGGCCCCATCTACGAAGGCACGGTGCTTGGCACCAAGCTGAAGATTATGGGGGTCGACGTATTCTCGGCCGGCGAGATCACCGACAAGGTGGATGGCTCGGAAGTAATTCGTTACGAAGATCCATCGCTCGGTATCTACAAAAAGCTCACGCTCAAGAACAATCGGCTTTCCGGCGTAATTCTGGTCGGCGACACCAGCGATAGCCACAACTACATGGATTGGCTGCGCTCTCAAAAAGACTTGAGCGCGATGCGCCGGCAATTGCTATTTCCCGACGGCTCGGGCGACCCCGGTCTGGATGTTGCCCAGATGTCAGACAACGTGACAGTGTGCGGCTGCATGGGCGTCAGCAAGGGCATGATCATTCAGGCGATCCACGAAAAGGGCTTATGCACGATGGGGCAACTCAAGGAGCACACCCGGGCTTCCACCGGGTGCGGAAGCTGCACCGGACTGTGCCAATCATTGCTGAAAGCCGTTGCACGCGATTTTCAGGAAGAAACCAAGCAGACGATGTGCAAATGCGTCCCTTTTTCGGAGGACAATCTGCGCGAAATCCTGCGCAGCCAGCGCTTGAAGTCGGTGCAAGAAGTGCTAGACATTTACGGAAACGGGGTAGGTTGCGAGGTCTGCAAGCCGGCCCTGAGCTACATGCTGGATATGCTCTGGTGCGGGGATCACGACGAAGATCGGTCGGCGCGGTTCATCAATGATCGCGTCCACGCGAACATCCAGAAAGACGGCACATTTTCCGTGGTGCCAAGAATCCGCGGTGGAGTCACCTCGCCTGACGAACTTCGTCGGATTGCCGACGTGGCTGATAAATACAAGGTGCGCATGGTGAAGATCACCGGCAGCCAGCGCATCGACCTGCTGGGCGTGAAGAAAGCGGACCTTCCAAAGGTCTGGGCCGATTTAGGCATGCCTTCGGGCCAGGCCTATACCAAAGGCATTCGCATGGTGAAGACGTGCGTGGGAACAGAGTTCTGCCGTTTCGGCGTGCAGGATTCGACGAGCACCGGCATCGAACTGGAACGTCGCCTGGAAAACCTTTTCACCCCACACAAGCTAAAGATGGGCGTTGTCGGATGTCCGCGCAATTGTGCCGAGGCCACCGTGAAGGACATCGGTCTTGTCGGCCAGGAGGGTAGCTGGCAGGTGGTGGTGGGAGGTGCGGCTGGCAAGAACGTACGCAAGGCCGATCTGCTCATCACGGTTGAAACAACCGAGCAGGCGCTCGATGCTGCCAGTCTGTTTCTGCAGTACTACCGCGAAAATGCCAATTATCTGGAACGCACCTACGACTTCGTGGAGCGGTGGGGAATCGAGAAGGTTCGCAAAGAGACGATTTACGCCCCTGAGGCCGCCAAGGAAGCCCTACGTGAACGCCTACGCAGGTCAAAAGAACACTCGAGCGATGCTTGGCTCGAGCGGGACACTTTGCGAACTGCAACCCAGTTCGTACAAATCACTCCAGGTCAGGAGGTGCTCGCATGAGCTCACGCACCGAATGGATACAAGTTGCCTACTGCGATGACATCCCCTTGCGGGAAGGGCGCGAGGTCGTGATTGGAAATCGTTCTATCGCTGTTTTCAATCTTGGGGGGAAGTTTCTTGCCGTGGACAATCGCTGCCCCCATCGCGGAGGCCCACTCGCTGATGGCATTGCCACCGGAGAGAGTGTCGTTTGCCCCCTACACGGATGGAAGATCGATCTGCAAAACGGTAGTGTTCAAAGGCCCGCCGAGATGCCGGCCTGCATCAAGACGTTTGCCACAAGAGTAGAAGCCGGGACGCTTCTTCTGGAAATTTCAAAGCTCTCGAGTTGCCCCCCAGCGAAGGTCCCAGCTACGTGGAGTGAGGGCGACTCTCCCGAAGAATCTAAGGAGCGTCCGCATGAAGATCTCAGATTTTCGTAAGGCTGGCCACACGCCGTCGCTCATTGCGGCATTTCTGTACTTCGATGTCAGCTTTATGGCGTGGGTGTTACTTGGCCCACTTGGGCCGTTTGTCGCCGAAACCTACAAGCTTTCTGCCACACAAAAAGGATTTCTGGTCGCGCTTCCTTTGCTAGCGGGATCCTTCTTTCGCCCCATTCTAGGCGTGCTGGGTGATGTGCTGGGCTCGCGCCGCGCGGGAATTGTGGGGCTTAGCCTAACCCTGCTGCCCTTAGCCTTGGGATGGCGGTTCGCATCGAGCTTGCAGAGTTTCTATCTCATTGGATTTCTGCTGGGAGTTGCCGGAGCCAGTTTCGCGGTGGCCCTACCGTTGGCAGGAACCTGGTACCCACCTGAATATCAAGGACTCGCTATGGGAATTGCCGGCGCAGGAAATTCCGGCACGTTGCTCGGGACTCTGTTTGCTCCGCGCATCGCCCAGCGCTATGGATGGCCAAACGCATTTGCGCTGGCGATGCTGCCCGTCGCCGCGGTGCTTATCCTCTATTCAGTAATGGCGAAGGACAGCCCCAAGCGACCACCGCGACCGGCTTGGCGTGATTATGTGGCTGTCTTCAAGCAGGCCGACACTGTCTGGTTCTGTCTCTTTTACAGCTTTACCTTCGGAGGTTTTGTCGGCCTCGCCAGTTTCTTGACCCTCTTCTTTCACGATCAATACGGATTGACGAAAATCCGCGCCGGTGATTTCACCACGGTGGTCGTTCTAGCCGGAAGTTTCTTGCGCCCGGTCGGGGGATGGATTGCTGATCGCATCGGCGGCTACCGCTTGCTGCTTTGTCTTCTCGCCGGAGTCGGTTGTTGCCTGGCCGCGGTCAGTTTTTTGCCCTCTCTCACCATTGTTGTGTCCCTGCTCTTCGTTTGCATGGGAATGCTTGGAATGGGGAACGGCGCAGTGTTCCAACTCGTCCCGCAGCGCTTTGCCCGGCATATCGGGGTGGTCACTGGACTAGTCGGGGCTGCCGGCGGTCTGGGCGGTTTCCTATTGCCATCGCTGCTCGGCGCAATCAAAGACCGAGTTGGCGATTACGGCACGGGGCTACTGGCGTTCTCGATCGCATTTTTTGTGGCCTCTGTTCTGCTCCTGATCCGCGGAACCACCTGGGCACGCGATTGGGACGAGGCTTTCGTGAGTCGCTCGGGCGTGTTCTGTTTCCGCAGCTTCGCACGCAATCTGGTCGCCGCCGACGAGAACTAACAGCCCCAACACAGGCATAATAAGCACACACTTGCATGCATACGCGGAGGAAATTCATGTCTCGCTTCCTGAGGTTAGGAGTCCTAGTTCTATGCCTCACCCTAGATGGTCTCTCGCAAACGCCAGCCGCAACCCCGGAAGCCAGCAACAAGTTGCTTTCAGATCATGTGAACGCGCAGCTTCCTAAATGGCTCCAGCTTGGAGGTGAGTATCGTGCGCGTGTGGAAGGATTCACGGGTGGCGGATTCAAGGTAAATACCGAAGATGCATATCTGTTGAGCCGCCTGCGCTTGAGCATGACGATCCGCCCAGAGTCGTGGCTCAAGTTCGGATTCCAAACGCAGGATGCGCGCGTGTTCTGGAAGAACCAGAATCCCTCGGCTCCGCCGTATCAAGACACGTTTGACCTACGCCAGGCCTATGTTGACATTGGCGATGTTGAAAAGGGTAAGTTGGGTTTTCGCGGAGGACGGCAAGAGCTGGCATTTGGGGACGAGCGCCTCATCGGAAATTCCAACTGGACCAACACCGCTCGCAGCTTCGACGCTCTGCGAGGGACTTTGCGGAGGGGACGTTATCACCTGGATCTCTTCGCTGCTCGCGTCGTGAAGCAGCAGGATGCAGAATTCGACTGGAGTACTCCTGGAAACAATCTTTATGGTGCCTATTGCGGAATAGAGAAACTCGTTCCGAATGCGACTGTGGATCCTTACTTCCTGTGGCGGCGTCAATCCGCACTCAAAACGGAAAGCGGCTCAGTTGGCATCCTGAACTACGGTACTGTCGGACTTCGGTGGGTCGGCAAGCTTCCTTCAAGTTGGGACTACGGCCTTGAAATGGATCGCCAGACCGGGTCACTCGGCACCGACACTGTCGCCGCCTGGGCCGGCCATTGGGTGTTGGGCAAGGCTCTGCCGACGAAGCACCTTCATCCGCGGATCGCGCTGGAGTACAACTACGCTTCCGGGGACGCTAATGCAAAAGATGGGCATCGCAGCACCTTCGATCAACTCTACGCGACCGGGCACGACAAGTACGGCATGGACGATCAGGTTGGCTGGAAGAACATCCGCAATGCACGCCTAACGTTTGAAACCAAGCCAGCCAAGAAGTGGTCAGCAGCTGCCAAGTACGACGTGTGGTGGCTCGCCGATCCGCATGATGGGCTTTATACTGCAGCCAGCAACCTAATCGTTCGCGTTGCGAACGGCAGCGCGGGCCGATTCGTCGGCCAGGAACTTGACGGCGCTGTGGCCTACAACCTCTCCCGCCAGTTTCAATTTGGGGCCGGCTTCGGCCAT
>DATJEL010000094.1:0-4238 GCA_035496675.1 Terriglobales bacterium
CGGCGGTTTGATCGTAGTCCGCCTCAGCGACGCTGAATACCCCTTAGAGTGTAAAGCAATTCCTGCGCCAATTCCGTGAGCGTCCCAAGCTACGGACCGAGTAGTGGGTTAAGTCCCACAGGAGCAGTGAGTTGCACGAGCGTCATTCCTTGGTGGAACCTCATCATGACGACCAGCGACGAGGGTGGATGGCTACATGAGTATCCGCGATCCAGCCTCAAGCCGCACATCCGCGGTCGGAGCATAGCGGTCGAAGGTCGCGCAATATGCAACCTCCTGGTGCACGGCACCCCGTGAAATATCAAACAGTTTTGTTTCGGACGGAATTTTGACGGGAGCCTGTTTTCGAGCATCCGGGTTTCCGACAGGAGCACGGAGCAGCCCCGGCTTAAGAAATAGGCGCGAATAGTGCACAAGCCATCGCGAAGAACTGGGCCGGTGTGTGCGATTTCTGCATGCTTCGCCGCAGTTGCTCGTAAACCTGGGCATCTTTAGGCTTGGCGAATGAGATCCATAATGGGAAGCGAGTGCCTCGAGCGCTTCGCCAAGAGCCTCGGGTGCGGGCTGGCCTTCGTTGTTCCCCTTACGCGGTAGAATCAACAGCAACCCGTCATGAAAGCTGGCTGCTGAATCTGCCAGCGTTTGGGGGAACGTAATACGCTTGTGACGGCAGATCACCTCGGAGCGAACGATATCGGCAGCATTGTGAGGGATCTGAATCATCCGATCCAGTCCGACGCGCGGCGGGCCGTGTCGATCATGCCATGAACCAGGTGTTTTTTTTGTTCAATGTGAACAAAAGTGAACAGCGCCTCATCGTACTGGGTGATAAGGTCTTTGGACGATTGTCTTGATTTTTGGACAATTGCCTTTGAGAGGAGAGAAGCTCAATGCAAAATTGCGTCAGGTGTGGCACTCCAACAGAACTGTACGTTTCGGACGTGCCAATGTGTCCGAAATGTTCCGACGAATCGCAAGAAAAGCGGGCGAAACAAAGGGAGGAAGAAACGTATCCGGCCATGTCGGGCCGTACCCATCGTGGTGAGCAGTCGGGGCAGAATTGGCACTAGCCCGCAACTCCCAAGAATCAGCAGCGCAGATGTAGGACGCCTGAAGTTGCCCCCCGGTTCCGTCTGAATTTGTTTCGTGTGCCGCAATTTCGTGTTCTTTGAATTTCCGCGCGTGCAGATTCCCGCCTCTCTCCGGCATTGGCGATTGCGACCATCAGCGTTTCGTCACTTGCGGTATCGCGCCCCTCGGCGGATTTTTGGCTTTTCATAAGGAACCTTATATGTTCGGCTGTGGCATGGCCATACTTCCGCCACAGCTCATCGCACGTTGGGCAAGTTCCTTGGGGTACGGGGGCCAAATCGGCTTCTTTCTGTTCACAGTAGAGAGAAACGAATGAGGCGACTCAGTGGAGTGGAACGCTAACCAGTATGTCCGCAAAAGCAGTATGTCAGCAAAGCAATTGGACTCTTAGGACAGCGTGGCGTTCGGGTGACCGCCATTGGCTTCCGGAATGCCCCGCGTGGATAGTTTGGCAGCCGTGCTCCTTCCGACGGCACGAATCGCAAGTCTAATGCCCCCGCGAAAAACCCAGGCGAAAAACATGCAATATGCCGGTAGAAATGCTAGCGCCGCTTATAAATGATATGTGGCGCAGGCTAAGGCAAGAAGCAACTGCTTGGTTACTTGTCCGGTTTTGCCCGGTCGGCGCTGTCGTTCCCCTCTACTTTGGAGTACCGGTTGAGGGCCGTGATCAGAGGATGCGCCTCCGTCGGAGGAGCTATATCCGAGGTGAGGATCTCCTTGCTATTGAGATCCTTGCCGTAGAGCTCGTGATTGCCTTCGTCATCGTTCCTGAGGGTTGCGCCCTGCACGGACACTCCGGCAAAGATGCCTCTGGCGCGCGACCAGGACAGAATCTCCGCTCCCATCGTCGCGTCGGTTTTCGCTGTGGCCTCTCTGCCCACAGGACCGGCCGCTACGGAAGCATCTCCACCCAGGGTGAATTTGCTCTTCAAAAGATGCTGCATTCCACGGTCGTTCATTACCAGCATGACGACGTCGGTGGATTGCCCGCCGATCTGAAAGCCAAAACTGCCGCCCTCGACGCGCATCGCCGCCGGCGCCCCCCAGCCTACTCCGGTTTTATTCCGGCACATGGCGTAACCGCGGCCATACTTGCCGCCTATACCGATGGCGCCGCTCTTCATCCCGGGAATGATCACGATGCAGTTGGCCTTACCCAAGAGCTCTTCGGGAACTCCCTTTTCCGGTGTGCCCATGATCTCGCTGAACACCTCGGTTGCTTCCTTTAAGCGCTCCTGAGCCGTCTCGGCCATCAGCATCGTCACTGCGCCTAAAAAACTCACCGTTACATTTCGAACACGCATAACCTCTCCATTCGGGCATAACCTAGCACTTTCCGCTCCATCGGCGCGGCTGAAAGGCAGACGACTTGTACCCCACCGCCTGGCTATACGTTTCGTTTGCACAAAACCGGGTGCTGGCGCTCTCCAAAATGGCTCAGGGTTACGTTTCACCTGTACCGCCGGAGGAAGATCACCGGCGTCGTCACTTGTTCGTCACCTGAGGGCGGACTCACCACAGGAGGACCAGCTTGTACTTCTTCGGACAGATCGTCCCTCCTGCCAGGCAGCAAGTGCTAATCGTGCGCGCAGATCCTGCAAAGTGCGCCCAAAAGGCCCGCTTTTCAAATGGGAGGATGTCAAACCGCGATGCAATCGCTCGGATTGCGTACTCACGTAGAGAGGCCCCTTACGTGCCTACCCATGAGGGGACCAACACTTTTCAGTTTCAGGAAAGGTACAGGGAGATACAAATGAAGTATCTAGTTGCGTGGGGCCTCGGAGTTCCCGGCGTCTTGATCGTTATCTGGTTCCTGATGAGCCACCACTAAATTGGGCTGCGTTCCGAGCTAAACAAAGTCCCGTTTAATCGGTGCCGAGGGAGCGCACGTCGTGAAGGGCGGTGGCCTGAAAACACGCAGGAGCTCGCAGACTGGCGCAAAATTGAGGACATGTCGCCTCGTTCTTGACTGGCCTTGGGATTGACGGGGCCCTCAGGTACTGTTGGCACCCGAAGCTGGCGGCAAGACCCGCAACCGCATCCGAGACAACACAGTCGTGTCGGTGATGTCTTGAGAAAGCGTGCCCAGAACCTCGGAGAAGAGGCAGGAGACGTTCTGGAGGCGAACAAACTGACCCCGAGAGAAGAAGAGAGGAGCGAACCATGAGTGGTTTAAAAGACAAAGCCAAAAAGAAAATCGACGACGGTGCTGACGCAGCAAAGCGTCCTAGGAGACCTAATTCAAAATGAAACACTCGAAAGTAGTTTTAACGATCTTGTTCTGCACCGCGGCCGTCATCGGCTACGGACAGACACCGGACGAGAGCACAAAACCAGATAACACCAAGGTCAACAAGCGCGATCGGAACGCGGGCGAAGTAACTGCGGACCAGCAGAAAATGAATGCGACCGACCGGGAGTTGACTAGAAAGATTCGCCGCTCGATCATGGCGGATAAGTCACTCTCCACCTACGCCCACAACATCAAGATCATCAGTCAGAACGGGGCTGTGACCTTGAAAGGGCCCGTCAAGTCCGATGACGAAAAGAAAACCGTTATGGCAAAGGCTGTCGCGGTCGCTGGCAGTGCGGACAAAGTGACCGATCAGATATCGGTCAAACAGTAGAGAATATTTCAATCTAAAAAGGAGCTACACATGGCAGGCAAAAATACAGCGGTGTTCGGTATTTACAAGAGCAGCGCTCAGGCAGAGAGTGCCGTCGATCGCATCTCAGCAGCGGGATTCTCGCATAATGACATTTCCGTGTTGTTACCCGACACCCAGAGCTCGAAAGAGTTCGCACACGAGAAAAACACCAAGGCGCCCGAGGGAACAGCCACAGGCGTGACCACGGGAGGGGTTTTGGGCGGTACGCTGGGGTTGTTGGCCGGTATCGGCGCATTGGCCATTCCAGGCGTCGGTCCGTTCATTGCGGCCGGTCCGATCGTGGCTTCGCTTGCTGGTTTGGGAGTCGGCGGGGCAGTTGGCGGGTTGATCGGCGCGCTGGTCGGCATGGGCATTCCAGAGTATGAGGCCAAGCGGTACGAAGGTCGAGTCAAGGACGGTGGTGTGTTGTTATCGGTGCATTGCGACTCGTCCGACGACATCGCCAGGGCGAAGGATCTGCTGAAGCAGACCGGA
>DATJEL010000095.1:0-5815 GCA_035496675.1 Terriglobales bacterium
TCGCTCGGGATCGCGGTGGCGCTAGTGGTCACAATGGTGTGGCGTCTGCCGGCGCCAAGGTAGAAGGGGAGATGTGTGGTCGCGGGCGACTCGCCCGCGAAGTGGGAGGGTGGCACGGACTGCGAGAGGGAACGGACCCCGTCACCCGTCCAGCCGAGCCAAGCTCGGCAATTCTTTGGCGCAAAAAATAAAACGGCCTCAAATTGAGGCCGTTCAGGATTGCTGGCACCCCGTCAAGGTCAATTCAATTATCGTCTCTGGTGTGGCGCGGGCGCCCTCGCCCGCGACTCTTAGCCGACTCGCGGCTTAATGGTGTCACCTCAGCGCCGCCAAGTCCCCAAAGCGTTTCGGTTGCAGAACCTCAAAACCTTTTTGTGCGACTTTCCGGTATTGCCATGCGATCCCCGTAAGAGAGGACGCATTCTCACACCAGTTCTTGGCAGCCGAGTCTTTCTGGGAGACTTCGGCCGATTCCATGCCCTTGGTCTCAATCAACCAGTGTTGGCCCGATGTATCCACCGCCACGAAGTCGGGATAGTAGGAACGAAGGTTCATGCCATGGTCAACGTAGTCAATGGAGAACCCGAAAGGCTGCGGAAGCTTCGCAAAAGACTTGATGTCGTCAGCGTTATCGAGGAAGCGAGCGAAAGCCCGCTCGAAGTCGTTGTCGCACGGCACCATGTTGAACACGCAATGAGTGGCTTCGTAAACTTTCCGCGACCATGGAAAGGGCTGACAAGTTGACAGCATGCGGGCAGGCCCGACAAGCTCGGGGACCTGTTCGGCGATGCTCAGCTGCTTCAGCACTCTGCTGAACTCCTGGATGCACACGTAGGACGCTACCTGCGTGCTCATGGCTCGCACCGTTGCCATGTCGTTCAAATCCACCCAGCGGCCGAAGGCCTTGTTCTCAAAGAACTCGCGAACTTTCGGCGCCAGGGCCGCGAACTGCGATGGCAGCTTCACCGCTTCAGCGATCCGGCGTGCGTAGTATCCGATCAGTTCCTGTGCCGTCTGTGGCTCCGGCACCCTGTAATCCCGCTCGACAATTTTCTGCAGAGTGATAATGTCGTGGCCTTCGTAGCGAAAAGTCTTGTTGTTAGGGTCATCGGCGGTGAGCGGCAACAGCATGGTCTGGAACGCCATTACGTCGAGTGACGCGATCTCCTCCGCCAGGCTTTTCTTTCGCACCAGCGTGGGCGTGAGCAGGGGCAGGCCAATATCGAATTGCTTTCGCTCCTCCAGCGGCATGATGGTAAGAATGCGAAGCTTGTCCTTGCCGATTTCGAACGTATCCAGCTGCAATTCTTCCAGTTTTTCCAGGTCATCGACAAAGTCGAGGAACTTCTGGTTGCCGATGATGTCCACGCGCTCCGTGTAGTCAGGCGTCAGGTCACGGAACATGAGCCGCAGTCCGCGGCCAATCGCCTGTTCGGGAAGTATGTTGGCCTTCGCCGTGTAGGGCCGCAGTCCGACCACCACGGTTACGTTCTGCACGTCCCATCCCTCGCGCAACATCAGTACGCTGACGATGGCGTGAATCGGATTGTCCTCTCCATCAACCTTGCTGACCGCCAGGCGCGCTTCGTCGAGCATCTTCTTGCTGACGTTTCCCTGCTTGTCGGTGTGAATGATCTGCGTCTTGCCGTCGCCGAACTCAGCAGGGTAGGCTTTGGCCAGCCAGTCGGCCACGTCATCCGCTTCTTCCGTGCTGTTCATCATGATGAACAGCACCGGCTTGCGACGCAATGGCTTGAGCTGATCGCGATACTCCTTCCATCGCTCCACAGCTGCGGTCAGGTATCCCCGGTAGTGCACGCTGGCGTGTTCCGACCGGGGCTCTTCGATTTTCGCAATGCCCTTGACCGGGCGCTTTACGATCCCGTCGAGGATGGCCTGTTTAAGCGGGTAGTCGGAAATGGTCCACGGGAAGATAGCTCCCTTCTGGAAGCGCGGAGTTGCGGAGAAATCAAGCTGTGCCGTGATTGGGGTTGCCTGATGCAGCTTGCCGATGACCGCGGTCCACTCACTGCCTTCGTCGTGAGTGTGGTGAGCTTCGTCGTTGATCACCAGCAACCGCCCCGCGCGACGGGCGATACGCTCAGCGAAGCCTGCCTGTTCCGACTTCTGTGCCGGAGGCTTGGGCCCGAGCATGGCCGTCATCACATCCGGTTCTTCGTCTTCGGAACGATCCGGGCGGTCATAAAATTGCTGGATATTGGTGAGAAACAGCACGCCCTCGGAGTGCGCTCGCTCGCCATCACCCCGCATGACGCAGTCAAAGTCCCAGAAGATCTCGAATTCCCTTGGCCGGATAGGGTCGTCGCGGAAGATCTTGCCGTTGGCGAAATCGCCCTTGAGCCGTTCCAGCACGATCACGTTCGGCGCGATGAGCAGAAAGGTTTTCGCGTAATCCTTGGCGATTTCATTCTGCTCCCGCATGGCATTGAAGTATTGCCAGGCGATGGCCAGCGCCATGACTTTCGTCTTGCCGCTTCCGGTGGCCATCTTGGTGCAATAGCGCGCGAAACCATCGTCGGGAGGCAGGCGAAGATCGGCAACGTTCTGGGCGTAGCGTTCGAGTAGCTCCTTGCGGGTGCGGACTCTCTCTACTTCCCAGACATAGATCAGGGTTTCGATCGCTTCCTGCTGCGATGCGTGATACTTGAAGGGTCTTCCTGTCTTGAGTTTGTGATCAGCGGAAAACCAGTAGTTGAGCAGGGTTCGAGTCGTATCGGTGATTCCCTGGCAGCCACCGGTTTTCCACGACTTGACTGCCTCACGCAGCGCGGGAACGCAGGCCCCTGAGCGGAGCTTGGCGGTAATGTCCAAAAGGCTCGGTGCATCGTCGGCAGACTTTTTGCGTCGAGGCATTAACTCTCAAATCCAGCAATACCCACGTGGGGACAGCCGCCCCCGGCTGTCCGGGCCGAGCGCAAGCTCGGCTTGGTCTCGAAGGCCTATGGTCCTACGCCAACCCTGCCGAGCTTCGCTCGGCCTGGACGGGTCAGAGACCCGTCCCCACACGAGCATCGGCACTGCTTACTTCAGCTCCACGGTCAGCGTCTTGGTCGTGTCGTTGCCCAGGATGTCGATCACTTTCACCACCACGGTGTACCGGCCCGGCTCCGGATACTCATGCTTCACCGAGAGTTCCAGCTTCGGATTCTTGCGCGTGCGGTAGGACTGCCACTGGTTGTGGAAGGTGTCATCTTTGAAGTCCCAGTCCACTGCCCAGTAGTCCACCATCTGGCTCCAGTGCTTGATGGCGCCGCGCACTTCGGCGGGTACGTCATCGAGCGGGATCACGAAATCAGAGAGCGTCAACGCCAGCTCGCGCTTCTTGATTTTTACGTCAACCTTCAAGGCCCCCAGCTCGAAGAAATGAACATCGCCCTGCTCGACGGCTTTCTTCTCCAGCACCTCGCGGGGGATTTTCTTGAATCCGGCGTCAACCCGGGCTTCGGCGGCAATCTGTTTCGCGGTCTCGTTAATGTCGAGTGCGAACTCCCAGCCCAGCACATCCACCGCCGGCCTCTGCGGAGAGTTAGGGCCTTTGCCGCTGGCCTTCCATACTTCGGCGGCGATGGCATTGACGTCGGCGCGGGTCACCGGAGCGTCCACCGCGCCCACATGCACCATGCGCCCGCCTTTGACGCCGTGCAGCCAGGCATGGCCGCTGACCGGCGTGGCGTGGTAAAGCTCAAGAATGAACTTCCGGTAGGCGGCCTCGCGTTCTCGCTGTTCTTCGAGCTTGTTCTTGCCGTTCGAGGGAAACTCGGCGACCTGCCACTGTTGCCGCTCATACTTGCCGAGGTTCTGCACGACGAATGGCTTTACGCCCGGGATGCCGAGGAGACGCTTGCGCGTGGTGTGGATGGCGAAGCGCCCGAGATCGCACGCAATCCAGCGACGGTTGAGCTTTTCGGCCACGGCGGCGGTGGTGCCGGAGCCACAGAAGCAGTCGAGAACGAGGTCGCCTTCGTCGCTGCTCAGCTTCAAGACACGATCCAAGAGCGCTTCAGGTTTCTACGTGTCGTATCCAACTCTCTCTAGAGCTTGGCTCTGAATGGGCTTCACATCCAGCCATAAGTCCTGCAGCGGCACCCCGGGCATTTCATCGAGGTATCGTTTTTGCGCCGGAACCGTTCCCGGTTTCGTTTGGATGATTCTGCCGTTTTCATACAGCTCCTTCATCCGCTTCTCAGAGAATCTCCAATAGCGGGTCACTCCCAAAAACTCATAATAGGGATTTCCCTTCAGTGATTTGCCGGGGGCGGTTATGTCGCTCAAGCGGTAACGACGACCGTTATTCGGATCGACGTGCTTATAGAAGGCATTGACGTAGTCATTGTCGTATGGCGTGTATTGCATGTGCCAGGAATACGACTCGGTTTTCGTATACAGGAGGATGACATCATGAAGTCGCCCGAGATGTGCCGATCCCTGTCCGATATCGCTATGAGCAGTTTGCCTTCTCCACACGATCTGATTTATGTACTGGTTCGCTCCAAACACTTCGTCCATTGCTGCTTTTACGTAGTGAGAAACATTTTGTCCGATGTGGACGTAGATCGTTCCCTTATCGCTGAGTAGCTCGCGGAGAAAAACTGCTGCGTCGTAAAACCATCGTACGTACCTGTCAACGGTCGTGACTCCACGTTGCTGGTCTTCGCGACTGACTCCCCACGTGTCGCGATAAGCCTTCTGTTCCACGAATGAGGGTTCCTTAGTGAAAAACACCTCCTCCTCGTAAGAGGAATCCAGTTGCTCTGCGAGTGTCGCCGTGTACGAGAAATCCGCGCCCGTATCAAACGGCGGATCAATGTAGATCAAATCCACCTTGCCGGCGAACTCGGGCAGGAGCGAGGGCAGGACGTACTTCTTGTCGCCCCAGATGAGGCGGTTGCGCCACTCCGGATCACGCCCGGAAGAAGACATCTCCAGAGTGCGCTGGCGGTCCTGCGCGCTCTCGTTGACGGTCTCGACGGTTTGAAAAGGCAGCTCGATACGAACCGGCGCGCGCTTATTGCCGTGCTCGTCGTACTTGCCGTCCCAGATGAGTTCGGCCATGCTTGCTAGAAGGGGGAGAAGGCGAACATCTTACAACAAAGTTTCAGTCTATGGTTTGCGAGGGGGCTTCTTGTTCGCTTTCTGAAACACGACCTGGTGATGTTCGAAAAATTGTCGGGCTGCGCCCGACCGGACAGCCGAGGGCGGCTGTCCCCACGTCGTTTTGGCTGCTTCGGCCTCAACTTCGTAAACACCCCCTTGCGCTCCGGCGCGTTCATCTGGTATAAACAATTCACCGAGAGCAGTGTGTGGCTAGCCGGGCGTATTGTGTGAAACTCTCGTCGCTCGTCCGGCATCTAATTAAATACAGGTAATTCCTGCAAATCAGTCCCGGCCACGGGGCTTCATTCGGGGACAAGGTTCCTCGAAGGGTTGAATGCGCTGTTCGCAGAAACCTCCAAGTGATCTTTTTTCAAACTGATGCTCTTCCGCCTCGGCTGGTGCCGAAATGGCACAGGCGTGCTGTGCTGCTTGCCGGGAGGAAGATGCGTTTTGCTGCGTGCGCCGTCAAAACTCCGGAATTGTCGAGCTTTGCTCGACCTGACCGGGTCAGAGACCCGGTCCCACGCAAGCCCGTGGAGCCCATCCGGCTGTGGAAAACAGGTGAATATCCTGTGCCAGCCGTGGGTTGACAGTAGCCGCGCAAGACGCGTAGTTTGTACAAGTTTCGAGGACAGGCAGGTTTGCACTGAAGATCGCGGGCGAGTCGCCCGCGGCCACACAGGCAGGTCTGCTCTGAACT
>DATJEL010000096.1:0-27070 GCA_035496675.1 Terriglobales bacterium
CAGGATCTCGAACCGGCGCTGCTCTTCTTTTTTGTAGGTTTCCTGATCAGGCCAGAGTTGTTTGATGGTTTTCTCCTCGTCCGGGTTCGCCGTCGTGGCGATGGTTGAATTCTTGAAGCGAATCGTGACCCGGTAGTCCCAGCGCGCATCTTCGGTCATGTGATCTGCCGGAGTCTCGATTTTCACGGTGAGAATTCGTCCGCTTTCAGCGTCCTTCTTGAGGAGCGGGTAATGATTTTTCAGGAAAAGCTGCAAGAACTCCTGCTGGTGTCCCCACTGGGTTTTATAGTAGTACTCCACCGCGTAGGGCTCGTTCGCGCCGCCCTGGGGCGGTGCGCCTTGGCAGGCCAGCGGAAGAGTCGCAGTTAGCAGGAAGACGGCTACGATCAAATTGCGCATGATGCCTCCACTCATAAAATGCCAATCCTCACGAAAAGCGCAGACGGTAGCAGTTTTGAAAACAGTGCCTTGATCCGGGCGCGGGACTACTCTCCCTCGCCTTCCAGAATGCCGAGCGCAACGTCCATCATCTCGTGATCAACCTTGCGGTTGGTGGAAGTCGCCTCCGCCAAAGGAATGGAGGTGATCTTGTTTCCCTTCAGCGACACCATGCGGCCGAACTCGTTGCGATGGACCATGTCGATTGCGCCCAGCCCGTAACGGGTGGCAAGCACCCGATCAAAAGCCGTCGGCGAACCGCCACGCTGAATATGGCCGAGAACCACCGTGCGGGTCTCAAAACCGGTGCGCTTCTCGAGTTCCTGAGCCAGGGCGCTGCCAATTCCGCCAAGACGAGCGTGCCCGAATTCGTCTTTTTCTCCCCCCATCGTTACCGGGCCGCCGGCCTTCTCCGCGAATTTTGCGCCCTCGGCAACGACGACGATGCTGAAGTAGCGCCCACGATCATGGCGCTGGCGTATCTTTGCCGCCACCTTGTCGACATCAAAGGGCTCTTCAGGAATCAGAATGACGTCGGCGCCGCCTGCGATGCCGCTGTAAATGGCGATCCAGCCTGCGTCCCGCCCCATGACCTCCACCACCATGACACGGTTGTGTGCTTCGGCGGTGGTGTGAACGCGGTCGATCGCCTCGGTCACAATATTCACCGCGGTGTCGAATCCGAAGGTGAAGTCCGTGCCTGAAAGATCGTTATCAATGGTCTTGGGCACGCCGACGACCTTCACGCCCCGGGCGCCGAGCTTGGTTGCAACCCCAAGCGTGTCGTCGCCGCCGATGGCGATGAGGGCATCAATACCGTGTTTCTTAATTGTGGCTTCGCATTTTTCGAGACCGCCTTCCTTCTTGGCAGGATTCGTGCGCGAGGTTCGCAGAATTGTGCCGCCTCGGGGCAGAATTCCCGCAACGGCGTGCAGATCGAGCGGCATGCTCTTGTCATCGACCAACCCCCGCCATCCTTCCAAAAAACCGACGAAGGTGTCGCGATAGTGAAAAGCCCCCTTGCGAACTGCGGCACGTATCACCGCGTTCAACCCAGGACAATCGCCCCCCCCGGTCAGCACGCCAATTTTCATTTCTTGCTCCTTTTGTATGAGTGCGTATTTTCCCGCCGCAGAGCCCAACGAGGCTGGGTACACTCCTGCGCAGTCTTCGCAGCATGGAAGCATGTAGATTATCATCCGCAGCAGGCATCAACAAAGACGAAAACACTGCGCAGGACGCACTGACTCAGTTAACGCTACGCGCAAATCCGAGTGAGTTCTGTGGAGTAAACTCTGGAGAATGCGCATCCTGGGAATTGATTGCGGCACTGAGTGCACCGGTTACGGAGTGGTTGAAATCGATTCCCGCGGCGAGCTGCGATGTATCGCTTTTGGAGGCATTACCTTTGACCGCCATGCCCGCATGGCGGAGAAGCTGCGAACGATTTTTGAGAGGCTCACACAAGTCATCGAGGAGCACCGGCCGGATCAGGTGGCGATTGAAGAGGTTTTTTATGCGGTGAACGTAAAGTCGGCCTTAAAACTCGGGCAAGCGCGGGGAGTCGCCATGCTGGCGGCAGCATCCAAACACCTGCCGGTCACCGAATATGCGCCGCTCAGCATTAAATCTGCGGTGGTCGGTTATGGAAAAGCGGAAAAGGAACAGGTGCAATTGATGGTGGCTCGATTGCTGCGGCTTGAGGAGATTCCACGGCCGGCGGATGCTGCGGACGCGCTCGCGATCGCGATTTGCGACCTCCATACCGCGGCCACACTACGCCGTCAGGCGGCAAGCCGATAGAGCGATCTTTTGGCATAATTCTTAGTCATGAAAAGAACCGGATTCCACATTGCAACCGTGGCGTTACTGCTCGCGCTGGGATTGGTGCTCGCGGCAGACACCACCCCCACGGCAACTGTCCAATTCAAGTTTGACTTCCCCCACTCCAACCCCGCGCACTATGAAATCACGGTTCAAAGTGACGGGCGAGCCGCCTATCTTTCGAACGGAGACCTGGGGAACAGCACGAGCGATGACACGGAACCATTTGAGTTTTCGATTGCTGAAAAAACCCGCCGGGACATCTTTGAGCTCGCCAAGAAGGCGAATTATTTCAGCGGGAAAGTCGATTCGGGTAACACCCGGATTGCCAACATGGGCTCAAAGACGCTGATCTACAAGGATGGTGCGCACAATACATCCGCGACCTACAACTATTCCTTGGATCCTGCAGTACAGCAGATCACGGGGATTCTTCAGGATCTCTCCACCGTTCTCGAGTTCGGACGGCGTCTGACCTGGTTCCACAAGTATCAAAAGCTTGCGCTTGAGGACGATTTGAAACAGATGGAAGACCGTCAGCGGTCAAAAACTTTGGGAGACCTGGAGCCCATCACACCCGTACTGAAACAGATCGCCAATGATCAGGCGGTGATGAGGATGACGCGCGCGCGAGCCTTGCGCTTACTGGCCGCCGCCGGACAATAGCTATCGGATTCGAATCCCTGCATAACCAACACACATTTCTTTATCGCCGGAAGTCTCAGCCGAGGTTGCATATTGCATCAGTTCCGCGCTGGTTGCGCCCAGCAGTTTGGTCGCAGTCAGCATGGCAACCGCGGGCCCGAAGCCGCACATGCTGATGCTTTCGTTGATGACCGTCTCATAGAGGCCGCGCGGATCGAGAGCGAGGATCGGCTTGATCGCCTTGTGATCCTTGATCCGAGTAGTGTCGTCATCCTCATAGTGATTCATGTCGCTCGAGGCGATCATCAGGACCTCGCAGGGCGAAGATCGCACAACTTCGGCCAAAGCCCTCCCCAAATCCTCAAGCAACTGCAAACTGGAGGTGCCGACGGCAATGGGCACGATCTGCAGCCCGGGAGACAGCGCCTGCAGGAACGGCAACTCGACTTCAATCGCATGCTCGAAGCGGTGAGCAGCGCTGTCATCCGCCAGCGCCGGGCATGACTTCAAAACCCGGGCTGCTAACTCCGCATCAATGGCCACTTCTCCAAGAGGCGTACGCCACGCCCCTTCCGTCATCACGGCTAACGCGTGCCCGCGGCCGGTGTGGTTTGGACACAGGATGATGCACCTTGAAGGAATTTCGATCGACGAGAATACGGCGCCTGCAACCCTTCCCGAGTACATGTAACCAGCATGTGGAGCGATGCAACCCAGGGCAAAAACCCGTTCCGGGGTGGGCGATAGGTAGGACGAGAGATCGGAACGAAGAACCTCGGGATTGGCAGAATAGAACTTCCCTGCGACCGCAGGTTCCCGCACCATGTCTCCTCCTTAACTGACTTGTGCTACCGCAGGTCGTGTCAGGGCGAGAAACAGCTTGGCATTTTGTTCTAGCGAGAGCGCTTCGGCCCGAACCGACGGCTTGATCTTCGCGCGTAACATGGCCCGCGTGAGGTCTTCGGATGCATAGCGCGTCTTGAGGTTGTTCCAGAGCGTCTTACGTTTCTGGCCGAAGGAAAGTTTCAGGAATCGCAGGAACTCGGCTTCCTCAACCGCCAGTTCATCCAGTTGCCGGGAGGGTGTGAGGCGCACCACCGCGGAGTGAACTTTTGGAGGCGGCGCAAATGCTCCCGGAGGGACTGTAAACAATTGATCGACGCTCGCATAGAGCTGCGTTGTTGCCGAGAGCAGGCCGTAGTCCCTCGATCCCGGCTCCGCGGCCAGCCGATCAGCAACCTCCTTCTGCACCATCAGCACCATCAGCTCGAAATATTTCCGGTACTGGAAGAGCCGAAGGAGAATGTCCGACGTAATGTAGTAAGGCAGGTTGCCAACAACCCGCACACGCTCGGGCGCGTGTTCCATCCCTGGGCGCGTGCTCCCTGGACGGGGACCGAACAACGTGTCCAGATCAATGGCAAGAATGTCCCCTTCGATGACTTCGATATTCGGGGTGAGTGAGAAATTCATCCTGAGTTGCGCCGCCAAAACGCGGTCGGTTTCAACCGCGATCACACGCCGCGCTCGCTTGACCAGCATCGAAGTGAGCGCGCCGCCACCTGGCCCGATCTCAAGCACGGTGCTTTGCCAGATGTCGCCAAGTGCATCAACAATGCGCGCGGCAGCAGAAACGTCTTTCAGGAAATGCTGCCCCAGCTTCGGTTTTTTGCGGGCTGCTCGCGCGCTGGATGTCTTCATTGACCCTCGTTCGCCCTGCCAGTTAGACTGTGACCCGACCGAAAAGTTAACACGCTATCATAGCCGAAGATCGGGCGGGCCCCATGCATATCGCGTTCGTCGCTTCCGAATGCGTTCCCTTCTCTAAGACTGGCGGGTTGGCCGACGTGGTCGGCGCTTTGCCGCGCGCGTTGGCCGCAGCGGGTCATCAGATCAGCGTGTTTACGCCGCGTTACCGGCTCACCCGCGTACCCGATGAGCATACGGTGGTTCAAAGCATCACCATCCCATTTGATGACCGCTATCGATTTTGTTCGATTGTGGAGGGAACGGGCTATCCCGGGGTGCGGTTTTTCTTTGTGGACTACCCACCCTTCTTTGATCGCGACGGACTTTATGGGACCGCTTCCGGGGACTTTCCCGACAATGCCGAGCGGTTCGCATTATTTTGCCGGGCCGTGCTCGAAGGCTCGAAGGTTCTCGGCGTTCCCGACATTTTTCATTGCCACGACTGGCAGTCGGCCCTGGTCCCCGTCCTGCTTAAAACGCAATACTCGGAAGACCCAGCCTTTCGTGGTGCGGGAACGGTGTTCACGATCCACAACATCGGATACCAGGGCCTATTTCCTCCCGAGATCCTACCTTTGCTCACTTTGCCATGGGACTTGTTCACCATCACCAAGATGGAGTTTTTCGGTAATGTGAACTATCTGAAGGGCGCGCTGGTTTACTCAGACTTTGTGACCACCGTGAGCCGTAGGTATGCACAGGAAATCCAGACAACCGAATTTGGCTTTGGTCTCGAAGGCGTACTGAAGGACCGCGCAGAAACCATCGCCGGCATCCCCAACGGCGTCGATTATGAAGAGTGGGATCCCGCGCGCGACAGGCTGATCGCTGCGCATTACAACCCCGAGGATTTGAGCGGCAAGCAGCAATGTAAGCGCGATCTGCTCACCACTTTTGGTTTATCCGAAAAAGACCTAGAGATCCCGCTGATTGGGATCGTATCTCGCTTCGCGGCACAGAAGGGGTTTGACCTGATCGGACAGGTCATCGATAGGCTTGCGCTCGAGGACATTCACTTTGCGATACTGGGGAATGGGGACCGACTGTACGAAGAAATGTTCATGCGGCTGGTGCGCCGGGTACCGGAGAAATTCGGGGTCAAGGTCGCATACGACAATGTTCTTGCTCACAAGATCATCGCCGGGGCGGACATGTTGCTCATACCCTCGCGTTACGAACCCGCGGGACTGACGCAGATCTACGGACTGAAGTACGGTACCGTTCCGGTGGTGCGGGCAACGGGCGGTCTCGACGACACCATTGATCCCTGGGACACGCGAAGCAAGAAGGGTACGGGCTTTAAGTTCCAGGAATACATGGGAGACGCCCTCATGCGGGCCATCCATCAGGCACTCACCGTGTATCGCGACCGAGAGGCATGGCAAAAGCTCATGCGAAATGGCATGGCAAAAGACTTCTCGTGGAAGGTGGAATCGCGGGAATACAATCGCGTGTACGAGCGAGTGCGGCAACAGCACGCCCAGACGATTCTGGTTTGAAGGGCGAGCATTCCATGTCTTCCCTCCCCAAGACCGTATTCCATGTCGACATGGACGCCTTCTTCGTGTCAGTGGAGGAGTTGTTTGATCCCTCTCTGAAAGGAAAGCCCGTCGTTGTCGGCGGCCAGCGAAACGAGCGAGGAGTGGTCTCGGCAGCTTCCTACGAGGCTCGCAAATTCGGCGTCCATTCTGCCATGCCGCTGCGCACAGCGGCAAAGCTTTGCCCCCAGGCGATTTTTGTCGATGGTCACCCTGATCGGTATCGTGAATGCTCGGCGAAGGTCCACGAGGTACTGGAATCCTTTTCTCCCCAGGTTGAGATGGTTTCAATCGACGAGGCCTACCTCGATATGACCGGCACCGAGCGTCTGCATGGGCCACCTCTGCTCGCCGCCGACAAACTGCACCAGAAGATGAAAGACCGGACGCAACTCAATTGCTCCATTGGGATTGGTACGTCGCGGCTTGTGGCAAAAGTGTGTTCCGGAAAGGCCAAGCCTCATGGCGTGCTGTACGCCATGCCGGGGCAGGAACCGGCCTTTCTCGCGCCGCTCGGCATTCGAGAGATCCCGGGCGTCGGCAAAGTTACAGAGCAGAAACTCCACGAACTTGGAATCTTAACCGTCGGCGACATGGCAAAACTGGACGAGAGCCTTTTGGAGCAGCATCTCGGGAAATGGGGGCTCGCGCTTGCTGGTAAGGCCAAGGGCGAAGATGCTGGCGCGTGGTTTGCTGGGGAGATCGGCGAGTTTGAAGGTCCGAAGTCGATCAGCCATGAACACACTTACGACCTCGACACCGCCAACCTGGTAGAGATTGAAGCGACGCTCATGCGTTTATCGGAAATGGTTGGGCGGCGCTTGCGCGAGCAACAACTCCATGCCCGCACTCTTCAATTAAAGCTTCGCTACAAGGATTTCACCACCATCACCCGGGCACACTCCTTAGAACAGCCCACCCAGCTCGACAACGAAATTTACGGCGAAATCTACAAACTGTTTCACATGAACTGGCGCCGAGGATCAGAGATTCGCCTCCTGGGAGTTCACGCGTCATCCTTCGGCCATGAACCCGCCCAAGCGAGTCTGCTGGGAGAAAACACCAGGGTAAAGTGGGAGCATGCGCTTTCGGCCGCCGATCGCGTGCGCGACAGGTTCGGCGAGTCCAGCATCACCCTGGGGACCGGGATGAAAGGCGGCTTCCGCGAACGCACGCATGAGAACCCGGCTGCTTTACCTGGGAAAAACAAGCCGAACAAGTAGCCTAGGGTGAGGTGGGCGGTGGGTTCACAAAGCACGCCGCCTGCGGTAGTACCACCTGAGCGGGCAAATTGGTCGGCGGCACCTGCCACTGCGTGTTCGTAAAATCGAAGAACCCGGTAGTCGCATCATCCATATCGACCTGCGCGGCGTCGCGCTTGGTCAGGGCCGCTAGGTTAAACCTTTTTTCGATCAGTTTAAGAATGGCTGTAGCGTCGCGCACCTGGTGGGAGACGAAGTTCTTCCTGGTAAAGGGCGAGACCACGACGAGCGGCACTCGAAAACCGGTAACTGTGAAATCGCAGGCCGGACTCGCAGAGGGAGTTCCGAAACAGGGATCATTCGGGAACAGATCGACGGGCGGGATCCCGTCCGGGCTGACTGCCGGCTGAGGCACCACGTGATCGTAGAATCCGCCCGGTTCGTCGAAGGTCAGAATGAAAACTGAGTCCTTCCAGCTTGGGCCGGGAGTACAGCTTCCCGAGGGCGGACTATTGTCCTGTCCGCACATGACGGCATTGATCAGGGTAGAAACATAATTTGCTCCAGCCTGGATGGTGCAGCACGGCGGAGTTCCCACTGGCGGATCATTGTCGGTCGGATGTTCGTCAAGACCAGCCGATGAGGCAGGCTCGATCTGGGCGACAGCCGGGAGCGTGCCGTTTACCGCGTCGGTATAAAACTGCGAAATCGGAACAATATTGTTGGTGTACTGCGAAGGATTTGCTTTGATCTGCGCGCCAAACGCAAAGTCGTGGATATAACTTTGGCTCACCAGGCAAGCTACGTCGGTGGGATTGTTCTGGCAACTGGTTCCGAATGGGTTCACATAGATCTTCCAGCTGATGCCAGCGCTCTGCAAGGCTTCAAAGATAGTCTTTTTCGGTATAAGGGCGCTGTCAGCCGGGGGATTGGCCCCGCGCTGATAGACGTAGCCATTCGACGTTCCCGCGATCAAGAACTCTCGGTTTGGTGGGGTGCGTGTCATCACCGGGGCAAACCAGGTATCGGATGTGGCAAACGCCGAGGCCAGAGCATAGTAGTAGTTGAGGTCGTTGCCCTCGTAGTGGCCCATGGCGCGGATTCCATCAGTATCGAAAAAGGGGGCCGGCGCGCCGGTGCTGTCGGTGTGCTGGCGTGCGTCATTGGCCGCTGTATCGACAAATCCATCGAGCGTTGCCTGCGGGGAAACGGGATCGTGCACATTCCAGTCACGATGGGATTCTGACCAGGAGGGGCTGGGATTCTCGACGCACATCGATTGAAAATGGAACGACTGGATGAGAGGGCTGCTGCTATTGATCTGACAAAAAACGTTACTCGGAAAGGGAAAGGCGGGATCACAACCGGGGTTGGTAGGTGTAGGTCCTGCCTTAGGATCACCCGATGGATTGAACTGCGCCAGTCCGTCGAAAGGCTGGTCGGCGATCCCGCTCTGCGCCCAATACTGCCGCATCGCTCCGAAGTAGCTGTCAAAGGAGCGGTTCTCCTGAGAGAGGAAGATAATGTGATTCACGCTCTGCAGGCTTGCGGTGAAGTTGGCGGTAACGTTGCTTGCGTCAAGGGTGACGGCACAGGTTGGATTGGTGCCAGTGCAGTTCCCCGTCCAGCTGCCGAACCCAAAGCTTGTTGCGGGCATAGCCGTCAGCGTGACTTGCGAAACGCCGTTGAACGTTGCAGAGCAGCTGGGAGGGCAATTGATTCCCGGTGGACTGCTGGTGACGGTTCCGCTGCCCGGACCGCCGACATTGACGGTGAGTTGTGAAACACCTTTCACCAGGCCCTGACAACCACCCAGCAACATGAGTGAAAGAAACACACCGGTAGCTGCAAAGAACCTGCACACCATGCAAGAAATTCCTCACTGTTTCAGCTTGAACTTGGATGTAGAGAGCACCCATCCGGTTGGTTTATGCCCGGGTCAAGTTCGGTCAACGCGCATTGTTTACAGTAGGTAAACGCGAGGCTTAGAAGGAGGAACTTGAACTTCATCGTGCGATGATCGAGCAAAACCGGAAGACATTCACGAGCCTTCTTCGAGGCAGGTCTTCCCTTTCCGGCAACTCGCATCTAACTTTCCGGTATTCTATCTATGCGGTTATGAACAAAGGAAATCTCTCCATGAAGGCTTTTCGCCCTGTCGTTTGTGCTTTCTACGCAACTGCGGTTCTACTCGCCTGCAACTTGCCAGCGATTGGACAAACGTGTTTCACGGCGGACGACATGGATGCCGCCACCCGTACCGCGATCCAGAACGCCGCCATGCGGTATTTCGATATGGTGACGCGCGGAGACACGGCGGGGCTTAGGCAGAACTCAATTCCCGCTGTCGCCAACAACTTTTCTGGAATCGAAAATACCGTGAAGGGGAAGCAGTCAGAGTTTGCCGGAGTGCATGCCACGCCGCAGTCGCCCTATCTATTGAAGGCTGAGGGCTCCGCGCCGCTCGAGAGGGCAGATTTTCTTTGCGGCGTGTTCAACGGACCGCAAGCCGCCAAGAGCGCAGAATTCGTTATTCCCAACCTGCCCCCCGGCGCCTATGGCGTCGTGATGCTTGACTTCCAAACGCAAAAGGACCCCTACACTCTGTCGCTGATTCTTCAGCAACAGGGGACCGACTGGAAACTCGGGGGCTTCTTCCTTCATCCCAACCGCCTACTCGGGCATGATGCTAATTGGTTCCTGGAGAAAGCTCGGGAGTTTAAGACCAAAGGGCAGACTCACAACGCCTTCCTGTACTTTTGGCAGGCTCGAGATCTGGCCATGCCTCTGTCGTTCATGTACACGCTCGCAACCGACAAGATTTACGACGAGCAACAGACCGTGCGCCCGGATGACTTCCCGCTCGATGGCAGCACGGTGCAACTCGCTGGTCCGAATGGAAAGACGTACAAGCTGACCGCAATTTTTGTATTGCCCGTCGATCAAAACTTGAACCTGATCGTTAAGTATCTGACCCAAGATGTGTCGGATACGGCACAGACCTTTCAGGAAAACACCAATGTCATGAAGGCGATTCTCGCCAAGTTCCCTGAATTGCGGGACGCCTTTGAAGGTATCGTGGCGAGGGCGGTGGAGATGTCGGGCAGGGACTACGGCTCCATGCTAGCAATGAAGGATATCAAGTAGCCGAACCCTCACCCGCCTGGTCTCGACAGATAACAACCCAAATACCTACCGCGTGGTACACTTCCTCCACTCTTTGAAACCTCCATGGCTATCACAGCCTCTTCTCAGGCGCTGGCGGCGGCAAAAGGCCGCGTTTCTGGCCTGGCTTCTCACACCGCGCGACTTGCGTCGGTAGATGTTCTCCGCGGTCTGGCGATGGTGGTTATGGCGCTCGACCACGCGCGGGACTTCTTCTCCTACTTGCCGTTCGAGCCGGAGGACATGAGCCACACCTATGGCTGGCTGTTCTTCACCCGCTTTGTCACTCACTATTGCGCTCCGATATTTTCATTTTTGGCGGGAACCGGCGCATACCTGGCGACCACGCGAGGAAAGTCGGTGTCGCAGGTGTCGCGCTTCTTCCTGACTCGCGGGCTCTGGCTGGTGTTGCTGGAGGTCACGATCGTCGACTTTGCATGGACCTTTATCTTCTGGCCGGTTGCCGGGGTGATCTGGATTCTCGGCTGGAGCATGGTCGCGATGGCGTTGCTGGTGCGAATGCCGGTTCGGTGGGTCGGCATTTTTGGCATTGCCATGATTGCCTTGCACAACCTGCTTGACCGCATGAGTCCAGCATCTTTTGGAAAACTCTCATGGCTATGGATGATGCTGCACGTACCCGGAGGCATTCAGGTCACCCCGCACTTCAATTTCTTCAACCTCTACGTGCTGATTCCCTGGGTAGGAGTAATGGCGGCAGGCTACGCCTTCGGGACGATCTTGCAAAGGCCAGACCGTCGTAAGTGGACCTTGGCGCTCGGGCTGGCCATGACCTCGCTCTTCTTCCTCTTGCGTGGGTTCAATCTGTACGGCAACAGCACGGCTGGCCTGGGATATGGCTTCCCGTTTTCAACGGGAGGGTGGAGCGTCGAGTCCACAACCACCCTCACCATCATCTCCTTCTTCAATACCCTCAAGTACCCGCCGTCGCTCGACTATTTGCTGATGACGCTTGGACCCTCGCTGACGCTGCTGGCCGTGTTTGACGGAATCAAGGCAGAAAGAGGACTGGGGCGAATCCTGCTGGTCTATGGCCGGGTGCCGCTGTTCTATTACGTCCTGCACCTCTATCTCATTCACATCCTGGCGATCGTAGTGGCTGCGTTCTTCCATCAGCCGGTGTCTTGGTTGTGGCATGGAGGAATGTTCGTGCTCGGCGTACCCGCCGGATATGGCCATGGCCTGCCTCTTATCTACGGAATCTGGTTCATGGTTTTGGTGATTTTGTACCTGCCATGCCGCTGGTTCATGGAGTTGAAGCAGCAGCATCGAGACTGGGCGTGGTTGAGCTATCTCTGAGCCTTTTGGCCTCCTACAAACCCGCACCAAGCTCACCAACAGTTGCCCTACGGTAAACTTGACCTAAAGAAGCGCAATCTGTTGCACTCTCTAAAAGACCTTTTCCGCATCTTAGGAATGGACATGAAGAATCTGACCCCCCGTTTCGCCGTGCTTTTTCTGGCTGTTGCAGTCGTTTGCTGCAGCCCTGCCTGGGCCGTCAATCGTGAAATCGTCGAACTGCAGACCCAGGTGCAGAACCTGCAAACTCAGCTCACCCAAATTCAGACGTCGCTCGATGAGCGCATGGGCGTGTTCCGTCACCTGATGGACCAGAACACCGACAGCATCAACAAGGTGACCACAGCAATCACCAATATGCAGACCGCCCTGCAGAAGGAGCAGAGCGACTCCAGCAATCACGTGGACCAACTGTCGGGACAGTTGCAGGCATTAAACGATAGCCTCGACGAGCTCAAAGCACGGCTGGGCAAGGTTACAAAGCAACTGGAAGACATGCAGGTGGCGCAACAAACATTTGCCGCCCAGGCCAACCAACAAGCTGCGGCCGCCCAAGAACAGCAAAAAGCCATGGCGGCCCTACCCCCAGATGTCCTCTACAACAACGCTCTTCGCGACTACAACGGCGGGAATATGGATCTGGCACGGCAGGAGTTCAACGACTACATCAAGAACTACTCCAACACCGACCTTGCAGGAAATGCGTATTTCTACCTCGCGGAAATGGATTACCACGCCGGAAAATATCCCGACGCCGTAAAGAACTACGATCAAGTGCTGCAGAGTTTTCCGGATGGCAATAAAGCGGCTTCCGCTGAACTGAAGAAGGGATTTGCCCTGATCGAGTCCGGAGATAAAGACGGTGGCATCGCGGCCCTTCGCCACGTTGTGCAGCGGTATCCTCGTTCCAATGAAGCACTTCAGGCACGGGACCGACTACGGAAACTTGGGGTATCAACCACCGCCTCCCGGAGCCGAGGCTAAAATTTCGCAAAGAGAGATCCCAGCCTCTCTCTTTATTCTTATGGTGAGCCTTCGCCTAATCCTTTGACGGCCCGTTTTCGCGGACAACCCTTCTTTGTTCAAGGTTCAAGGTAACTGTTACCACGCCAGCCATTACGACCGTAATGGCTCTTGACCTGGGCGTTACAAATGATGCTCGCGGCGTCCGCGAAAATATGCAGACTGCATGAAACAGGCACTC
Organism: Terriglobales bacterium; assembly: GCA_035496675.1. Classification (GTDB taxonomy): domain Bacteria; phylum Acidobacteriota; class Terriglobia; order Terriglobales; family Acidobacteriaceae; genus Gp1-AA145. The sequence goes on from DATJEL010000096.1 coordinate 13,086, forward strand.
GCCAAACTGTGCGTCGCCGCCATGGTTTATAGCGGCTTCGCTCCGCCCGCAACAGCTCAAGACAATACTGAGCTTCGCGCGGCTGCGGAAGAAACAAAACCGGTGCCGGTCTTGTCGGGTGGAGCCGCCTTTGTGCCCACGTGGGATTCCGGAAATCCTGATTTAGTGTCCATCATTTCTCCTGTGTTGCTGGTGCCAGTGAACCGCAACCTGATCTTTGAATCGCGAGCTGAGTTCGAAGGCGACTTCGTCCGCCGCAATGGAAATTCTGGCGACTTCACCGGAGCCATCGGGAAGTCTCTTGAGTACGCGGAATTCGACTACATCGGCAACAAGTACGTTACGTTTACGGTCGGACGATTTCTCACGCCTTTCAACATCTTCAACGAACGGCTTTATCCGAACTGGATAAGGAATACGCAAACAGACCCCTTGATCTATCCGATCGCAACTGGGAGCGACAACGGATTGATGGTGCGCGGCGGTGTGAGCCTGGACAAGGACGTGACCCTGAATTACGCGGTATATTTTTCCGCCCTTTCAACGATTGACCACTTTGAATCAGAACGCCATGCCGGTCTTCGCGCTGGTCTATTTTTCCCACATCGGCGGCTTGAAATCGGAGTGAGCGAGCAACATCAATTGCAGGATTCCCGTTTCAACCGCTTTGGATCCTACCTGGAGTGGCAACCGGTTCGCGTTCCATTCGACCTTCGCGCGGAAGGGACGTACTCACGCGAGGAAGGCAACGGATTGTGGGTAGAAGGCGCCTACCGCTTTCGGAATGCTCCCGCATCCCTTCTCCGCCGTGCGCAGGTCGTCGGACGAACCCAGATATTTCACACGGGGACGCTTGCCGGAATCAATCCGGATCTTCCGGATCTCGACACAAAACGAACTGAGTTTGGAGTGAACTACTACTTGAATGACGGATGGAAGGCGTTAGCGACCTATGGCCGCACCTTCACGTCCTCAGGTGAAAGCAACATTTGGACGGTCGGCATGACCTATCGGTTCGTGATTCCTTTGGGGCCGGCACAATGAAAACCCTGTGGACGATCTTTCTCGGCATCACGATAGCGACCGGCACCGCAAATGCAGGGTCAGCGGCTGAAGCCCCGCCTCCGGTCACGCAGCCGGCGGCCGTCGTGGCTGATCTGAACCCCCAGTGGATCGCGGAAGGCGAAAAGCGATTCCGCGCCAATTGCGGACGCTGCCACCAGTCCCCTCACAAATTTCAACCGCGCGTCATGGCCACGGCGGTGCGGCACATGCGGGTTCGCGGCATGCTGACCGAAGATGATATGACGTACGTGCTCTACTACGTGACCCACTGATGTTCAATCCACTGAAGAAAATTGCGGCAATTGGCCTTATGGGTTGGTGCCTCCTGTCAGGCGGGCAGGCGAGTTCGCCAACTCCGCGTATCATCGAACTAACCGCCGACAAGGACAGCAAATACAGGCTCGGCGACAAAGTAGCCCCCACCATTGAAGTCTCGCCGGGGGAGCACCTGATCCTGCGCATCACCGCTGTACGCGCACGACAGGTCGCGCGAGACGGCAGTGTGCACGGGCTGGCGTTGCTGGACAAGGATGAGAACGTCGTTCCGGGCTGGAGATTTTACCTGCATCCTGGGGTTCAAGAGCTGGAGGCCACAGCACCACAACAGCCTGGGCGTTATGAGGCTGTGTGCATCGTCATCTGCAGTGACATGCACGAGGACATGGGTTTTACGCTGGTTGTGACCCAACCCAGCGCAAGGTGAAGGAGTAAGTATGAAGTTGCTTGGAACGTTGCTGGTTGCAGTGCTACTTGTCGGACCTGCTACCGGAGGCACTCAAAGAAACTCGTATTTGGGCGAGATCTCCGATTCGCAGTGTGCCATGAACGTGCATTCCTTGAGCCGGTCGCACGAGGAGATGATCAAGCGAAGAACCCTGGGGACCGATGCCGCATCGTGCTCTAAGGCGTGTGTACGGAGAGGCGGAGAGTGGGTACTGCGCTCCGGGGAAGATGTATACCACTTGCTTTACCAGGCGGGAGTAGAACAGTTCGCCGGTCAGAAGGTAAGAGTGGTTGGCACGCTGGATTCAAAAACCAACACGATCGACAACTATCACATCGAGTTTGCCGATTCATCCCATTAACTCAGCACCTTCTATTCTCTGGCGGTCTGCACTTTCAGCGATGTTCTAACCTTAATGTCAGCAGACGAACTGCCGATTCTCACTTCCACCCCGTCAGGCTCAACCCCCAATGTGGCTCGGTCGACGTTCCAATAGGTCAGATCGGCGGCTCCTCAGAGGGCGCCCGGCACGACACGCCGCCCAATACTGAGGAAGGAAAAACCACAAACCGCCGGCAACTCGGGAGTAACAGCTCTGCTTCTACTACAATAGCGGGGTTCTCCCGAAGAAGGTGTCTGAGAAAGATCGAGCTACTACGCCGCCCTCCCCGGAGATAGCCGCTTGTCGCCGGATTCTTTCAAATTCAGGCAGGCGCCGTAACGTCTTACGTTCTGGTTTGCTGTTTTGCTTTGTATCTTGGGCCTGCCTCTGTCTTGCTCAAAACGCTTCCGAGGAGACCTCGAAGTTAGAAACCATCTCGGGCACAGTAGTAAATAAGCTGACCCGTGAGCCTATCTCGAGAGCCCTTGTTTTCTCTTCGGATAACCGGCTGGCCACCTTCACTGGCGACGATGGGCGTTTTCAGTTCGAGGTGCCGAAGCGTCAAACGGCCGATGAAGTATTCCAGTTTGCAAGAGAGATGGCAGCAAGCACGCTTGCAGCGCGAAAACCTGGATTCCTCGAGGACCCTGACGGACCCCAAGATCCCGCAGCCGCCGATCTTATCATCCGATTAATCCCAGAGAGCGCCATTCACGGCCGCGTGTTAACGAATTCGGCCGAGCTTGCTATCGGCATGAATGTTCAGTTATTCAAGCGCGAAGTTCATGACGGCATTCTGCGATGGGCCCCTTCACAAATGAGGCGTACCAACTCCAACGGTGAGTACCGGTTTGCCGAGCTTGCCCCAGGCGAATACAAGATAATGACGCAGGAACTCATGGACACCGACCCGGAGACCCTGGCGCCCGGGAGCCAGCTATATGGGTTCCCTCCCGCCTGCTTTCCCGGAGTACCTGACTTCGCCTCCGGAACCACGATCACCCTAACTGCAGGCCAAAAACTTCAGACCGACATTCCACTCTCCCGCCAGCCGTATTATCGTGTAAGCCTTCCCGTACTGAACGCAGAGAGCCTGCCCGCGCTGAATGTCAGCGTACTCGCTCAAGCGCATCCCGGCCCGGGATATTCTCTCGGGTACAATCCGGGCAGCCACAAGGTTGAGGGACTCCTGCCCAATGGCACATTCAGTATCCAGGTGCAAAGCTGGACACCCGCGCCCGCGAGCGGAAACGCAACCTTCACAATTTCCAGCCATGAAGTAAGCTCTCCGACAGTCGTTTTAACCGCTGGCGGCATGGTACGCGGTCCGATCGCCAGCGACTACGCTCCCTGACAGGAACGGAATCCCAAAGCAAATCGATTCCGCGCTCGATGTTGCTTACCCCGTCACGTATTATGGCGATACCGTTGATCCCGATGCGGCGACGCCGATCCAGGTCGATGGGGGAGATCGTGTGCAAGCCGATCTTCACCTTGCGCCCGTACCCTCCCTGCATGTTTTGATTCGAACATCGCAAGATGGCGTCCCCCAGATACTGGAATCTGGCCTGGGAGGAGAGACCCATGCTGTTCCGGCGAACATGCAACGGTTGGACACAGGCTTATGGGATGTATCCGGTGTGCCTCAGGGAAAATATGACCTCTCGATCTCCGGCGCCCAGATTGGTGGCACCACGACGGTGAGCGCTTTGAGCGCAATCACGGAAGGTCAGGAGATTGATGCCACTGCTGCTGAGCCGCTTGGGTCGATGAACATCTCTGTGCAAATACCCGACGAAGGCCATCCCACAGGGCCCCTCTTCGTGGGCTTGCGCGTCCCCCATGGAATCTTGCGCTATTTGGACAATTGCGACGCTAAAGGAGTGGCTCACTTGAAGAGCGTTGCCGCCGGGCGCTACGAAGTCGTGGCCTGGGACAACCGTGGCCGTTACTCGGTTTCGAGTGCGGCTGTCAGGGGAGGGGATTGGGCTGGCCAGGAGGTCGAATTGGAAGCGGGAGCCTCCGCCGAGGCTTCAGTGACCTTAATTCGGGGTCACGCGACCGTAGAAGGAATCGTGAAGCATGATGGAAAGGCCATCGCCGGCGCCATGGTGGTTCTGGTTCCTGCAAACGCCAGCGAGCACATAGACCTTTTTCGCCGCGACCAGACCGATCTTGATGGGACCTTTACCGTGAACGCGGTTGTACCGGGAGACTACACGCTGGTGGCAATCGAAAATGGCTGGAACCTCGAGTGGTCAAGCCCAGATGCACTGCGACCGTACCTGAAACAGGGTCGGAGGATCAGTGTTGCCCCAGCCAATAACGGCGTCCTTAAGATCGAGGAACCGGTTGAGGTCCAACCAATCGATGGGGATTTTGACCCGGTAAGGACGTCTTCACACTGAGACGGCAGCGGCCAGTTTTTTTCGGAGATTCAGAAGCCGCTCGCCGGCGGCTGCCAGCGTGTCTGCACGCTTGGCAAAGTGAAACCGAATCAAGTGGTTTACGGGCTCGTGGAAAAAACTTGATCCTGGAACCACGGCGACCCCAACGTCTCGCGCCATCCATTCACAAAACGCAAGATCACGCTGCCAGCCGAATTCCGAGATGTCCACCATAACGTAGTATGCGCCTTGCGGTTCGCTGTAGGTGAGGTCGGCGGCGGCGAGATATTGCAGAAACACTTTCCGTTTCTCCGTGTATTGCTGCTGCAGATCGTGGTAGTAGGTATCCGGAAGTTCCAATGCGGGCACCGCAGCTTCTTGCAGTGGCGCAGCAGCCCCCACGGTGAGAAAGTCGTGCACTTTTCGAGCTTCGTTGATCACGGTCGGTGAAGCGATCACGTACCCCAAACGCCATCCTGTCATGGAATATGTCTTGGAGAGCGAACTGCAGGAGAGAGTGCGGTCGAACATTCCTGGTAAGGACGCGAAGTATACGTGCTCGTGCGGAGCATAGACGATGTGCTCGTAAACCTCGTCAGTCAGCACAAATGCGTCGAACTCTTCGGCGAAATTCGCGATGACAAGCAGTTCCTCGCGGGTGAACACCTTCCCCGAAGGATTCGAGGGATTGCACAAGACCAGCGCTTTCGCTCCTTGCGCAAAAGCCCGACGCAACTCCTCAGGATCGAACGAAAACTCCGGCGGTCGCAGTTCGACATGAACAGGGACCGCACCACAGAGGATTGCGTCGGCCGCATAGTTCTCATAGAAAGGCGAAAAGACGATGACCTTGTCACCCGGATTGCAGGCGGTCATCATCGCAACCATCATGGCTTCCGTGCTGCCGCAGGTGACGACGATGTTCTCATCAGGATCGAGTGGCAGCTGCATGAAACGCGACTGTTTTCGAGCGAGCGCGGCACGGAAATTCGGCGCTCCCCAGGTCACTGCGTACTGATGCGGCCCTTTTTGGGACACACGCTCGAGAGCCTGCAGGACCACGTCTGGAGGTTGAAAATCGGGAAAACCTTGCGACAGATTAATTGCGCCGTACTGGTTGGCAAGTCGCGTCATTCCTCGAATCACGGACTCGGCAAACGCGGCCGTGCGCAGGCTGGTGTTCGGCATGAATGTCTACGATTTTCTCACGGTGCGAGTTCAGCACCCCGGGCAGGTCCTCCGCAAACGATCCGATTTGCGCGGCCGCCAGATTCCCCGAGGTGCTATATCAATGATATTATTGGTAACGACAATCCCGCATCACCACACTCCTCAGTAGCTCAATGGCAGAGCATCCGGCTGTTAACCGGAGGGTTGTAGGTTCGAGTCCTACCTGAGGAGCCATTCTTTTCAGGCACTTGCACTGCTCGCTTCTCCCAATTGGGACACGTTCTAGTTTGAGGTTTTGGCAAAGCCTGTCGCTGCTTCGCCAAAATTGCGCGCGTCCTCGAGTTAATTGCTGCCCGCACGCTCTCCGGAATTTCCTGGACGTACACATCAGCTGTGGTCTTGATGCTTGCATGACGCAAGGCTCCTTGAGCGTCCTTCATGGTCCCATGCTTCTGGAGATCAGTGCCCAGAGTCCGCCGCATCACTTGGAACGTGACCAGCTTCCTTGGAATTTTCAGCTTGTCTGCGATCGGGTAGATTCGCCATTTGAGAAAGTTCTTTGCCCGCCGCGGCACCTTCTGTTTCTTACGTTCTGCCCGACCAAAAGTGGGAACATGAGCGCCTCGTCTGACGAGTCGGGACATGCACGCCGCCAAGCCTCGACGATCGGGATGATGTCATCCGGGATTGGCACTGCACTCCGGCTGGCATCGGTCTTGACCCGACCTCGATACAACTCTCCCTCGTAGGCGGTGCTGTGGATGATCAGTCTGTCCTCTAGGTACGACTTCCATTGAAGACCGAATGTTTCGCTGGTTCTGGTGGCACAAAACAGGCCAATACACATCAGGCACAAGTCGTGCGGGTCTTCGATGGCGCCGATCAGGCTATTGATCTGCTCTGAAGTCATCGTGGGCCTCTCGACGGGCCTGGTGGCCGCATCCTGGTTTCCTCTCCAGGGTTGTCTGAGATGAATTTCAACCTTTGTGCCGTCTTCTTAATGGATCTCAGGTTTACAAACGCATGCTTCACGACCGACTCTGAATACTTCTCAGCCAAATCGTTGAGTACCTTTTGCAATTCGAAGAGTCCTACAGTCCTAAGCGGGGCGTCGTTGAATTCTTTGACCAAATACTTGTTGATCTCAAATTCGGTTTTGTCTCTGGTAGCACGACGCCATCGCCCACGTTTGATTGGTAGATATTTCTCCTTGACGAACCAACCGAACGTCACTGCATCATCTGCCTGAATGGTCGACACAGCCGAGCCGGCATTTCCATCCCTGCCATTTTCTTGTCGACGATCTGCGTAAGCTTTTGCTCTGCTTCATATTTGCGAAGTTCCGACTTAAGCCCGAGAACAACTTTGCGAGTCCTTTCGACCTCCTTCCCTTCGCGATCAATTCTGTAGACGCGGAACTGGCCATACCACTTCTTGACCCGCTTTCCTTTTTCGAAAATTCTGCCTTTCTGATAGACCATTGCCATTAGGCATTCTCCTTAATGGTCCATCGCTGGTCGCGGAGAACAGTCTTTTTCATACACCAGCAGCCCGCTTTTTGGAAGAGACGGGAACACTGTTCTCGATGAGGAAATCTTCGATATCGGATAAGCGGAATCGCAACAGAGGCCCCAGCTTTACAGCTGGAATCCCTGGAAAACGACGGGTAGCATGATCTCGAACCCACCTTTCCGATATCCCAAGGCGGTTCGCAACCTCCTGAGGCGTAAGCAACCGGATCGCGGCTGAAGCTCCTTCACTGTCTGATCGTGGCAGTTCCGAGCCGCCAACTTTGATCCGCTCAGGAAATCTAATTGTCTGAAAGACTGGTTTGGTTTCCATTTCCTGCTCCTCACTGCTCGGCCCGGCGCGGCCCGGCGTCGCGATTCTGTGATTAATGCTCGTGATATGACAGGCTCGGAATCTCTCTCTGAAAGTTTTTGAATTATTACCGGTTCGGTTCTCGCTTACATACAGCGACCATTAGGCCAGTCCGCCCGGAGAGCTTCCTCTTACCTAATCTGTCCGAAAGAAAGAAATAGGACCGCTGCGTCCGACAAAAAAACCAAGAGGTGAAGTGAGAATCACAGATAGACCGATGACATAATCCTCGGCAACGATCGGAGCAGAAGCCGCAGAGCCTTCAAAATAAATCCGATCGAAGTTGCTCTGGGCAACCTAGGCGTAAACGCGACGAGAACCTGCTTATCCTCGTTCCCGATATTCAGGCTGTAGCGATTTCGCCTTTCTTGACCGCGATTGCGGCAAGCAAATTACCTTCTTAGTAAACTAGCCTTTTACGCAGCGTTACGCCCGAGTACATACCGCCTTGCGGCACGGCAAGCATGTTCATGGGGTTAGCACTTGATATCGAGAGAAGGATAATTACGAGTTGGCCCGGTCCTGTGAATCGGCATAGGACTGCTCTGTCAATCCGAGTCCGAGTGAAATGCCAATACATGCTCCAATAAGGGAGCCTAGGGGTGAAAACGCGGGCCTACGCAGCCAAGACCTGAGGTTTACTTTCTGTCGTACGCGGGATGAAGCTGGTGGCTTCTTCCGTAAGTTGGACGGTGCGTGATTGGGATTCCTTAGCGACATAGTTAAGCTCTACGCCCATTCGCCCCTCTTGGGCCGCTAGCCATTGAATGATACCTTGACCAATGAGAGTATAGCCGTCTGCCATGAACTCCAACGCTATATTAATCTGCTCTCCCGATTCCAGGGAGCCGGCGTTGCTAATGCAAAATCCGCCACGACCGAACGCAATCTGCTGCTGTTGCAACGCAGTAGACACACTCTCAAATCTTCGACTGAAAAAACGGAAATCGGAGCGGTCTAATCGCCTTTTCCATCTGCCCGGAGGCTTCACAACGCTTCGCCGCATTATCTCGATTAGTCGCTCATAATCAATCGGTTTCTCCACCAGGGCTTCGGCGCCCAGGTCGTATGCGTCGCGGACTTGAATATCAGCGAACCCCGTAATGAAAATTAGACTGGGTGAATACGACGCGTGGGTTTTCACTCTTCTAAGCAAGGTAATGCCGTCCATCACCGGCATACGGATATCCGTAATAATCAAGTCGACCCTTTGCGCGTCCATAACTTGTAGCGCCTGCACGCCGTCTCTGGCACAGAACACAACAGCAGCGATTTCTTGAAGCCACTCTCTCATGAGATCTAGTAGCAGAGGCTCATCATCTACGAGAAGAATTGACGCCTCGCTAAGCTGCATAAAGCTCCTTGTGAAGAGATAGCGGGAGTCGGAAGGCAAAACAAGTATGGCCCTCATCGTTGAGAAGTTCCAGCTTGCCTCCGTGGTCCTCCACGATCTTCCGGGAAAGGCTGAGTCCCAACCCCATTCCTTTACCCACATCCTTGGTAGTAAAGAAAGGTTCCATGATCTTTGACTGGAGGTGCGACGGAATTTCCGGCCCATTGTCGGTCACGGAAAACTCGACTGCGCTACCTTGCACCACCACAGCAACACGCACCCACTTTTCTCCCGTCTGTTCCCTAACAGCCTCGAATGCGTTCTGCAGCACGTTCAGCAACACCTGGGCAATTTGAACCTCGCGGCAGTAAACGGTTATGGTCGGATCAAGGCTCGCGACGAACAGCTTCACAGAGTGATTCTTGAAGCGCTCTTTGCAAACCTCTAGAACTTCTTCGACGATTTTGGCGACGCGAGTAGCGCGCACTTTGTCTTGCGATCCTTCGCGAGCAAGATTGCGCATGCTCTTAACGATCTTGGCGATGCGATCAGCCATCTGAACGATGCGTTCGCTGTTTCTCAGAACAATTTCCCTCGAAAGCGCAGTTCTGCTCTTAGCTCTACGAAGAAGGTCCGCCGCTGCTGCATGAACGATGGAAAGAGGATTGTTGATCTCGTGGGCTACCCCTCCAGCCATCGTGCCCAGGGCGGAAAGTCGCGCTGAGGTTTCGATTTGTACCTCCATCTGTCTTCGTGCCGTCAAGTCCAGAAATGCCCCGGTTATGTGCGTCAACCCCCGGTTCTCATCGCAAAATGCCTCTCCTCTGGCATAAAGATGGTGAACGGAACCATCAGGCCAATTCACGCGAAACTCACTTTCGCAGTTGTTGCCTTCCTTCGCGCACTGATTGCAACATTCAATAAGTTCGTTGCGGTCCTCGGCCACAACGGCGCTCAGGACGTCGTCGAAGCTTTTCAGAGCTTGTCCAGGAGCGAGGCCAAACAGCCGAGCCATGTTTTCATCCCAGCTCCATTCATCAGTTAGAAGGTCCCAACGGAACGTTGCGGTGCCGGAGGCGGCTATCGCAGCCTCCAGGCGCTGTCTTCCGTCTTTCAACTCCTGTTCCATTTGTTTCCGGTCCGTGATGTCGTCAATAACAGCAATAAAGTATTGTGGGGCGAGCAGACCGTTCCTCGCCAAGGACAGAGTACGGAGAACCCAAGCTATACTTCCATCTTTCCGAGCATAGCGCTCCTCTGTGGTAAAGCGCGGAATTTCCCCGGAGAGGAGTCTATTGCGCAGGTCGAGGTCTTTAGTGGTCTCCCCCGTGCGTATTTCAGACACGCCCATCCGCAGCAGCTCTTCCCGCGAATATTTCGTGATGTCACAAAACCTATCATTAACTTGTATGTAGCTACCCTTCAAATCAAGGCGTGCCATGCCGACAGCGGTTTGCTCAAACAAGGCACGAAAGTGCTGCTCGCTTTCGCGTAACGCCAATTCCAGGTTCTTCGCTTTAGTAACGTCAAAGCAGATCGCAGTTAGCCGCTTAGGCTTTCCCAAGTGAGTGCGTTCCACTAGGCCGCGCGTTTCCACCCAGTGAATTTCGCCGCCAGCAGTAACATACGCCTGTTCGTTATGATATTCTCGTGTGCTGCCGGCGAGAAAGTCCGCCAATGAACTCTTGGCCCTTTCGCGGGAGTCAGGATGCATATGGCCGACCCATGTGTCATAAGTCACAGGTTCGAATGGAGCGAAACCGAAAACCTCCCGGAAGCGAGGTGCGTACTCCAACAATCCTGTGTTGAAACTCCATCGCCAAGCAGTGATTTTCGTATTCCGTCCAGTGATTTCTAGGTTTTCACCCCACTCAACTAGCTCTTTCTTCTCTCGTTCGCCAGCGTGGATCTTGTTTAGGAAACTTATTACGGAAGTATGAGGGGTAAAAAACGTTTCCCTCAGCAAAACATCCGGAGTACGCGGAGAGACACTCATGTCAATTCTCTCTTTCATCCGCGTTAGGGTTGTTGCCCAACTTTGCTAAACTCTGTCATTTCGAACCATCCACGCGCGGGCCGAGCACATCGAGATTTGTGATCTCCACCCGGCCTGCGTCTTGCAGTGGCTTCGCGTAGGCTTTCCAAAGGGCCAAATTCTTCACTTGCCACATCTGCGCTTTTGGCAACCGTGTAATACCGTCCAATGGCCGACCCATTCTTGCCTAAAATCCTACAAGCAACCTCAATGCGATCATGCAGCCTTTTTTAAGGCTTTATTGCGTTTATTCAATGTGTGCGCGTGCGAGACTGGCAGCCTTAGGGCGGATTTTGCCGCATCGTGGTATCGCTGCGTATACCAAATTGGGCCGTAGTTTTCGAGAAGATCGAACAGCAACTTCAACGCGTTATGCAGTCTCGTTTGATTCTCGACAACTCTGGAAAGATTCTCTCTCTCGCTCTGTCTCGCCCCTGGAAACGCTATCAAGTGCATAAGAACTCTCCGTATTCATGTTCACTATTGAATTCTTGGCTCCAGATCATTGCCCTACTAGTGAGCGAATCGGCGCTTGAACGGTCGTCGTAGTCATTTTGCTCTCGACCAAGGAGGACTTCTTGCAATAATTCGGTGGATTCGCTTAACCGGAAGCGCACCTGAAGTTCATGGCTAATAGGCAAAGCCGCAAAAGGAAGAACTCCAACGAATAACGCGGCAAGGGCTGGCCGAAGCGGGCGAGTTTTCCAGCGCGTTGGCTACAGCAGATACATTCGCGCTACTCAGCTTAGTAATACAGTATTCGAACATCTCTTCAAACCGCAACTGTCAATATAGACAGTTCATCATCTTTTGATAGCACTTGCTATTATGGCTTTGGTGGGCGATGACCGGGAATATCCATAAGCGGACTGCTCTTCTGATTTACTGCACCTCAGAGGAAGCGGAACGAATTCGACTCGCCGCCAAGCGGGACCGCCGAACCATCTCGGGCTACGTGATGAATGCCGTCATGAACAGACTTGCGGTTGAAAGTCGCATTCAAGAAAGGCGGAAGCAGCAGCCTGGGAATGAACCCATTTCCTGACATTCGAAGCCCAGCATCTTCACTTCTGGATTTGTTCGCAGCGAAGCGCTTTCTCTTACCTAATCTGCAACGAAGGACGAAAAGCAAGCCGTCTAAAGAAAAACGTTGCGACTGCCGTTTGTGTTCGTCGACCAGCTTTGGCCACGCCGCGCGTCAGTTGTTGGGATGGTATACAGACGGCAAAATGCTCTCTCCCCTCCGATTCAGGCGGATCCAAAAGTGCAAAGCGCCATGATACGCCTGCTAACAACAATCATCGCCGCGACTGCCTGCGTCGCTATAATTTTGGCATGAGAACTCACACTTCGTTTGTAGCCGCGCTGTTTCTCACCGTCTTAACGCTGGCCTTGCCTAGCGCCGCCAAGGTTGGCGTCGAACTGAAGGACGCGCAGGGCAAGAGCGTAGGTTCCGCGCTTATGTATGAGAGCGACGGCATGGTGATCCAACTCAATTTGCATGATTTGCCTCCGGGAGAACATGCCATCCACATCCATCAAAATGCCAAGTGTGATGCCCCCGATTTCAAGTCAGCCGGGCCTCATTTCAATCCAGACAACAAGAAACACGGGCTGGAAAATCCTGAGGGCCACCACGCTGGCGACATGCAAAACTTTACCGTAGATGCGCATGGCAAGGCCATGACGCAGATTGTCAACAAAGACGTGAATTGGGGCAGCGACAGCCACTCGATTTTCAGCAATGGCGGAACAGCACTGGTTATCCATGCCCACGCTGACGACATGAAAACCGATCCTGCCGGGAATGCCGGTGACCGCATTGCCTGTGGAGTGATAACAAAACGGTAGCGGCGAAAACCGATTTTGGGTGCGCTATCGCCTGGCCTATAAGAGGGGAATGTCAAGGACAGTTTTCTCCCTCGACTGGAATGATAGGTTGGTTCCTTCGCTTCCAGACCCTTTTCTTCGAAGAGGTGCGCGGGTTTTCGGTTTTCTGCCCTCTAGTGGTGCAGATTCTGCGTCATTCCGTCTCAGCTGCATGCTTGTCGAGTCGCGACAACGCCGATCCCGGTCTTGAAACTGGCAAGCGGTGGTGTTGCTTGGTGGCAACACATAGACCTATCTGAGGCTCGGTGGCCTAGTGCTTTTTTAGGTTATCCGAGAGGGCAAAGGGATTTCACGGAGGCCCAGTGCCAATGACACTTGTGTGGGCCTACAGGCGATAAGGATGCTCACTCTCGAACCCGAGTGTTTCAAGAAGCGATCGACCATCACCCGACGAGGAATCATCAGAGATGGAGCAGGGCTCTTTTACCGAGACGCTCAAGCTGCTTGCGGTTTCACCTTGTCGGCGTCGAAGTTCTCTCCTTTCTTCCACAGAGTTAAATTGATGGCGGCGATCTTCCGTGCCAGCGTCAGCCGCACCATGGTCGGCTCGATGCCTTTGGCCACGGAGCGTTGGTAAAAATCTTGAAACGGTCCGGGGAGGATACTGGCTCGTATCGCGGCACCTTTGAACAAGCCTTTCAGATCGTGGTTGTAGTCCCTGTTCAGACCGCGGACGAACTTTTGCTTTTTGCGCCGTCGCACTTGCCCTTTGACATAGTGGTATTCGCCGCTGTCGCGAGTCTCCAAGCCCAGTCCGCCGTAGGTCCACAGCTGACGTTTCGTGCGAAAACGATTCGGAGTCTGAATCAGTGCTATCGCCAAAGCCGATCGAATCGGCCCCAGCGAGGGAATCTGCCGTAGTTTGGAGGTGATGCTGTGCTTCCGACTCTCCGCTAATAGCTCGCGGCGGGCTTGTTGACGCAAGTGCTGCAACATGTCGAGTTCTAGATAAAGTCGCTCGGCTCGCCGGCGCACTCCAGGTTCCTGGATCTTGTCCAACCACTGCTGGCGATGGCGGGTGTAGTAAACGTTTTTCTCCCCCCGACTAGAAGGACAGGTTTGTTCCTCGCTTCCAACCCCGTCCTTGACAATCTCTTCTTCTAGACCAGGCAATTTGC
>DATJEL010000097.1:0-67496 GCA_035496675.1 Terriglobales bacterium
GCTCAGAAAATGTTGGAAATGCTCGTCAATCGGGATTATCTTCGCCATTGGGTGTAGGTCTCCTTTTAGGAAAGGCTTTTGCTTGCTAGGCAAAGCCAACTTACACCCTCTTGCTTTTTACACAATCAAAATTACGTCACCCGGGCCTGATGTTCTTCGTGATTGGCAAAACCAGGCGGATCGACCAAGCGCGAAGCCACGCCGAAGAAATTAAGGTTGCGAGTACCACTCCAGGAATTTGCGGAAGGCCTCGCCGCGATGACTGTAGTGTGCCTTTTCAACGGCGGTAAGCTCCGCGAACGTCTTGTTGATCTGGGGAAAGAAGAAAAGTGGATCGTAGCCAAAGCCGTTGGTCCCTTTGGGGATCTCACGGATTAGTCCTTCCGCCTTGCCTTCGAAAACTGCCAGAGTTTTTCCGTCGCGGGCCGCGGCAATCCAGCAGACAAAACGCCCGGTACGCTGGTCCGAAGGGACGCGCTTGATCTCGCGAATCAACTTGGCATTGTTCGCTTGGTCATCCGTATTGGCTTCCGCGAGATGCGGTTCATCGGCCGCATATCTGGCCGAGTGCACCCCCGGTGCTCCGCCCAGTGCGTCTACTTCCAATCCAGAGTCGTCTGCAATTACGACCTCGGCAGGAACGTAGCGGCTGTACTCCTCAGCCTTTTTGCACGCATTGGCGGCGAACGTCTGGCCGTCTTCTACGACTAGCGGCAGGGAATCGAAGTTGGGAATCTGAGCGACCTCAATTCCGTAATGCGAGGCAGCTCCCACGAGATCGCGGAGTTTACCTGAATTCGAAGTGGCTACTAGAATGTGTTTGCGAGCCATTCGCGATTGGTCCTCAGCCTTCATGAAGGACCATGCTACGTCTGCATCGGTTGTACCAGAGTCCAATCGCAGCGAGTGATAGGAGGGACATGATTGCGCCAGCGAGCCTGTCCCGGCCCTCAGTGAAAACGATTTCGACTTGGCTGTCACCTCCGGTAAGAGGAACAACGATTTCACCCTGGGGCCCTGTCTCTGGTCTTATCTCCCTGCCGTTTAGGCTCGCTCGCCACAAAGGATAGTTGAACGACCGCAGCACGAGTTTGCCTCCGGAACTCGTAGCTGCTGCAATGACACGGTGTTCGTCGTCCCAGCGCTTGATGGTGATTCTCCCCGATTCCGCGCCTTCCAATTTAGCTAACGGAGCCTTCTGATTCACTTCATAAGGGTCAGTTCCCGCGGGGGCGTATTCGTCCACGCCTTCGTCTCCGATTTGATTGCGATGGTTGTCTACCAGTTCCCGAATGTCGGCCGCGGTATCCCACCAAGGCATCAGCATCCAATGGGCGCCAATCGCGACTGGCGCCAGCGCAAGCACGAATACGAGGAGGCGCGGCCACCAACTCCGGATCGCGACCGCGATGGCCAGAGTGAGGACGAGGTTCAGAACCAGCAACCACCGCCAGGGAAACTGCACATAGCGTAGCTGGGGCAGATAACTCCATAGCAGGGCGGTGAAGGGCAACATAAGAAGTACGCAAGACCCCCCCAAAACCAGCAGTGGCCACCATAGTTTCGCCAGTTGCTTTCCTCGCCAAAGAACATGAACCAGAGCGAACAACGCGAATTCCCAGGCGGCAATCATCGACACCAAATGATTGAATCTGTCGTGGTCGGGATCCTTGCTGTGGGCGAACAGGAAGTTGTCTTGGGGGCGTACTCCGGGTGAGAGCACCTGATCGAGACTGACCCATGCCTTCTGATGCAGCACAGGCCAGAGATACACGGCAGCCAGGGCGGCCGCAGCGAACACCGCAATTGCCCCATACGCGATAACGTCGCCCCTTCGACGAGAGATTGCTAACCAAGCGACCAGGATTGCCAAGGAGTAGTGCATCATGATTGCTCCTGGAATGTTCGTCAGCCACCCGGCCGCAAGCAACAGAGCAATTGGCGCGATCATCTTCTTTCCGTGCTCCTCCAGACGAAGAAGGCAGAGCACAAGCAGGGGTAGATAGGCTGCGGTAAGAAGTTCGGCGAAGGCACTGCGCCAGTAAACAACCAGTAGGTGATAGGGATTCAGCGCGTACAAGATGGCTGCGAAAAGAGCACTGGGTAGCGAAAGCCAGTTCCTTGCCAACACGAACATCGAAAGTCCAGCCAGCGTCAGCGCCAGCCAGACGAATGCGCCCGGAACCAGTTTCCAGGGAAGAATCGCGCCCAGAATGCCACCGAGTGTCCAGGAGACGGGCGGATAGAAAATGAAGCGGGCTTCGCCATAACCGTAGTGTGCCCATGCCGCCCAGTGCGGGTAGGCCACGCCTTGCTGCCAATGGTCGAGAACTTCAATCCATGAGTTGAGGTGAAATTCGAAGTCGTGGCCGGAGGGAATCCCGTAATGGAACCAAGGCAGAAGGGTGGTCGCGGCCGCTGCTCCAATTAGGAGCACACCAGCCACCGGGACGTGTTTGGGTGTCTGTTTCGCCTGCACCGTACTCGAGAATACAAGAGTTGCGCTGCGATTTGGCGTGTACGGACTTCGAGATCGCGGGTCTGATCGCTGGGAAAGTGCAGGCCGGCTTTGCACCGAACCACAGCGCCTTGCCGAGGGCTCTGCTTGGCCCTCCGTGGGTGAAAACGGGCAGCGCGGGGGAGGCTTTCCAGGGTGGTAAGAATTTGGGGTCTGGGGGCCTAGAGTTCAGCGGCCACTTCGCTGTGATTTGGACGCATCTCCGCTTCGGGGAGGAACTCGATTCCGTAAAGATAAAGAGCGCGGTGACGAACGGCTCCGGGGATGCGCGTCCGGCAGCCCGACTCAGGCGAGCGGAACTCTACTTCGATCTGCGAACCGACTGGCAGGTTGGCGACGGCAAACAAGCCCATGCCTCCTCCACTAATGTTCATGCCGATGGCTTTGACGTGTGCGGAAGCTGTGAACACATCGACTGAGCTGTTCCACCACTGGCGGGGGGACTTTCTCGGCGGAGAAAACTGGTTTCGAAAAAGCATCCACGCCAGAGTAGCTGGATTCAGAGTTGACGCGAAGGTCACAGAGGGCCATAACTAAAGTTCATCGGACGAAAGGCATGGTAGCAGCGAAGGCCCGGCAGATTCCAAGAAGCACGAAAATTCGCTTCCGGCTACAATCATTTCCGAACGGCACCGCGAGTTCGGAGGCAACATGATAAAGGCCGCTATGGCTTGGCTCGTCCTTGCTCTTGTGACTTACGCTTCGGCACAGAATTCCTCTAAGCGCCCCAAGATCACCGGCATTGACCACGTTAGTTTCTACACGACGGATCAGGGCAAGAACCAGAAGCTCTATATGTCGGTGCTTGGGTTGCAATCCGCGACGGAGGCTTCGCCCGCGGAGCCAGGCCAGGTGCAGCGTTTCATCATCGGCAAACAATGGGTTGGATACAGTCCCGCGCCGGATGGGGGGTCCATCAACCGGATGGATCATGTAGCCTTTACCACGGAAAACGCCGAAGAAATGCGGTCCTATCTCGCGTCGAAGGGCGTTTCGGTTCCGAATGCCATCACTTCATCGAGCGGGATCAAGAGTTTCACCACGAAGGATCCGGAGGGGAACCGCATTGAGTTTGTGGAGCGCACCAGTGCCTTTGCGAACCCGCAAGGCGCGGAAAGCGATCCTGTGTCTCGCCGTATGATTCACGCGGGCTTCATCGTGCGCGACCGCGCCAGAGAAGACCGCTTCTACAAGGACATCCTGGGGTTCCGCTCCTACTGGTTTGGGGGGATGCATCCGGAACGTACTGATTGGGTTGCCCTTCAGGTTCCCGATGGCACCGATTGGCTGGAGTACATGCTGAACATCAAACCTGATGCCGACCAGCACACCACGGGTGTGATGAACCACATTTCACTAGGCGTGAACGATATGAATGCGGCACAATCAAAGCTGGAGTCGCACGGCTGGCAGGCAAGCGCGAATGAACACTCCCAGATCGGCAAAGACGGCAAGCTGCAACTGAATGTCTATGATCCCGATCAAACTCGAATCGAGCTGATGGAGTTCAAGCCAGTAGACAAGCCTTGCTGCTCGGAGTTCACGGGCCCTCACCCGGGTGAGGACGAATAGGCGGCAGTCGTACATATGAATCGGCGCGAATTTGCACAATCCTTGGGGGCGGGGCTCGTCGCACCTCCCATCGTCAATTCGATTGGGGCGCAGCTTGCCACCCCTGAGATGTATCCCGACTCGGTTGACGCTCCCTATCAGCTTTCGGTGATGCTGTGGACCATCCTGCGCGACCTCCCATTTGAGCAACGGCTGGAAAAAGTCGCTCGCGCTGGGTACCGCAACGTGGAACTCGTAGGCGAATACTCGAAGTGGAAGGACGAAGACTTCTCGCGCGCAATCGCCAAGAGCAAGGAGCTCGGCATACGTTTCGACTGTACTGCGGGATTGAAGCACAGCCTCTCGAATCCCGCCGATCGCGAGGGTCTGATCGCGGAGTTCAGGGAGACATTGCCTACGATGGAACGGCTGCAGTGTCCAGCCATGATCGTCCTCTCGGGCAATACGGTGCCGGGGATGAGTTTTGAGGCACAGGCACAAAGCTGTGTCGAAGGGCTCAACGCGCTTGCCGCGGTGGTCAATGGAAAAAAGATTGCCGGCGAGCCGGTTCGCCTGCTGCTCGAAAACATCGACCCGGAAGAGAATCCGAAGTACTTCCTGACCTCAGTGGCCCGTGGATTCGAGATCATCAAGGCCGTGAACCATCCGCAGGTGCAGTTCTGCTACGACCTGTTTCACGAGCAAATTGCGGAAGGCAACCTGATTGAGAAGCTCGAAAGAAACATGCCGCTTGTCGGGTTGATTCATGTGGCAGACGTTCCCGGGCGTCACAAGCCGGGCACGGGTGAGATCAACTACGCGAGCATTTTTCGCAAGCTCGTCGAATTGAAGTACAACCGCGTGGTTGCGATGGAGTTCCTGCCGTTAGCCGATCCCGTTGAGGAATTGCGGGCGGCAAGGAAGATGGCCCTCGGCGTCTAGTTCATCCGCCTTTTTCCGGCGAACCATGCCTCGGGCGTATTGCCGCCAATTGCCCCGAGCCGGCTTGAGCTTCGCTTCCTACTTGCACATCGACTCAGGTTCCACACTCAGCTGCGGCTGAGGCGGAAATTGGATATGACGCTCCGCCGCGAGTCCTTCCAGCATGTCGGGTGCCGCCGGCAGCCGCAGATTTGTGCTCACGCGATAAAACTCATCCCGCTCGGCCTGCTCCAGGGTGATGAACTGAAATCCGCGCGAACGGTACAGTTCGAGCAATTGCGGCAGCATCTCAGCGTCCAACGCGCCTATGTGCATGAGCAGTACGTAAGGGACATCGCGTCCCAAGACCTTATGCGAGAGCTCGCGGTAGAAGTCAATGTTCTTGTCGGCAGCCTCGAGATAAGTCTCCTTCAAAGTTGCAACTGCCGCGTTGTCGCCCTTCGCCTTGCAGCGCGCATAGGGTTCGGTCCAACGGTAATCGCCGAAGCTCATCGTCACAGCAGCAATTCGATATCCGTGCGAGCCTAAAAACGTGCGTATGGCCTGCCGCTTTTCTGGTGTCTCGCCCTCGGCCAGAAACGGGTATCGGAACCAGTGCCAGTCCGCCTCATCCATTATGGACTCGAGCAAAGGCTCATTTCGCAGCACGTCGGTTTCGAACTCCTCGGCTGCCTTCTGGTTGGGATTCATGTGCGACCAACTGTGATTGCCGAGCGGATTTCCAGCCGCATGCCACGCGTTGAGAACGTTGATATCGCCAGGGAATTTCTCGGTATCTGCGCCATTTACAAAACCATAAACCGGCGGCATATGCGCGTTACGCATCGCAGTGATGATTTTGGATGCCACTTCCATTCGTGTCTCGCCCGGCGGTAACGTCCCATGGGCGGGTAGATCGTCAAAGGTGAAAGCGATCTGCGGGGAAGAGGCCGACACAAACAGCGACAGGGGGATCGCCTCGGCCATTGCCGCGTACCCCTCAGGGGAGGGATGTAAATGATCACCGGAGTCGTATTTCGGCAACAAGCGATCAGGATGCGCGGGGTCGCGAACCAGCTGGTCAAAATCAATCACAGCGTCGAAATGCCCAGGCGTTCGGATCCATTCATTGACCTCCTGGCGGTCAGCTTCGGTGTCGGGGCCGGGATGATAGAAGGCAGAGCCGACGAAAGGCGTGATGGTGGCTGCAAAAACACGGATGCCATGCGCGTGGGCCCGCGTGACAATTTGCGCGTACGCATCGGTTACTCGATGCACCTCTTGCTGCTGCTCGGCCCTAGAGACAGGGCCGTCCTTCGTCAACATTCCGAGATCGTTCACACCCTCGAGGACGATGGCATAGCGCACCCCGGCTTGAGCCAGAACGTCATGATCGAAGCGAGCAAGCGCGTTGGGCCCGAGTCCGTCTAGAAGCAAGCGATTCCCGCCAATGCCGTGGTTGAGGACTGCAACATTTCTCGTGTCCGCTTGGGCCTGCAGCCTCTTCGCCAGCACGTCCGGCCAGCGGTCGTTGCCGTTCGTGGTCGCGCCATGACCGTCGGTGATGGAATCGCCCAAGGTCACTACTGCCGAAGCCTGGGAAGTTGCCGACAGATCCACCCCGGCGATGAAATACCAGTGCTCGAACTTCTTCGCATCAGCGAGATCAAGAGCCGAGAGTCGATCCCCGTGAACGACGTAGGATGTAGCGCGTGAGCCAGGATGGCCGGTCTGCTGCGCGGGGGGCGCGTCTATGTGCAGCGTAATGGCCAGGTCGGAAAGCGGCGTAACCGGGAACGCGACTGGGTCTGAAATGTAGTCGGCGCCCGCGGGGACAATTACGTCCGGGACACCTGAAAACGAGAGTGCCTTGTCCGTTCCGGAAACAATCTTCGCCGAAACACTCGATTCCGGCCGAGCGATGTGCACGCCCGTAAAATGCAGCGGAGCCGCGCCGTAGCGATTAGAAATCTTCACTCTCAGCGTCGGCCCGCCGATCGATAGATGCACGATCTGGCGCAAGGTCGCGTCCCGGAGATCGTTTGCAGGCAACGAATTTTGAGGCTCAGCTAGTTGTTGTGAAGCCGCCCAGGAGCCGACCCAATGGGTTTGAGCATGGGCCTTGCCTGGTGCCACGGCAAAACAGAAAGCCATGATGTACGCCCGGTACTTGTGCATATAGCTCGCCATTTTGTTGAGTCTCGGCCGTTGAGATGGCCAGAGAGCGCTCCAGGCTCTCCAGAAGGCGGACAAAGTCCTCGACGGTTCAAATCGCGCGGTCTCTATCCCGTGATCCTCTTCCTTTCCCCGTCCCAGGTCGCCGGCACGCCCTTGAAGTAGGAATAATTCGCCAGATGGCATCCGATAGCCGCGTTGTTGCCGAACTCTTCGTTCTCGACGACCTTCTTGCGCGTGCGGACGGCGTTGAAGAAGTTGGCTTGGTGGTCTACAAGGTCGCTATAACCCTGCGGCACACCGAAGACTTCGGTTGCGTCGTTGATCGTCACCTTCGAAAGCGGATGTTCTTTTTCGAAATCTGCGAGGTACTGATCGCGCAGCTTCGCCGGCCAGCCATAGATCGAGTAGGCCTCCGCTTGCGGACGCGTATCCTGCGGGGTGAAGCTCAGGCTTGCGCCGCGAATGATCGCCGTTCCTTCACTTCCATAGAACCCAATGAATTCGCCTTGATCGTTGTTCAGATTGCAGCGCAAATAAACCCGGAAGTCGGGATAGTCGTAGAGAGTCTCAATCAGATCTGGGAAGTCGCGGCCATCCTTGAAGTGGAACAAACCGCCAGTGGACTGGGCGCGCTTGGATGGGCTTGTTGTGCCGGTAATGAAATGAATTCCTGAGATCAGATGGACGAACAAGTCGCCCGCTAGACCCTCGCCGTAGTCGGTGAAACAGCGCCACCGGAAGAAACGCTCTTTGCTGAAGGGCCGTTTCGGGGCGTCTCCAAGGAACGTGTTCCAGTCAATCGTCTGCTCGCTTGCATCCGGAGGAATGGGATAGACCCATGCTCCGCTCGGCGAGTTTCGATCCCAATAGGCTTCGATGCTGTTCACCTTGCCCAGCCTTCCTGAGTCGAGCATTTCTTTGGCTTGGGCATAAACAATCGAGGAAACCCGTTGGCTTCCGATCTGCACGATGCGGTTGTTCTTCTGCGCGGCGGCGATCATGGCGAAGCCGTCCTCGACGGTGTGGGACATCGGTTTCTCGCAGTACACATCTTTTCCAGCAGCACACGCGTCCTCGAAAATCTTCCGGTGCCAGTGATCCGGCACAGCGATAATGACGGCGTCGACATCCTTGCGATCGAGGATCTCCTGATACTTGCGCGTGGTCGGAAGGCTAGGGTTCTTCACCCATTCCTGGGCGGCGAGGTGCCGCGAATCATAAAGATCGCAAGCTGCGGCGCACTGGATGCCCGGCACTCGCAACGAGGCCTGCAGCAATTCGCAGCCCCGCACGCCAGTTCCGATGGATGCGAACCGGACCGTGTCGCTCGGAGCAACCGGGTTTGGCGAGGCCCACAAAGGTTTCGGTTCGAGCAGCGTGTACTTCCCAGCGATCCCAGCGGCGGTCGCCCCAGTTCCAACACGAATAAAGTCTCGTCGAGTCCAGGCAGGATGTTTCATCAACGTCTCCAAAAAGAAATGCGTGCGCAACAGCAGAAAATCGTTGCGGCGAGATTATCGCATAAACCAGCGATTGGATAGGCAATGTGGTGGCAAAAGCAACAAACGTGGCGATAGATTTATACTTGCGCGCGGTGTCTGTTGTTCCGTGGGGGGCTATGAAGGTCTTTTTATCTGCTTTTCTTGGCATGCTGCTTTTCGTTGCCGCTGGCGAGACCCAAACCATGTCACATGAAAAATCATCTTCACATGAAAAATCATCTTCAGGGAACGCGAAGTTTCTGAGTCTGTGCGATCAGTTTGTCAAGGAATCGCTTGCGCTTTCCCCCGTGGGCGCCTCGCAGGCGGGCTATCACAAGCATCTTGATCCTAAAACCAAGAAGACGATTGAGCTTGATGCGGAACTGGACGATATGAGCAACCAGGCCTTTCGAGATCAGTCGCGCTTTTACCACGAGTGGCGCCAGCGCTTCCAAAGCGAAACCCCGATTGCAGCGCTCAATGCCGAAGACGCTGCCGACTACCGCCTGATTGACGACCAGATCTCGCTTGGCCTTCTTGAACTCGAAAAGATACAGAACTATAGACACAACCCAACCGTCTTTGTCGAACTCCTCGGCAGCGGGCTGTTTCTTCCCCTTACCCAGGACTATGCGCCCAAAGAGGTCCGCGTAGGCCACGTGATTTCCCGCATCGGCCAGATCCCGCGCTTTCTCGACCAGGCGAAAATCCAACTCATCGACGCCGACCCGATCTTTATTTCAACTGCGGTCGAGGAAAATGAAGGAAATATCGGCCAAGTCGACTCCCTTGCTGCCGAAGTTCCTGCCGGTTCGCCACTGAAAGCCCACTACGATCGGGTCGCTCCCGCGGCCAAGAAAGCCCTCGCCGATTTCAACGCCTGGATGAAGGACGAGCTCGCCAAGCGACCGACCAACGGGCGCACGTGGCGGCTCGGTTCTGAGTGGTATGCACAGAAATTTCGCTATGTAATGGAGAGCTCCGTCGATACGGCGGAGCTTCTCAAGGAGGCAGAAGCGGAACTTGCCCGTAATCGGGCCGAAATGCTCCAGTTGGCCCTGCCGCTCTACCAGGAGATGTTCCCCGGCCAGGATGACTACGCGAGCCTCTCTCCCCACGACCGAGAAAACAAAGTGATCAAAGCCGTCCTCGATAAGATCAGCGACGAGCATCCCCAGCGCGATGATCTGATGAACGTAGTGAAGGGCGACCTGGAGAACATCAAGCAGTTTATCCGCGACAAGCAGATTGTGGCGTTGAGCTCTCGGGAAAACCTGAAAGTGATTCCTACGCCCCAGTTCATGCGTGGCATCTATTCAGTTGCTGGGTTCCATAACGCGCCGCCGCTCGAACCCACGGCCGAGGCCGAATACTGGGTGACGCCTATCGACCCCAAAACTCCGGAAACCACGGCCGAGAGCAAGCTCCGTGAGTACAACAACTACACGCTGAAGTGGCTCACAATTCATGAAGCCCTTCCCGGACACTACATACAGTTTGAACACGCCAATGATGTTGAGCCGGTCGCGCGCCGGCTGGTACGCAACCTGTTTGGCAATGGAGCTTACGTCGAGGGCTGGGCGGAGTACATCGCTGACGTGATGACGCAAGCGGGATTTCTTGACTCCAGCCCAAGGTTCCGCCTGATGCGGATGAAGGTCTGGCTACGCGCGACAGCGAACACCATCCTCGACATCCGTCTGCAGACCATGAACATGACCGACCAGCAGGCGCTCGATCTGATGTTGCAAGACTGTTTCCAGACCCAGGCCGAGGCTGATGGCAAGCTGGTGCGAGCGAAGTTGAGCTCAACGCAACTGCCGACATATTTTTTTGGAAACCGGCAGTGGTGGGACCTTCGCAAGAAGTATGAGGCGGCCAAGGGCAGCGCTTTTAACCTGGAAGAATTTCACAATCGCGCGCTCGATCAGGGGCCACTCCCGATTGAGTACTTGGAGAAGATCGTTTTGCCGCAGCCCTGAGGAGGGGGTTACGCCCAAAGTATATCCATACCTCGTCCGTAAGGAGTATCTGGTATACCAGGAACATGCGGAGCTGTTTACCCACTCCTTAGGGCATGACGTGTACTGGGCTCTGGTCGAAGAGTTTATCGGGTCGGTAAAAAGCATGACGGTGGAGAATCTCGAGAAGATGCACCTGACAGCCGAACAGTTACATGCACAGGCTTTTCAAAATCCGGAACATGCATTGACCTCTGGCAGGATCGGGTCCACCGAATTTCCGAAGGGCCCCAGAAATAAC
Organism: Terriglobales bacterium; assembly: GCA_035496675.1. Taxonomy (GTDB): domain Bacteria; phylum Acidobacteriota; class Terriglobia; order Terriglobales; family Acidobacteriaceae; genus Gp1-AA145. The sequence goes on from DATJEL010000097.1 coordinate 10,912, forward strand.
CCCTTCCTCTTGATGGGCGGTCGTTGGGCAGCCTCCGCCTGCTGCATCCTGCCCCTGATGCCCGGGCTTGCGAGAGAGAAGCTTCGATCGCAGGAAATTTGTTTCAGTGTTCCCCACACCGAGACACTTCTGCTTTTTCCCAAAGGCGACCGGGCATATCGCGATGAAATGCGAGCCATGATCCGGGAACAAGAGCCCGATGGGCGGAAGCGACTCACTTGGGAATTGTTTGAATACAAAGGTAATTCTGTCGTGCCTTTTGATGAGGAGCACGGTGTCTGATTTCAAGAAAGGCTAAAGGACAAATTCATGCTGAAGCAAACAATTTACGCGGTCGGCCTTATGCTCGCGATTGGTAGCTTGGACGGAGTGGGTCAGGAAATTCAACGACTCGACCCTTCGGCAAATCAACTGGTACCGGCTAATGCAAAACTCGAGCGCGTCGAAACTGGCTTCAACAAGTGGACTGAAGGTCCAGTATGGACGCACGCGGGTAGCCTGCTGTTTGCCGAGATTCCGTCGAATCGCATTCGGCTCTGGAAGCCGGGAGCCAAAGAGGCTGAGGTTTTCATGGAGCCCAGCGGCTATGCCGGTGCTGCTCCCTACGGCGGCCCGGAACCGGGCTCAAACGGAATGACGCTCGATAAGCAAGGGCGAGTTACCGTTGCCGGGCACGCGCGTCGTAACGTTTGGCGCCTGGAGACTCTCGACCCACACGGCACGATCACGGTGCTGGCGGATTCGTATCAGGGGAAAAAGTTGAGCAGTCCGAACGATCTTGTTTATCGCTCCGACGGATCGCTTTACTTCACCGATCCTCCCTACGGTTTGCCGACGCAGCAAGACACCGACCCGCTCAAGGAACTCAAAGCCAATGGCGTGTACCGAGTTCCGAATGCACGGCAGCATAAGGCTGGTGCGCCCCCAGACCGAGACAAGCTGCAATTGATCATCAGCGATCTGCCACGGCCGAACGGGATCGCGTTTTCTCCCGATGAAAAGGTTCTTTACATTGCCGACTCCGGCGACAAAGTCTGGATGCGCTACAACGTGCATCCTGACGGCTCGGTGAGCGACGGCAAGCTTCTGCTCGATGCCAAGAGCGACAAGGCTCCCGGCGGGCCGGATGGAATTCGCGTGGACACGAAAGGCAATGTCTACGGCTCGGGGCCGGGTGGGGTATGGATCATCTCGCCCGAAGGCAAGCACCTCGCGACGATCAAAGTCCCCGAGGTGGTCAGCAATGTTGCCTGGGGGGACGCGGACGGGAAAACTCTCTACATCACAGCCAGCACCAGCCTGTACCGGATCAAGTTGTCGGTGCAGGGGGTGAGAAACTAGAGTTTCCCAGCTGCTTCGGCTTACGAATCGCTCGCGTCCACACTCGACGATTCTTAGGTAGGCGCTCTTGTGTGTGCCAGCGCGCAACCGTTGTGCAAGTTCCTTGAAGTTTCTCGTTCGTAAATAGGTAGACTCCGAGGGACTGCTGGGAGATACTTGTCGGACCCTATCTGGTCAGCTGCTCCAACTCACACGGACTGCGATGATCTCTGCGACGGAAGAAACGCTGCTTTTGAAAACGAGAAGATCTCCGGCGTTTCTTGTCGGGGCAATCTGCGCACTGGCGGCTTTCACCGTGTTCATTACGTGGAGGGCCGCTCGTTTGGAAATAACGCTCCAAGAAGAGAGCGAACAGCCGGCCTTGGTAAGCCGGATGGCTCCAGACTTTTCGGGATCAACGCTGGACGGGCGGACTGTAAGTCTCTCCGATTTTCGCGGCCAAAAGGAAATCGTCGTGGCATTCTGGGCGAGTTGGTGCGGACCGTGCCGCCTGGAAATGCCCGAGTTAAAGAAGTTCTACCGGCGTTATCACAAGCAGTCGAGCGATTTTGAGGTCCTCGCGGTCAGCATCGACAGCGATGCGAAGGATACCGAAGCTTTCGTGAACGCGGAAAAGTTGGAGTTTCCGGTGGTGCTTGATAACCGACAAAGAATGGCCGACTCCTACGGAGTGGAGATGATTCCTACGATGTTCATCATCGACAAGAGCGGCAAGGTCGTTTTTGGGCACTCCGGTTATAACGGTGGCATGAGATATTGGCTGGCCGCGAGGCTCGGTGTGACGGATGACAATCGTGCAGGAGGAAGCGATGACTCCGGTGATTGAGTTCTCCGGCATCACCAAGTCGTATCGCCGCCGTTTTCGCAGAACGGAGGTGGATGCTCTTTCGTCGGTCTCGTTTGAAGTCAAGCGCGGAGAAGTTTGTGCCTTTTTGGGGCCGAATGGCGCCGGCAAGACGACGAGCATGAACATCCTCATGGGATTCATTTTCCCAAGCTCCGGAACGAGCCGAGTCTTCGGTTTTGAACCCGGCGATGTTCGTGCGAAAGCCCAAATCGGCTTCTTGCCAGAGAATTTCGCGTTCTACCGATACTTAAATGCTGAGAGATTGTTGCAGTTTCATCTACGGCTGACTGGACGGGCGACGGCGGATCCGGAAGGGTTGATCGCGGCCTTGTTGCGCCAGGTGAAACTCGATTCTTACCGAGGGCTGAAAATTGGCAAGTTCTCGCGCGGCATGGTGCAGCGTTTAGGACTTGCCCAGGCACTGCTTGGAGATCCTGAATTGCTGGTGCTGGACGAGCCAACCTCAGGACTCGATCCCGCGGGGCGCAAGGAAGTTCGCGATCTCATCCTCGAACTCAAAGCGCAAGGGAAAACCGTGTTCTTGAGTTCGCATCTGCTTTCCGAAGTGGAACAGGTTTGTGATCGCGTAATCGTCATCGATCACGGGCGCGTGGTCGGAACCGGAACCATGCAGCAAATGCTCGAGCAGAACAATCGGGTGGAGATCATCGTAGACCGTCTATCCCCCGAGCTGGAACATGCGATCCAAGAGCATGGGGCTTCGATTTCCCGGGAAGAAAATCGGGTCCGGATTCATGTTGAGCCGGAACACAAGCGGCAGGTTGCTGAGGCAGTTTGGGCTGCGGGCGGAGATGTAATCAGCCTGAGTCCGTTGAGAGCATCTCTGGAAGAGGTGTTTCTCAAGCTGGTGGACACAGGGGGGGCGGCTTGAACATCCGGACCATTGCCTTAGCCACGCTAAGAGGCTTCCTGCGAAACAAAGTAATTCTGCTATTCGGCAGCCTATTCGTGTGTGTGGTGCTGCTTATGATGAGTCCGCTGATCGCCTATAAGGCGATGACAACGGCTGCGAACGCGGAACAGATGCACGGCTTTGTGCTGAATGAAATCGCGGGAGTAATGGCTCTGGTGAGCGGATTTGGCAGTTTGCTGGCGGCCTGGGCTGCGGCTGACTCGGTGGCCGGAGAAATGCGAAGCGGCACAATCCTTGCGGTCATGGCTCGTCCTCTGAAGCGATGGGAGTTTCTGGCGGGGAAGTTTCTTGGAGTACTCGGGTTGATGGCGGGATACGTTCTTGCCATGCTCGGAGTCACACTGCTGCTCGCGTGGCTGGGCGGGCAGAGCTTTCAGTTTTCAGTTTGGACTTTGCTGGTATATCCGTTGACCCGGTACGCGCTATGGGCATCGATTTCGCTTTTGCTGGTCACCTTGGTTCATCCAATCGTTGTGATGGCTGGCGTCTTGATTCTGATGTCGCTCATAAAAGTCTTTGAATCAAGCTCCAGTTCAATGGCTGCATGGATCCGATTGCCGGTGCACTACATTCTTCCATTGACCAACCTGATATCGGAAGAACGTTTCACGGTTATCACAAAAGCGGCGCGCCATCCATTCCCCTGGACTGGCCATGTGACCGCGTTGGTGTACGGCCTCAACTATGCGTTGGTATGCTTTCTTTTGGCCACGCTGATCTTTCGACGGCGGGGATTGTCTCGCGATTAACGGCCGGGAGTTGGAAGTCAGGAAAAACGGGGGCCCCGTGGGGCCCCCGTTAGCTTACGCGACGTCGGTAATCCCTTATCCTTGCGTCGGATGCAGGACACGATAGGAGTTGCCGCCGTTCGACCACACAAGTACCAGAGCGTCCTGGCCGTTCGGGATGCTCTTCAGGGCTTGCTGCACGTCCTGTGAGGATTGCACCGGCTTGCGGTTCACTTCGAGGATCACATCCCCGCGCTGAAGGCCGGCATTCTCGGCTGAGCTGCCGGGTTCAACGTTCGCGATCACCGCACCGCGCACGTCCGCGGGAGCCTGCATTTCCTGCCGAAGATCAGGAGTGAGGTCCTGCAGCCCCAATCCCCAGCGCGGCTTTTCGTGATTGGTGTCGGTGCTCGCGATTTTGTCGCGGCTGCCCATGGCCTCAAGCGCCACTGGGATGGTTATGTTCTTGCCATCGCGGATAACTTCCAGCTTGATGGTCGTGCCCGGCTGGCGCTGTCCGACCTCTACCTGCAGTTCGCCGGCGTCGTTGACCGACTTTCCATCCAGGCCAATGATCACATCGCCAGTTTTCAGGCCAGCCTTCGCGGCAGGGGAATCGTCCTCAACCTGCGCAACCAGCGCTCCGGCGCTCTTCGTCAGGTTGAAGAACTTCGAATTCTCCGGCGTCACATCGCTGATGCCGATGCCCATATAGCCGTGAACGACCTTGCCGTGCGCGATCAGAGAATCGATCGTCGGCTTCACGATCTGAGCGGGAATGGCGAAGCCCATCCCGGAGAACGAACCACTGTCAGACACGAGGAAGGTGTTGATTCCAACAACTTCTCCACGTGCATCGACGAGAGGGCCCCCGGAGTTGCCAGGATTGATCGCGGCGTCGGTCTGGATGAACTGACCGGGCTTCCGGCGGTTGGACGGATCGGGATTGGGACGGTTCAGTGCGCTGACAATTCCGCGCGTGACGGTAAAGCGGAATCCGTAGGGATTACCGAACGCGAGAACGCTTTGCCCCGGGTGCAGCTTGGTGGAATCCCCAAGAGGAACGCTGGGGAAATCTGAGCCGTTGATTTTGACCACGGCCAGATCGGTCAGCGGGTCGGTTCCGATCAGCTTGGCGGAGAAGGTGCGCTTGTCGCTCATGGTGACGCGAATATCTACCGCCCCCTCGACCACGTGGTTGTTGGTGACGATATAGCCGTCGGGCGAAATAATGACGCCGCTGCCGAGGCCATGCTCAATCTGCGGACGGCCGGGCTGCCCGAAATGGAACGGGGAGCCAGGACCGCCGAACGGCCCGAATTGCTGCATGGGATCTTGATCAGGGCCTTGATCGTCGTTGTCGCTCTGGTTCCGTTGCTGCAACTGCATCTGCGGCTTGTGTTTCGACGCGACCGTGATGTTGACGACCGCTGGCGTAACATGCGACGCCAGATGCTCCATTGCCTGATCGAGCGAGAGCAGAGCGCCGACACTGCTGTCGTCAAGGGGCGCAGCCGCGGGCGCGGGTGCCGGTGAGGCAGCGCGTACGGGGCTGGCAAACTCGTAAACGCCAAGCGAGAGCGCCATTGCGCCCGCCATGGCAGGCACGAGGAAGCGCTTCGATAATTTTTGTCTAACGATGTCTTTCAATTTATTCATTGGGTTCTCCTTTACAACTAAAACATTAGTTACAACTAAAACATTAGTTGATCTCGGCAAAAAAATTTGCCCTACGTCTGGTGCGGAAACACTGGGGCTTGGACCTTGTTTGGCGCAGGTTTCGTCACTCGAACCCGCCAGACCGAGGTCATAACGGTCACGTTGCCGAAGCCGTCGTATTGCTCGGTCTGCGTGACTAGATAAACGAATCGCGGCGTTTGATCGGCGCTCATTGCGGCATTCACCACCACCGGGCTCTGCTCCCTAGTCCGATTGGCTGCTTCTTGTGTGGGCGCCGACTCGAGCGGAACACTCCTTGGCCGTGGACGCGCTTGAATTGCCGCGTCGTGTGGCTCTGCCGCCCTCTGTGCTTTGGTCCTGGTTAGGATCGGAGTGCTCGAGGGGTGCAGGGAAGCCGGGAGGGCCTTCACCGCAACCGGATTCACGTTCGCGACATAGTCGAATTTGTCAGCAGAAGAGGCATGGGAGGAGGCCTCGCGGTCACTCCCGAACCCGACCAGTTGCGGAGTGTGTTGAACGGCAACAAAGCTGAACCCTGCAAAGACAGCCAGGGCAGCCATTGCGGGTTTCAGCAGCGGTTTGACCGTTCTCTGATTTCCATCCAGGATCTTCGAGATCCGCTGCCCTGTCTGTTTGAGGCGGCTTACGGCTGCCTGTGCAAGAACCAGGGAGCGATGGGCACGGGTCTTCTCGGCCAGCGAGATCAGGCAGGCGGCGTACTGACGCGCGCTGCGGGAACGAGCGAGCACCATGTCGTCACAAGATATTTCGCGTTCGATCGCAAGGCGGCTGTCGATCCACCACACGGCCGGGTGGAAGAACAGCACTGCGCGAATGATTTTTTGGAGCAAGTTCGTCCAGTCGTCCCAACGCTCAAGATGAGCCGACTCGTGTAGAACTACGGTGCTCAGTTCCTCGGGCTGCAGTTCGCGGACGGCCCAAACCGGCAACACGATCATCGGGCGAAGAAATCCGAGCGCGGCGGGAACCCGCACTTGTTCTGACGTACAAACCTCGAAGCGGCGTGACACTCGCGGAAGAGCTTGCTGAATAGAAGCCAACACAGAACTTTCGAGCGGCGCGGATGTTTTCTTCAAAGATCGAACCCGCCAAAGTCCGCGAACGATTCGCCCTATGGCGACAGAGGCGAACAAGGCCCATGCCCCGAAGATATAGAAAGCCCATTGCGGACGAAGCGTGAATTGGGGAGCACTCAGATGCACCGACAGGGAAGTGCCGGTCAACGGCCGGCCGAGTACGAATAAAGATGCAATCGCAAGCAGTCCGGCAAACCAGATCGCAAAGCGAACTCCGGAATTTTTCCGCCCGACAGCGGCTGAAGTTGCTCCGGCGAGTGCTGCGACGGCGATCCCAACCACGAAGCAATTCACAATCTGGGAACTGATCAGCTGAGCGAGGTTCGCGAAGGCGTTCATTTCGACTCGCTCCTTTGCAGAATCTTCTTCAGTTGTTCGAGTTCCCCGGAATCCAGTCCGCGATCTTCAAGAATGTTCAACACGAGGTCGTCGTGGGAGTCACGGAAAAAGCGGCTGATCAGGTGCCGGATTTCTGAGCGGCTAGCGTCCTTTCGCTCAAGAATTGGCTTATAGACGTGCGCCCGGCCGTCTTTGACGTGCTCGACATACCCCTTACGTTCCAGGATTCGGATGGTGGTCAGGACGGAGTTGTAGGCCAGCGTGGGCTTTGGAGGCATCCAGTCAAGTACTTGCTGCACCGTGCCAGCCCCTTGAGCCCAAAGCACTTCCATGATCCTCAGTTCAGCTTCGGTCAGGGTTGTCGACGGGCGCGGTGGCAATCCTTTGGCTCCTCTTCATTATTAGACGCGGCGACCTTTAAAAGGTAACTAATTATTTAGTTGCGAGCTGGGGAAGGGATGGTTGCATGGCCAGGCCTGGAACCCCCCGAGACCTGCCGTTCAGGATAAACTCGCCGATTCGGGACCGACAGCTATACTGCTTGCGCCCGGTCTGTGGGCAAGGAGATTGGACGTGGTTTTCAGCTTTCGAAGCCTGCTGGCCGTGGCTGCGCAGTGGCTCGCAATCGGGGTTGTGTTTGTGTCTGCCAGTGCTCGAGGGAAAGACCGGCATTTGCTCTACGTCGCCGTCCCCGGTGTTTTTAACCATCATCCCGACGCCAATTACAACCTGCGTTACGGCGGCATCGGGATCCTCGTCTTTGATATGGACCAATCGTTTAAGTTCGTGAAGCGCATTCCTACCTGGAAGCTCGCGCCGGGGCAGACGGTCGAGATGATCAAAGGCATTGCCTCGGACGCAGCCAGTGGACGCTTGTACGTAACCACAACCGTCCGGATCGCCGCATTCGATCTCGCGACTGACAAGATTGTCTGGGAAAAACAGTACGAGGGCGGTTTCGATCGTCTGGCCATCTCTCCGGATGGAAGGACGTTGTATGTGCCTAGCTTCGAAGGCGCCTATTGGGATGTGATCAACGCGTCGAACGGTGATCTCACGACCCGTCTGGACACCGGTACGGGTGCTCACAATACGATCTGGTCGCCTGATGGCACCCGGGTTTATCTCGCTGGACTGCACAATAACTACCTGCTTGTCGCCGATCCCAAAACGAATCAGGTCATCGAGAAAATCGGACCGTTCTCCAGCAATATTCGTCCTTTCACTTTGGATGGAACGAATTCACTTGTTTTCGTGAACACCAACAACATCTTGGGGTTCGAGGTTGGAGATGTGAAAACCGGCAAGAAACTCTATGATGTGGCGGTACAAGGATTTCCGACCGGCAAGCCGGCGCGGCACAATCCATGCCAAAGCCACGGAATCGCCATGACCCCCGATGAGAAAGAAATCTGGCTGGCGGATGGTGTCAACAACTATGTTCACGTCTTCGATGCGACCCGGACTCCGCCCAAACAAACTGCCGACGTGAAGCTTTCCGACAGCCCGGGGTGGGTGTCCCTCAGCATTGACGCGAAATACGTGTTTCCTTCAACCGGCGATGTGATCGACCGCAACACGAGAAAGATTGTGCATACCCTGCGGGATGAGACTGGAACGCAAGTCGAGAGCGAGAAGTTGCTGGAGATCGATTTCAATGGCACGAAGCCTGTGCGCAATGGGAACCAATTTGGCGTAGGCCAACCCCACTAACTCCCGTAGCGGTTCATTTGCGCTTCAGAGCTTCCAATTCTTCTAGGGTCCGCGGCCAGTCCTTTCCGAGCAGACGGGAGAGACTGCGGTCGGCCAGCACCTTGCCGCCGGTCTGACAGCGAGCGCAATAGTTGGTTTCATTGCCGGCGTAACGGATGCGCTGGATCTTCTCGCCGCAACGGGAACAAGGCTTGCCGTACTTGCCGTGTACGGCCATCTCCTCGCGAAAGGCTGTCACCTTTTCCGGGAATTTCTTCTTCGCCTCTGCCCTCAGTTGGTCGACCCACCGTCGAAGCGTCGAGCGGGTTGCGGTGAACAAGCGTTCCCATTCGCCGGGCTGGAGCTTGTGCGTGTGCGCGATAGGTGAAAGCTCGGCTGCGTGCAGAATCTCATCCGAATACGCATTTCCGATGCCGCTCAGAATCCGAGGATCTGTAAGCGCCCGCTTGAGCGTGCGGTTTTCCGCCATCAGAGCAGCGCGGAAAGTAGCCAGATCACTCGCTTGCACGTCGAGTCCACCGGGATCGATCGCGCGCAGGTTCTCCTCGCCTTGAATGACATGAAGGGAAGCTCTGCGTTGTGCCCCCGCTTCTGTGAGTACCAACGAGCCCTTCGGAAAGTCAAAGGCGCCAAGTTGATTGCGTCCCGCAAGGCCCGCCCCCGCCATGCGCCAATGCAGGCGCCCGGCAATCATCAGATGCAGCACCAACCACAGATGGTCTTCAAGGCCGAAAGCCACGCGTTTGCCGAGACGCCGCAGCTCGCGCACGCGTTTCCCATCGACGGCCGAAACAGGAGGATCTACGGTACGAAGCAGAAATGGACTTGCAATGCGAACTTGCTGAATCGGTTCCCCGAGGACCCGAGGTTCGAGGGCGGTAATGTAGGCCGCGATATCCGGCAATTCGGGCATGAGTATCGATTGTATCGAGGGGCGGCGCGCGGGTCAGAGCCCTCTAGTCTCCCGGAGACCCCACCAACTCCGGCGAGTTGGCCTTTCCCCTTTCGATGACCGAAAGCATCTGGTCATCATCGGAGAACTTGAACCAGGAAAGCCCGCGCGCTTTCATCTCGTTGTCCTCGGCCGTGTACAAGTAGGGGAGATCGGATTTCAGCACGAACTTAACGTGATTGCCCCTGAGGAACTCCCCGATTTCTTCTACCGGCGCTGACCGCTCTGCTGATTTCCGACTGAGATAGTCGAGCACGTGGCCTGCTCCGACCTCGCCATCGTGGCGCGCGATTCCGACCAGGCCTTCGCTAGCGTTGCGCGCCCATCCTACGACGAATACGCCTTCCCAGGGCATCCCCGTTTCTGGGTCAAACACTTCATAGGGCGCACCGGGGCGAGTTGATTCGGGGTTCGTCAGGTATCCCGAAGACCCACACGGCAATCCTAGGGAGGGATCATGCTTGTCTCCGATCGCGAAGATCAGGGTATCCACATCGAGGTCTTCGCTTGTTCCCATCGCCTTGCATCCGATCTTGCCGTCTCTGCTGGTCAGCTCATTGTCGGCCACCGTGAGCTTGGCGATGCGCCCATCGGGACCTGGATGAATTGCGGTGGGCGTGCTCAGGAATCGGAACCTCAGGAGGGGTGAGGTGGGAGGATGGTCTGGATATTTCGCCAAGGCAGGGAAAGTTTCCTCGGCAACCTTTGAGATGTCCTGCCCAACAGCCGCAATCCGGTCCTTTACCCGCTCGAGCTCGTGCGCGAAGGCCTTGCGATCGAGATGCTCGTGAATGTGAGCAAATTCCTTTTCGTCGAACTTGGCCTCGAAGGGACCTCGGCGAGCCACGACCACGATTTCCTCGGGCTTGGCGTGAGCGCAATCAAGCATCAGCCAGCGCGCTATATCGACCATCACATTGCCCATGCCAATGATCGCTACTCGCTTGCCAATCGAGAAATTTTGGGTGGCAAAAGGAGGCAACAGGTTGTAGTGGTACACGTAGTCTTTCGCCGAATAGACGCCCCCGGCATCTTCCCCCGGCATGCCCAGCTTCTTCGTGCCCTGCGCCCCCACGGAAAAAACCATGGCGGCAGGGCGGAAGTGCCGCAAGGCTTCGAGAGTCAGAGGTGAATTCCCGCCGATGGGCACGTGTCCGAAGTAGTGTACGTTCGGAAGCGAAAGCACCTTCGCGAATTGCTTTCGCAACCCGATCTTCATTTTGTCTTTGACGGGATAGATGCCATACTCCGCCAGACCACCCGGTTTGATGTCGCGGTTGAAGATCACTACTTCGTGACCCGCCTGGGCGATTTTCTGTGCCGCAAACAGACCCGCCGGTCCAGCGCCGATTACAAAAACAGTAGCCATAAAGGATTGGATGAATCGTCGTGGATTCAGGGTACGAAGCCGCTTTTCCGCTTGCGACTGGATTCTATATCAGCGGCTTAGCGGCGATGCCAGCAACGGAGCCCCAAACCTCACGATTGAGTGACACCAGAATGTGATTGTAATCACTTCCGGGGATCCGGGTGGATGCGTACTTAGATTCGATTGCGTTAGAAAGCCGATGGCTTTGCCGACGCGGTTGTGCTGGCGTTTTCCGGAGCCAGGGGTAACGCCACCTCAAGCGCCCCGACCCTGTCGGTCGCAAGGTCGCGAACCGCCACTCGGATCGAAGTCGCTGTGAGCGGCACAACCAGTTCCTGCATGGCGCGGTAGACTCTGCCCGTGGCGGCTTCTCCCGGCGACAGGGGAATTCCGTCGCCGGCAACAGGGGGTGCGCTCGCGTCCTGGGTCTTCTGAATGATGGAATTGACCACCCAGCCTTCCGAATCATAGGCCGCGGCTGCAAACTCCAAGGGGATGGTTCCGTCTTCCGAAGACTTTACCTGATTGCCCACCAATGCGTAGTAAACCGCGTAGGTTTGCACGAGTGCCGGCTTAACGCTTTCCGTCTTTTTCTTTTTCCCGTGCGCGAAACCAGGTTGCGCAGATAAGACCGCCATCTGTTCTGGTGTCGCCGCCGCCGGCGTACCTAGGGGATGAATACGCGTCTTGAAGATCAACTGATGAACCATCGGCGCACCGTGCCGCAGGTTTGCCAGTAGAAGCTTGGATTCTTCATCGGGCATCTCAGAACTGTCGTCATCCGCCTTTTTACCGATCGAAGAGAGCGCTTCGAGCTCGGGATCATCCGCATAGTAAGAGCGGCGGTACTCAAGTTTATATTTGTGTCCCTCGATCAGGACCCGGATCTTGCGCAGGCTTCCGTCGTAGCTCGGATTGGACGGGGAGTAGGTCAGGGTGTAATAGTTGGAACCGTCTTCGACGATTTCATCGAGCGCACCAGCGAGATCGTTGGTGCTATAGAAGGCCCTTCCACCGGTGGAACTGGCGATGTCGTCTGACATCATGTCGTCCAGGTATGCAGATTCGTAAGTACTGTTGACCGCTTCTTGATTCGAACTGTCTCCGGCGGATCCGGTGCCGGCTACGGCTCCCGCGGGAGCACCTGCGGAAACGGCGCCCGCAGCCGGTGAAGTCGGGGCGGCGCCTCCTACTCCTGTATGCGGCCCCCCACCGGTGAGGCGGCCCTCGGGGTTCAGGATCACACCCCGCACGTTCAAGGGATACACGGCAATCTGAGCGCGGGTCAGCTCGTTGAACTGCTTGCGCACATCAACTTGTCGGTCCATGGGATCGCCCACTTTCGCGTAAATGGAAACTGGGAACTTCGCCGACATCCAGATGATGTTCTTGCGCCCCGGAATTCCGTTCAGAAACTGTGCCAAATGGGTGATCGCGCTCACCGTCGCTATCGTCGCATCGGAACCCTGGTGGAAGTTCGTCGCCAGCAGAAACGCTTTGGGTAATCCGCTTTTTGAATTCTTCGGATCCAGCGCCGCATAAAGGACGTTTTTGTCCGCGGTGAATCCCTGGATTAGCTTCAGGCCATCGTAATGCAGGAATACCGCGAAGCGCGTGCCCTCAGGTTTGTTGGAGATAAACTTCACGGCCTGCTGACGAGCGATGATCTGATCGGTGACGTCCTCGGTGTTTGCCATGTCCAGAAGAAGAACGAAGAGTGGGCCTTTTTCTGGTTGCCTTGGAACGTTCACAAAGACGTTCGCCGGCAGAGCAGGAGCGTTCGCGGGAATGGATAAAGATCCGCGATCGAACTCGTGTACGTCGAAGGAAAGCACGGGTTGCTTTTGGCCGTCTTCAATGACGGAGAAATCTTCGGCCCTCAGGCCTCGAACCGGCTTTCCATCCGCACCTCGTACGACGACATCGACCACCACGCGGCGCACTGTCTTCTTAAGCACCAGTACATTGCCGGTGGTCGTCGGAAGATACTTGGTGGGATTTCCGTTGTCGTCCGCCCCTAGGAGCCACGGTGACAAGAAAATCCAAAATAGAACAATCAGACCGGCCTCTACCGGGCACCGACTGCGAGTCATCATCTGTCGTCCCTTCCTCGAACAGCTGCCCCCAGAGCCGTTGCCGACGATCGTTTACGGAGTGGTCACAATTTTCGTCTGGGATGCGTATCGGCGATACCCGCGAAACGCCATTTCATTCAAATCGATCTGTCTCTTGCCCCGTCGAAGAGTCATCACCGCCCGCATGGGCATTAGGTACTCATGCCCGCCGATGGTCACGAAGTCATAATCGACATTCATGGAAGCTGCATGAATAGAAAACTCCCGAGGAATGTTGTCGCCTTCAAGCGTGATCCGCCGGATTCCACCGGTGGCGCTGTCGACGTAGACGAGTCCGTGGAACCCTACCCCGACTCGGCGCGAGCTATCGCTCAGGGACATTGTCGCGTTCTTGGCATCCACGTGATAGTTGAGGACTTGCACGGTCTCCCCGCCGGCTCTCGCAGCTTCTTTCCACTGAAAATCGGTTTTCGATTCCGGCTTGAATACCAGATTCAACAGGCCGCCGAATTCCCCCACCGAGATTGGCCAGGTCGATTCTAGGTCGGAGCGCTGCATCGACGTGCGTTCGCCGTTGCGTTCGACCATGGTGCGAGTCTCTTCGCCATTTACATAGCGCAAAAGTTCGGCGATGTTGTCGCGTCGTTTCCAGTCGCCCGTGCTCGAGGCGTCCACCGACCGGTTGGTGGTTTCGAGGCAGACGAAATTGGGAAGAGTCTTGGAGTAGCTCAGAGCATGCTTCCTCGCCCCTTCCACGATGAGGGTCAATTCTTCTGGGGATGGAGGCGGCATTGAACCTTCAGGCAGTGTTGTGATCACCAGTTGGTGGGCGCCTTCTGGCAATTTCGCCTCCGACATCATGCCCAGCTCGTCCCTGGTAGGCGCGCTGTTCACGATGGCGGAGGATGGGACCGTGGCGCTCGCAATTTGAGGTCCTTCAATGCGGAACGAGACGCTCTTCTCGACCGTCTTCTCTCCCAGCGTGAGACTTTCGATGACCTGGTAATCGCCGGGCTGTAGCGATGCTGCCTGCAGGGAAGCTACATAAGGCAAGGAGGCCGATGCGGTCAGGGTCCGCATTTGCAAAGGCGCTTGCGCGATGAGTTCCTTGTTCCGGAGTACCGTGATCTCGAGCCGCGGCTGCTGATTCGGCTGAGGAGTAGCATGCACAACGGAGAACAAATCGATCTGCTTGACCCCTTTTTGCATGCTCCCTATGAGACCTGGGACCACGCGGCGGTCGCCATACCTCATCGGATCATTGGCGTCCATGTCATCGGGTAGAGGTTCCATTCGCTGTACGAGCGCCAGATCGCTGAGAGAGGCATCGGACGAGGCGCCGGCAATCGTAAACGATGTGCGGGTTGCACCTAGCTTTCCCGTATTGCGATCCGCCACCACGGCTTCGAGTACATAGTCGCCGGGTTCTGCCACGAAATGTCGCTGCATGACTACCGAGGAATTCTTGGTTGTGTCCTTGGCATCGAGCGCGCCATGGCGAGGCATGTCTTCGCTGAAATGTTCGATGACCTCCCCTTTGCTGTTCCTGATCTGGGCGACCACGGAAGCATGGAAAGAATACAAATTGGTATTGGGATCATCGTGGGTATCGAGTTCCGAAATAGGTACCTCGACGGCAAAAGCGTTCGAGTCCGCGGCGCCAACATCGCCTAAATGAAATACCCGGGCATAGAATTTCACGTCGCTGGGCAACTGGGGCTCAGCAAAAACCTTCAGCAAAGGGGTTTCAAATAACTTGAAGGATGCGCTGTTCTGTGGAGCCACGGCGAAGTATCCGGACCGGGTACGCAGGTGAACGTCTTTACGCGTAGCCTTGATCGCGATCACGCGGAATTTGCCGTCGTACTCCTTGAAGGGCGGCACGTACGATACCTGGTAATACGAGCTGAGGTCATGCACCAGTCCCTGAGCGATTTTGCGCGGGTTGGCGCCGGCAGGGATGAACGCTCCGTCGGTTCCGCGCGCCAGATCCGCCAGCGGGCCTTGTCCGCTTGATCCGCGCACCTCAAACCGTTCCGTCTGGCTGCTGATCATGGTGTGCATGCCGGGGGTGCTGACATCTCCAGCTGGCGTTGGCGGGGGCCCGGTGAGAGGTTGAGGGGCAGAGGCGCGATTCACGCCCATATTGACCGAATTACCCAGTGCCATCGATGCGATCAGGGCCTGAGATGTCGGATCGTTGAAAATATTGGCATCCACGGTATAAATGCTGACTCCCGAGCGGTTCGCGGTGCCCAAAATCGTGTTGAGCGTGTCCTCTTCGGTTCCGTCCTCGCGCGTTTGCTGGGAAAAGTAAATTACGGCTTTTCGTCCAGGCACTTTGCCCTGTGCACGCGCCACGGCAAGCAACCCCGCTAGCGCCGCGCGCGTGTGTTGTTCCTGAATGATTTTTTGCGAATCCTGCAGCGCAAAGAGCACCGATTGCGCGATCACCCGCTGTTGCGAGTTGATGTGGACCCCGGAGTTATCCATGCCGGTGCGAGCCACCTCGAGCAGGTTCTTCTCTGCGGCTTCCGTTGCGCTTGTCGCTTCCTCACGCGAAGCTTCCGTTGCCGTGCGAATCTTGTCGGCTAGCAACTTGCGATCTGGGGTAAAGTCCTGATACAGCCTGAGCCGCCCCGCAATTCCCAAAACTGAGTACGAGAACCCTTCCGCAGGAAACTCCTTCATGATTTTGGCGGCAATCGTGCGGGCGTTGTTCGCCGCAGCAGAGTCAAGCCGGTCAAAGATCAGAGTGACCAAACGGTTTTCGCTGCTAGTGCCTGTTACCACATGAAGGTCCGAGATGTTGACTCGAGTCCCGTTATCGGTGATGACCAAGTCTTCTGGTTTCAAATCGGTTACGAATTTGTTCTTCTTGCCGCGTACCGCCACGTCGAGGGAGACTTCATCCACGTTGCTTTGGATCGTGTGGTCGGCGATCGCAGGAGCCGGTGCCGTTGCAACGGACTGAGCTCGAAGCCGAAGGCCAGGAAAACTAACAATTCCGAGCGAGAAAGCACATAGGAACATCAGAGAAGGGCGGGTGGACATTAACGTTTTTCTGCTGGACACGAAGACCTCAGGAGCGCATAGAAGAGCGGCACCAATGATTCTCTGCCCCAAAAGGTAAGTTGTAAAGAGTGCGTTCAGGGCGAGCGATGTTCTTTGAACAGGATAAGGGAAACCGCGCCAATCCTGGGCCACGGCGCTGTTCCCGATGATTTTCTGGCGTGAATTGTAACTGACTGGCTGGCAGTGGCTTAATGTACCTAGGCCACACTCACCGTCTGACTCCGATCGGTTTCTGAGCGCGCAAGTTCTCCCGGGGCCGGACTGCAAGCGCGGACCATTTCGAGCCGAACGTGCGGAGAACGCGTGAGCGCATGCCTTACCCGCCGCCCAGGGATTGCGCTATGCTGCCTGTTGTATGGTGATTCTCCCTTTAATCCTGCTGCTGTCGACCGCTTCCGAAGCGCAGGGCTCGGTCGCGCAGTTGTTTGACACTGCTGTGCAGGAACAGAAGGAAGGCAAGCCCGCTGAAGCAATCCGTGATTATCGTGAAATCCTTCGCCGTCAACCTGGCATGTTTGAAGCGAGGGTCAATCTGGGCGCTATGCTCGCGGATTCAGGAAAATACGATGAGGCCATAGCCATGTACCAAAGCGCCCTTCCGTTAACCTCTTCGCCCAAAGCTGTCCAAATGAATATCGCGCGCGCTTACTACATGAAAGGCGATCTTGCGGGAGCGCGATCGGAACTTGAGCAGGTTCATCATTTAGATCCCGCGGACCAGGCAGTGGCACTCCGGTTGGCGAATGTTTGCCTGGAAGCGAAATTGCCTGCCGAAGCCGTCGCCTTATTGGAGCCGCTCGATTCAGCTAACTCGACCAACATGGATTTCCAGATTCTGTACGGCTCGGCGCTGATTACTGACGGCCGCCCGGAAGAGGGAGTTCGCCGAGTGGAAGCCGCTGCCACTGCCACCCATCGCCCGGAGGCCTACCTGCTTGCCGGGAAAACTCACCTCCAGTACGCGCATCCCTATGAAGCCCGCGATGATCTTGAAGCGGCTTTCCGTTTGAATCCGCAACTCCCGAATATCCAGATTCTGGTGGGCATGGCTCGGGAGAACACCGGAGATGATCGAGGTGCGGAAGAAGTATTCAAGCAAATCTTGCAAAACGCTCCTGACGATTTTCAGGCGAATCTTCACCTGGGAACGATCTACTATCGAAGACGGCTCCTCGACCAGGCGACAAAGTATCTGGAACGATCCTTGCAGTTGCAGCCTCAGGAACCGAACGCCATTTATATGATGGGCATGCTGAAAAGCGTAGGGGGCGATTATCCCGCTGCGGTGGCTTACCTCGAGCAGGTGGCCAAGCAACTGCCCGATTGGGCAGCTCCGCATCTTGAGCTTGCAAAGTTGTATTATCGGCTTCATCGCGCTGAGGACGGTCTCCGCCAACGACGGCTGGCGGATGAACTAGCGTCGCAACCACGGCCACAACCATTGGACGCTCACCCCACTCCTTGAGGCGGTTGCTTCTCGCGGAACTCCAGCGCTTGAAACTCCTTTTTGCCGAGATTTTGACCTAGCCCTGATTACAATCAGATCGTCGATGTTCGTTGCTTCCATGCGCAAACGGGCCCTTCTCGCAGCTTTCGTTCTGCTTGCCGCTTTCATGCCCACCTTGCACGGCGGGGAAGCGGGTAGTTCGATTCGGTTCGAACTGCACTCAATTCCCTTCATTCTTGAGAATGATGAGACAACGGCCAGGAACATTCCCGAGACTATGGCGGGCGGAGTCGCGGTTTTTGACTACGACGGCGATGGTCGCCCGGATATTTTCTTTACCAACGGTGGCAATCTCGCCACTCTGAAGAAGGATGACTCCAAATACCGGAATCGCTTGTTTCGGAACGAGGGGAATGATGTCTTCACTGACGTCACCGAGCAAGCGCATCTCGCCGGTACTGGTTTTGACACCGGTGTAGCGGTTGCAGACTATGACAACGACGGGCATCCTGACCTGTTCGTTGCCGGCGTTCATCACAGCGCGTTGTATCACAACAACGGAGACGGAACGTTTACCGACGCAACCTTGAAGTCGGGACTTGACGGAGCTCTGAATCATCCAGATCCGGAATTTGGCCCTCTGTGGGCGATCGGAGCTGCATGGGTCGACATAAATAATGACGGATTCCTGGACCTTTTCGTCGTGAACTACTTGCGGTGGCAATACGCAACCGTGAGTCAGTGTGGGTTTGAGGGCCAAAGCGACTACTGTCCCCCGGGCAGGTTCCAGGGCGCACCAAATCAATTATTCCTGAATAACGGCGATGGCACTTTTCGCGACGTTTCCAAGGAGTGGGGGATTCGCTCAAAGCTCGGCAAAGGAATGAGTGCCGCCGTAGCAGACTTTGATAAGGATGGGAAAAGCGATATTTATGTGACGAACGATGGTCTTGCGAGCTTCCTTTTTCACAATCAGGGAAACAAGTTTCGTGAAGTGGCGTTTGAGACAGGAGTTGCTCTGCCAGAAGACGGCAGTTTTGTTTCCGGAATGGGACTCGACTTTCGAGACTACAACAACGACTCTTATCCCGATATTGCTTTTGTTGCCGTGGCAAACCAGACGTTCCCCATTTTTCAGAATGTGCGCGGTCAGGAGTTCGATGAGGAGACCACGGCGAGCGGCATGCGGCAACTGAGTTGGGCGATGAACGGGTTCGGTTTGGCGATGTACGACTTTGACAACGATGGCTGGAAAGACCTTTTCGTCACCCGGGGGGATGTGGACGCGGTGAGAACCCGCGGCCGCCAGGTGGACGAAAACAACACGGTTTTTCGCAATTTGGGGGCAACGGCGAAATGGCAGTCCCTTACCGCGGAGGCGGGCTTTGCAGCCAATCCCCCAGCCCGCCATCGGGGATGTGCTTTTGGCGACCTCGACGGCGACGGAAGGATCGACGCGGTCGTCACAGCGCTTGGAAAGCCGGCAGAAATCTGGATGAACCGTAGCTCCGGAGCTGGCCACTGGTTGGAGATTGCGCTCCGGGGCACAAAGAGCAACCGCGATGGAATTGGCGCAAGGATTATGGTTGTGAGCCCGACCATCGGCGCACAGTTTAACCATATGACTTCAGCTGTGTGTTATGCCTCATCCAGTTACGGTCCGGTGCACTTTGGATTGGGCCCGGACACACGTGCCGAGCGCATTGAAATAACTTGGCCTTCGGGCAAGACGCAAGTGCTCAGGAACGTCTCCGCCGACCAAGCAATCAAAGTTACAGAGCCATCCCAGTGATCGGACGACCATCGGTCGGGCGTGACGCCCAGGGCTTGAGACCTATTGAACGTTTACCGACAGGGCGGACTGAGCAACCAGCTTGTCCTGTTGCGCGGTAACGAGAATGTCGCAGTGGCCGGGCGCAGGAACAAGCTGGAGCATGACCGGCACAGCGCCATCAAGATCCGGTGAGCGCAGGACGAGTGGTTTCCGCAGAACCTCTTTCCCGTTTTGAAGTATTTGGAGAACGACGCTCGGTTCGGATTGTTGCTTGGCTGGATAGACGACGAAATACAAGTTTACCGGCTTGCCGGAACGGACAGAATTGCTGAGAACTGGAACCATGGCCGCTGGATCGATAGGGAAGTTGCCGGGATCCGCCGCCAGGGAACGTGACTGGCCTGAGCCCTGCGGTCGAACGAGCTCCAACGAACTCAAGCCGAAATCTTTTCCCGAGTCCACGAATAAAGCAATCCTTTTTACCGAGGTGCGACCTGAGGCCTCGTCACGCACTGCCGAGTCCACCTGGTAGTGGCCACCAGCCAGTCGAAGTGGTTCAGCGTAAAGGATCGTGTCCTTGTTTCGGGAGGCTAGGTCCACGCTCGAAAGCTCGCGCACGAGTTGCCGGCTGATTTTGCCCACCACCTCACCGGCAGAATCACGAATCAGCGCCACAATCGAGGCTCTGACGGCGAGCTTGCCGGTCGTGCGATTCTCGACCTCCTTCAAACTGGAAAGCGGGACCTCAAACGCGACTTGGTGTTCCACGGCATCTTGCCGGGGACGAAACTTGAGGATGGCAACTTGATAAGGAAAGGAATCGCCGGGGACAGGAGCGCTGATTGCGCTCAGGGCTGCAGCCTCAAACGCTTGTAGGGGCTGCCCCCGCAGTTCGGGCAGCGCAAAGTATCCTTTGCGGGTGCGAACCTCCACTTTGGAACGGTGGATTTTGACGTCGATCTTTCGAAAGCGGCCATCAAAAGCGGTAGCGGTAGGGGTGTATGCAATTTCGTAATGAGAGCGGATCTCTTCCATGACCCGCTTCATGGGAGCCGCGATCTCGTTGGTGTCGGTGACGACGAATCCGCCTGTCGATTCCGCAAGTTCGCGCAGAGCCAATTGCTTATTGGACACGGCAGTAAGTTCGATATTGTCTTCTTCTTTCACTCCGTTGTGCGGGTCCACCTTCTGTGCGGAGCTGATGGCTTCGGTACGCTCCAACTCTGCAAGCGACCGCATCATGGGGTCTTCGACGCTGAGGCCTCGGGTGTCGACGGCATAGAAGGAAACCCCGGAACGGTTCGCATAGCTGATCAAACTTTCAACCGCGTCATGCCGGCTCATCGGAAAATCAAGACCATCCGACAAATACAAGACGACTTTGCGCCCCGGCAACGATTCCTGACTGCGTACGATTTCACGCAACGCATCGAGGGCATCCATGCCATTCGAGAGGTTCTGGGCGAATCGCAGTCCAGTCTCAATCCGGGCCTGCGCGAGGATGGCGTTGCCGAGCGCAAGCGAGGCATCTTGCGACGCCGAATCACGTGCGAACAACGGGTCTTTGGTGATGATCGGAAGCGGACTCAAAATGGCATTGCGAACTGCGAGAGCCGTGGCTTGGTCTAAGCCCGGAGAACTGAGTATATTTTCCGCGCTGGCCTGAAGGGTGGAAGACGCGGCGCTTGCCACCTCCGCGTGCACGGGTAGGGAACTAACGCCACCCGTTCCCTGTACTGCGGAATTCACCATTCGGGAAAGAAGGTCCTTATCCGCGGTGTAATACTGCACAATTTTGAGGGTATGGTTCAGCTGGTAAACGGAGAAGTAAGTGTTCGGAAAGTTCCCGCCTCCGAGGAAGGCCTGCACGGCTTCACGGGCGAAATTCCGGTTGAGGGGCGCGATATCAGCGAAAACCACGGCGACAAAGTTCAGTTGCCGCAGAGATTCAACTCCGGCGGAGGGCGCTTGTTCCTTGGCTCCCTTTGTATCCGACGCCGGCGCCGACGATGCAGCTTCTTGTTCGACGGCTAATTGCTCGCCTCCTTCAATCTTGCGGAAGGCATTGACCTTCTGCCGAACACCGTCTTCGAACACCTCGACTTCGTCCGGGCGCAGATTCGTTACCAGGCGGCGATGCTTGTCCCGCACCACTAAGTCGACTAACACTTCTCGACGCGTCGTCCGCAGAACAGTCGATTGCGAGCTCTCTGCTTCCGCTGGATCGCTCGTCAAGATGGCTCGCCCGATTTGAGTCTCTGGCGCTGCAGGAGTTTGGGCGTTAAGCGCGGGTAAGAGGAATAGGAGGAGGACACAATTGGACAATACCCGCGTATACATCGGCTCATTTCCTCCGGCCGCCAATCTTCGCCGTATCAGAAGTCAGCCAACTTCTGGCGGAATTCCCACGCTTCCGGACGCAGGCATTGTATACTACGTCGGAAGACCGTATTGTCATTAGAATGTCTTCAGGTGCGGTAGAACACGTTCTTGCAGTTACCTGAAGTGAGAGAACGCTGAACGCCGCCGGTGAGGTCGGTATGCGCTCTTCCCTCTGGCTTTCCCTTCTCCTCCCTTTTCTCTATTCTTCATCTGCGGTCGCCCAGCGTGGTGCCGGTGGTCCACCTCCCAACGTGAATACGGGACCGCGCCCGGTAGAAAGTCCAACCCGACCCGACTCCGTACAAGATTCAGGTCTCTACGGATACTGGAATAACATGACCGCCCAAGGCCGGGCAGGCGGTGCCTTACTCGGTAAGGTTGCGATCGAGGGAGAGGTCCTCCCTTGGGATCCGATTCTGGTCACGCTCAGCTGCAATGGGACAACATCTGCCACAACCCAAACTGACCCTAAGGGCGAATTTCTGATCATGCCGACAAGGGTTGCAGGTGAGCTCAGCCAACTTGGCGACCGGGAGCGCCAGATGGAGGTTCACTACGAGGGATGCGTCGCTGAGGCTTTTCTGACAGGTTTTCGCTCAACCAAGACGACGATCTCGGTTCGCAATCTGCGTGACGACCCCAACATCGGAACGATCACTCTCTCCCGCGACTCCAAGGCGCGAGCCACGGCGATGAGCACAACCAGTCAGGCAGCTCCAGACGAGGCTTCGAAGCTCTGGAGCAAGGCAGGCGGGGAACTGCGCGGGGACAAGCCCGACCGAGCGCGCAAAGATCTGGAAAAAGCAGTGCAAATTTACCCGCAATTCGCAGATGCATGGTATCAGCTTGGCCGCATGCAAATGCTCTCCAGTCCCCATGATGCGAAAATGTGTTTTCAGAAGGCGCTAGGGGCTGACCCCAAATTCAGCTTGCCGCTCGAACAACTCGCGGCTCTCTCCGTGCAGCAGGAAGATTGGCAAGGCTCGACGGAGAATACCTTGCGTTACCTGCAACTCGATCCGGCAGGAACTCCTAAAATCTGGTATTACAGTGCACTTTCTAACTTCCAACTGGGAAGGCTCAATGCCGCCGAGTACAGCGCGCAGAAGCTCATGGCGGCGGATCCTTTGCACAACATCCGCAGTGGCGAGCAATTGTTTGCCGCCATTTTGGCTCGAAAAGCAGACTACGCTGGAGCCCTGGAACATCTGCGCAACTGCCTCACCTATACCCCCGATGGTCCGGACGCCAAAATGTTGAAGGAGCAGATTGCTCAGCTCGAACGGCGCGCGTCGGCCGCCAAGAATTAATTCCCACGGGGTCCGTGGCCGCAATGGCAGCGGCTGCCGCAGGTGCGGGACTCCAGCTTCATGCCATCAGTCCAGCGAGCCCGCGCCTTTTCTAGCTTAGAGCGTCGCGAGTGTCTGACGGTTCTTTACGATGCCGACGCCTTCGCGAATGGTGATGAGCTGATTGGATTGCTGTTTGGGGAACTTCTCTGAGATGCCCGTGGGCCAGACGATTTCAAGATCAGCCGTCGTGGCTGACCCGAGGCCAAAGTGCAGCCGGGGATCGTTGGCGGATAGATAGCTGGTCTGACTGGTTACGCACTGGGTCTGCACTTTGCCCGCGAAACGAACCAGAACGCGTGAACCGATCGCACTCCGATTGCTCTTGGTGCCTTCGAGGCGGACTTTGATCCAGTGATTTTCTTTGGGGGCGTCGTTGCGTAGCAGGGAAGGAGGTGCGTTCCGGTTCATGATCAGCACATCAATATCTCCGTCGTTATCGAAGTCCCCGAATGCACAGCCGCGGCTCACGAAACGCTCCTCGATCCCTGGTCCAACTTCACTGCGGTGCATGTGGACAAAGATCCCGTTGCCCTGATTGCGGTAGATCAGGCGCGGATTCTTGGTCTCAAATTTCTTGTAGACATGCTCAAGTTCCGGATAGACAGCGCCATTGACGACCAGGATGTCGGGATTTCCGTCATTGTCAAAGTCCGCCAGACCTGTTCCCCAGCTGACAAAGGTCCGCTCTGAAGAAAAGCCTGCAGGGCCAGTCCTGTCCTCAAACTCGCCCTTTCCATTGTTGTGGTAAATGCCAGTGGCTTCATTCATGAAATGCGTCTTGATGATGTCTAGGTGGCCATCGGACTCGTAGTCGCCGACGCCGACACCCATGCCGCCGAGTTGCAAGCCCTCGCCACTGAGAGCGACGCCGCGCTGGAGTCCCTCTTCGCGGAAGGTGCCGTCGTGGTTGTTCATCAATAAGAAACTTGGAGAGGAGTCGCAGGCGACAAAAATGTCCTGCCAGCCGTCTTCATCTACATCGAAGGCTACGGCGGTGAGTCCGTAAGAGTTCTGCAGCTTGGATACTCCGGATTCCTTGGATACATCGGTAAACGTACCGTCGCCATTGTTGCGGTAAAGAAACTGGCGCGAAGAGGGTAACCCTTTTGGGCCACAATTCACGGCCACGCTTTCATAATTGCAGAAAGGCAGGCTGAGGGAAGGCTTGGGAGCGGTAGCCAGGTCGAACTCGAGGTAGTTGGAGACAAACAGATCAAGTAAGCCATCGCGATTGTAATCGACGAAAGTACATCCGGTGCTGAACCGGGTTGTGGGATGCGACAGCCCGGCTTTCGCAGTTACATCGGTAAATGTGCCATCCCCGTTATTGCGAAACAACTGGTTCTGGCCGTAGTAGGTGATGAACAGATCTTCAAAACCGTCGTTGTTGTAATCCCCGACACAAACCCCGTTCGCCCAGCCGGTAAAGGTGAGGCCTGCCTTGGCGGTAACATCGGTGAAGGTGCCGTCCCGATTATTCCGGTAAAGCCGGTTGCTAGCAGATGCGGGCGTGTCCTCGAGCCGGCGGCCACCCAGCACAAAAACATCGATCCAGCCGTCGTTGTCGTAATCCATGAAGGCGCATCCGGCGCCCATGACTTCGATGATGTAAGTGGCTTTGTCGAAATCGCCGTAGACCATGGTCTCGGTCAACCCGGCGCTTTGAGCCACCTCGACGAAGTGGGAGAAGGGTGAGACCAGGACCTGCGGAGCCCGGGCTGCGAAGACACCTTTCGGCAGACACGCGTTTGCAGACAACAATGCCAATGAGCGCAACAGCCCCCGCCGTGTGTAGTGGTCCCCCGCCAACTGTTCCCCCTCCGTCAGCGCACGCTTCTGAGGAATAGAGTCTGCTTAAGGCTGTTGCTTCCGCAGTTCCTGCTGTAGTTCTAACGCAGCCGAGTTGTGCGGGTCCGCCTGCAACGCGCTTGCGATTGCTTCCTGTGCCTCGGCAATCTTTGACTCCATCCCCAGGGTTGCGGCTAGATTCACCCAGGCCTCGGCAAAGGCAGGGGCCGCTTCGACGGCGTGCCGAAAGTACTTTTCCGCGGACGCTACGTCGCCGCTCCGCGAGGCCAAGTAGCCGAGCTGATTCTGTGCAACCGCCATGTCAGGGTCAAGCTGGGCGGCTTTCTCGAGCGCAGCTTTCTCGGAGATGGTATCGCCCGTTTTGTCGAACGCCATGGCTAGTTTGAAATTCAGCATGGGGTCATCGGCACTGGCGTCGATGGCCTGGCGATAGAGATCGATGGCGTTCCTGATGTGACCTTGCGAGAGCTCATCGTCGGCTTGCCCTTCCTTGAGCTTCGCCACCCGCTTCTTCGAGGTTCTGTCCAGCTGCTCGTTATATAGCTTGAACTGTTGGGCGGCCTCATCCGCGTTTCCCAGGGTGCGCAGGACTTTCGCCAATTGAAAGTGCACTTCTGGTTCGGCGTTGCCTAGCGACATCGATTTCTCGAACTCGCGTTTTGCAAGAGCAGCCTCATTCAGGGCGGCGAGGACGAGGCCGAGTTCATAATGCGCATGGTCCGAGGACGAATCGATCGCGATGGATTTTTCCAGATGAAGCCTGGCGTTCTTGTAGTCGCCTGCTTGGCGTTCCAACATGCCGTTGACGTAAAGAAAATAGGAATCCTCTGGGCGGGCCGCAAGCAGTTTGCGTGCGAGCGGGGTGGCGCGCGCGACGTCCCCGGATTGAGCCCCTTGCGGTATCCAGGCGACGAGCAGTGCGAGATGGAGTCGCTGTGCGTCGATATTGTGGGGATGCGCGGCGGCAAATTTCTCCGCAATCTGTGCCGGTTCCTGGAAGGTGCGCTCGAAACTATGTTCATCGACCAGTACGCCAACCAGGGCCTTGGTTAAAGGGAATGAGGAGGGATTTGCGGCGGCCGCTTTTCGCAAAACACCCTCGGCTCGCGGAAGCGATCCTGCGCGCGCATAAGCCTGGGCCAAATCAAGCGTCAAGGCTTCGTCCGGCGGAGCCGACTGGAGCAATTCGATAGCAGCGGGATAATTGCCTTCTTCAAGGAGATGCTTGCCCATACCGTCAAGCGCGAAAATGGCAAGAGGATTGATCTTCAGCGCAGCCGACCATTCGGCCTTGGCTTCCTCTCTGCGGTGAAGCCGCTCGAGAACAAGGGCGAGTTTCCCGTGTGCCTCGGCGGCACCGGGGGAGAGTGAAATCGATTGCCGGAATGCGGCTTCGGCTCCCCCTAACTCACCCGCTGACAGTAGGCTGTTGCCGAGACGCAGCAGGATGCTGGCGGAGTGCGAGTCGAGCTTTGCCGCTAACGCGAAGTCTCGTGCAGCGCATTCGAATTTGTGTTGCGCTTCGAACCAGGTGCCCGACTCTACATATGCAGCGGAAGTAGCGTGCGTACGTAGCTTGGCTTCTAGCCCGGCCTGACGAGTGCAAGTGGTCGCGGCGGACCCGCCGTGCGCTGCCAGCGCACACAGCAAGACAAAGGCTACGCTCCGCAAAAACGTGGGAATGGACATACTTCGGAAACGGACGGTTCAGGTCCGAGCGTTGCAATGTAGATTACTGTAAAGATAATCGAGGCCCAGCTCAGGTCGCAAGCGCATTCCCGATCCAGGCTAGAAAGCCCGGCCGTTCACGATGCCGGCGCCTTCGCGAATCGTAACCAGTTGGTCGGCGGCCACTTTCGTGAATGTTTCTTTTGCCCCCGTTGGCCAGACCAGGTCGATGTCGACCGTAGTTTCCTTACCCAGCCCAAAGTGCAGGCGGGGATCGTTTGATGAAAGAAAGCTAGCCTGGCTGGTCACGCATTGCGCTTGCACCTTGCCCCCATAGCGAACCAGAACGCGGGACCCAATTGCACTCCGGTTGCTTTTCGTGCCCTCGAGCCGAACCTTAATCCAGTGATTCCCTTTAGGAGCGTCGTTGCGCAGCAAGGAGGGAGGGTCATTGCGGTTCATCACGAGCACGTCGATGTCACCGTCATTGTCGAAATCTCCAAAAGCGGCCCCTCGGCTCACATGCCTCGCCGCGATGCCGGGGCCGGTTTCCTCGCCCAGCTGAACGAAGGTGCCATTCCCCTGATTGCGCCAGATAAGCCGCGGATTACGGGCTGGATATTTCGCATACACCTTTTCTAGTTCCGGCGCTACCGTCCCTGAGGCGATGAAAATGTCTGGGTAACCATCATTATCGAGATCCACCAGGTTGGTCCCCCAACTGGTGAAACGTCGTTCCGCACCGAGCCCCGCCCGCAACGTGACGTCATCGAATTCCCCTTTGCCGTTGTTGTGGTAGAGACCCGTAGATTGGTTCACAAAGTGGGTCTTCAGGATATCCACGTGCCCGTCGAGATCGTAGTCTCCGACTCCCACTCCCATTCCCCCCATGAGATTTCCGTCGCGATTCACCGCCACGCCCCGCAGCATGGCTTCCTCGCTGAAGGTCCCGTTGTGATTGTTCATTAGGAGGAGGCTTGGAGTCGCATCGCAAGCCACCAGTAGATCCTGCCATCCATCCTCATCGACATCGAGACCCACTACGGTGAAGCCATAGGAAGTTCGAATGTCCGCAATTCCAGATTCCTTCGAGACATCGGTGAAGGTTCCATCCCCGTTATTCCGATACAGGAAGTGACGGGGAACCCCAAGTCCTCCCGGGCCGCAGTTGGTCGGCACCCCTTCAAAATTGCAATTGGGAACAGACAGGGAAGGTTTGGGTGCATTCTCCAGATCGATGACCACATAGTTGGAGACAAAAAGGTCCAGCAAGCCGTCTCGGTTGTAGTCGATAAAAGAACAGCCCGAACCGAAACGTGCCTCGGGAGTATCCATGTGCAACAGCCCGGCTTTCTCCGTTACCTCCGTAAACGTGCCATCGCCATTGTTGCGAAATAGCTTGTTCTGCCCGTAGTAGGTAATGAAGAGATCCTCAAGTCCATCATTGTTGTAATCGCCAACACAAACCCCACATGCCCACCCGGGAGAAGCCAGGCCGGACTTCTCGGTTACGTCGGTGAACGTGCCATCCCGATTGTTGTGATAGAGACGGTTGCCGCTGCCCCGGGGAATCCCTTCGAGTGTTCGTCCTCCGAGGATCAGCGCGTCCATCCACCCATCGTTGTCATAGTCGAAAAACGCGCACCCTGCACCGTTCACCTCGACGATGTAGGTATTGCGATCCGGGTTCCCGTAGATCATGGGGTGGGTGAGTCCGGCGGTTGCCGCGACATCAACAAAGGTTGAAAACGGTG
This sequence comes from Terriglobales bacterium, assembly GCA_035496675.1. Classification (GTDB taxonomy): domain Bacteria; phylum Acidobacteriota; class Terriglobia; order Terriglobales; family Acidobacteriaceae; genus Gp1-AA145. Next base: position 39,248 of record DATJEL010000097.1, read on the forward strand.
GTAGGGGTTGTTCGCCCCTTGCGGCAGCGGTGATCTTTGCTGGAATTAGAAGAGACGCGAGCACCCCGGGGGAAGTTTGCAGCAGGCGCCGACGTGTCCACTTTAGGACATGGGAGTTACTCATGCGAGCAGATGGCCTTTGAACCCATAATCAGCGCTGTGCTTGCGCTTTGGCAAGGGTGTCCCGCAAGAGAAGGGCACCTGCATTTTGCGGTTCCAACCGCAGGGCGGTGCTCACGGCTTCGTCCGCTTCCTTAAATCGTGACTGGAGCCCCAAGATAGCCGCCAAATTCACCCAGGCTTCGGTAAAGTCTGGCATTGCGCGCAGCGCTTGCCGGAAGTGTTGTTCGGCAGCGGTAGCATCGCCGGCTTGCGATGAAAGCAATCCCAGCTGGTTTTGGGCAACCGCCAGATTCGGATCGATGGCGACAGCTTTCTCCAGGGCAGCGCGCTCCCCCGCAGTGTCGCCCGTCTTACTCAGGGCGACGGCCAGTTTGAACTGGAGTTGGGGATCGTCGGGGGTTGCTGCCAGGGCCTCGCGATAGAACTCAACCGCCCGCCGCGGATCCCCGCCCCCAGCCATTTCCTTGTCACCCTGGCCCGTCTTGCTTGCTGCCAAGGCGCGGTTGTGCTGGTCTTCCAGCCCAGCCTGATAGAGCTTCAATTGTGCCTTCGCATTTTCTTTTTCGCCCAGGGAATTCAGTACCTTCCCTAGCTGCAGATGTACTTCTGGTTCGGAGGCACCCAGGTCGAGGGCTTTTTGAAGCTGAATTTTGGCACCGGCAGGATCGTTGAGTTGGGACAGTGCTAGCCCGAAATTGAAGCGAGCTGGGGCCGAAGCCGGATTTATCTCGACGGCTTTCGCCAAGTGTCCGCGTGCTGCTTCGAATTCGCCAGCATCGTGTTCCATCACTCCTAATAGGTACAGGTAATCGAAGTCGTTCGGAGATTTGGCAAGGAGTTTTTGTGCAAGCGGCCGTGCCACCGCGGTGTTGCCGGCGAGCACCAACGATTGAAGATAGAGCCGTTCGGCAGGTTCAGATTCCGGATGTCGGCGAACTGTTTCTTCGGCGAGCCTAGCGGCATCCTGATAATGAAACTGCTGAATGGAAACCGAGGTGAGCAGCATCGCAAGCCGCAGCGAGGCGGGGTCGGTTTTTAGCGCGTTGGCAAGTATCTCCTCCGCTTTTTCCCGGCTTTTCATCCCCAGATAGGCTTCCGCAAGATTGGCACTGAGCTCGCTATTGAGCTTGTTTGCCTCGAGCAAGTCAATGACTTCGCGGTATTTCCCGCCTGCTAGGAGTGATTTGCTCATGCCATTCAGAGCGTCCGCAGAATGAGGATTGATCTTGAGCGCGGTTTCCCACTCTGCCCTGGCTTCCCGTCCTCGCCCCAGGGATTCGAGCGCCTCGGCGAGAGCAATGTGGGCTTTGAGAAAGGAAGGCGATAGCCGGATAGAGGTGGCGAGAGGATTCAGTGCCGCGGCGCTATTGCCTGCCGAGTAAAGATTCAGCCCGAATAGATATGCAAGGGTCGATGAGTTCGGCTTGAGTTCAAGGGCAGATCGATAGGCTTCGGCGGCGCAGGCGTAGTGTCGATGGCTTGCATACCAATTTCCGAGTTGGGAGTAGGAATTTGTGTCGGGGTGCCCACGAAGAGCGCTCTCGATTGAGGCAGGGGGGGTACAGCTTTCCGCCCTTCCAAGCACTACACCCAGTGTGATGACCAGGAATAAACCGGTGATGAATCGCGCCGAGTTGGTGAATATCATGAAGGCGGACAGGGTTCCCGAAAATATGTTTCCAGCATAGTCTGCCCGTCAGGGGGGCCGCAACCGGCCGCTAGTTGGGGTACGGTTCACCGGGTTTCACGATCCGGATCTGATGGTCTGTGAAGGTGACGAACCCTCCGGGCATTTTGATCTTGGGCATGTGGCAGCTGACGCAATCTTTCGACGCTACCGGACAAGGCTTTGCACGAGGCCCGAGTGTCGGGGGTAAATCTGCCTTCACGAGCGCCGGTGCCTTTGCCGTTCCCTTTGTCTGATGGCACGCCTGGCATTTGCCATCGTAGGCCGTGGCATCTCTTACGACGTCCTGATGTGGATCGTGACATGCAGTGCATGCAATGCGCGGATCTGTCCCACTGAAGCAGCGGCTGTTGGCCAGACGGTAGGGCTGAAATCGCACGTTCACCACACCCAGAGTGTGATTTCGAACCACCGATTCCCAGGAGCGATGGCACTGACCACAGAAGTTGGAGATATCCTCGGTGGGCATTTTCTTTAAGCTCGGCGGTGCAGTATTGAAAATGCCCTGCAGAGCGTCAAACAGATGCGTGCTCGATCCGGAATGACAGTGCTCGCAGGTTACGCCTTCCTGCAACGAACCGAGTGTCAATTTCCCGCCGGTAACCGAATTCGTTGAGTGGCACGCAAAGCAGTCCTTGGTATCACCCAGGGTGAGTTTTCGCCCGGCGGCTTCCTCGAGCGTATGAGGGGTTAATGATTCGTCGCCCACGGTAGTTTCCAAGCCCTGAATCGACGGGTAGTAGCTCACCAGGCTCTCATAGTAGGATCCGTTGCGCTCGTAAACCCAGGTCTGCATTCCTTGCCCGATCGTCCAGCGAATTGGAATTGAGATTGTGCCCACTCCGTCGGTTACGCTGTAAGTGCTCTCGTCGCCCTGGGTGTCGACGCGATAGGTGTATGCGCCCTTTCTTACTGTGAGTCTCGGGTGAAGTCGCAGGGTCGGATTGCTGGAGGGCAAAAACAGGGCCTCACCCATCGGGGTGGAAGGCTGGTGTTGAGCTTGTGCCGGGTGGCAGCTGGCACAAGCCGCCGCCGCCTTTTCGGCAGGTTGGGCCTGCGAACGAACGCCCGCCAGCAAACACAAAATTCCCACCCATGCCTTACGGTTGCGCAACGCGAGTAGCCCCACCTTTCGTAAGTTCGAGGCAGGACACGCGTTCGCGCCGCGCATCGCTATCTCTTCCAGCGCGTGAGTACGCCTTTGCCAAAGCAATGTGAATTTCGAGATTCGTAGGCTCCATTTTCAAGGCCGATTCCAGGCGGCCTATTCCTTCGGGCAAGGTTCCAGTTTCCGCCAATGCGCGTCCTAACACGAGTTGTGCTGCGGCGACCTGAGGCTGCTTCTCGGCGACCATTCGCGCGTAGGAGAGCGCCTCAGCCGGCCTGTTTCTCATCAGCATTGCCCAGGGCAGCATCACTTGAGCGGCCTGGTTTTCTGGCGAGACCTCTAACTCCTTCTTGAACTGATCGATCGCAGAATCTGGATCGGTTGTATAGAGCAGCGTCCCATACAAGTAATGCAGATTTGCGGCAGCCGGGAAGCGCTCGAACAGAGCGCTGAATGCCTCTGCGGCGTCGTGATCCTGCCCCGACAAGAACTGGAAGGTTGCCTTGCCCGCTGAGGTAACCAGTTCCTGTTGATCTGGCGCAGCTTCTTTCGGAAGAAGTGGAACATGAAGCCCTGCCAGGCCAATCGCCAAAAACAATTCCGGACTAGAAATCTGCTTCTCCGCGAAGAAGGAATACGCCTTCAGAGCAGCGTCAAATCGCCCCAATCGGGCCAGCAGTTGCGCCTCGTGATAACGAAGAATTTGTTCGTTGCGCGGCTGATTGGCTGCTCCCCCGGCGATTCCTTTTTCGATGTCCTCAAGTGCCGCGGGATATTCGCCGGTTTCAAATTCACACAGTCCGCGTAAGGCAAGGGCAGGGGGAGCGTTCGGTGTTAGCTCAAGATAACGCGAGAGAGCGTCCCGCGCGGGCGCGAAGGATTCCGAGCCATATTGCAAAGAACCTAAAAACCACCATCCTTCTGCCCATTTGGAATTCAGCTCCAGGGCCTGGTTGTAGAACTGAATGGCAAGAGGTAGATTTCCCTGCTCTCTCGCGGTAGTCGCGCGGGCGCTGATCTCCTCGAAGTTGGCAGGTGGCTGTGCTGCCACCAGGGAAGCGGTGACCACACAAACGATTGCCACTTGTCCCGACCACGAAAATGGAACTTGCGCCATCTTTAGATTTTGGGGCACTTTGGCGCGGTGGATTCCAGGGCTTTCCATCCGCTGGCGTCTAGGTACAATCCACTGTGACTGAATTCACAGCCCTCGGCCTTCTTCCCTCAATCATATCGCGTCTATGCTCATTGTAAGAACCTCAGACCTGCGAAGTCTGGTTTTGTTTTGCGCCGAGGCGTACCCAAAACTATGGACGGCGAGTTCTCTCTCGCCGCTCAGAAGAATTCCATGAGGATCATTGCTGGGGTTTGACGAAGGCTTCTTTGCCGATCGGGGCATTGGGAATCACTTCCGTGATTCGAACCGTAAACTGCCCGGCGGGTCGGGCCACCGTCCAGCCAAAAGGGAACTGTATCCCCTCGACCGGCCGGTAATCGAAGTAATCCGTTCGGGTGGGATTCAGTCCGAGGGGGGTTGCTGCGTATTGCACCATCCTGACCAGCAGGCCGGATTGCTGATCGAAATAGAAACGGGCACGAGGTTGACCGGAGGCTTCCCCTACTAATACGTAGGTGTCATGGTCAGCTATTTTTTCCGGTAGACCTGCGTGCAATTCTGGGAATGTCTTCTTCAAGTGTAAGGGCCACTGCAAATCTGCCGGAAGTTTTGTGCTTTCTAATTCCGCACCCGTCATGATTTGCAGGGGGCGCCGCGGCGCCGCCAGCCACCCTTCTTTCCCGTTGATTGCCGTGATGCTGTCGCCGCCCGGTAGATGTATCGTGAATATTCTTTTGTCCGGCGATTCGGTCATGACATCCGCCGGTACCTGGCCTCCGCCGAATTCCGCTGTCCCCTTCACAACCAGCGTTTTTAAGGTCTCAATTGCTTTCGCGCCTCCCAGGGCATCAACGAACTTTGCGATCACCTGCTCGGGACTCGGAAGGTTCGCAGGCAACTGGTCCCCGGACGCTGCCGGTGGCCGCATTCGCACTGGCCCTTCCGCCACTGACGGGATTGAAACCGGGCTTTTCAACCCGTGATGACAAGTGTTGCAGGTCACCACCTGATGGTTATCGAAGTGGCTCCGGTTGATCGCCATCATCATCTCTATCATCTTGCGAGCCGTCTGCTTCGGTTTCCTGTCGTCGCTATCGAAATGATTTTCGACGTGGCAGAACCCGCATTCCACTCCGAGCGAAGCGGAAATGAACTGCATGGAGGGGATCAACTGCTCGAATGGCACTCCTTTAAAAACCTGAATGTTCTTGTAAACCTGTTCCGCCGGTTTTCCAGACCCGACGCTTGTTCCCGAGGGCAGGCTTTGAGGCCAAAGGGCGAAAGTGCAGGTCAACGACAAAGCAGCGCTCACAAGCGCAAGTCCCAGGGCCTTCAGCATCGATCGATTTCCAGGTTCCGAGGAAGTCTAACAGACCAATCTTTGTGCCCCGTCCGGCGGGCCAAGCACGCGGTGTCAGGGCTTCCCAAAAGTGGACCGGGAGCCTTCTTCCGCCTAAATCGAAGTAGTAACTGAAAGTTTTACAAGAATAACGTTTTTTTGTCTTGACAGTGTGCAGCAACACACGTTAAAAGTGCTCCCCAGCTGGAAAGTAGTGTTTTTGTACTACCCGGAGGCTTGTTGAAATTTAGCTTCGGCTCTGCAAGATGGCGAGGGGAGGGCGTTTCGGTTCATCTTCCCATCCATCCGCGTTATTAATCGGCGGGGCATCCCAAGTCCCCGCAAATAGCTTAACTGGAGGCAGTTAATGACTTCGAAGTCAAACTTTGCGGTCTGGACCAAGGCGGGCCTGGTGGGCTGTCTGGCCGTATTAGTTTCCCTGGCGTCCTTGAGTTTCGGTCAGCAGTTGACCGGAACCCTCTCGGGCACGACCATGGATTCGACCGGAGCCGTAGTCGCTAACGCGAAAGTTACCATGAAGAATGAACTTTCAAGCGACACGCGCACAACCGTTTCGAACGGATCTGGCTATTTTTCCATTACCGCGGTTCAGCCTGGCACTTACACAGTGATCATTGCCGCGCCCGGATTCAAGACCTGGACGCAGAGTGGCATCACGTTCTCCCAGGGCGATAACAAAAACATGTCGCAGATCAGCCTTCAGGTTGGCGCGACCAATGAAACAGTTGAAATCTCTGCCGGCGCATTGGCGGTTCCGACCGATAACGCGGAAGTCAGCACAACGCTCAACCAGACCCTGGTGGCGGATGTGCCGATCCTCGGCCGCGACGCTGGCGAATTGTTGAAGCTCATGCCTGGAATGGTGGCCGCGAACGGTGCCAACCAGGGCAGCAGCTTTTCCGATAAGACTGTGGGCACGAACACCGGCCCGGTAGGTTCTTATTCTGCAAACGGCACGCAACCGAACGGTGCAATGGCGTTCATGCTGGACGGAGCCAACCTCGTTGACCCCGGCAATGCCGGCACTCAAATCGCCAACATCAATCAGGACATGGTCTCGGAAGTGAAGGTTCTGATGTCCTCCTATAGCGCCGAGTATGCCAAGGGCCCGGTGGTCTTCCAGGCCTTCAGCAAGAGCGGCGGGACACAGTATCACGGAGTGGGCTATCTTTATGCGCGCAACCAGTTGTTCAATAGCTGGGACGCATACAACCACAGCCAATTCGTAAACGACCTGGCTAACCCGGCTTTGGGCACCCCTAAGGACCAGCTCATCAGCCAACTGAACCCTGACCAAAGCTACTACTACATGGGCGGCAACATCGGCGGACCGGTGATTCCGCATCACAACAAGTTGTTCTTCTGGGGCGGCTACGAATATATGCGCCAGCACCCCGCCGGCTCGATCAACAATTACAACATGCCGACGACGGAACAGAGGAACGGCGACTTCAGCGAAACCACAATTGATGGCGTCGCTGCGAACTCGGCGGTGGTCGGTTGCGGTGGTAACACGACGCTGTTCAGCTGCCTCAATAGCGGCGGCTTGTGGCAATACGCCTATAACGTTCCTTGGGGCATCCCAGGCGGCGGTACGCAACTGCCGCAAAGCAAGTGGGATCCCAACATGGCTGGAGTCTTCCTCGGTACGAACTATCTTGGCCAGACGAATTATCCAGCACCGAACATCAGCCCGAACGCGGGCAATGGCTGGAACAACTACACGTTCGTCAACACCGCTCCTCAGAATCGCTGGGAAGCTACCGCTAAGCTGGACTATGCGATCAACGAAAATACAAAGCTGACCGGTTCTTACACCCGTCAGATTGAAACCGACTACCACCCAACCGCGATTTGGTGGGAGCCAGCGTGGAACCTGCCCTATCCCTCGCAAATCGTTGCCGCAACCACGTCGCAAGCGATCATGAGCAACTTTACCCACGTATTCAATCCGACTACGACGAATGAATTCGTGTTCACGTATGCTCGCTACATCAATCCGTCGCACCTGCAAAATCCGAAGCTGGCTGATCGCGCAGCTCTCGGCTTCAATGTTCAGGGTCTCTTCGGTCACACGACCTCTCAGATCCCGAGCTTCTTAGGACCGTGGGGCGGAGCCCTGGCGAACCTCAGCACGGTTTCGTTCTCGGCTGGTTTCGGCTACGGCCCCAACTTCGGTGCTTTGAAGAGCGACCCATCGATGTATGACAACTTCACGAAGGTCTTGGGCGCGCACACGCTGAAGTTCGGCGCGTATTGGGACACGAACGGCAACGTTCAGTCGCAGGGTGATCAGCAGCACAGCGACAACGGAGCCTATAACTTCGGTTGGGGTGCATCGAGCACTGGCAACGTCGTTGCAGACATGTTGCTCGGTGCCGCCGCCAATTACGTTCAGCCAAACAAGGCGCCTCAGAGCACGGTCAAAAACCACCAGTACTCGATCTATGCTCAGGACTCCTTCAAAGCAAACAAACAGCTGACTCTCAACTACGGCTTACGCCTTGACCACATCGGTCAATGGTACGGGCCCGCCGCTGGAGCTCAGGTTTGGTGCGGTCAATGCTATATCAATGGCACGCCCAGCAATGCGATCCCGATGGTCCCGGATCCGCAAGACCCGCTTAAGACGATTCCCCAATTTCCGAACACCGGATTCCTGTGGCACGCGATCAACTCGAGGATTCCGTTGTCCGGGTTTGAATCGCCCTTGTTTTACTTCCAACCACGTGTAGGACTGGCATATGACATATTCGGTGATGGCAAAACCGTGCTTCGTAGCGGCTTCGCCATGTTCCGGTACACATTTGCCATCAACGACGTGAATGGTTCGTTTAACGGCGGCAGCGGTATCTTCAGCTACCAAACGCCATCGACGACGTTCTTCGATCCAAACAACCCGACGACCACTGGCCTTGCGCAGATTCAGGGCTTCTCACCACCGAGCGATTCGTTCCAAAACGGCGCTTCCGGTATCCAAGCCATGCAGATGGGCGACAACCGTACGCCCTATGTCATGGATTGGAACGTGACGATCTCCCAGGCTCTGCCGGGGCGTTCGGTATTCGAACTTTCGTACGTGGCGAACAAGAGCCGCAACCAGCTGATCAACGGAAACAACGACAAGGTGGGAGACATCAACCCAGTTGGTGCCGGCAGCTACTTTGGACCGGATCCAGTGAATGGCATGTACATCTCTCCCGGTTCCCTGTCCTGCGTCGGTGCTCCGAACATCAGCTTCAACCAGGAAGCACTGGATTGCCTCAAGCCTGGTCCGAACGGCGTAAACCGGAGCCAGAACTATAACTTCACGGCTAACACGGGTAACTGGTGGAATGGATTCCGGCCGCTCACGCAGTACGGCGACATCTACCTAATCACCCATGGTGGCTTTGCAAACTACAACTCACTGCAGGCTTCGTGGCAGAAGCAGTCCGGCCCGGTCACCTTCCTGGCGAACTACACGTTCAGCAAGGTTCTCGGTACCCGCGACGGCCAGACCGACAACGGTGCCGGCAATGGCCGCGGTGTGGATCCATTCAACCTGAAAAACAACTACGGACCATTGGCGTACGATCACACGCAACTGGTGAACTTCTCCGCGGTGTGGAACATCCCGAAGTTCGTTCACTCTAGCAAGTTCGTGGAAGGCGCCGTCAATGGTTGGCAGCTCAGCACCTACACCACCTACTCCTCTGGAGCACCACTCCAGCCGAATATGGGCGGCAATCTGAACGCGCAGTTCGGAGGCCTGAGCTATCCAACGCATGGTGCGCCGGATATGCCAGACAACACCCTCACCCTGCCGAATGGCCTGAAGTCGAGCCAAATCAATTCGGGTACGTGGTATGGAACCGACCAGAACGGCGGCGGTTACGTGGTGATCGTACCGCAGGTCACCTGTGATCCTCGTCATCACTCGTCGGGAACGTACTTCAATGCGAGCTGCTTCTCCTTGCCGAACCAGGGTCAAATCGGAACGCTGGTGTGGCCTTATATCCATGCTCCAGCGTACTTTGACAGCGATTTGGGATTGTTCAAGAACTTCCAGATCTCAGAACGCCAAAAGGTGCAGTTCAGGTTGTCCGCTATCAACTGGCTGAACCATCCGCTTGGACAGTTCGGTCTGGCTGGCGGCGGTGATCAGTCACTTTCGTTCACCCAGAACTACCAGGTGGTGCTCAATAACGTCACTTCGACTCAAGGCGGAAGTAGTGATCCTCTCGGCCAGTGCCATTATCTGGGCTTGCCAGTGGCTGGGAACGGGACTTGCAGTGCGACCGCAACCCGGCTTTCCACCACCAACACGAACGGCCTCTTGACTGGTGCACCGAAGTTCAAGACCGGTTCGCGTCAGCTGACCTTCGCCCTGAAGTATTACTTCTAAGGCGATTCGTCGGATAGAATCAGAGGGGTAGCTTCGGCTACCCCTTTGTTTTTTCCTTCGCAAATGCTCAAATACATCCGAGTTGGTTTGGTTCCCCTCTTTTCATCCCTCTTGTTCGCAATGATTTGTGCGGCTCAGTCTTCCTCCCCCATCCACTTTGATCTCAAGATTCTTCCATTCCGGATTGAAAATAGCGAAACCCCGGCCCGCAATGCCCCCGAGACAATGCCAGGAGGGGTCGCCGTCTTCGATTACAACGGCGATGGGCGCCCCGACATCTTCTTCACCAACGGCGGGAACATCTCCACGCTCAAGAAGGACGACCCGAAGTATCGCAACCGCCTCTATCGAAACGATGGCGGCGGTGTTTTCACCGAGGTGACGGATGCCGCCGGAGTCGCTGGCACCGGCTACGACATGGGAGTGGCCGTGGCGGATTACGATAATGACGGCCACCCCGACATGTTTGTGGCCGGGTTGCACCACGGCACGCTCTATCACAACAATGGCAACGGTACTTTTTCCGACGTCACCGTCAAGTCGGGGCTGGATGCCTTGATCAACAAGTCCGACCCCCAATTTGGGCCATGGTGGGAAATTACGGCGGTGTGGATCGACGTCAACAACGACGGCCTGCTGGATCTTTTTGTCGTGAACTACATGCAGTGGGAGTACTCGGACAAGGCTCTCTGCAAAGTGGAGGATTTCGCCGACTACTGCCATCCCAGATACTACAAAGGACAGCCCAACCAGCTTTTCCTGAACAACGGCGATGGCACTTTCCGAGACGTCTCCCTGGCATGGGGAATCCGTCAGCACGTTGGGAAAGGAATGGGCGGAGGCTTGGCCGATTACGACCTCGACGGCCGGCCTGACATCTTCGTCACCAATGATGCGTCCTACAACTCGCTCTTTCATAACACCGGCAAGAAGTTCGACGAAGTTGCCTTCGAATCCGGGGTGGCTCTCGGCGAAGATGGCACCTTCGTTTCCGGCATGGGGCTCGATTTCCGGGATTACAACAACGACGGGTATCCCGACATTGTCTTTGTGGCCTTGCCCAACCAGACTTTTCCCGTTTTCAAGAACATGGGCGATGGGCAATTCAAGGAAGTCACAACCGATAGCGGAATGCGAAAGTTAAGCCGGCCGATCTCCGGCTTCGGAGTCGGTCTCTATGACTTCGATAACGATGGCTGGAAAGACATGTTTGTCAGCGGAGGACATGTCGAATCGCACGATATGCCGGGCCAGCCGGTGAACCAGCCGAATTTCATCTTCCGGAACTCTGGGCGCACCGGGCAGTGGGAAGCGGCAGAGGCCGGGTTGGACGCGGCCCCGAAGAAACGCCATCGGGGCTGCGCTTTTGCCGATTTTGACGGCGATGGACGAATCGACGTGGTGGTGAGTGCGCTAGGCGCAGAAGCCGAGATCTGGATGAACCGAAGCCAGAACTCCGGTCACTGGCTAGAAATCGCTCTAACGGGCACCAAAAGCAACCGGGATGGCATCGGTGCACGGATTCAAGTAGTCAGCAAGTCGCTTGGGGCACAGTACAATCACATGACCACGAGCGTGGGCTATGCCTCCTCAAGTTATGGTCCCGTTCATTTCGGCCTCGGCTCCGACACCCGCGCCGATAGCATTGAGATCCATTGGCCGAGCGGCATTATTCAGAAGTTAGAGAACGTTCCTGCCGATCAGGTCCTCAAAGTCGCCGAACCCGGGCGCTGAAGACACTTCCGCGACAAACTTTGCACTTCTTTACACGAAGTTTCTCTTCTTTACCTCTCTCCGCCAGCTCACGCCGGTAGCATCGAGTTTCTAGTTGAGGTAGGCGTGCGTTTAGTTCGGTTCTCTGCCCTGATTGTCTTCAGCATGATCGCAGTACCTTCTCCCCATGCGGAAGTTCGAGTCGCGACTCGCGGGGGAGAAACCACGGCCCAGCATCTGGAGGAATCCGGCTGGTGGCCGCGCAAAGCAGATGCGTCATCGTCCGATTACGTTGGCGCGAACGTTTGTGGCCAGTGCCATTCCGAGTTGCAACGCGGCCAGCAGCAGCACGCGATGGCGCATACCTCCACGCCCGCCAGGGAAGCAGAAGGCACTCAGCTCCGCGCCAGCCTCGCCATCGGAGGTTTTCGCTACACCATTGCTCCGCGCGCGAACTCAGTAAACTACACGGTCTCAGACGGTCGCCGATCGCTTAGCGTCCCACTGATTTGGGCTTTTGGAAGCGGAGGGCACGGTCAGACTTTTCTCTTCACTTTTCAGAATAGTTGGTATGAAACTCAGGTCAGTTTCTTCCGCGGGCATGGACTGGGAATTACCCCGGGCGATCCACTCCCGACCTCGGCAAATTTATCCGATGCCATCGGGCGCAAGGTGCCGCAACAAGAACTGGAAAAATGCTTTGGCTGCCATGCCACAGCTGCCTTGACCAATAACCGCCTGAAGCCGAGCGGCATGACGCCGGGAATTACCTGCGAAGGTTGTCATGGTCCCGGCTTCTCGCACGTTGCCCTAGCCAGAACCATAGACTCCGCCAGTCCAGGAATGATTCTGAATCCCGCCTCTATGACCCCGGAAGATTCCGTCGACTTTTGCGGCTCGTGCCATCGCACCGCCTGGGATGTTCTGCAGCTCGGTCTTCAGGGTACCCAAACCGTGCGATTCCCAGCCTATCGACTTGAGCAAAGTCGGTGCTGGGGGAACGGCGACCCTCGCATCACCTGTGTCGCATGCCACAACCCCCACAAGCCCCTCGAGACTAATTCTGCTGCCTATGACTCAAAGTGTCTCGCCTGCCACCTGAAATCAAAAAATGTCGGTCGTGTGGCTGGCGCGGTTGTGCGGAGTTGTTCGGTGGCTACGGAGAACTGCGTGCGGTGCCATATGCTCAAGTACAGGCTACCGCAGATGCAGGCATCGTTTACCGACCACGACATTCGCGTTGTCCACGATCCCAACGATTTTCCAGAACGCTGAGGTTCTCAGGATTGTGCTCGCAGCCTCCAAGCAGAAGCGCCCGGCAAAGGCGCATACTCTTCTCCCGCGAGCGAAGCTTCCCTAGCTCCCTTGCCTGTATCATTTCGGATATATGAGTGCCCGCGATTTCGCAATCTCGGTTGTGGGTACCTTGCGCCACAACGGCCATCAGGCCTACCTCGTAGGCGGTTGCGTGCGCGACTTGCTCCTCGGGCGCGAGCCATCCGACTGGGACGTTTCTACCGACGCCACGCCCGAGCAGGTGATGCGGATCTTCCCGGAAACATATGCCGTCGGCGCGCAATTTGGCGTCGTATTGGTGCCGTTGCCGAAGGAACTTAGAAGATCTCGCTCTAATCCGGAAGCTGCCCTCAGACCCGCATCCCTGGATTCGCTTCATTCCGGGTTGTCAAGCGGCGAGGGACCTGCTGCTCAAATCGTTCCCGGCCACTCCCACAAAGCCTGCGTTGAGGTCGCTACTTTCCGCTACGACATCAGCTACTCCGATGGCCGCCACCCTGACCAGGTCCGCTTCAGCCGCGATCCCAGGGAAGATGTGGAGCGCCGCGACTTCACCATCAACGGCCTGCTTCTTGACCCCGAGAAGAATGAGGTGCTCGACTTTATTGGTGGACAAGAGGACTTGCGGGCCGGGATCATCCGCGCCATTGGGGATCCTGAGCTTCGTCTCGCCGAAGACAAATTGCGCATGCTTCGAGCCATTCGTTTCGCCGCGCGTTTCTCGTATCGGATCGATCCGGCAACTTTTAAGGCAATTCAAAAGCTTGCACCCAAGATCCATCAGGTGTCGCGCGAGCGTGTCCGCGAGGAACTCACTCGGATGTTGACCGAAGGCCAGGCAAAGAAAGCCTTCGAGCTCCTCGATGAGAGCGGGCTGCTCAACCAGGTTCTCCCGGAAATCGAAGCCATGAAGGGAGTTGAACAGCCGCCCGAGTTTCATCCGGAGGGTGATGTGTTTGTGCATACACTCTTACTGCTTGAGAAATTGCCTCATCCATCGACGCCCACGCTCGCATGGGGAGCGCTGCTGCACGACGTGGGCAAGCCCCCGACCTTCCGCCATGCCCCCGATCGCATCCGCTTCGACAATCACGTCAACGTCGGGGTCAAAATGGCTGAAGCCATTTGCAAGAGATTGCGGTTCTCAAACGAGGACACCGAGCAAATTCTCGCGCTGGTCGACAATCACATGCGCTTCGGCGACGCCAAGCGCATGAAGCCATCGACATTCAAAAAATTCATTCGCTTGCCGCATTTTGACGAACACCTCGAACTGCACCGGCTCGACTGTGAATCAAGCCATCGCAGCCTGGGGATGTATGACTTTACGCGCGAGCAGATCGAGAATCTTGCGCCCGAGGAGGTTCGTCCGCAACCGCTGATTGGCGGCGATGATCTGATCGCGGCCGGCTACAAGCCAGGGCCATTGTTCAAGAAAGCCCTGGGTGCGGTCGAAGACGCGCAACTCGACGGCCGGCTGAGCAGCAAGGAAGACGCATTGCGTTTTGTCGAGCAGCAATTCCCTCGGGATTCATCCGCGCCCTAAGTTGTGTCAAGCACAGGCCGCAAATACCCCGGCGCAATCGCCATTCAGAAAAATCAGCAAAACAACTCACATTCAGGGGAAGTCCCAGGCGAGCGTCTGGATGTTAGAATCGAGACTCTGTGGAACCAATCGCATCCACAATGGAAAAGATTGTCGCAGGCAGCTTGCGCAAGGTCCCGAGCGCCGACGCCGTTCTGCTTGCCTGGCCCATGGCCTGCGGATCAGCCGTCGCCGGCCGCACGAAAGCCTTGGAGTTTTCAGACGGCGTGTTGAAAGTAGAAGTCCCGGACGCTGCCTGGCGCGCTGAACTACAAAACCTCGCGCCCCGGTACGTCGCCGCCTTGAACCGGTATGCCAAGGGCGTGAGCCGGGTCGAGTTCGTGGTGCGCCGCAAAGTCGCTCAAAGCGCCTGATTTGGGATCAGAAGCGAGTCCTGCTCCGACCATTTGCGAAGTGCCGGCCGGCTAGCATGGTTGGGGACGACCCGGAGCCTGCCGCCAAGGCGGGCGCTTTGTTCCGGGCACGCGCGGCCGTCTATAGGCACTGAGCATTCAGTTTGATTTAGGGATGGCGAAAACATGAAAGTTACCGCAAAAGACGTCGCCTATGTCGCCGACCTCGCGAACCTGGAGCTGACCGAGCAAGAGCGTGAGCGGATGGTCCGCGACTTAAATTCCATTCTTGGGCATGTCGATTCTCTGAGCGAACTGGATACAAGCGACGTTCCTCCCATGGCTCAGGTTTCCGATCGCTTTGGCCTCGATGACTCACGACAGGGAAGCGATCGCTTTGCCTATGCGAGTCGTGACGATGCTCCCGAAGGCCTGCGTAAGTCGCTACCGCATGAGGTCGCGCTGGCCAATGCGCCGGACGCGGATGGCACGTTCTTTAAAGTTCCGAAAGTGATCGAAAAATAGTCGCGCGTTCGCAGCGGTCTGTTCCTTCGTTCTAGGGCTCGGCAACTGCGGACTTCGAACCGGCAAACTCTTATGGATCTTCGCAACCTCACCATCGACGCCGCTCGCTCCGCTGTGGCGGAAGGCAGGACGAGCGCCACGGCGCTGGCGGAATCATATTTCTCAAAAATTGAAAGCGACGATCCAGCGATCGGCGCCTACCTGATGCTCTCGAAAGAGCGTGCGCTAGCCAAGGCCGCCGAGGTCGACTCATTGGTGAGAAAGGGCGAGAAGCTTCCCCCCTTGGCGGGTGTCCCGCTCGGAATAAAAGACGTTCTCGTAACCAAGGGGGTTCGGACAACCGCCGGATCGAAGATTCTGGGAAATTACATTCCCCCGTACGACTCAACCGCGGTCGCCCGGCTTGAAACCGCAGGCGCCGTGGTGCTCGGCAAGCTCAATTGTGACGAGTTTGCTATGGGGTCGTCGAACGAGAATTCCGCATTCAAGCCGGTCCACAATCCGCGGGATCTAACCCGTGTTCCAGGCGGCTCGTCCGGCGGATCTGCTGCCGCGGTCGCCGCCCACATGGCGGTGGCAACTCTGGGCTCGGATACGGGCGGTTCTATTCGTCAGCCTGCATCCTTTTGCGGCGTGGTTGGCCTGAAGCCGACTTATGGTCGCGTATCGCGCTACGGCTTGATTGCGTTTGCTTCGTCGCTCGACAATATCGGCCCGTTTGCCAAGACCGCAAAAGACGCTGCCATCATGCTGCACACGATCGCCGGTCGCGATCCGATGGACTCCACCTCAGCCGAGTTGCCGGTGCCTGACTATGTCGCCGAACTCGAAAAGTCCATCCAGGGAATGAGAGTGGGCGTTGCGAAAGAATACTTTGGCGAGGGGCTTGAGGCGGAAACCAGGGCCGCAATTGATTCCGCCATTCAGAAGCTGGCGAGCCTCGGTTGCGAGATCGTGGAGGTTTCTCTGCCGCACACCAAATATGCGATCCCCGCATATTACTTGGTTGCAACTGCGGAGGCATCTTCGAACCTCGCGCGATTCGACGGCGTGCGTTATGGCTATCGTGCGCAAGGCGTGACGAGCCTCTCCGACATGTACCGTCGCAGCCGTGACCAGGGCTTCGGAGCGGAAGTGAAGCGCCGCATCATGCTCGGAACCTATGCGCTGAGCGCCGGTTATTACGACGCTTACTACCTGAAAGCGCAACGCGTGCGGACGCTGCTTACCAGTGACTTTGTCGAGGCTTTCAAGAAGGTGGACGTCATCGTGGGCCCGACTAGCCCGACGCCGGCGTTCAAGCTGGGCGAGAAAGTCGACGATCCGCTGGCCATGTACCTGGCCGACATCTATACGGTGACGGCGAACCTGGCAGGCATTCCGGGGATTTCGATTCCCGTGGGAAATTCAAAAGCGAATCTTCCCATCGGCATGCAGATTTTTGGCAAGCACTTTGACGAAGCTTCCATCCTGCGCCTCGCCCACGCATACGAGAAAACGCGGTAAGCCGAAAGGCCAGGCACCAGGAAGTTATAAGAAGGACCTCTCCGGAGTTCTGGGCGTTCCGTGGTTCAGGGTCCAAGAACTTCGTAGTACCCCTCACCCGCGCAGCTGCGGCACAGGGTTTTGCCGTCGCGCCGTACTTCGCGGCGGAAGTTAACGCCTTCGCCGCACGAATCACAAACAATCCTTTCGCTCTTGTAGCCGGGGAATTCTTCCGGAGGTAGCTCGATCTTGACCCACTGGGTCATGAAAAGGTCATCGTCCGCCATTTCCCGGTAAGCCAGCATCTGCTGCTGGTTCTTGCTTTCCAGTTCCGGATGCAGCTGCCGCGCAAGCGCCTTCGACGATTCTTTCGCGGAAATGCGAATGGCGCGTCCGGTTTTGAGATCAACAAACGTTGCCGCCATTTTGCCGAAGTCGCGGAACTTCAATGCCCGCTTGCCCAGTCGGCAACCGGTGACAACCGAGACTGCGTCGGTCGCACAGCGGTCAATTTCCACAAAGGTGACCAGGCGCTTGCGGTCTTCTTTGTTGTTCTGGGGATCCTCGAGCCCCAGCTTCAAAAGACCTAACATGGCCATCCGCACGCCGAGCACTTGCCCGGCGCAGATATGTCCGTGGGCCCGTTCAGCCTCGCAGAGATAATCGCAAAGAGAGCGCATGCAATCAGACTAATTCGCCCGCAGCGTGACTGGGGCGAAAATCCAGGGTAGTCCGCCGAAGAGTATGAAGAGCTGGTTGGCCCGTCATCGAAGCGTCCGCGCCCATTCTAACTCCAAATACTCCTCCCCTAGGTGGGCGGCGACGCAACC
Source organism: Terriglobales bacterium (assembly GCA_035496675.1). Taxonomy (GTDB): domain Bacteria; phylum Acidobacteriota; class Terriglobia; order Terriglobales; family Acidobacteriaceae; genus Gp1-AA145. The sequence goes on from DATJEL010000097.1 coordinate 56,817, forward strand.
TTCCGCTCGAAAACCGATCAGAGGTGTCCTCGAGGCGCAATGGCCGCGCGGGCGATTGCGAATGCTGGAGCTTACCCAGCAAAACCTATTTTCTTCTCCAGCGAATTCCGTCCTTGGTCTGCTCGACCAGAATGCCCGTAGCGATGAGTTCGGCTCGGATCTTGTCGGAAGCAACGAAGTTTCGGGCTTTACGCGCCTCGCTCATTTGCGCGATCTTGTCGTCAATTTGAGCATCGGTCAAGGAGGCGGAACGAACGATTTCCTCTAGCTCAGGACTGATGTCTTTCTCGCGTCCCTCCGCCTTGGCCCACTGGTAGATGCGTTGCATCTGGGCGGCATCGTCGTCCTCGAGAACGGAAAAAATTTGGTCGAACTGCTCGAGCACTTCGACCAGAGCAGGCACGTCGCCGCTTTTCAGGTCGCCGGAGTCGATCGCGCTGTTAACCGTGCGAATCATATCCAAGACTGCGGCTTGCGCTTGCGCGGTATTCAAATCGTCGTCGAGCGCTTCCCGCAAACGCCTGCAAGTTTGTTCCCCGAGGTTGGCCATGGCGATGCTTGAGCCCTCGGGTAACTTCGCCGCGATACGCTGGCGAAAGTTGCGTAGCCGGTCGACTGAGGCCGCCGCCCCTTGCAGGCCATCGAAGGTAAAGTTCAGCTGAGTGCGATAGGGAACGGAGGTCAACAGGTAGCGAACCGCCGAAGGTTTGTAGCCTTTGAGTACCAGATCGCGCAGGGTGAAGAAATTTCCCGAGCTTTTCGCCATTTTTTCGCCTTCGACCAGCAGAAAGCGCGCGTGAAACCAGAAACGAGCGAACTGTTTACCGGTGAGCGACTCGGATTGTGCAATTTCGTTTTCGTGATGCGGGAAGATCAGGTCTTCTCCGCCGGCGTGCAGGTCAAAGCTTTCGCCAAGTTCTTGCATGGACATGACGGAGCACTCAATGTGCCAGCCCGGGCGGCCGCGGCCAAGGATGCTCTCCCATGAGGCTTCGTTGGGCTTGGGAGCCTTCCAGAGCGCGAAGTCGCGGGCGTTGTCTTTCTCGTATTCGTCAACGTCGACTCGGGCGCCATCTTCCATGCCCGCAAAATCCTTCTTGGACAATTTTCCGTAGGCAGGGAAGCGGGCGATACGGAAGTAATAGGATCCATCTTCGGTCCTATAGGCGTAACCCCTCTCGACTAGCTTCGAGATGAACTCCGCCATGGGTGCGATGTTCTCTGTGGCGCGGACGATCTGCGGCTTCGCAATATGCAGCGCCGCGCTATCTTCAAGGAAAGCCTTCTCATAGGTCGCCGTGTATTCCTGCACCGAGACGCCGGCAGCAGCCGCATTGCGGATGATTTTGTCGTCCACGTCGGTGATGTTCATAACATATTGGACCTTGTATCCGCTCAGGCGCAGATAGCGGGCCAATAGGTCGATTGCGACAAAGGTTCGAAAGTTGCCGATGTGGCCGTAGTCGTACACGGTTGGGCCGCAGGCATACATGCGGACTCCGTTGTCCAGCAACGGCCGAAACTCCTCAACTTTGGCAGAAAGGGTATTGAACAGACGCAGCGCCATAGGGTGAAAAGAACTTCAATGATAGCGGGAGGGAAGAAGAAGGAGCAAACTGCCAATCAGCCACTTTGTGAAAGCAAGAGACCTGGGATCCGATGAAGGCGGCCAGCTGATACGTAGTATTATGCCCGGCATGGAAAACCCGCCTTTTTCCGGTGTAGGGAAATCTTTTGAGATTCACGAGTGGCGAGGCAGCGGCCCGGACACTCTCCACGTTCACCATTCCGACGACGAAGCCTGGCACGTGCTCGAAGGTCACCTGAGGTTCCGCTACTCGGACCGAGCCGAAACTGTGGGAGCGGGAAAAACGGTGTTCGTGCCCGCCGGTGTTGCCCACACCTACACTGCCGGCCAAGGAGCTCGTTACTTGATTGTCCTCACGCCGCGATTGCGCGCCTTGATTGCCGCCCTTCAATCCGACCGTGATCCTGACCATCAACAGGAAATTTACCGGCGGTTCGATTCTGAGCTCTTGGAGTAGTCGCTGTCACTTGTCCGCTTGGGGTTTGCCCAATCCATTTCAGCGAGAAGACGGGGCTAGTCTTCCATGACAGCTGCGTTCCTCCGCATCCGTATGGGGAAGCACAGAGGCTCGCACAATCCCTGTCCATATCTCGTAACCTCGAGCGTTCATGTGCAGGCCATCGCCGACGAAGAGGTCTCTTGGTTTGCCGGCCTCATCGAGCATCGCCGAGACTACGTCAATGTAGTGCAGATCGGAGCGCTTCGCGGCCCGGTCGCGAATGGCATTATTGACGAGCGTTTGCAGGGGAAACTGCGAAAAGCGCAACTTCGAAGGCTTGACAGAGATGAAATAGACGGGCGTGTCGCCCAGTACCTTGGCCTTGCGATCCATGAATTCATCAAAATCAGACACCACCCTCGCTGCCGACTTGCCGGCATCAAGATCATTCTCGCCCGCGTAGAAGACGATGGCTCGAGGACGATAAGCGGCTACGATTTGGTCGAACCAGCGGTTCACATATTCGATGTGCGATCCGCCAAAGCCGCGGTTTATGACCGGCATCGGAGCCATATCGGACGCGAGCGTCTCCTTCCATCGCACGATGCTTGAAGAGCCCACAAAGAGGGCCTGGCAAGCCGCTGGTGGCGAGATTTTATCGGCTTTGGAAAACCTGTCGACTTCTATGGCTAGCGATTGTTCAAGAGAAGGCGCACTTTCAGTTTGGGCTCTTGCGCGAAAAGTGCAGGTCGCAAACGTCACCACACACAGGGCTAAAGCACAAATGTCGCGGGAGCGCGGAAGAATGACCATGATCGCAATATAACCCGACATCCCTCGTGCTTGTAAAATTCTCTCCAGATTGAGGAGTTCTATGTCAGGACAACAAGAAAAGGCACTTCGCTTCCGCGCGCTTCACCATGCGCCGGGAGTCTTTGTGATTCCGAATCCGTGGGATATTGCATCGGCGCAGCTGCTGGCCGGGCTCGGCTTTCAGGCGCTCGCCACATCGAGCGCTGCAGCCGCGTGTACGGTCGGGAAAAAAGACGGAATGCTCACCCGGCAGGAGGCGCTCGAGCACGCTCGGGAGATTGCGGGTGCCACCGATGTGCCGGTTTCAGCAGACCTCGAAAACGGCTTCGGGGACACGCCGGAGGCGGTTGCTGAGACGGTTCAGGGGGCCGCAAGCGCCGGACTGGTCGGGTGCACGATCGAGGACACAACCGGCCGACCAGAAGCGCCGCTTTACGACTTCCAACACGCGGTAGAGAGAATCGCGGCCGGCGCCGAGGCGGCCCGCAAACTTGGGTTTCCATTCCAGTTGACCGCACGCGCCCATAATTTCCTTTTTCCAAATTCGAGGCTGGAGGAAACGATTGCCCGGCTGCGAGCGTTTGAGCGGGCTGGCGCGGACGTCTTATTTGCTCCGGGTCTTCCCGACCTTCAAGCCGTGCGCGAGGTCTGTTCGGCTGTTTCGAAGCCCTTCAACTTCATGGTGGGAATCAAGGGCAAGTCCTTCTCCGTCGCTGAGCTGGCCGCTGCGGGAGTGAAGCGAATCAGCCTGGCGACCTCGCTCTATCGCGCGGCGATGACCGGCTTTCTCGAGGCCGCACGCGAGGTGAAGGAGCAAGGTACGTTTGGATTCCTTGAGGAATCCGTGAGCACGGCGGATTTACATGCGCTGATGAGGGGTGAAACCGCTATACCGGATGGAACCCACCGTTAGGTATGCGCGGTGCTCTGATTCATTGTATGCAGTCGCTGCCCGACCAGATAGACATAGTGCAATCCCGAGAGGATGGTGAACAAGAAAGTGGCGCTCAGAAACAATCTGCGTCCGACCCAGACCCAATGTTGGGAGTACACCTGAAATAACATGACAAATAGGACGGCCGCCACTTGGGCGAAGGTGTTCGCCTTGCCGAAAATGCTCGGACGAAAATCGCGCAGTCCCGCGATGGTGTAAAGCACCCCGCTGACCAGCAGAATGCAGACATCGCGGCTGAAGACCAACACCGTGTACTTCCAGGGAATCAGATCCACCACCGACAGCACAAGAAATATCGTGCTCAACAGCAGCTTGTCGGCGATCGGGTCAAGGTATTGGCCGAGCAATGTCTGCTGATGCAGGCGCCGAGCGAGAATCCCGTCGAGTCCGTCGCTCAAGCCGGCAAGCAAAGTCAGAATGAGCGCACCCTTAAAGTGGTGATCCAGAAGCTTATTCACGATGAAGGGAAGGAAGGCCATTCGGGCCAACGTGAGCTGATTCGGGGCGGTCAAGATCTGCGAGACCTTGAACGCAGCGGCCTTGGACGCTCCCCCGAGAGATTGCGGACTCTGCTCCACCCCTCGATTTTCTCTGTCCCAAAGAAGGTTTTGCAACTCGGCACTAGGGAATGGCTGTGTTTTGCTGCTGTCCGGCAAATCTCAGCCGCTCGATGGCGCGACGAGAAGAAAGCTCCAAGGCCCGGCCGCTTCGCTGGACACGTAAGTGACACTTCTTGTCGGGCACATAGGTACACACCCGTTTTCCTTCAGAAGCTTCAGGATCTTGCACGAGACACGCGCCATTCAAGAACCTTCCGACCGGCCGGAATGCCGCGCCACTCGCCTGGTTTGGCGGAGTCAGCTTGTAAATCGTGCTTGACAACCACGCGATCGCGAGTGTTTTATGACCTTCGGTTGCAAGAGACAGGTCCGCGCGCAACAACTGACGCATTAGTCGCGCAGGGATAGGCGGTTCTGTCTTCGATACTTGCAACTTCGGCGATGTCACGTTGTATGTGAACCGTTGCTCTTGATTCGGAGCGAGTGATCCCAGCTTGCTCAGGCACCCACCATGGTTCATCAGAATTTTACAATTCGCGGAAAACCAGCAACCTCGGTCGGCGTATAGTGTTGGGGTCTTTTTTGGCCAGCGGCTACTTACAATGCTGCGACCACACCCAGAACGTTACCAGCCTTATTGGGCGGAAATCTCAGGCCGCCAAACGGAGGAGCAAAAGTGAGAAAACTTTCGTTGTTGAGTTCTGTCACGTTATTACTATTTTGTGGTGGACTGCTTGCTCAGACTACTTCCATTACACCTGTTTCGTTCGTCGGCACGACTAAGTTCAAGCCGGGGAAAGGTTCCGGCAGGCCGCTCAATCAGATCGTCGAGGGTCCAGAGGTCGACGAAACCTTCGACATCCCTGGGATTTCCGGCAACAACAGTCCGGCTCGCCTGCCTTCGAACTTCGTGCCTCGTCCAGCAGGGAATCCGATCGGTTCCGGAACCTTTTTGGGATTCAACGGGCTGGATCAATTGTTGCAGGCCATTGCCCCGACCGGTTTCCCGAATGGCAACAACGGCCAGCTGGAGCCTCCGGACCAGGGCTTGGCCGTCGGGAACGGATTCGTCGTTGAGACAATCAACAACGCAATTGCGATTTTCGACACTCAAGGCAACTTGTTCGGTTTTGAATCGATGAGTGCGTTCTTTGGCCTTCTCCCGACTTTTATGGTCCAGAACGGCCAAGTCGCACCGCCATTCGGCCCATTCCTTTCCGACCCGCGGGCTCATTACGACTCGGTGAACGGGCACTTCTTCGTCACCGAGCTGGCAATCGCCAAGGATCCAAACACCGGCAATTTTGGAAGCACGGCGCAAATTCTGATTGCCGTCAGCCAAAGCAATAACCCACTGGGCCTCTGGAGCGTCTTCTCCTTTGACATCAGTAAGGACGGCGATGCTCGCTTTGGGGGATGCCCGACCGGATGTTTCGGTGATCAGCCGCTCATCGGTGCCGATGCGAATGGATTCTACGTATCCACCAACGCTTTCAGTCTCCCCCCCGGCACTTTTCGCGGCGAACAGCTTTACGCAATCTCTTTAGCAACCTTGGAAGCTGGCGGTGGTGGAAACATCAGCGCGGTTCATTTTGGCAATCTAAACGTGGCCCCTGGAATTCCGGCTCGATCGGTTCAGCCGGCGACGGTTCCTCCGGGGGGAATGTATGAAAGCGCTCAAGGGGGAACGGAGTATTTTGTAAGTGCTCTGGACCCGGCGCATACAGTCGATGACCGCGTGTCGGTATGGGCCCTCACCAACACGAGTTCGCTCAGCGGTACTCCAAGCCTTCAACTCAGCAATGTACTCGTCAATACAGAGGCGTATGGATTTCCTCCGGCCACCGAGCAGAAGGGGGGCTCGACTCCCTATGCCGACTTTCTTGCCAGCGCCGGATTGAAGGTGCACGAGGAACTCGTCGCTTCGAATGACGACCGCATGCAGCAGGTGGTCTTCGCAAACGGTAATTTGTGGACCGCGGTTCCGACCCGCGTAAAGCCCGGCCCACAAGGTCCGGTTCGCGCAGGAGCCGCGTGGTTCGCAATCGCCCCATCCGTCAGCAGCGGGCTAAGCGCATCCGTTGTGAACCAGGGGTATGTCTCGATCGAGTCAGCGAAGCAGAACGCCGTTCTGTTCCCGGCGGTTGCGGTGAACGCCAACGGCAAAGGAGCGATTGTGTTCTCGGTCGTTGGCGAGGACTACTATCCGAGCGCGGCTTACGCGACCTTGGACGCGGTGAACGGGGCGGGGCCAATCGTGATTAGCGATCCAGGATTTGGCCCCGACGACGGCTTCAGCGGATACTTTCCGAATGGCCGGGTGGGACGGTGGGGAGACTACTCCGCCGCCGTTTCCGACGAGAACGGCGAAATTTGGATGGCAACTGAAGCGATCAATCCGCCTCTGCTTTCCCTGCCTCCGGGAGTGTTGGCCGCGAACTGGGGAACATTCATTGCTGCGGTGACGCCATAGCTTGTCCTCATGACCGCCAGGGGCGCTTTTTGCGCCCCTGATCCCCCTCCATCTCTCTGGGACTCCTCCATCGCCAGGACCGAATGGACCCCACCTCGCGGACAAGCTCAGCCCGCGTTCAGAAAAATTCCGAAAAATCGCAAGTGCCTAAGGCGCTCGTGCTTCCTCCATCCGTCGCATTTGCCGCCCGCTGCGATAACGTTTCAACGAGACATCCGTCGCATTTGCCGCCCGCTGCGATAGCGTTTCAACGAGAGCGCATCGGCGCTACGGCTGAACAGAAAGCTTAGGAAGCAAAGAGCGAGCACAGAGTGATCGAGCGACGCTCCAAAGTACTGCCAACCTGCGGCGTGAGCTCCAGGATAGTTGGACGAGAATACGAGGGACATCATGTAGAGGAACCCAAACCCGCTCGCAGTTCTGACCAGAATTCCGAGCACAAGCGACAGCCCAATCGCCAACTCGCCATAAGAGACGAGAAAAGCGATGGCCGTTGCATGCGGCAGCACGACCCGCTGGAGAACCGGAAGCATGAACGGGTAGGTGCTCCCATCTTGCAAGAAGCGGTTGATCCACCATTCAAACCCCCCACCCCGCGTGAACTGTGTACCAAAGACTTTGTACTGCGCGAAGATCAGAAAGAGACAGCCCACCGCGATCCGTAGACCAGCCAAAACGAGGGTATTTCGATCCTGAGAAGTAGTGTCACTCATGAACGGGCCGCAGCGATTGTATGCGAGATGCCGGGCGGTTTGTTGGGGAAACGTGCAGCAAGAAGCTGGCCGGGAGCGAATGAAAAGCGCAAAGGAACGAGTTCCAACAGTTGCCTGCGTTTGCCGTACAATCCACACCCGTGAACATCTGAGACGAACCTAGCCTTGGGGACCAGGTTCACTCGGGCTGTCACACTGCTGGTTGGCTTATTGAGCGATCTGAACGCCGCGCTTAACCGCACAAACTTGCCTGGTAGCAAGTAGAGAAGTTGCGCTAGCATCGAGCGATTGAGTGCAGGTCTTGAACCACAAAGGACACCGAGAGCACAAAACCGAAAGGGTGCCTTAAGCAATGGTTGAGTACCGATATCCCGGCGTTTACGTAGAAGAAGTTTCGTCCGGCTCGCATACGATCGAGGGAGTCTCTACCACTACAGCAGGGTTTGTGAGCCTTGCTGGCCGCGGGCCATTGCTCGGTCCGCTCGAGAGTTTTATGGAGTTTGAGCAGGCGAAGATCAGGAATGCCGGACTGAACCTGACTATGGCGATACGCGGTTTCTTTGAGAACGGCGGACGGCGCTGTTTTGTCTCGCAGATCGCGTTCGGCGAACCGTTGGAGCCAGGGTTAGGGGCATTCGATGGGCATAGCGTTTCTGTAGTGTGCTGCCCCGACGATGCGACGATCACGAATGCGACAGTAATGGCGCGGCATTGCGAGACGCGGAAGGATCGGATTTGCATCTTGCATTCGGCACAGACAACCGTGCCAGTCGAAACTCACCGGCCACCGGTACAGTCGTCCTATGCGGCGTACTACCATCCATGGCTTGAGGTGCCTTCGCCAGACGGGATGTCGAAGGTTATGGTGCCTCCGTGCGGGCATATCGCGGGCGTGTACGCAATGACCGATACCGAGCGAGGAGTGTGGAAGGTGCCCGCCAACGAGGTGCTCGCAGGAGTCACAGGGCTATCGCAGGAGTTCAATGAGGCGGATTCCGAGAGGCTGAATGCCGCGGGAGTCGATGTCATTCGGAAATTCGCTGGGCAGGGAATCCGGGTGTGGGGGGCACGGACGACGTCACCTGATTCGGAATGGAAATACGTCAATGTGCGGCGGTTGATGATCTACCTGGAACAGTCCATCGAGCGAGGGCTCGATTGGGCCGTGTTTGAGCCGAACGACGCGGCGCTATGGATAGCCGTCCGTAGGTCGATCGAGAATTTTCTGGGGAGATTCTGGAGAGCAGGCGGGCTACAGGGTGCAAAAAGAGACGAGGCGTTTTTCGTCAACTGTGACCGGGATACGATGACGCAGGATGACATTGACAATGGGCGATTAATTTGCCTGATCGGTGTAGCACCGGTGAAACCGGCTGAGTTCGTAATCGTTCGGATAACGATTCGGATGCAGTCCGAGCCGTCGCAGATGGAGTGAGTGAGGTGGCATCGAGTCGTCTGCTTTGCTCTCGCACGAAGAATGAGCGCATGATCAGCCGTAGTAGCGGAAGCTTTGCCAGAAGTCGCGCCAGGACTGGCGCGGAGGACCGCACACGAAGATACCTGGGTGCTCACCGGTCTGCTCATTGATCACACCATAGTAGTTCCACGAACGAGCGGCAATCCGGCAGCTGGTGAAGTGTTCCTCCGCCCATCGCTCGGAGACGCCGAGGAGGATGAGCGTCTCAGGTGGGGGATCTCCGTAGCCGCGCTGCCAGAAGGAGTTGATCCCACTGATCGCAGGCGGAAGCCGGTAAGCGGGTCCGTACAGATCAATCGCGCCGGCTGCTCCGTAGTCGCCGGCGAGAATTCCCAGGCGAGCACGCTGCCCCGCCGGTAACGAGTCGCGGACCTGCGCAATGGTGCCGACGAGTTCTGGCCAGCCGACCTCCTCCTTCAGATCACCATTCGTGATTGCTGCCCATCTCCACCAGCGCGAGTTGGGCCCAGTCACGGGCAGGAAAAGTAGGCTGAAGGTCACTACGTTGACCGCGAGCGCAGTCCGTGCGGTTGCGCGGATCGCTATGCGCCATCTGCCACGCAGGCGGGCGATCCATTGCTCGCCCCAGGCGCTGCCCGCGGCGTAGAGCATCGGATATGCGCCGAGAAGGTAGTAGCCGCGGCCCTTGGCAATTACGAAGAGGATCAAAGGGGTGATGTACATCCAGCCGAGCATCCGGAAACTGCGTCCCGCACTAGAAAACAAGCAGAACCAGAGGCCAGCTACCCAAAGTGGGGCAGCGAACAAGGTGAGCTTGAGTTGGTCAGGGAGGAAGCCTTGAGTGCGCCCGATACGCACGTCGCGAGCATGGATGTGCCGAACGAAATCTAGGTAAACAAAGTGGTTGCGGACTTGCCAAATGAGGTTCGGTAGAAAAATGAGCAGGGAGAGAGCGACACCCAACCACAACCAGGGGTTGCGCAGATAACGGCGCGCCGAGGTCAGGAAGATGCCAGCCACCACACCCGCGATGAGGAAAGGCATGGCGTACTTCGACAGCATGCCAAACCCTATCGAGGCGCCGATGCCGAGCCACCAGCGCGGATCTTCGGTCTTGAGCAGGCGCACCATACAGAACGAGACCAGAACCCAGGCGAGGTAGTCGAAGGAGACATACTGCATCATGGACCCGAGGGCAAGGCATACGGGAAGCCCGGCCAAGACAGCGAAAAGCTGTGCGCCGCGTTGGCCCCCGAGATCGCGTGCCATCAAGCCCGTCAGCACCAGCGCGACCGCGTTCGCGAGCGAAGCAAAGAAGCGAAAGCCGGCCAGCGAGCTGCCGAAAAACATGAGCGATATGCGCGCGAAAAACGGCGTCACCGGCGGGTAAGCGACATATCCCCAGGCAAGGTGACGGGCATCATCGAGGGTGGCGAGTTCATCGCGGTGAAAGCCGGACGAATGGAGTGCCGCGATCCAGTGAATGGCGACGGTCGCAGTGGCGATGTAGAGGAGGACGGCAGTGTCGCTACACCAAGGGAGCGAGGGGGAGCGGCCAGCGGCGGGAGACGCGGTACTGGAGGCCATGCAAGATCAAACATGATACAGCAAGCGGCCACTTGCATCGATGGCAGAAGCTTCTTCGTGCTCGATCCGTGATGGTTGCTCCCTCATTCGGCGTGAGGTATGATCCAGCTCCGA
>DATJEL010000098.1:0-80681 GCA_035496675.1 Terriglobales bacterium
CCTGTGGAGGGCGAGACGTTTACTACACCCGCCATCGCCAGCAGTGGCTGAACAAGATCCAAGAACCTGGAGTGCGCCGGCGAGCCGAGCAGCTGTATCAGCAACTGGACATGTTGCAGCCCTTACGTCAACAAGCCCGCCTGGACGTAAACGGACGCCTGCACTGGATCGCGACGGAGGGTCTGCCGTCTGGCAGTTCAGGAGCGAACGATATTCGCTTCGCCCCGGATGGCAGCGAGTTGCTCGTGACAGTTTCGGCAACGAATCAAATCCTCGTGTTTCCGGTCGCAAGCGACGGAACGGCAGGAAACCCGGTCGCGCAAGCCTCAGCCGGTGACAGTCCATTCGGTATCCGCTTCGGCCACAACAGCGATGCAATCATCTCGGAAGCAGCGGGATCGGTGTCCTCCTACCAGCTCACGGGAGCGGACATGCTCAACGTCATCAGTAGCGCCGTTTCGGACACTCAGAAAGCGACGTGCTGGATCTCGGTGCCGCGAGATGGTAAATACGCGCTGGTTTCCAATACCGGCCGTCGGAACACTTTCCTCATACTCGATCGATGCTAACGGAAGCCTGACTTTGCTGAATGCAGTCGCCGCTAATCCAGGCGGGGCTCCGATCGACTCGGCCCTGTCCCGCGAAGGAAAGTTCTTGGTACATCGATGAATCGGCGCAAGGCAAAGTGTTGATTTTTCGCGTGAGCGGTGGCAGCTTGACGCAGCTCGGCTCAGTGTCGCTTCAGGAAGGAATTCAACTATCGCGGCTGAGTAATTTACGACTCATGTAGGGGGCGCCCCCTCCGGTGCCCCTTTTTACCTGGCCAATGCCGGTTTCAGGGACCGATTGCTCGTTATCTATTCTTTTGGCCCTGCACGTAATTCCTCGGACTGCAGGAATGAAGTGGTTTGCGCGCCGGTCCTTGATGCCGCGCTTTTGCCCATGTCTCGCAGCTGGCTTCTGTTCACTCCGAACCGCGCGGTTCTCTGTGGATGGTTTGCCCATAAACCGAAATCTTCTGGGCAAGGGAGTGGAGTTCTTTTCGACACGTGTCTTCTTCGAGTCCTTAGCCTCAAGACCTCGCTAGGCGCCGGATCATTGGCCACCTATGGTTGTAGAGCGTTTGGGACCACGGTGTCGCTTCCAATTTTGGTGCCAATGACTTCTCCTGAGACGACCAACTCGACTCTGCGGTTCTGTTGTCGCCCAGCAGCAGTGGCATTTGAAGCGACTGGCTGAGTCTTGCCAAATCCCTGGACCGTGACCGAGGCAATCGGGATGCCCTGCTGGACCAGGTAATCGCGCACCGAGTCGGCTCTTTTTTCCGAGAGCTGCTGATTGTAGGCATCAGCGCCAACACTATCGGTATGCCCATCTACCTCAAGCCGCAGATCGGGGTAGGCGAGCAGAATGCCGGCGAACTTGGCCAAGCTCTCGCGAGCCGCGGGCCTCAAGGCGTATCGGTTGGTCTCAAAAAGCACGTCGGGCATCGTGGCAATCAGGCCCCGGGCGGTATCGCGAGTGACCAAAATGGCATTCAGCTGTTTTAGCAATCGAGCACGCATTTCGGCTTTCTCGCTTTCAGCTTTCTGACGCCCGAGCTCTGCTTCTTCGGCCTGAGCACGCGTCTTTTCGTTTTCGGCTTGTAATGCCTGCTGTTGAGCGAGAGCCGCCGCTTGCGCTGCCTGAGCTTCTTGCTTTTCTTGCGCAGCTTTTTGTGCCGCTAGGTCCGCTTCTTGTTTCGCGCGCTCCGCTTCAGCTTTCGCCTGTTCCGCCGCGGTGCGTTCGGCCTCGGCCTGCTCTCTTCTCCTGCTTTCTGCGTCGGCCTCAGCTCGGGCCTGCGCCTCCCGTGCAGCAGTCGCCTCTTTTTCTTTGGCCACGCGCTCTTCCTCTTGGCGCTTGAGCGACATCACTCTGGCTTCTTCCGCAGTTTGAACTGCCTCGCGCGCTACGGTGCCAATTGGTGTGCGGCCTTGTTTGCGCCGATAGTAGTCCTCCGCCTGCTTCAGATCGGCCTCCGCTTTCGCGAAACTGCTGGCAGCATATTGATCGGCTTTCGAATCTCTCGCGATTCTTATGGCATTTCGCGCCTCAAACAAATCTAGAGGAGCCTTGCTGTCGATTCCGTACACAACATCCTTTATCGGTTCCACCTGCGCGGCATACAGTCCTTTCGGCAAAAGCTCGTACTTGACATCGATCGCCTCTTCTCTTCCTTTCGTATCGTGGCGCACCACGTTTTCCGCAACGACAAGGTCACTGGGCTGCGTCACTGCGAAATAGGGCTCGGCGGTAATGATCAATCCGAATGCCTGCAAACCAGTGGTGGCGTGCATTTCACTTTTCGCGTTATCGAGGACCACCTCCCAGATTGTTCGCGCGCCCTTCTGGTGTGATGGCCCACAACACATAAGTCAGGTACCCGAGCCCAAATTTATTGGCCGGCTCCATGCCGCTCAGTTTTGCGTCGATTTCCAGCCGCCCCGTTCTGCTTTCGACCTTTGCCTCGCCCTTGGCTTGCGGCATGAGTTCCGTACCGCGAAGATCAACCTTAGTGGATCCGCCACGGTGCCTGTAATCGACGGCCTTGGTTGTGCGCGAGACGACCTTCGATCTAAAAACAGGCGTCTTTTCCATTGGCTCAACTTGTCCCTGCTGAGCGGTGCCGACCATGCCGACAGTCGACAGAAGCACAACAAGAACCACAGATCGCATTTTGTGGCGCATTGCTCTGAACCTCCTGGAAGACTGAAAGACCTGCTTTCCTTCGCCAGCGAATTGCCTGCGGTGAAGGATTGCTCTCCATGCTCTGTGAAGAGCACAAGCCCTGCCAGACTAGTCAACTCGCTGAGAAGAGGAGGGTTGGCCAGCCAGATGTGCCACTCTGATGTAAATTCTGCGAGCAGAGTTTGCTATTCCTTGATCCTGGCATGAATGGCCGAAAATATTTCAGAAATAGAATCCAGAATTGGTTGAGACCTGGATTTCGCCTTCTTCCTTCGCGCTCCAGCATCTTCCTTTTAGGATCGACTTCAACCCATCATGCCGCGGATGAGGAGCGGGAGGTTTTGGACAGTGGGAGCACACGAGCAACGTTTCGCGGGAACAGGATGGCATTGAACTCTGCTCCGACAAGCACCACGAAGGACAGCAAATACATCCACACCAGCAGGGCGATGCCCATGCCCAACGAACCATAAATGACGCTGTAGTCAGCATACCGATGTAGATACCAGCCGAACGATAAGGTTGCACCGAACCACATGCCTGTTGCGAGAATGGCGCCCGGCAAGACGCTGTGCCATCGCTTCGTGCGCGGCACCGCGTTGTGATAGATCAGGGCGATCACGGAGACGCTTGTGAGGATAGCGATCAACCACCGGGTCGCAGTCCACATCAGCAAAATTAGCGGCGCTAGCCTATGCCCCATATAAAAGAGAATACGCGCTTCGATCTGGCCGCCGAATGCGACAAGGATTGTGGCAAATGTCAAGGGGACGCCCGCCAGAATGACGAGGGAGCATGCGATTGCACGCTCCTTCACCAAGCCCCACGTCTTCGGAAGTTGATATGCATTGCGAAAACCTTCCATCCACGATATGACCACGCCGGAGGCGGTCCACGTGGTCAGCAGTGACGTTGCGACTAGGAACGTTACGGGGTGATAGCCCCTGCCTCGCAAGTACTCAATCGCCGTGCTGCTTCCAGCAGGGAGAACGCGGCCTAGGACAGTGGAAATTTCTCCAATGTAAACCTCGAATCTGTGCGAACTCGCGAGCACCGCTCCGAGAACCAGCAACGCCGGAAAGAAGGTGAGAATGCAGGAATATGCGGAGGCTTTTGCGACAGCGAAGGCGTCGTGTTCAAAAGCACGCCAGAGAGCAGACTGAAGTACTCTCAAAAATTTGCCGATGGGCCGAACCACCGCCCTACTGGACAGCCACGCTGCACCTTGCATCCACCGGGGGTTCGAAAATGCACTCCAATAGCGATTTGCGTTGCCATTCATAAACACCTATGACACGTGGCTTAATTCCAATGGCTCTCCCGGTCAGATTGCATGCCAATCCTTCAGGCTTAAGCAGCCTTTGGCATTCCGCTACGCACCCGCTCAAGCACTGATTCAAGTATCTTTTCCCTCTCGCGCAGCATCTGCTTGAATTCGCGGTGATCAGTCCGTCCGATCTCTCGTTGGAGAGCAAGATGGCGCTCTTCCAAGATGTCTTGGATCAGTGCAACTTCTTGCGCGGACAATGTCAGTTCCATTTTTCACCTCCCAATGCGGAGTTCCATTCAGATCGCTCAAGCGGCCTCGGCTGATCGTCTGGCGGCGAAGCGAGCGATCCGCGGCCTAGCAAGCCGTTGCAAGTCACGCCATGACATTCGAATCAATTCACGATGCGAACATGCGTTAAACGCAATCTCATTGTCCCGAGTCAGGCTTTCGTCAGCGAAGACTCTTAGACCGTAAAGATTGCCAAACGGTGGCATGGCACCAGTTTCGCATTCCGGGAACGTCTCACGAAATTCAGCTTCGGAGGCGAGTTCAGCTTTTCGGGCTCCCGTCTCCTTCTCAAACAATGTCAAATCGACTCGAAAGGATGCGGGAAGGACCGCCATCACCAATTCGCCGTCCACTTTGATGACTACCGTCTTGGCTAGTTCTTGCCCCGGAACATGAACCATGGCGGCGATTCCTTGGGCAGTAAACGCTGGCGAGTGGGATATAACGGTGTATTCGATTGCGTTCTTGTCGAGGTATTCCTTCAGGCTTGAGAGTGACATAGTCGTCCTTGATGGCGGCACGTAAGCGTTTCTGAAGTTCTCGTTCGCCTTCATTGCCAGGATTACCGTCGTTGTCGTCCCCTCCTAGCCAGACAGCCGCGCCTGCCACCGGTATTCCAGTGCGGATTCCAGTGCGGAGAACGTCCAATTCCTTCATAGGAACCAGAAACTCGGCTGCACCACAGTTCAGACAAACAGAACTATGTGGAAAGACCCATACGATAGGCTTCTTCACGCCCTTCAATCCTGGGAAGTGGATAGCGATCTCACCAGTGAAGGTCCGCTGATTGTCTGATTGACACAACTCGCAGTAGGTCTCTCCTGCCATGACTTACCTCCTTTCTGCAGCCGTCACGTTCAGGAAGCATGTCACGTTTACAGTCAATTTTGATGCAATCGGTTGCGTAACGTACACTTGTCGCTTGGGGCCTTGCATCCCATCCAGCAGCCCTCGCGTTCAGAAGCGTACGTCGTATACAACTCCTTTAACTCGCAGCGGTCCGATACCGACCCACCCAGAACTGCGGTAAAGGATTTCTGTTCGCACTCTCGAATTGGCTTGTCTCACACGCAACTCGGCACACTGGCGGAGCTTCAAAAGCAACGGCTTGGCAGCACAATGCGCTTTCTTTCGAGGGCCAGCCTGACTTTCCATTGAGTGTGAATGATCGGAAGTTCAAAGATTCTCGGCCCGAGCTTCGTCATGAAAACCATCTTTGTCGGGCATCTCGATTTCCACGTTGCTGAAGATGACCTTCGTCAACTTTTCGCACAATTCGGCCAAGTGGATCGAGTGTCGATGATGACGGATCGCGATACCGGAAGGTCTCGTGGATTCGCGTTTGTGGAGATGACGAACAACGAGGAGGGCGAGAAAGCCATTGCCGAGTTGAACGGCTCTCAGTTGGCTGGCCGAACTCTCAATGTAAATGAAGCTCGTCCCAAAATGGAACGCGGCGGAGGAAGGAACAGTCGGTTTGATAGAGCCAGCAGCCGAAGACGGCTTCTTTGCACCTCTTCGCATTCGCAAGAGGAGGATTCACCAGCGCGTTCACGCTCTAGGAAATTGAGAGAATGCGCTTTCGCCATAGGTCGCTGACATCTCGACCGCCGGGTATATCTCGGCCTTGTGGGTTTCCCTTCACTTTCAATCCTAAAAAGTTTGCCTATTTTGCTCTGCACCAAGGGAATCTCCGCACATTACTTCCGTTTGCTCTTTCCCTTCCGAAAACCAATGGCCTCTGGCATTCTGAAGCAGCCGACATGAGTCCTGATACACAGGTAGTCCTACGCCTTGCCTTCATTCGTGGCCGGGGTTGCGAAAGGTTCTGCACCGTCAGTGCCGTCAAGGTCAACGATCCTACTGCGGCCAATCTTGCGCCTTATTGCTGCCCAATCAAGGTGCAAGACAACGACAATTTTTCCGACGGCCACTATGAGCTTGTACTAGGAGCGCAAACCTTCGTTCTGACAAAAATGAAGGGTGAGTACCAGGCTATCGTCCAAGAGGCCTCACCAAACAATGCAGCTTCTTCCTGATTGTCTTCAAAGCTGACCGTGCCATAGTTCATTTGATTAAAAGAAAGATCAATTCACGAAAGAATAGAGCTGCCTTCGCGTCGTTTTCACTTTCCTCGGCTCTCTTACACAGCAATTCCTCCGCACGGCCAGGCTTCGCCAGAGCCCGCCAATAGGCAGTTGGACCTACAGTTATGCTGAGGGGAAATACACAATGCACTGTATCGAACATCGATCGAAGAAAATGTCATGCTTTTGAACCAATGCGCCGCAACGTATCCATCCTTACAACGCTGAGCGAAGCCGTGCAACAGGCTTCGCACAATCTCGAAAATTTGAGGTTTTTCAAAGCCGACCAGGACACAATAATGGCTCAACTGATTCGTGACCTGCGTTCTGCAATCCCAAATAGCGAACCTGAGCGCGAAGCTCAGATGGCCGAGTAACCTACTTCCGCCATATCAAAATCAGCGTGCGCCACTCACCCAGTCGGATAGGTTTCGGCCCCGCATCTGCAACTCGGGCTTTATTGCTCCCTGTTCGGGAAAGCGCATAGCCTAAACTTCGCAGCATATAGTTCGAGCTCGATAATTCGTCATTTGGCGTCCATCTCTCTACAACCTTTGCGCTACAGCATCTCCCCGATTTACCGACATCGAGTTCTGGAGTATCACTTAGCTCGCCGTGCTGGAGATCCCCATGATCCAACCGCAAGACCAAACCTCAGAGCTGACGCCCTCTAGGAAGATCGATTCCTTTACGTTGTCCTCGGCAGACGTATCGCTCTGGCGCGCGCCGTATTTACGGGCTATCTTTGAAAGAGACCGAACGAAGATTCCCGATCGAATACGAGAAGCAGCAAGGGCGTTGATGCTCCGTGAGCACGAGCTCTGCACCGCACAGAAAGATTGGACAGAGCGTCAGTCGGTCATCACCGCCCTCCACTGCTTGGAAGCTTTCCGATATTGTCTAGAAATTCCGAGCCAGGAACGGTTCCAAGAGGACTCGTTTTCACGGGCGGCGGTCAAGCGCTCGATCAATTCGATCTCTTGGGAATGATGGTGGGTGGGGTGGAAAAAGGAACTCCATCGGCGAACTAACTGTGCACGATCTCGATGACACGAGGAAAGGCCACCATATTCGTCTGTTCTTCGCTGTTTGTATCCTCGCCCGGCACCATGCCCCGACTGGCCCGAGGCTCCCATGTGCCCTTAAGGGCCACACTCCGCGTACCTTTCGGGTTCTTCCTGCTATGATTACGCCAAAGTTCTTCCGTCGTACCTGATCACAAGTCGCGCACCTCTCCCCGGCTTAAGCGGGACGACGTGCTTCGACAAATCGAAAATCCTGTGCGCGGTTTTTACGATTATCGGCTCGTCACGCTATCCGTCCTGATCGCGATTTGTGCGTCATATGCAGCTCTTGAACTGGCTGCGCGAATCACAGCGGCAAAAGGCAAACTTCATCTCGCATGGTTGAGTGGTGGTGCGGTCGCAATGGGCCTGGGGATTTGGTCCATGCACTACATCGGCATGCTTGCTTTTACGTTGCCGGTTGCGGTGCTGTACGACTGGCCAACTGTTCTGTTGTCCTTGGTCGCTGCAGTGTTCGCTTCGGCTGTCGCATTATTTGCCGTCAGCCGAGCACGCATGGGTTGGGGGCGAGCGATCGTCGGCAGTGCCGTGATGGGCAGTGGAATCTCGGCCATGCACTACATCGGAATGGCGGCAATGCGCATGCCGGCAATGTGCTCATATCGCGGACCACTGGTCGCGTTGTCGGTTTTTCTGGCAATAGTGATCTCCTTAGCTGCCATTTGGATCACGTTTCGCTTTCGTGATGAGGTTAGAAGGTCTCCCTGGTTGAAGATCGGAGCAGCATCCATGATGGGCGCGGCAATCCCAATCATGCACTATACGGGAATGGCTGCTGCCCGGTTCACGCCCTCTCTGGTTGCGGAGAGCACCTCTCATGCGGTGAGCACTTCTACCTTAGGCTTCTCCGGAGTAACCGCAGTCACGCTGCTGGTTCTAGGGGTGGCGGTAGCTTCGAGTGCTCTTGATCGGCGGTTTTCGACGCAGCGGTTCTTGGCGAATGCCACCGAACGCAGGTTCCGGAATCTCCTAGACTCGGCACCCGATGCCATGCTGGTAATCAATCAAAAAGGCGAAATCGTGTTGGTAAATGCTCAAGTGGAGCAACTCTTCGGATATGACCGACAAGAACTGCTTGGGCAAACTCTCGAGACTCTGGTTCCAGAACGATTTCGAGGCAATCACTCGTCACATCGGACCGCATTCTTTATGGATCCCCGTGTTCGGCCTATGGGAGCCGGTCTAGAGCTGTATGGACTTCGAAAGAATGGCGAAGAATTTCCTGTCGAGATCAGCCTAAGCCCCGTGCACACCGAAGGTGGCCTCTTGGTTTCGAGTGCGATTCGGGACATTACGCAACGCAAACAAGCTGAAGAGAACTTCCGACAGCTCTCCGCTCGGTTATTGCAGCTTCAGGACGAGGAAAGAAGACGCCTTGCACGAGAGCTTCACGACAGCACCGGACAGATGCTTGCCGCTCTGAACATGAACCTCATTCCACTAGTCCAGAATGGGCCTGGGCTCGATCCCGGGGCGCGCAATGCAATCAATGAATGCATACAGATCGTCAACGATCTATCGAACGAAGTTCGAACCATGTCGCATCTACTTCATCCACCGCTCTTGGATGAAGCGGGCTTGTCGTCTGCAGTCCGGTGGTACCTCGAAGGATTTTCGGAACGCAGCAAAATTCGCGCAGAGCTTCAAATCTCCGAGGAGGTGGGGCGACTTCCGAGTGATCTAGAAACGGCCGTCTTTAGAATTGTTCAGGAGTCTCTGACAAACGTTCACCGCCATGCCGCAAGTTCAACGGTCAGTGTTTCCATCTCGAGAACGCCTGATGAGTTTCGAATAGAAATTAAGGATGAGGGCAAGGGCATATCGCCGGAAAAGCGAGCCGAACTCGACTTGCCCGGGAAAACTGGCGTGGGACTCAGAGGAATGAGAGAGAGGGTTCGACAACTTGGCGGCAGGCTTGAAATCCAATCGCGCCAAGACCGCTCCGGCACGGTTGTGATCGCATGTCTGCCGCTGCACAAGGGCGCTTCGACAACAGCCAGCTAAACTGTCCCCAGTTTGCAGCTTATTCTCAAAGTTTAGTTTCCATCCAATCGCGTGCTCCAGCTGGAATTCCAGAAAACAGGCTCGTAATTATCGCATCGAAGCTCGGATGCAAGTACAAAAAGTGATCTCAGTAGGTGGGAATCCAGAACTCTTGTGGCTGCGGAACGCCGTGTTGAAGTATGAAGGCTTTGACGTCATGACTAGTCTTCGTCACGAGGATGCGTTAGAGGCCATCCTGCGGGGAGATTGCGGCACCCTTCTGATGTGCTATTCGATGGACAGAACTGCTCGTCAAGTTTTGGCTCAAGCCTTCCGGCAATATTGCCCCGGCGGCCGTATTGTTGCGATCACGAACGAGCAAACGGAAACGCCGGAATTTGCAGACACGTTTGTTTATGGCGTCGAAGGTCCTGAGGCGCTCATTGAAGCTATTCGGCAGCGCGAGACTTCCGTGGGCGCCTGATGGGGAAGGCTGAACAGCACTGCAATTGCGGCTTGCACACGCAACGCGACCTGCGCGGTAGCCGCCAAAGTGACGCGGCCGGGATTATGGCGAGAACTCTAGCTGACTGCTAATTCGCCATTGCCGCTACGCATCGACCCGTTGCGGACACTCTTGAGGCGTCCAACAGGACATTTAAGTTCAGCCACGAGCTCTGCCTGGTCCAGGCAGAGGTCTGACCTACCGGCTCCTTGCCGCACACTCCGAAAAGCACGGTTTGCGATACCGCGTGGCGTCGAGTTCGGTTAGTGGCAGTTTGCCGTGAAGCCACGCCAGCCAGTTTGGTCGCCGGTCACATTGGCGGTGCCAGCTATCAATCCACCCGGAGATATGGCGTCTGCAGGGGAACAGAGACCAGGTATCGTTGCGATTAGGAGAAATGCCGTCTGACGAAATCGCAAATCTAACCCCCTGCTCATCGGAACAGTTCAAGGCGAATACCTTGCAGAAAGTTGGTTGAGACCATAACCGACGTTAAATCTGTTAACAGGAGTTGGGCTGAAACGGCGCGACCCGTATAGAGAATTTGCGATTAAACTTGGAGCCGGGGGAACGCGCGGCATGAAAGAATCGCATCCTCAAAACCGCCCATTGAGGATTTGAGAAGTCAGCCTTTGACCACCCGTCCTCACCTTTCTTGCGTGTCCATTTGAGCGAGTTCTCGTGCAAAGAGGGGATTCCCCGGAAACTCGTCGCGAAGCTTAATCAACAACTTTTTCCCATCCGTAAGGTTCTTCTCACGAATGTAGGCGCTGGCCAGCCAGATACTTGCGTAAGGAGCTAGGTAACGTCCCCGGTCGGCCACCAGCCGCAGGTCAGCCATGCCTTGCGCCTTGCTGACGGAGAAACCGTCCATCTTCAGGATCCAGCGCACGGGAGCAGCTGCGGAGCCGATCAGGTACTGGCTGATTCCAGACGCGATGTAGGCGTCGTAGCAATCTGGACAGATGTTGAGCAATCTGCGAGCGTAAACGGTTGCATCCCGCGTGTGGCGCAACGCTGGAAGATTCCTATTTTCAATAAGCGCGCTGTAGTCGGCTCTCAGGCCGTTAACGAGAGTCAGGGCCAAAAGCGCGTTACGATCGTTAGGATTGCGAACCAGTTGGGGCGCAGCCAGCGCCTCGGTGCGCCTAAGAGCGGAATCGAAACGCCCCTGAATAACAGGATCCGCTTTGACCCTAGATCGCGGTGGCGATTTGGAGTCCTCTGCGAAAAAACGTTCTCTTAGAATCGCGAGACGATTCAGTTCGGAGAACAGTAGGCCAGCAGCCTCCGACACAGGACCCATGGGATCGTCTGCGTGCTTCCGCTGAAATTCCGCGAATTGAGCCTCGGCCCCACCAAAATCAAGGTTGTACAGCAGGTGGAATCCGCGTTCCAGCGAAGCATCAGATAATTCAGCCGCTGGAGCCGCAACGCAAAGGACGGCCAGCAATAGTACTGCTCCTGTCGTCCGCGACCAAACAACCTTGAAGATGTGGACCGGCATTCCACTCAGCTCGCTGTTGTGGTTGGATGGTCTGGAACCACATTACGCCACAAAACCCCGACAAATTGTCACAGAATAATGAGCGACCGTAGTTCCGAACAGCCGCAACGATCTACCCCCGCCGGACCCGGCTCGCGGTTCAGGAATTCGGAGCACAAAGCGGACCACACAAGCTGCCGAATGAGAGGCGATGAGTCCGACTTGCGAGCCTCGACTCCGATTGTAAGTACTTGACGAGTGCGGGCGGCGAGAACGATTCATTTGCTAAGACTCTATGCCTCGTCGTCTGCCGGTCGAGCCGCCCCTGCGAGATCTTTTGTACGGATATTCGCGGGCATCTTCTCGGAGCGCGTGAACCATAGTGCTCCGCCGGGGACCCGCGGAAATGCTGGGAACACTAGCCGCATCCATTGTTCGCCAGCGCTGGGCACCGCTTGAACGCGGGCCTAAAGCAGCGGACAATGGACCTACTTGGGACAGCATCTTTGTGGGAGCCGAGGTGCCTCTATGCCTTCCCGCGTGCGTCTTCTCTCTGTGTTCATTCTTCTGTTCGCTTCCGTACTCTGCGATGCCCAAACCGCAACTTGCACCAATTGGCAGTTCTTCTCAACTGGCTATTCGACGGCCATCAATCGATGGGGCACCGTGGTTGGCGTGACCGCCTCCCCGAGTCATCCCTCTTTTGAGGGGTTCATCCGCGATTCTAACGGCAGCTTCACAATCTATAACGTTCCGAATTCTTCACAGACGTGGTTTTATCGCCGCAATACTAAGGGCGACACCGTAGGCTACTATTCAGATAGCACCGCCGTCATCAACCTGTGTCCTACGTGCACCCATGATCACGGGTTTCTGCTTTCTGGCTCTACGCCCCTTAGCGTGGACTATCCGGGCGCACAGAGAACCTTGCTTATAGGAATCAACTACTGGGGAACGATTGTGGGGAATTACAGCACCCCCTCCGGCAGCACTGGCGCATTCAAACTCAAGAATGGAGTATTAACGAGCATCCGCTATCCGGGATCGAAGTCAACCAGTGTAAGCAGCATCAGCGACACGGGTTCGATTG
Source organism: Terriglobales bacterium (assembly GCA_035496675.1). GTDB lineage: Bacteria > Acidobacteriota > Terriglobia > Terriglobales > Acidobacteriaceae > Gp1-AA145. Next base: position 12,522 of record DATJEL010000098.1, read on the forward strand.
TCGGCACATATGCGGACAGTCAGGGGCTCGGCCATGGCTTTGTCCTGCAGAATGGTGTTTTCACGACGCTGGATGATCCTAAGGCGGACCCAAACACCACCAGCCTGGAAGACATCAACAGCTCGGGTGCAATCGTCGGTGTCTATTACGTCGCACCTCCAGGCTCTGGCCCCATAGCACATTCGTTCATCTATATCAACGGAGTATTCAAAGAGATCATTGTGCCAAATGCCATCTACGCGGCCGTTACCGGTCTCAACGGATATGGCGACGTGACTGGCACCGCAAACTTCGCCCCCCTTAACTACACATACTTCACAGCGCGTTGTCAGTAAGTATTGTGCGGGCACGGCAAGTCACCTGGCGAGTGAGGCAATCGGCACTGATGAAACGATGGTTTTGCATTATCCATGGAGCAATTCTCGGCTCTGCGCTCTTTTACTGGATCAGGCGACCTCGTTAGCCGGGAAACCGTGTCTGGCGCTACCGAGTTGATTGGCGATAATCGCGATTACCCTCCGTTGAACCTCCCGGCCGACTTGCCTGTCACTCGACACACCTCGGAGAAATTCGACCGCACAGGAGTGAGGCAAAACGGTTTATCATGGCGTCTCGCGACTGCAGCATTGGGAGGCTTCTATGGGACACCATGCCGTAACGCTCGGAGTAGCCCCGTTTCTGCGCATCGAGTGCAAGTTTTGGCTCACCGATGACGGTTGGAACGGCAGCTGCGAACAACCAGCCATCACCGTTCAAGCGGGCAGTTTTGAACATGCGAAGTCTGAAATGGAAATCGCGCTAGGAAAATATGTCGAATCGCTTCTGCGCGAACAACAGCGCGCGACGCCAGAGCGGGCTGCTTAAAATCCCCGTTGCTCAATTCTTCCTTCCCGGTAGCGGTACCGCCGTACCGTTTCGTCAAGTCCGGGCCACGTTTTGGGGAATTGATCCACAGCCCAGCACGCAATCGTCTCAACCTGCGCCTTCTTGGGGGGGAAGGCGTCGAAGTCGCTTCTCCGAATTGGCCAGTCTTCAGAGTCTCCTCAGGCTGGCCTTATTTATGTCCATACAGATACCTTTTGACACGCCGGACATTCCACCCGGTCCCCCATTCCAGTCTCTTCAACTAATCATGAATGGCGAATGCGGCACAAATGCGGGTATTTGACCTTCCTTCTGTCTCGTTTCGTGTTGCCGACGACTCGGACCCAGGAGGATTCTGTGGACTGCTGACCGAAGGACGGTGAGAATACAATCAGCATCTATGGGCGCTGGTTGCACAGTCCTGAAAGCACTTGGTGGGGAAGAAGGTTGCCGACGGCTTTCCGAGGACTTCTATACTCGGGTGGCCAAAGACCCAGTCTTGCGTCCGTTCTTCCCGGGCAAAAGCCTACGGTGTGCGATCAAGGAGTTCGCTGCTTTCCTCATTCAATTTCTGGGGGGAGATGAAGATCAAACTCAGTTCCGCTGGTGGCTGAGCCTACGCGAATCACATGCACGATTTGAGATTGGTCCAGATGCACGATGCGCTTGGCTGAATCACATGAACGCAACGCTGGATGGCCTTCTGCTGGACGAGGCCACCAGAAGTGGACTTCGAACCTTTTTCTTGCAAAGTTCCACCTATGTGATCGGTGGCGAAGCTGGGGATCTAGATCATAAAGAATTAGCTTCCCGTTGGAACGATCAACGCGGTCTGGATCGCGTTATCGCCAGCATTGTCGCTGGCCAAGACGATGAAGTGCTTGCACTCGCACCTAGGTATCTCTGCCGCCCCTCGGTGTTTGTCGGGGTCCTGGCACGGATGGTTCAATCCGGGCGCGCGGGTTTGATTCGCTTCGTCGTCGATGCCGTCGAGAGTGATCCGTCACTCGCGACGCAGCCTTTCGCCGAACAAACCCTTTTGCACTTTGCAGCCGCAGCAGGATGCCTGGAAGCGGTCTCATCACTATTGCGGCTCGGTGTCGAACCAGATGTCCTGGGTCGCGGCAAACACACTCCCCTGTATTGCGTCGCGAATGAATGCGGCTCAGAAGCAGGCCCCGGCATGGTGCGCACGCTCGTGCGGGCCGGTGCGGACGTCAACGCCAGTGGCGGCATCACGCGGGCAACCGCTCTTCACATGGCAGCTCGGAGGGGACACGTGGCGATCGCACGCGCGTTGCTCGACTCCGGTGCAGACGTGAATGCGCGAGACCGGAAAGGCAACACGCCTTTTCAGCGCGCAATGAACTGCGGCAAGAAGGCAATATCGCAATTGCTACTGGAGCGCGGGTCCAATCGGGGTGTGCGTTGAGGAGTTTGGCAAGCGGCAAATCGGGCAAATTAGGAGATCTAAAGCCCCGTTAGTGTTAACTCTCAGTTTCCCGATTGCCGACGATGCGACGGTTTAGCAGCCGAGTAGCGGTCGCTGCGTGGGGATCGCGCGCGGAGATGGCCATGGGCCGTATTCCGTTCGACTCCAGCCTCAGTTCGGAAACGCATTGAACCCACGCCCACTCAGGAACGAAGTGCTCAAAGGGTAAGATTGCTTTCGCGACATTTCCGGATTGCCCTAACGATATAAATGCTCCCAGCAGGCCCGTTTTCCGGCGTCCTTGTCAAAGTGCGGCGTGAGAACCGCCGAAAGGTCCATAGTGCCGTTGGCATCTTCACGTTGTGCGCACCCAAGAAGGTTCTACCTCAGAAAGATAATTTATTTGTTTTCTTTGTCTTCCAGGGAGCACAGCCGTGGGGAGCTGATTTAGCGAATATGAATTTAGAAATCGCTAAAAATGTTTCGTTGAAAAAATTGAAACGTTCCGGCCTCAGTTTCACTATTCATTCCGAAGGGTAACTCTAGAGCCGAATAAAATTTCTTGCGAGGTGGAAGATGTCAAGAAACATTACAGTTCACGTACATGACAAATTAAACTTGGATCAATGCCAGAAGGTACTGGCTTCGGTGCTTACAAAAGCGGGGCACACCGGTTGCTTCTCGGGCTTCAAAATCAGTTTCGAGAACATAGTTGATCCAGCTAACCTCAGCCTGGTCGTGGACAAGGGTTTTCAGGTTAACGAGATTGGCCGCTGAGGTCGTCCATGGCTTTTCAACCTCCCCGGCTAGGCCCCGGCGCGATTTATCTTCGATCTCTTGACGGGCTATTCAGATCGAACGCCGACCTGATTAAGGTTGCCGAGATTGAGCCGCAAACGTTGTGGACGAAGGCTGCGGCGTCTGACTCGGTGCCGCGTGGCAGCCGGGGAGAGTTACGTTGGGTGTGCGCTCTCCCGCAGCAGTTTCTCGCGCATGGTGTCGGTTATCCCGTCGCGGGAACGTTTTGTGATCAAGAACGGCATATTGGCGAGTTCCGCTTATGGAGCGAGGAGCTCGCATGTCCGTGGGTGAGCGAACACCTGAGCATCCTTGATGTAAGAGGCGCGCGCGGCAGCCGAAATTGTGGTTTTCTCATGCCGCCTCTGCAAACGGAGAAGCAGATAACGCTTGCCGCGCAAAATATCAGGAATCGCCAGGCTGTATTAGGCCGGCCCTTCGCATTCGAGACCGGCGTAAATTATTTTTTCTCTCGCGACTTCGAGTTGCCGGATGGCGAGTTTTTCTCGGCCATCGCCGAGACCGCAGATTGCGGCATTTTGCTCGACCTAACCAATTTATGGGTAAATGACCGTAACGGCCGCGCCAAGATCGGGGACGTCTTGGCCAAACTTCCTCTCGAACGCGTTTGGGAAGTGCATCTGGCGGGCATCGAGTTTGCGCACGGCCATTGGCTGGACGCACATTCTGGGAGAATTGATCCTGAGTTGGTATCGATTGCCGCAGAAACCGTAGCAAGCCTTCCCAATCTCGGGGCCATCGTTTTCGAAATTGCCGCGGACCGTGCGGCTAGTTTTGGTCCAGCGGCGTTTCTGCGGGAAATGGAAACACTTCATGAGTTGTGGGACGTAAGAATGAAAGGCGCGCCTGCGACGCCGAGGCCCGCCGCAGAGCCGGCGTTCAAGGTACATGACACACCAACGCCGGCGAGTTGGGAACGTCTCATTGCGGAGCGAATGCTTCCGGCAGAAGAGCGACCGGAGAATTCCTTCGAAGAAATGGAAGTGAGAGCGGAGGACATACAAAGTTTTTCTCTATATGGGCGCTTGGTGTCTGCTTTCCGGGCTGGGACGCTTGCGGAAATGCTTGAAAATACCACTCGTTTGCTTCTACTCGGGCTTGGCGAGACGGCCCTCCGCGTTCTCATCGATCGCTACATCGCAAGCACACTTCCAGCCGCCTTTCCAACCGATGAAGCTCTCAATTTTCGACGCTTTTTGGATACCAATCCGGTTTCGGTTCCCGGACTCGAGGAGGTTTTGAAGTTTGAAGCGACTTTGCTTGAGGCGGCAGCGAATAACGTCGCTATGCAGGTCGCACTGCCGAAGGATATAGAGGCAATATTGACCGACATTGCAGCAGGGAAGCTGCCGAGACTCTCGCCGGATCGACCCATCGCGATTTTCGAAATTGGTGTTGATGCCGTTCCGTTCATTCGTATCCTTGACAAACAGCCATCCGGACATGCCACGTCATAAGCTTGCCGTAGTCCTCCGGACGCCAGAATTCGGTTCTTCCATGGTCGGTCACCCGTCGCGTGCTTGGCGGAACGAGACGATGGAAAGTTCCTACTTGAACTCGGAAAAATCGATCCGGCTCTCTAAAAACCGGCAGTCCCTCATCAAGTGACCGATTATCCGGTGTTCTTCTCCAACTGCTACATGGCAGGCCAGCTCAGCCTTCGCATTTATCTCAGTTGGATTGGCACCCAGTTTGGCTCCTGAAATAGTCGTTCGCATGCCTCAGCGCTGACAGAAACTTGAGCTTGACTATGTTTCTACAATAAGAGCACGATTCCAGCACGCTAAGGAGAGAGCAGACCGTGGAATCAACCGTCTCTCTACTTATCCAAGCCAAGGAGCGCGGAGATGAATCTGCCACCGACGCTCTATTCAGTGCTCTTTACTCCGAGTTGCACCGGATTGCGAAACGTGAAATTTCGCGACGAGGGAGCGTGCCCACTTTGGGCGCCACTACTCTGCTGCACGAAACCTACATCGAAATCGCGGGTAAGGACGGAGCGTCGTTCCCGGATCGAGCCAAGTTCATGGCTTACGCTTCGCGTGTAATGCGAGGTCTGATCATCGATCACGCGCGCAGCCGCAGCGCACTGAAACGCGGGGGCCAGTTTCACATTACTTCCGCTGGTTCAGATCTGGAGGAACGCGCAGGCAATCAAGAGCTGGAGCAGATCGGCGAGGCGCTTGACGAACTGGCGAAAGTTGAGCCGTCACTTTCCGAAATTGTTGATTTGAAGTTTTTCTGCGGATTTACCTTTACGGAGATAGCTGCGATGCGGGGCATCTCAGAGCGTACAGCGCAACGGCAGTGGGAGAAAGCCCGCATCTACCTGCACGAAAAAATCTCCGCGGATCTGGAGGGATGAGTCTACCATGTCGACGCTACGCCCGGATCGTTGGCGGGAGGTGAGCCCTTATCTGGATGAAGCATTGTCGCTCGACGTAGAAGATCGGGTGCGTTGGCTGGAAGATTTTCGCGCAAGCCATCCTGAGCTTGCTGGAGTCGTGAAAAAACTGCTGGACGAACATGACCGGCTTGCGCAGGAGCACTTCCTCGAACGAGCGCCGGCTGTAGTCGAAGACCACAATTCCTTGGCAGGTCAAAACGTTGGCTCTTACCGGATCATTTCTCCGATCGGTCAGGGCGGCATGGGGAGCGTGTGGCTGGCGGAGCGCAGCGACGGGCGTTTCGAGCGGCGAGTAGCGATTAAGTTCCTGCATTTTTCTCTTGCCGCGGCGGGAACGGCTGAGCGTTTCAAACGCGAAGGCAAAATTCTCGGGCAGCTCGCACATCCGCACATTGCGGAACTGATCGATGCGGGCGTCACGCCGAGGGGAGATCCCTACCTTGTCCTCGAATATGTTGACGGAGAGAAAATTGACGTCTACTGCGACAAGCACAAGCTCGACTTGGAAGCTCGACTGCAGCTCTTTCTCAATATTCTAAGCGCCGTAGCTCAGGCGCATTCAAACTTGATCGTCCATCGAGACATTAAGCCTTCAAACGTGCTGGCCCGGAACGATGGCCAAGTCAAACTTCTGGATTTTGGTATTGCCAAGCTGCTCGAGTACGACAACGGCACAGGCCCGGAAACTCTGCTCACAGTTGAAGGTGGTGGCGCTCTGACCCCACAGTTTGCAGCGCCCGAACAGATCACTGGCGGGGGAGTTACGACCGCGACGGACATCTACGCACTCGGTGTCCTGCTCTATCTGCTGCTGGTTGGGCAACATCCAGCGGGTCCGGATGCGCATTCTCCGGCGGGTTTGTTTAAGGCCATTGTAGATATCGATCCGGCCAAGGGATCCTACGTAATTGCAGCCACCGACAGCAGAACTGTGGCAGAAAATCGAGCGAGCACTCCCGAAAAGCTGTGCCGCCAGCTTCGCGGAGATCTGGACACAATTCTCGCCAAGGCGCTGAAAAAAAATCCAGCCGAGCGTTACGGCTCGGTGACCGCTCTCGGAGATGATCTTCAGCGTTATCTGAAGCACGAACCGATTCGCGCCCGGCCCGACAGCTTCACCTATCGCACGGCAAAGTTTGTACGGCGGAACCGGGGAAGTCTGGTCACCGCAGGTGTTGTTGCCCTGGTGCTGATTGCGGCGGCTGTCATCAGCATCCGGCAGAGTATCCGCGCGAGCAAGGAAGCGACGGCTGCGAACCGGGAAGCGGCCGTGGCAGAAGCGGTGAATGATTTCTTACAGAATGATCTGCTGGCGCAGGCTAGTGCCGCCCGGCAATCAGCGCCGGGCACTAACCCGGATCCAGACCTGAAAGTACGAACCGCGCTCGACCGTGCTGCTCAACGTATCGAGGGCAAGTTCGTCCGGCAACCCGCGGTGGAGGCCGCCATTCGGACCACAATCGGCCAGACTTACCAGGAACTCGGGTTATATCCAGAGGCACGCAAGCAACTGGAACGGGCGCTGGAATTGCAGCGTCGTCTCCTGGGCGAGGAAAATCCGAAGACTCTCCACACGAAGAACCTGCTGGGGTGGACCGCCAAACTCCAGGGCAAATATCCGGAAGCTGAGGCGCTGCTCACTCAGACTCTGACAAGCCGACGCCGCGTGCTGGGTCCGGAGCATCGCGACACGCTGTCTTCTATGAACAATCTGGCGGTGCTCTACATTGAAGAAGGTAAATACGCGCAGGCCGAGGCACTCGACAGTCAGACCCTCGAAATCCGTCGCCGCGTGCTCGGCCCTGACCATCCCGAAACGCTGATGTCCATTAGCAACTTGGCTGAGGCCTATAGCTATGAAGGCAAGTACGCACAAGCCGAGACGCTCGACAATCAGGCTCTAGACGTCAAGCGTCGCGTGCTAGGACCGGAGCATCCGGAAACGCTGATATCGATTGGCGATTTGGCCGACCTCTACTATCAAGAGGGCAAGTATGCTCAGGCTGAGGTGCTCGGCAATCAGGTTCTGGAAGTTCGGCGCAGAGTCTTAGGTCCTGAGCATCACCAAACGCTGTCCTCCATGATCCTTATGGCCATCGTCTACCACCACGAGGGCAAGTTCGCGCAGGCCGAGACCCTCGACAATCAGGTTTTGGAAGTTCAACGCCGAGTCTTGGGTCCTGAACATCCCGACACGTTGGCATCCATGAACAACCTGGCCGTGATCTACAGCGAAGACGGAAAATACGCGCAGGCCGAGGTGCTCGATACCGAGGTTCTGCAGGCCAGGCGTCGTTTGCTGGGGGCGGAACATTCCTCCACAGTGACCTCTATGAACAATCTGGCGGATGACTACGCAGAAGAAGGCAAGTATGCGCAAGCCGAGGCGCTTTTCAATCAAGCCCTGGACACCGCTAGGCGGGTCGAGGGTCCTGAGCACCCAGATACCCTGCTCTACATGTCGGATTTTGCTGGCATGTACCAGCGCAAGGGCAATTACGCCATGGCGCAAGAGTATACCCGTCAAGCCCTGGCCGGGCGACGGCACGTCCTGGGATCGGAAGACCCGGATACGATGGCTTCGGCCGCCGACCTGGCGCTGGCCTACGTCTCGCAGGGGAAATTCGCCCTTAGTGAGCCGCTGGCGCGCGAGGCAATGGAGACCGGCCTAAGGAAGGAGCCAGATGGCTGGCAGCCGTTCCGTGCCGAGAGCCTGTTGGGCGCCAGCTTGGCTGGTCAGAAGAAATATGCTGAAGCCGAACCGCTGCTGCTCGGAGGCTACCACGGGATGGTGGCGCGCAAAGGCCGCATCGGCCTCCCCGATCGCTATCACCTGCAACTTGCCCATCGGTGGATCGTCCAGCTTTACAAGGATTGGGGAAAGCCGGGGAACAAGCCGAAATCGTGAAAGGACTACGGATGGACCCAAGGTTTGACCTCGCCCGGCGCCTCGGCTTACCCGACTAACACAAGCTTCCGGTTCAGAGCAAGACTATCGTCAGTACTGTCCCTATCTCATTCTTTCTGCTGTAACCAATCAGCTTGCACTAAACTTTCTTTAGGGATGGACACGATCGAGCGAGAAAACCCTGCGTCGCCGCCGGGGGCTGCCAGCACGACCCAAGAGAAGTCTCAAGAACCGGTTCCCGTAGTGAACACCCGGATCTGCGACCTCGGCTTGAAGCTGGAAGGATCGGAGGTTGAAAAATTCGTCCAGCAACTTCATCGCGAGCTGGAAGAAAAGAAGATCAAGAAGTTCAAGCCGCAATGCTATTTGACGGATGAGTGGGGCTGCCCGTCTGGAGAGCCGGTCATCGGCATTCCGTTTTACCTGGCACGGAAGGACCTGGCACAGATTGAGGCTGAGCACAATGATCTCGAAGACCGCCGCGAGATCATGAAGTACCTCCGACATGAGGCTGGGCACGCGTTCAATTATGCGTACCGGCTGCATCGTACGCCAGAATGGAAGCAGCTGTTTGGGCCATATCGGCGTCCTTATCGCGAGAACTATCGCCCGGTACTGTTCTCGAAAGATTACGTTCGATACTTGCCGGGGTGGTATGCGCAGAAACATCCTGATGAAGACTTCGCCGAAACGTTCGCCGTGTGGATGACGCCTCGATCCGGCTGGCGGAAGAAATATCGCGGATGGGGCGCCCTGGCGAAGTTGCAGTACATGGAAAGAATCGCGCGCGAGTTGGGAAACGTTGATCCACTGCGCAAACGCGGGACGCCAGATATTACCGTTGCGGACATGGAAATAACGGTCGGGGAGTTTTATCGACATTCGACCGAACAGATTCCGCTGTTTGAAGCAAATCTGGACGCTGATCTCGCGGCTATGTTCAACACTCCCCGAAAAAAGAAAAGCGCCGAGCCGGCGGAGAAGTTCGTCGAGCGCCATCGCAAAGGATTGGTGGATCAGATTGCGAGTTGGACAGCAATGCAACGGCCATTTATTCGAAAGCTCATCGAATCGATCCAGAAACGCAGTGCGGAAATGGGACTCTCGGTTGACCGCAACCGAGAATCAGAACATCTATCGGAATTTACGGTGTTTGCGACTACGCTGGTGATGAACCATCTGGCGCGCAGCAAGTCGTTTCAAGCATAGAACAACCATGGCAGACAAAATGAAAATCGCCGTGCTCTACGACGTCTGGGGCGAAGAAGAAGTGGCCGAGTCGGAAAAGGCGGCGGAGTCGGGGCGCAAGCGCAAGGAGAAAGAAGACCGCGAGGAGATCACCGACGCGCTGGCAAAACTCGGGCACGAACCGTTTTACTACGTCCTCGATGGCCGCCCGCAGTCTCTGCATGGCTTGGCCAAATGCGGCGCGGACCTGGCCTTTAACCTCACGGAGTCTTACGCGGGCGACGACACCAAAGAGATGAACGTTGCCGCCTATATGGACCTGATTGGACTCCCCTATACGGGAGCCGGGCCCCATGCGCATTTTCTCGCGCAGGACAAGGCAACCGCCAAAAAAATGTTTCACTTTCACGGAATCCGGACGCCATACTTTGCCACCGCATACCGGGGGAACATCGATCACGCACATGACGTAAAGTTTCCGCTCATCGTAAAGCCACAGCTCGAGGATGGATCAATCGGGATCGATGCCGCGGCGGTGGTGAATGGCGTTAAAGAGCTAATGGAGCGCGTACAGTACGTGCAAAACGAATTTGATTCTCCGGCGCTGATCGAGGAGTACATTGAAGGCCGCGAGATCTATGCAGCTATCCTAGGAAGCTACGAGCGCACTGAGGTCTTGCCGCTGGTTGAGCTTGATTTATCACAGCTCCCTGAAGGCGTACCCCGGATTGCCAGCCGTGATGTGAAGTTTGAGCGGGATTCTGAGGCCTACAAGCTGACAAAATCGCGAGTCGTCGAAGATCTGGATGAAGCCACAACGCAGAAGTTGTCAGAGACGGCGGTTGCAGCCTACCGAGCAGTCAAGTTGCGGGACTATGGACGAATCGATATGCGGCTGACAACTGAGGGGGAAGTCTACGTCATTGAGGCCAACCCCAATCCGTGGCTGTCCAGCAAGCACGAGTTCGCGATGGCGGGCAGAAAATCAGGACGCACTTATACAGAATTGATCAAGTCCATCCTCGAGCTGGCGCTCGAGCGAACGCGCAAGTCAGCCGCATCCGATTAGCTTGTTTGCGGGGTTGAGCTTTTTGCCTTTTTGTCTTTTCGTTCTCCGCTTACTACTTCGATACGATTCCTTCCACTCTGCTTGGCGGTGTAGAGGGCTTTGTCGGCCAGCTCGATCACGTGCTCGATAGCTCGCCGCGGGCGGGATTCCGCAATTCCAATGCTTACCGTGACTGAGAGCGCTCCTGAGTTGACCCGCCGGGTGGTTTTCGCTTTGCCTGCGGCCCGACGTTCCCCCTCGCGCGGGGCCTTTCGCCGATCCTCACCCCGGCGGAGGCGGAATGAGCAGCTCTCAATATTCATGCGAAGCAATTCGAGATGCTGAAAAATCTCTTCGGCATTCCTGCCGGGGAAAAGAATTGTGAACTCTTCTCCTCCAACCCGGTAGGCATTCCCACCGCCGGTCACACTCGCAAGCCGTGCGGCCACCAACCGGAGCACCTGGTCCCCGGTGTCGTGGCCATAGGTGTCATTGATGCTCTTGAAGTGATCGATATCGACTACGGCTAAAGCATACGGATGCTTCATGCCGGAGGTGGCGTCATTGAAGGCACGGCGCGAATGAAGGCCGGTAAGTTCGTCGCGATAAGCCAGCGAGTACGAGCTTTCGACGATCGAGCTGGCGAGAATCAGGCCGGAAATTGCGAAGTAGGGGGTGACGCGCCCGGACACCCCTCCTACTTCAAGGCCGATGCACACCGCGAGTAGCGACCAAAACATCCCGTGATCGATGGCTTTTCCAAAGCGTAAAACCCGCCACAGCAAAGTTCCCATGGCAACAACGAACATCAAGAGCGCAGGTTGCGGCAAGCGTAGAGAGTAGCCGTGCAGAAACGAGAGGTGCACCAAAGAGTTTTCCGCCTGATCCGGACGCGCAAAGACAGCGACAAAGGTGAACTGAAAAAACAAGACCGCGGCGATCCCAACGAAGTGCTCGCGCTTGAGGTTCCGCTCCGGGATGAAGGTCAGCAGAATGAAATCCAACGGGACCAGCAGGGCTATTGCTTCAAAAGCCATCCTGCCCTGCCCCAGATGAAGATCCGGGCCCTTCTCTTTGAGCGCATAGTGGGCCAGCATCAGCACCAGCGAGCCCAGGACGATGCGTAAAGAACGGAATCGCAAGGAGAGCGCCAGAGCGGCAACAAACACGGCGTAATAAAAAAAATTCAAGCCCGCAGCCGAGAGAGGAAGCCAGGGCTGGTGATACAGGAAGACGGCAACCGCCAGCATGATGCCACCGGGCACAAAGACCGATTTGAGCACCGCTCGGGTCCAGAGTGTCATGCGATCACTTCATTATGCTCTGGTCAAGCAAATCTCTAGTGAGTGGCGCCAGAGGTTCGCATCAGACTGCAGGGTCCACCGTCGACGATAAAGCCCAATCGGCGTCGTAGGCAGAGTGCGTTAGGCGAGCGTGGAGGGGCGCCTAGGCATGGTGTATTCGAATCGAGGTCCGATAGTCATTCCAGCACAAAAAGCAAAAGGCCGCTGCTCGGGGAGCGTGAGCCCCGAGTCATAGCGGCCTCAATGTTCTTACGCCGGAAGCAACATGCCTTTCTCGAGATGCCGAGTCACGTGCGCATAAGAAGCCGCATGTGGATCGTGGGTCACCATCACGACGGTCTTGTGAAAGTCCTGGTTGAGTCGCTTGAGGATCTCCAATACTTCCGTCGCAGAATGACTGTCGAGGTCGCCGGTGGGTTCGTCGGCAAGCAAGAGTGTTGGATCGCTGACGATGGCGCGGGCAATGGCGACACGTTGTTCCTGGCCGCCGGAAAGCTGCTTAGGCAGGTGGTGAACCCGCTCCTCTAATCCCACCAGCTTCAACGCCGTCAGGACATGATCGCGGCGCTGCTTCGCATTCAATTTTGTAAGCAGCAGCGGCAACTCAACGTTCTCGAACGCGGTCAGCACAGGAATCAGGTTAAACGTCTGGAATACGTAGCCGATGTGCTCATTGCGCCACTTGGCGGCCTGCGCGTCACTGAGGGAAAAGATGTTCTTTCCCAAGACCAGAAGTTCCCCAGCGGTGGGTCGGTCGATCGCAGCGATCATGTTGAGCAGGGTCGTCTTGCCTGAGCCGGATGGGCCCATGAGGGCGATAAAATCGCCTCCAGCAATTTCAATGGAGACCTTGTCCAGGGCGGTCACCTGAAAGGCATCGCGCTTGAAAATCTTGCTGACGCTCTTTGCTTGAACCAGTTTCGTGCCCGTACTCACGTTTGCAAATGTAGCTGTGCTCATGACTGTCCCTTAATCTTGATTTTATCTCCGTCCTTCAAACCCTCAGGTGCGGTCGTAACCACGCTCTCTCCCCCATTGAGTCCGCTCACCAAGGCGCCAACGCTGCGCTGCGAAAGCACTTTTACTTCACGCTTTAGGACCTTGCCATTAAGCGCGATGAAAACAAATTTCTTGCCGTCGGCGTCGCGAATGGCTGCGCTCGGAACGAATGCACCCACTGCCTGCCGGGTCGTTTCACCTTTGTTCTCGTCGGCAAGAAAGCGCACGGTGGTGTTCATCTCGGGGCGGAGGTGGGCGTCGGGGTTCAGGATCTGCACCTTTACCTCAACTGTCGCTTTCTGCCGGTTCGCTTCCGGAGAAACCTCGGCGATCACCCCGTCCCATTTGAGGTCGGGGAATGCATCGACGGTCACAATCGCCTTCTGATGGGGCGTAAGTTTGGCAAAGTCGTCCTGCGCGACATCGAGGTCTGCCTGAATGTCGTTCAGGTCAGCGAGAGAAACCACCGAGCCCTGCGGACCACCCTCCGCCGAACTGGCAAACTGCGCGGTGATCAATTCACCTTTTTCTGCCGTCCGTTCGAGAATCGTTCCACTGACCGGAGCGCGAATGACCGTGGCATCCAACAATGACTTCGCATACGCCGCCTGGCCCTCTGCCTGCGCCAGCTGGCCTCGTGCCCGCGCGATCTCTTCCTGCCGCGGACCAATCTTCGAAAGCTGGAAGACTTTCTCCAGGGAATTGACCCGCTGCTGGTCGGACTCAAACCGGGCAGTTGAATCGTCGAGGGCTTGTTTTGAGACCACACCCTGGCTGAACAGCTGCCGGTTGCGGTCAAGCGTCAATTTGTCGTTCGCCAGGGTAGCTCTGGCCTCATCGAGATTGTGCTGGGCCTGAGAAATTTCCTCAGGTCGCGAGCCATGTTGTAACTCATCATAAAATGCCACCGCGGCATCCGCGGAGCCGCGCGCCTGGTGGTATTGTGCGCGAAACTCATCGTCCTCCAGCTTCACCAGGACTTGGCCTTCTTTGACCTTGTCGCCCTTCTCGACTCCGATCCACTTCACCCGGCCGGTCACTTTTGAGTTCACGTTGATCTTGTGATGAGGAACCACATATCCGGTCGCCGTCAGCACCACACTGCCTGCGATGTCACTGCCTCCTTCAGCCGCTGCCCTGACAACTTCGACCTCGGGGGCCGGAGTGAACAGGTAGCGGTACGCAAAGGTTCCCAACCCGAGCAGGGCCACCAAGCCCACCGCCGCGATGATGAACTTACGCGACCATTTGGTAGTGCTCGATTCTTCCGGCAGGGCCGTGCGATCGATTCGCAAGCCTTCCAGGTCTCGGTGCTTGGTATCAATAGACATGAATTGTTAATCTCTCAAAGCCGCCAAAATATCACGCCGCGCTGCCCCCCAGGCCGGAGCCACTCCCCCGATCAGTCCCATGACCAGCGCAAAAATCGTGGCGTACAAAACCACCGCAAATGTTATCTGCATTTTGAATACGACTTCGCTGAAGGTAACTGCGTTCGATGTGCCGGTGCTCATTCCATTGAACGGCAGCATCAGGATAATGCCCACCGCAGCACCGAGAAGGGCCAACAGGACCGACTCAAAAATAAACGAGAGCAGAATGCTGCCGCGGCGGAAACCGATGACGCGCAACGTCGCAATTTCTCTCGATCGATAGGCGACCGCAGCGTACATCGTATTGGTTGCGGCAAAGATGGACCCGATCGCCATAGTCAAACCAACGATGTACCCCATGAAACGGATGGGAGCGCCCGAGCTGGTTTGCTTATCGTAGTACTCCGTCTCCAGCATGCCCTCGAGCTGTAGTCGCTGATCGTCGGCGACACGATGTTTTAGAGTATCGGCCGCCAGGGGATCGGTCGCGTGAAGATAGGCCGAACCAAGAGCGTTTTGGCGATTGAATTGATCTGCGACCTGGTTCACGTCACCCCACATCTCGGAATCGGCGGCCGTACCTCCGCCGTCAAAGATGCCGGTAACCTTCCATTGCCCTTTTCCGAAATCGAGCATGTCACCGACGCCGGTGTGCGCAAACCGGCTGTGGATGGACTGGCTCACCACAATCTCATGCTGACCCGCGCCGAACCAGCTGCCGGCGATTAATTTCACATTCTTGCGCAATTCCAAACCATTCGCACCCATGCCGCGAAGCGTGACGTTCGTATCTCCGGTCCCATCTTTTCTCGGCAGGTTCACGATTACGACCCATTCGCCCGAGACGAGCGGGTCGCCGCTGCTGCCCTTGGCGATGCCCGGCAGGGCGGTCAGAATGGGAAGTTTATCCTTGGTGAATCCACCGGCAAGCTCCGAGGTTGAACCTTTGCGCATGACCAGTACGTTGAGCGGGTCGCCGCTCTTTACGAAGGCTTTTTTCATTCCCGCCAGCAGCATCATCAGGAACACCGCGGTCATGACCGTGAGAGCGATCCCCATGGCGGTCATGAGGGTCAAGCCTTTGCGCAAAACCATGTTGCGGACGTTGTAACTGATCGGTATTGCCATAAATTTGCCTCAGCCAATGTGACGAAGACCGTCGACAATGCCCTTTCTCGAGGCGCCGTACGCCGGAATTGCCGAGCTCAGCAAGCCCGCCACGCCGGCGACGAGCCACACTACGGGTGCAATGAACCTCCACTCACGCGCCGCCACCGAGAACAGGGGCCCCATCTGTGGAGCTTGCGACGCACCCTTCAGAAGGAGAATGGCGATGAGGCTCCCAACGATTCCTCCGACCAGGGCAATTGCGATTGCCTCGCCCACAAAAAGGCCCAAGATCGTTTCGCGCCGGAAGCCCAGAGTTTTGAGCACAGCCACCTCACGCGTTCGCTCGCGGATGGACATTGCCATGGTGTTTCCCGTCACCAGCAGGATCGTGAAAACCGCAGCCAGTGAAATTACAAGAATGAATGCCTTGACGTTCCCGAGCATCGAAATGAACCCGAGCTGAAAAGCCTTTTCGGTTTCAGTCTTTGTGGGTTCGGGAGCGTTTGCAAACATCTGATCGACAGCCGATGCGACGGCATTTACGTGTGCGGGCGAATCAACCAGAATTCCAAAAGTTCCGGCATGTCCCTTGGCAAACGGCACGCCTTCTTCCACATACTTCCAGTGGAAATACAGGGCGTTGTTCGGAACCGAAGCCGTAAAGATTCCGCGCAATGTGAGCTCAAGCTTGACCGGGTAAATATCGCCCTGAATGACAATTCGGTCCCCGAGTTTCCATCCATACTTATTCGCCAAGGCCTTGTCCGCGACCGCACCAGCCTGGTCTTTCTTCCACGCCTCTTCTTGATCGGCAGGAATCGACAGCTCCTTGTAGGTGGCGAAGAACTCTTCTGGATCGGTACCAAATCGCGCAAAGAAGTTTTCTGGCTTTTGGTCCCGGTAAATGCCCTGGAACCAATTCACCTGAACCACATGCACAACCCCCGGTACGGTTCTGATCTTCTCGCGATAGTACCCGGGGATGAAGTTTGCCAGTGATACTTTGTGGCGAACGATGAGCCTTTGGGCTGATTCAGCGCTCCCCTGGTCAACGTAAAACGCCCTCCACACGCACATCAAGAATGAGAGCAGCAGAAGGGAGAAGGCCATGCTCCCCACCGTAAGCAGGGTGCGGCGCTTGTTGCGAAACGCGTTCTTGCGGACAAAACGAGCTAGAGTCATGGGCGAACTCCGGGAAAGCTCAGAGTACGTTCAGAAAGCAGCCTGGGAGGCAGGCATCCAGCATAGAACATAAACGATTTCCCAACAACCAGCGACAGTCTCGCGTAAGGGAGAAAATCGGGGAAGTGCAGATCGTCAAGGGGGATGGCTGACATTTGTCACGTGGGTCCGGACACACCGGTCCCAACAAGGGTACGGAGCCGGCTTTGCGAAAGTTTCAGCCAGTACGAGCACGGCCGCGGAGCCGGTTTCAGCCTGGCCGCGGACGGGATCGTAGCGTGCCAGATTCTCTCTCTCCCGGCCCTGTCCCGGCGCGCTCGGGCAACTCCTCTGCAAGCCTAGGTAGGGAGAGAAGTTAGCGGCAGGGTACTTCCGTAATTCCCGCTCCGAGCAGGCTAAAACTTATCATTCCAAAAGGTCTCTCGCTGCGGCGAACACGCCGTGCCACGCGGAAATGACAATGACGGAAAAAATTGGCCGTTTCGAAATCGTCAGCCTGCTCGCACAGTCTCCCTTTGCGATGGTTTACAAGGCGAATGACGGAGATGCGCAACAGACCGTTGCCTTAAAAGTCGTGAGCCTCGACAAGGTGAGGGATCGTTCCGCGTTGGCGAAATCGGTCTTCGAGGAATCAGAGCGCGCAAAGTCCCTCAGCAGCCACAACATTGCCGGTCTCTACGGAGTAGGCGATGAGGAGAACCTGCTGCTGGCAGCCGCGGAATACATTCAGGGAAATTCGGTCGCTACGACGTTGGCGCGACACGAAGGTTTTTCTATTTGGGACCTGCAAGACATCGCGCGGCAGGTTTGTCAGGCACTGGACCATGCGCACGTTCACCAAGTCGTTCACCATTCGCTCGAACCGGCAAAGATTATGGTGCAGTGGGACGGATTGGTGAAGGTTTTAGGATTTGGGATATCGAGCATGAACGCGACTGCGGTTCTGTCGGAATCCCTTCCTGAAGTGACGCATTATTTCTCGCCCGAGCAATTGAGGGGCGAAGCCTTGGACCACCGCTCCGCGATCTTCAGTTTGGGAGCCGTTCTCTATGAAATGGCGACCGAGCAAAAGGCGTTTACGGGAAATACTGCCGAGGAGCTCCGGGCGGCAATTCTCGAGGCCACCCCGCCCTTACCCCACCGCCTGAAGGGCAACATCAATCCCTCGCTAAGTGAACTGATCATGAAGGCGCTGGCGAAAAATCCCGACGAGCGCTGTCAGTCGGGGCAAGAACTGGTTCGTGAGCTCGAACAGTGCAAGCAGGCTGGCGGCTTAGTGGCAAAGCAGGTCGCAGTAGCCGGAGGAAACGCGGCGGCCGCGATGAAAGCGCCGCCGAAGGAAGCACCCAAGGCAAACGCGGCTGCGGCTGCATCCGCAATGGCAAATGCGAAATCAGGAACCAGCCCTAGCCTTCCGAAGACCACTGCCTCGGTTGCAGCTGAAGTGGAAGAGAAACCAGCGTTTGCCGTCGATCCGCTGATGGCGGACGGGACGGCTGAGACTGCGTCTGCTTCAAAGAGCTTCTCTGAAGTGAGCGAGCTTCCCCCGCTCGAGGAAGTCCGGATTGTCGAAGCCACACCGCCACCGGAGGCTTCCGTCGAAGCGGCAGCTCCAGAACCTCTGCCGGCACCAGCATTCCGAAAAATCGATGCGGAGAAGTCCAAGGTGCAAGTCCGCGAGGTTGCTCAGAGGGCCGTTCGTGAAATCCGGAAGACGCCACCGAAGCTTTACGTCTATGGGATCGGAGCAGCGGTTGCCGTGATTGGGATCTGTGTGGGTGGCTTCCGGATCTATAACTACTTTCAGGACCGCGATTCTATCGGAGAAGCGAGCGCGGTGGTTCAACCCGCTACTCTGCAAGCGACCACCCCGCAGCCTTCAACCCCGCAGCCTACCCCCTCGCAGCCTGCAAATCAGGAATCTCAAAGCCCGCAGCCTGTGCAGACGCCCGCGCCGGATGCCCAGCAGGCAGCGCCCGCTGAACCGCAGCAAGCCGCGGAGGCCCCCGCGGAACCACGGCCCAGGTCCGCCCCGCCTGCGCGAGGACGGAAAGGCAAAGGCCGTTCCGCCGCCGTCCTGCAAGCGCAGTTAAGCGTGAACTCGGCCCCAGAAGGCGCCGAGATTAGCTTCGACGGCTCTGCTTTATGTCAAACGCCTTGCACGCTGACGGGAATTGCTCCGGGACAGCATTTGGTAGCCGCGAGCAAAGCCGGCTTTGGGCAAGTAAGCCGCACGGTATCTCTCGAGTCGGGCGGCAATTCATCTGTGTCGCTGCAACTTTCGCAGTTAACGGCAATGGTTTCGGTTTCGAGCAATCCTGCCGGAGCGGCCATCGTCATCGATGGCAAGGACACAGGAAAGTTGACACCGTCACAAATCATCCTCGACAAGCCGGGCAAGCACTCGATCACCATTCGTCGCTATGGATACCTGGAATCAAGCAGCAACCTCAATGTTGAGCTCGGCCAAACTTCTGCCCTGAATCTGGACCTGACGAAGCTGGGCAGCACAGATGAAATCAAAGCCGCGGGTGGACATTTCAGAAAAGTATTCGGACGTGGCGATAACTCGGCCTTGGGCGTGGTAAGTGTTAAGACGCAGCCGAAAGGTGCGCAGATCATGGTAAATAACCGGGTGCTCGACAAAACCGCACCGTTTGACTTCTATCTCAATCCCGGGACCTACGTCATCGACGTCACGATGAACGGATATCGTCCCCTGCATCGCGTGGTAAACATTCAGGACGGCGAGAAGCTCGCCATCGAAGAGAATTTGATTCCGGAGTAAGTAGGGGAAAAGTTTAGGCCGCTGAAGCTCAGCGGCCTACTCCCCTTTGACGTTCAGGCTTCCGATCTGCGTATCTTACGCAGCCGGCTCTAGAACCGGTCTCCAGACCAGGTTAGCGTCTCCAGCCTTCAAAGCCGCGATAGCCGCGGAAGGCAGCCATGTATCCGTCGCGATATCCGTCAGCGTAGCGCTCGCGATAAGCGTTGCGGTCGCCAAACTCACGCCGGTAGCCGCGATCAGCCCAAGCGTACTTACCGCGAGGATTGGGATTGTAAGGTTTTCCGTGCCAGTTATCTTCGCGAGCCACCTCAAGGCCGTCGCGAAATCCAATTTCATGCGCTGCGCGCGATCCATGACGGGGATTGTCGTAGCCATATCCGCGATCGTAGCGGTAGTCGTCACGATCGTAGCGCCAGTCCTGGGCACTCGCCAGGCTGGATCCGATGACGACCGCCAACCCCAAGGTTGCCATACCAAATAGTTTCTTCATGTGTCCTCCTGTGGGGCGCGGTCGGCCAGCTTCCGTCGTCCCTGAGCTTAGGAATGAAAACACCGGACGAGCGACAAAGTTTCGCAAGGGATTGCTTGCCTTTGCGGATGTTAGACTTTGCTGTCCTAAGGGAGCTCCTATGTCGGTGCAAAAAGTTGGAGTCGTCGGTGCGGGCACGATGGGGAACGGCATTGCGCACGTATTTGCGCGGAGCGGATACGAAGTGATTTTGTGCGACATCGAACCAAGCATCCTCGATCGGGCGCTCGCAACGATATCGGCGAACCTGGATCGTGAAGTCGGAAAGAACAAGATCACCGCGGACCAGAAGAGTTCGGCTCTGGCACGAATCAAGACCAGCCTGACCCGCGGACAATTGGGCAGCTGTGATTTTGTGGTGGAAGCCGCATCCGAAAAGTTTGGAATCAAGGCAGAGCTGTTCCGCGAACTCGATGAGATTTGCCGGCCCGGGGTGATTCTTTCCTCCAATACGTCTTCTATTTCGATCACCAAACTCGGGGCGGTGACGAGGCGCCCGGAAAACGTAATCGGCATGCATTTCTTCAATCCGGTGCCGGTGATGAAGCTGGTGGAAGCGGTTCGTGGGCTGGCGACCTCGAATGCGACCTTCGAGACAGTCCGAGATCTTGCCTTAGCCGTGGGGAAAACGCCGGTCGAAGTCAACGATGCGCCAGGATTCGTATCAAATCGCGTGCTGATGCCGCTCCTGAACGAAGCCATGTTTGCAGTCATGGAAGGTGTGGCTAGCCCGCAAGCCATCGATGAGGTCTTCAAGCTGGGAATGGCACACCCGATGGGACCCTTGGCCCTCGCCGACTTCATCGGGCTCGATGTTTGCCTCGACATCATGCGAGTTCTGCACGATGGACTAGGCGACCCGAAATACCGGCCATGTCCGCTCTTGATCAAGATGGTCGAGGGAGGAAGATTGGGCAAGAAGTCGGGACAAGGTTTCTACAAATATTGAAGATGCGCGACCTTCCCATCTATATACTCGCGATCCTGCTGGGGTTGGGCGCGGGCCTGCTTGAAATCCGGGTGGAAGACCTGCTGGCAACGGCGTTGTTCGTCATGGTTGGGACGATGGTGCTGGGGTATCTCCGACCAAAGTCCCCATGGCGGTGGACTCTGATCGTGGGAGCGTGCGTACCGCTCGTCAGGTTCTGGGCGTTTGCCTTTCGCACCGAGCCAGCCAGCCGCGCACAGTTGTGGGAATCGGGCTTGGGATTTCTTACCGGAATCGCCGGCGCTTACTGCGGCATGTTTACCCGCAAAGTCATCCATGAGCTTTTCCGTCCCGACCGGAAGGAACCGCGATAGTCCGGCCGTGTGGCTCAGCCAGCCGGCTTAACCGAAAAGTTACTCCCGTTTCCACAGTAGAAGAAGGTATGCTCCGCACATGGGTGTGTCTGTTTCGGTGCTGGCGAGCGGCAGCCGTGGAAACAGCACCGTCATCGAAAGTTCGCAAGCCCGGATCCTGGTGGATGCGGGAATCTCCTGTCGCGAGACTTTCAAGAGGCTGAAATCGATCGGCCTTGATCCCCGCAGCTTGTCCGCCATTCTCATCACCCACGAACACTCCGACCACGTCAGCGGGCTACGGACTCTCGCGAAGAAACTCAACCTGCCGGTTTTCATGACCGGTGCAACGCACCAGGCCTGGGCGCGATCGCTGCGGGATGTTGCCGGGGAACTGCCGAAGCTGCAAAAATTGGAGATCTTCTCCGCCGGGCGCTCGTTTCAGATTGCCGATATAACTGTAACCTCGTTCACAATCCCCCATGACGCCGCCGATCCGGTGGGCTTTACGCTCCGCGCGGAGGGCGCGAAAATTGCCATCGCCACCGACCTGGGCTACTTGCCGATGAGTGTTTGTGATCACTTGCGAAGATGCGACGTGCTGATCGTCGAGTCCAATCACGACCTGGAAATGCTGCGAGTCGGACCTTACCCGTGGTCGGTAAAGCAGAGGGTCATGAGCCGAGTCGGCCACCTGTCGAATGAATCTCTCGCCCAATTCTTCGCCAGAGACTATGATAAGAGCGCATCTTACATCGTATTGGCGCACCTGTCTGAGCTGAACAACCATCCGGAAGTTGCGCGTAAAGCCGCCGAGGACGCGTTGGGTCCGCAGCGCACGTTGCTCGAGAACCGGATCTTGCTCGCCGCCCAGGATGCGCCCATGGGAAGTATTCGGCTGTAAGGGTCGAAATGGACGAGTCATGGATGGGTTGCACCCTGGGAGCGGTTTTCAAGGCTCTCGGTGGCACCGGCGTGGCTCAATCATTCCGACGATGGAAATCTAATTTTTTGGCCTATGAGCGCATGCGCTGAACCCGTGGTGGGGAAGATTCTGGCTGGCTGGCGGTACGACATTTCCGGCCTCGCTCCGGAGATGCGCGGTGACTACGAGGCCCACTTCGCTGAATGCGAGCATTGCCGGTCGCGGCGAACTCTCCATCGCACGATTGATGTCTCGTTGATCGCGCTGGCATCGGTCTCGGCGGGAGTTTTCCTGCTGGCGTTCGGCGTGATTCACCATTTTGCGCCACGCCATACGCTGATCCTTGAATTGGCGGCCTTGGGTGGGTTCGCTCTCTCCGCATTGATTTGGCTGATTGTGGCAGTGGCTACGCCAGCTCCCATGACGGTGGTGGATGTCGCAAGGCTAGGGGCGCGCCACGTGCATGACCGCTTGCCGGAAGAAATCCGTCAACGATTACCGGAAGAGTTGAGAATGAAGCTGACGGGCTCGTAAGCGCATTCTTTTATGGAATCTACCCGCCGTCAACTGCAGATCGTTCGGTTCGCGATGCTGATCAGTATTCTCCTCTACTTCGTAATCGCAAGCAGGATCCCCTCTTCTGCCCTCCCCAATCCAATGATCTTTCGGGTTATCGCCCTTTGGGCCTTGGCGAACTTGGGGGTGCTTGTCTTCTTGCGGAAGTCTCTTGTCGCCAATCCATTGCAAGCGCTGAGATCGCATCCCGAGGATTCCGCTGCCCTGGCGAAATGGAAATCCGGGCAGGTGATCACATGGGCGGTCAGTGAGGCGATCGCCCTTTACGGCCTGGTGCTGCACTTCATGGGTTTCCCTACGGTTCAGGTGGTCCCGTTTTTCCTGGCCGGGGCGCTGTTGATTGTGATCTTCCCCCCAAGTCTAGGTTGACCGAGGAGGCGGCGAGTCACCGAATGTGGCAGCTGGCCAGGCCACGCTTTTCCAGGTACTGCTGATGGTAGTCCTCGGCCTCATAGAAAGTCACCGCCGGAACAATCTGCGTCACGATGGGGCGATCGAACTGGCGGGATTTCTGCAACGTTTCCTTGGACATGCGCGCAGATTGCTCCTGCTCGGGTGAATGGAAGAAAATCGCCGAGCGGTACTGGGTGCCGTAGTCCGGACCTTGGCGGTTCAATTGTGTGGGATCGTGGTTCTCCCAAAACACATTCAGCAGTTGCTCGTAGCTGACCTTGGAAGGTTCGAATTCCACTTCCACGGCTTCCGCGTGGCCGGTACGGTCGGTGCAAACGTCCTTATAGGTCGGGTTGATGGAATTGCCGCCAGTGTATCCCACCCGAGTTGAGGTCACGCCGGGAATTTGGCGGAAACTCGCTTCCACTCCCCAGAAACAGCCCGCCGCGAATGTCGCTTTCGCCATAGCACGCTCCCTGATCCGTACGTTTGATTTCGCTGATTGGATGCCGCGAGAAGAAGAATTGGCTCACCTCAAACAGCTGAGGCTTCCTCCTGGAATTGGATGCCCCGGTCCGCGACCTGGGATGGCGGACAGGTCGGAAGCCTAAACCTGAACTGCCCCCGTCAATTCGGCGATCCGGGCTACCTGATGTTCCTTGCACCAGCGTTCGAGCTCGCCGACGATCTTTTCGGTAGCACGCGGGTCCCAGTAGCTGGCGGTGCCGATCTGGACGGCGCTGGCGCCGGCGAGCATGAACTCGATAACGTCGGCGGCGGTTGAGATCCCTCCCATCCCGATCACAGGAATCTGAACCGACTTCGAGGCTTCATAAACCATGCGCACTGCAATCGGCTTAATGGCCGGGCCGGAAAGGCCGGCTGTGACATTGGCAATCCGCGGCTTGCGGGTTTCGACATCGATGGCCATGGCAACGAAGGTATTCACGAGCGAAAGGGCATCGGCGCCGGCCTCCTGGGCGATGTACGCCATCTGGCCGATGCTGGTAACGTTCGGCGATAATTTCACAATCAGCGGCCTCTTGGCGAAGCGCTTCACGGTTCCTACCAGTTCATCCAGGGTACGAGGATCGCTGCCAAACTGAATCCCGCCGTGCTGAGTGTTCGGGCAGGAGACATTCAGCTCGTATGCGGCGATGTGCTCGCCTTGGTTCAGGATTTCGATGGTGTGCTCGTAATCCTCGCGCGTGTAGCCGAATACATTCGCAATTACGACGGCGTCTTTCAGTTGGCGGAGCTTGGGAAGTTTTTCGTCGATGAAGGCGCGGGCCCCGATGTTCTGCAGGCCGATGGCGTTCAGCATTCCTGCAGCGGTTTCAAACAGGCGTGGCGGAGGATTGCCGATCATTGGCTCCTTCGACAGGCCCTTCACCACAAAGCCCCCCAGGCGATCCAGATGAACTACATCCTCGAATTCAAGCCCATAGCCGAAAGTGCCGCTGGCGGCGATGATCGGATTCTTGAATTCGATGCCAGCGACGCTAACGCGAAGATCGGGGGTCATGTGGCGATCCTGAGCTTGGGATGCACGCGCTGCTAGTGTACACGCGCATAATAAACGGAAATCAATCACCGGCCGTGGTTCCGGGGATTGTGGTCCGGCTAGGAGCCCACGGGCACCGATCGAACAGAATCTCACCACAGTCCGGACAGGAGAACGAGCCATCGCAATCCATGGGTTCGCCGTGCAAATGCCCCACAATTCCTTTAAATTAAGTAAATTCCATGCTCGACTTGAACTTTGTTCGCGACAACATTCCAAGAATTGAACAGATGCTGCGCAACCGCGGCATGAACCCCGACGCGGTGCTGAAGGATTTTCGAACCGTCGATGCGCAGAGACGACAGGCCATTCAGTCCGCGGAAACCGTCCGCGCGGAACGGAATCGGCTGTCTTCGGAAATTCCCAAGATGCAGAAGGCAGGCCAGGACGTCGGCCAACTCATTGCCGACGCCAAGGACATGCGGGTGCAGATCCAGGAGCTCGAAAAAGCCGCGGAGGAATATGACGCGCGCATGAGCGAGGTGCTGGTCGGCATCCCCAACCTGCCGCACGAATCGGTCCCGGTGGGAAAGTCGGCCGAAGAGAACGTGGAAGTTCGGCGTTGGGGCGCTCCTCCGAAATTTGATTTCACGCCCAAACCGCACTGGGAGCTTGGCGAGCAACTCGGGGTGCTCGACTTAGAGCGCGCGGTCAAGGTGACCGGCGCACGCTTCGCTGTTTATTGGGACCTGGGCGCTAAGCTCGAGCGCGCTCTGGCGAACTTGATGCTGGATGTTCATACGAAAACGCACGGCTACACTGAAGTGCTACCGCCCTACATGGTCAATTCCGAGTCGATGTATGGCACCGGACAGCTGCCGAAGTTTTCCGCCGATCTTTTCCGGGTGCCGCACGGAGAGAAAGATTTGTGGCTCGTGCCCACGGCGGAAGTGCCAGTTACGAACCTGTTTCGGGACGAGGTGCTGGACAGCGCGAAGCTGCCTATTTCGCTCACCGCCTACACACCCTGTTTCCGCAGCGAGGCAGGATCCTACGGCAAGGACGTACGCGGCATTATTCGCCAGCACCAGTTCCAAAAGGTGGAACTGGTGAAGTTTTCGCGGCCGGAGGAATCCTACGAGCAACTAGAAAAGTTGACCCATGACGCAGAAACCATTCTGCAGAAGCTTGGGTTGCACTATCGAGTGGTTGTTTTGTCTACCGGGGACATGAGCTTTTCTTCGGCGAAGACCTACGACCTGGAAGTCTGGCTTCCGGGCCAACAGTTGTTCCGGGAGATCTCTTCGTGCTCGAATTTCGAATCTTTTCAAGCGCGGCGTGCGAACATCCGTTATCGGCAGGAGGAAAAGAAGAAGCCGAGTTTTGTGCACACGCTGAACGGCAGCGGTTTGGCCGTCGGTCGCACGTGGCTGGCGATCCTCGAGAATTATCAGCAGGCGGATGGGAGTGTGTTGGTGCCCGAAGCTCTACGGCCATACATGGGAACCGACCGGATGGTACCGCGAACGCTATAGAAAGCAACGCCTGGAGCACCAGAAACGATCTACACTGTAGGCAGATCCAGGCTCAGGTTTCCTGAAGTTTGACCGGCCTGAATGGCAGCACCTATCTTTTTTAGGGGGAACGCGCGATCAAAGCAGATTCTGCAGAGTTGAACAAACCCGCGACCGTTCAGGCGCCTGTAGGCGGGGTGTGGCGAACCATCCGCAGTTTTATCCTTTGGTCTCACGAACGTGGCACCATTCAGTACGACGTAATGGTGACGTTAATCCTGCTGTTTGTCTTTTTCTCGCCCAAGTTCGTTAACTTCAACGACCAACCCGTCGAGCGCAACCCGCACCCAACCGCGGTACGCGTGTATCCCGAGGGCAAAGATCTGGTGTATGAAGTGGATGCAGTTGCGGTGAAACCCGGCGATGATTCTGCGGTTCAGGCTCAACTCCTTAGGGTTATTGAGCCAATCTCGGGGGAAAGTAGCATCTCAAGATACGAAGCCATCAAGGACAAGAAAGGCAAAGTGTTGTCCTATAAGGTCTGGGTGACCCGCGAATGAAAACATGCGACGAGCGAGGCCTTTGGATTCTTGCGATCCTACTGGCCGTGGCAGCACCCGCCCTCTCCAAGAAGCGGCCTTCCCCGCAACCCACCGCCCCCAGGCAAGAATCGGGGGCGAAGGCCAAGGCCGGATCTCTTGACCAGGTGCTTCGCCGGATGGACGAGAATGCTGCGAAGTTCCGTAGCGCCCAGGCGGATTTTGTCTGGACTCCGTTTAACTCCGTCATCAATGAAACCGAGACTCCCGACAAAGGAAGGATCTACTTCCGCAAGGTCGGGAGTGAGATTCAGATGGCTGCAATCATTCAACCCCCGGATGATCGGCAGATCGTTTTCAGCGGTGGAAAAGTTCAGGTGTACCAACCTAAGACGAGGGTGCTCGACATTTACGACGCCAGCGCTCACAAGGACGAAGTGGAGACCTTTCTGGTGCTGGGATTTGGGAGCAGCGGCGAAGACCTACGCAAGTCATTTACGGTGAACTATCTTGGTGACGAGAAGATTGGAACGGTCGAGACGGGACATCTGCAACTCACCCCGCTTGCCGAAAAGGTGCAGAGGAGTTTCCCCCGAATTGATCTTTGGATTGATCCCCAGGGCCTCTCGCTTCGCCAGCAGCTGTTCCAGACCGGAGGGGACTACCGCCTGGCAGACTACTCGAACACCCGGTTGAACGAAAAGGTTCCAGACAGCGCTTTTAAGATTAAAACCTCTGGGCCCACTAAGACCGTAACCCATTGAAAAGTAAGTGAAAGAGTCAATATTGCTGCATGATTTTCTAGCTGCGAAAAACTGGGGGCGGCGCTATACTCGAATTGGCGTCATCCAACTTCCGTCTAATACCCTGCTACTACGGAGTGTCATGGCCAAGGTTTTTACGATCCCCGTCCCGCCCGATGTAACCCGCAAGAAAGAGCGCGAACGCACCTCGGACCCCCGTTACGTAGATGGACAGCGCTTGCTCGTTGAGGCCATGCGATATCTGGCGCAGAGCGACCCAATCGCCAATCGCAATGCCATCGAACTGTTATCGGAACACGTGCGCACCCGGTTTCGCATGAGCGACTCCCCCTTGATGAGCGAAACGCCGCTGCTCTAGGCTTCCGGGCCTGCGAAGTGGTTTCGCAGCCGCACCAAAGGCACGGCTGCGAAGATAATCAGAATTGGATACATCTCGAGCGTGTAGCGAGGTTCGGGGTTTTCTAGCGTCCCGAGAAACAGGGAACGCAGTACCACAAAAAGCCACAAGGCTCCGCTGCCGGAAACCCGCAGCATCCGCAGCGAACCGACAAGACCACACAGCCAGTAAAAGAGACTCACGACGCCGAGAGAAACCGCCAAGGCAGACCACTTTGGATCGTCGTTGAATTCCCACCAGCGGGTGTCGCTAGGAAGCATTTCTGTCCTCGGACGGAGCCACATGTCCGCGATGCGCAGAGTCGGAAGAACGACATGGGTACGGATTGGGTGTGCCTTGGCCCGTTGACGGGCAAGGGCGGCGAAGCGCGCGTCCAAGGCCGGAGTGATGTGAAGAACCTGGTTGTAGTCTGCAAGCAGTCGTTCGGTTGCTTCGCGCTGATCCTGGCTGTCGAAGGCGCGTTTGGGCAGTTGCTCCACGTCCATGGGATTGCCCGGAACCGCCCAGTAGATTTCTTCGGTTGAGGCATAGTCTACGATCCAGGTCTTCACCCAGCGATTGAAGCCGATCGGCACGAACTCGGCCTCTTCATTCGCGTAGCGTGGCGCGAGGGGCTGAAAACGGTGTAGGACGTACCAATTTCGGATGGTCCATGGAATGAGAGGGAGCACAGCCATCATGGCGACAAGGAACGCCGCCCGCACTATTTGGGTGCGACTCGTGTTCCTTTCTTTCGGGAATAGGGCGAGAGAGAGCAGGTAGAGCACAATCACCAACGGTAAAAGCGCGCCATCGGGACGAAGAAGCGTGGCCGCAGAGCAAGCAAACCCGCAGAGGATCCAATCTCTGATCACCCCACTCGCTAAAGCACGGAGGAGGGCGTCAAACGCTAGCGCAGTGAAGAACACCTCGAGCGTTTCTGTCAGTGCGGCAGCGGAGTAATTCGCCAGAAATGGGCAGAGAGCCGCTAGCAGAAACGCCGCTTTCGCGCTCCGCTCGCCAAGAAGGCGGAACGCAATGCTCGCACACAGCAAGCAGGTGCCAAGATCCACAAACAATTGCAGGATCAAGACGGCGCGATAGTGCTCGAGTCCAAAGATCGCAAAAACAAACGCCAGGAAGGCGGGATATCCAGGCAGCCGAATGAAGGTCGGTACAATTCTGCCGGCATCGGTGACTCCGTAAACGCCGTGCTGCAGCCAATTCTTCGCGATGTCGCCATAGATGAATGAGTCGTTCACCACGCTGGGGGCGTAAACCAGGAAAAGAATGCGGAGGAGGAGGCCCGCGGACAGCGCAATCGCGAAAAATCGAGGGTTTCTGCGGAGCAAGTCGAGCATGGTGGGAACTATACCCTGTTTGCCGGGTGACACCTTGGAATCAATCGCTCGTAGTATGCATCCAAGTGAATAGAGAGACACTCCTTTCGTGGTTTGACCCTCCCCAGTCCTCCCGCTAGGATGTTTTTGGTCTAAGTGGCATGGCACAGCCGGTTTTCTACGATCCGCGACGCGCGCGTTGGCGACGAATTCGCACGCTGCTTGACGTTCTAGGGATTGTCCTTAGCGCGGTTATCGTTGTTTTCATCTACACCGCCCTACGTGAACCGCTTCCAAAATTTTTGCTGCCCTTCGAGAAGCACCCGTACCACTCGTTGAAGGAAACCGAGCGGGACAAGGCGCGGGAAAGGCGCCGGCAGCAACAGGCCCGGAGCACTCACCGCCGCACCAAGGTCGCGCCTTCCCAGGTTGCGTTGAACACGGACGAGGGCATTCGCGCTGCATTTTATGACCCTAACGACGCCGCTGGCTTTTCGTCCTTGCGTGAATACGCCCGGCAAATCGACCTGCTCTATCCCGAATGGCTCCATCTGCTCACGCAGGACGGCCACATCAAGGCAATCAATGATCAGGTCCTCCCTCCAAAACCATACGACCTGATCGAGAATGGCACTGTTCATCAGGTCGATGATCGGGTCATGCCATTCCTGAAGTCGGAGGATGGCGGCCCTGAAGTCTTCCCCATGGTGAACAACTTTGATGGGACCAATTGGGTGCAGATTCTGGATTTCCTGAACGATTCAGACGCGCGCGCGGAATTCCGGGGAGAGATTACCGCATTTTTAGCCACCGACAGATATCGCGGTCTGATGGTGGACTTTGAGGACTTCGACTTAAGAAAAGGAAAAGATGGATTTGTGGCGCTGCTGACAGGCCTATCACAGGATCTGCACGCAAAGGGCATGAAGCTCTATGTGAGCGTTCCTGCAAGAAATCCGGAGTTTCCCTACCGCGCTGCGGCCGAGGTGGCCGACGGCCTCGTCCTGATGAACTACGACGAGCACTTTAGCGGGGCGGGAGGGGCCCCGGGACCGATCGCATCCCAGGACTGGTTCACGAAAAACCTGGTCGAAGCCAAGAAACTTATCCCCCTCGACAAGCTGATCTGCGCACTGGCGAATTATGGTTACGACTGGCCAGAGCGCAAGAAGGGCAAGCTTCCCCCGGGCGAAAGAGACGCCGTGGTCTCAGTTCAGGAGGCATGGCTTGCGGCGCGAGACTCAGAGGCAGACGTCACCTTCGACGGTGCGAGTCTAAACCCCCATATCACCTACCTGGACGAGCACGATGACCGCCATGACATCTGGTTTATGGATGCAGTGACGGCGCTCAACGAGATGCGGGCTGCGCGGCAGCTCGGAATCCGCACGTTCGCGCTGTGGCGGCTAGGTTCAGAAGACCGGTCGCTCTGGAAGATTTGGGATTTCCCTCTCGACTCCTCGTCCCCTTCGAAGCTTGCCGACATCCCGCCCGGACAAGACGTGGACATGGAGGGCAATGGTGATGTTCTGAACATCGAGGCTACGCCCACGAACGGAAGCCGCAACATTGACCTGGATTCGTCCACCGGATTGATCATGGATGAGACCGTCGATTCTCTTCCCGAGCCCTACCGCGTAGGCCGCTATGGCGGCAGCCCTAACAAAGTAGCGATCAGCTTCGACGATGGGCCCGATCCGCAGTGGACTCCGCAAATTTTGGACATCCTGAAACGGGAGCACGCAACCGGAACCTTCTTCCTCATCGGAAACCAAGCGGACAAGTTCCCTTCCCTCGCGAAACGAATTTATGACGAGGGGAATGAGATTGGCAATCACACCTTCTTCCATCCCGATATCAGCGAAACGACTCCAACCCTGGTAAAGCTGGAACTGAACCTCACGGAGAGCTTTTTTGCGAGCCGACTCGGTGTCCGGACGGTGATGTTCCGTCCTCCTTATTCAATCGATGCTGAACCGGACACGGCCGATGAGGTAAAACCTCTGGAGTTGAGCGAGGGCCTGGGCTACATCACGATCGGCGACCGGATCGACCCGAATGACTGGCGTCCAGGACGCAGTGCCGAGCAGGTGGCCGAACATGTTCTCGAGAACCTGCCTCCCTGCTCTCCCGCCAAGCGGCTGACCTGCGGGAACATCATTCTCTTGCATGATGGTGGCGGAGACCGCCGGGAGACAGTGCGTGCGCTGCCGATCATCATCCAGGGCATCCGCGCAAAAGGCCTCGAGATCGTCTCCGTTGCGGACTTGCTGCACAAGAGTCGCGCCGAGATCATGCCCCCGCTCAAGGGGGCGGAGCTCTGGTATGCGCGGTTAGCCTGGATTGGCTTTTTCCTTTACGGCGCCGGATTGAAGTTCATCGCGCTGGTCTTTTTCGCGGGCGACTTGCTGATGACCGGCCGGCTGTTGTTTGTTGGCCTGTTTGCCGTGTACGACCGTCTGAGGAAGCGCAGGTGGGCTTTGCCGGGTGCGGAATACTGTCCCGCTGTCGCCTTGCTGATCCCCGCATACAACGAAGAGAAGGTCATCGAGCGCACCATCCGCTCGGCCCTGCGTTCGACTTACAAGAACTTGCGCGTCATTGTGATTGACGATGGATCGAAGGACAGAACGCTCGAAGTCGCCCGCGAGTGCTTCGGCCGTGAACAGGCCGCGGGCAAGGTGCTGATCCTCACCAAGCCGAACTCGGGCAAAGCCGAAGCCCTGAATTTCGGATTGAAGCATTTGCAGGCCGATGAGGAGATCTTCATTGGAATGGATGCCGATACCGTCATTGCCAAAGAGGCAGTGGCGCTGTTGGTGCCGCACTTCCAGAATGCAAGAGTGGGCGCCGTGGCGGGGAATGCCAAGGTCGGCAATCGCGTCAATCTCTGGACCCGTTGGCAGGCACTCGAATACATCACCAGCCAGAACTTCGAGCGGCGCGCCCTGAACACCTTGGGAGCAGTCAGCGTGGTGCCCGGCGCGATTGGCGCGTGGCGCGTATCGGTGGTTCGCGATGTGCACGCCTTCCAGACCGACACCGTGGCAGAAGACGCCGATCTCACCATGGCGATCCTGCGCAAGGGTTATCGGGTGGAATATGAAGACCGGGCGCTCGCCTACACCGAGGCGCCGATCAACGCGAACGGGCTGATGCGGCAAAGGTTCCGCTGGTCTTTTGGCATCCTGCAAGCGGTCTACAAACACCGGGAGGTGTTTGCCCGGAAGGGTGCGCTGGGTTGGGTAGCGCTGCCAAATATCGCCGTCTTCCAGGTTCTGTTGCCTCTGGTCTCGCCCTTCATCGATCTCATGTTTGCCGGCGGCGCCATCTGGTATGGCATTCAGAAACACTTTCATCCGGAATCGGCGAACCCGGCGGATTTCCGTCGGCTGGTGATTTTCTTCCTTGCGTTTCTGATTATCGATTTCATTACTTCGGCAATCGCATTTGCCTTGGAACGAAGCACGCCCGACACGCGCGAAGATTCCTGGTTACTGAGTCAGGTCTGGCTACAGAGATTCGCCTATCGGCAATTGTTCTCCATCGTGCTTTTCAAGACGGTCATTCGCGCCATCAAAGGCGAGCCGTTTGCCTGGGACAAACTGGAACGCACCGCAGCTGTAACCTTTGAAGAACAAGAAGAGTCGGTCGAAGTCCATTAGCGGTGGTTTTGAGCGAGGCCTTATGCCGCGGACCATCATTGAGCCCTTCCGGATCAAGAGCGTCGAGCCGATACGCTGGACTACTCGCGCCCAACGCGAGGAACTGCTTCGCGCAGCCCACTACAACCTTTTCCTGCTTCCCGCCGACGATGTACTCATCGATCTGCTAACCGATTCTGGCACCGGCGCGATGTCCACCGAGCAATGGGCCGCAGTGATGGAGGGCGATGAAAGCTATGCAGGAAGTCGCAGTTTTGTGCGTTTCAGCGATTCTGTACGCCAGATTTTCGGATACAAGCACGTGATTCCCACCCATCAGGGCCGCGCGGCGGAACGCATTCTTTTCGGGATCACCTGCCACAAAGGAGATG
Organism: Terriglobales bacterium; assembly: GCA_035496675.1. Taxonomy (GTDB): domain Bacteria; phylum Acidobacteriota; class Terriglobia; order Terriglobales; family Acidobacteriaceae; genus Gp1-AA145. The sequence goes on from DATJEL010000098.1 coordinate 45,721, forward strand.
TTGTTCCGAACAACACGCATTTCGACACCACGCGAGCGAACGTCGAGTTTGTTGGGGCAGAAGCGGTGGACTGCTTGATCCCGGAAGGACACAACCCCAAGTCCACGCACCCGTTCAAGGGCAATATGGACGTGGATGCTTTGGAACAGCTGGTTGCGCGAGCTGGTCGCGCACGGGTGCCGCTGGTGATCTTGACCGTCACCAACAACTCCGGCGGTGGTCAACCGGTTTCGATGGAGAACGTCCGGCAAGTGAGTGCCGTCTGCAGAAGTCATGGGATCCCGCTCTACTTCGATGCCTGCCGATTCGCCGAAAATTCCTATTTCATCAAGTTGCGCGAAAAGGGGTACGAGTCGAAATCGCCGAAGCAGATTGCGCAAGAGATGTTCGGCTACGGCGATGGCTGCACGATGTCGGCGAAGAAGGACGGCATGGCGAACATCGGCGGGTTTCTGTGCACCAATGACGACCTGCTGGCGCAGCAAGAGAAGGATCTACTGATCTTGACCGAAGGCTATCCAACCTACGGCGGCTTGGCGGGGCGGGATTTAGAGGCAATTGCCGTCGGATTGCAGGAGGCTCTTGAAGAAGACTACCTTCGCTACCGCATCGCCTCGACGGCCTATCTGGGGAACCATATCGCGTCCCAAGGCGTGCCCATCGTGCAGCCGCCGGGAGGACATGCCGTCTATCTCGATGCGCAAGCTTTCCTACCGCAGATTCCCGCGAAACAGTTTCCGGCGGTGGCACTGGCGGGAGAGCTTTATCTGGAAGGTGGAATTCGGTCGGTAGAAATCGGCACGCTGATGTTCGGCGCCGCCGCGAAAATGGAACTCGTCAGGCTCGCAATCCCCAGGCGCGTCTACACCCAGAGCCACGTGGACTATGTGGTGGAGATCATCCTGGAGGTCTGGAAGAAACGCCAGTCGATCCGGGGCTTAAAGATTTTGTATGAGGCACCGTTCTTGCGCCATTTCACCGCGCGGCTTCAACCGCTATAAACGACAAGGACACTGGGCCGCACCCAGGAAGATCTCATTTCCTGGGTGGGTACCTGGTGTCCTTCGGGGTAATTCTGTGGGTGAGAACCGCGTTTAGGCTACCCGCGGCGGATCCCGCGTGCCAGCGGTTTCACACGGTCGCGGACGTCCTCGGCGAAGTCGGATCCTCGTTCCATGGCTTCCTCGGCGAAATCGCGGGCGTTTTCCTTCCAGTCTTCGAAAGTCTCGCGCGCTTGCTCGTATCCCCGGCGAAGATCACGCCGCATGTGACGTCCGGCTTTCGGCGCAAACAGCATGCCGACCACGGCGCCGGCGCCGAGTCCGATCAACAAGAATGTAATCGCTGTGCCAACTCTGCCCTGATCCGGTTCATATCTGCCTTCGCGCATAAAAGAGCACCTCGTAGTGAGAATTGTGAGTATTGTAAGCCTTGGATTCCTCCAAGCGCCGTTGAGCTGTCTTGCGTCTGATGCAGGGGGCGGGTTTTCCCCACGGGTTCCCAAAAGACCTCGAGCCGTATAAAATGTTGATTTCAGGCCAATAGCACTGATGGCGGCTGTCAGGTTTCCTGCTGATTCGCTCCGCTCAGGCACGCCGCAAATCCTAGAAGGAGAGCACGTCCACCAATGGCAATTCCAGCGACCCAGCTACGCCCCGGGATGATTATCAAGCACAACAATGACCTGCACTCGGTGTTCAGCGTCGAGCATCGCACGCCCGGCAACCTGCGCGCCTTCATTCAGGCCAAGCTGCGGAACTTGCGCACCGGCGCAATGTTCGAGCACCGCTTCCGCTCGCCTGACCCGATCGAGAAGATCACCGTGGATGAGATACAGATGGAGTACCTCTACCAGGACGGCGACGACTACTACTTCATGAACACCGAAAACTATGAGCAGCTCCATCTGAACAAGGGCACGCTTGGCGACTCGGTGGACTATCTCACGCCAAATCTGCAAATCCAGGTGGAGTTCTTCGATGGCAAGGCGGTCGGAATTGAACTGCCGCAGACAGTGGAACTCACGATTGTCGAGACCGAACCGGGGTTGAAGAGCGCGACCGCTTCCTCGGTGACGAAACCGGCCAAGACCGAAACCGGGCTTATCGTTCAAGTGCCGCCATTTATCAACGAAGGCGAACGCATCAAAGTCGACACCGCCGAGGGCGTCTATCTCTCGCGGGCGTAATCTCAAGTTTCAAGTTCAAGGTTTCGAGTGAACCGCTTCTCCGAAACTTTGCGACCGGGGAAAGCTCTAAACGATGGCACCGACAGAGAAGCAAATCGAAGCTCGAACATTTGTAGTGCGTGGCCGCGTTCAGGGCGTTGGGTTTCGCTGGTTCGTCGAACGCGAGGCGCACATGCTCGGGGTTGCGGGCTGGGTGCGTAACAATCACGACGGCAGTGTGGAAGTTCTCGCGCTGGGGACTCGCGATCAATTGTCAGGCCTACGCTCGCGCCTGCATCAGGGGCCGCGGGCAGCGCGAGTGGATGATGTTCAAGAAGCCGAAGCAAAACCGGTTCCGGGTTTGACCACATTTCGCATTGAAGGGGCATGGTGATGGCAAATACGTCCGTGAAGGCAGAAACAGCGAATTGCGAGCACCTGAAGGAATTGATCCGCGAAGTGCCCGACTTCCCTAAAAAGGGAATCCTGTTCTATGACATCACCACCCTGCTGAAAGACAAGACCGGGTTCGCTACTCTGGTCGACGCGCTGTCGGAGCACTACGTGGGCAAGGGTATCGACCTGGTGTTGGGGATGGAAGCGCGCGGTTTCATTTTTGGGCCCGCGGTGGCTTATCGGCTGAACGCCGGATTCGTGCCCGTGCGCAAGCCAGGAAAGCTTCCGGCGGCAACCAAGAAATACGACTACGCCCTCGAGTATGGGACCAACACTCTCGAGATTCACGAAGACGCGATCGTAAAGGGACAACGTGTGATCATCGTCGATGATCTGCTTGCGACCGGAGGTACGGCCGAAGCGACCGCGCGACTTGCCGAGTCGCTCGGCGCTGAAATCGCGGGATTGGGGTTCGTGGTCGAACTCGATTTTCTAAATCCTCGCAACAGACTCCAGGGATACGACGTGTTTTCGCTTCTCCATTACGACAAATAAGTATCTTAAACACCTCGCGAAGGCTCGCTCCTGCGCGAGGAAAGCCCGCCAACGCCTAGTGGGCCGCGAAGCGCTCTCTCCCTGCTTTCCATCAGTAGAGCAGCTGTTCTCGCCTGAGTTGCTGCGGAACTTTCCGCTCGCCCAGGGCAGGAATGCGCGCAACCTCACCTCCGCCGGTTGTCATCGAATTCCAGGAAGGTAGGAGGAATGAATCTATGAAAAAGCTCGGACTTTGTCTGCTGATCGCCTGTTTCATGTCTGCATGGGCATTTGCCGCGGACAGTGACAAAGACAAGAGTGACACTCGCACGATCACTGGATGCCTGCAGCAGACCTCGCATCAGAATGAGTATCTGCTCAAAGCCAATGACGGTAGCTCCTGGGATGTGAAGAGTGACACGGCATCGCTCGCCGAGCACGTCGGACATACGGTAACGGTAACCGGCGTTGTCTCTAATGCGGGCATGCACAATCTGAAGGAAGACGCCAAGGATGCCGCCCACGATACGGGTGTGAAGAAATCCAACAATGAACACGGACACCTGAAGGCGACTGAAGTCCAGATGGTCAGCACTTCCTGCTCGCAATAGAGAGCCTAGCCAGGCATCCTCGGGAGCCCTTCCGCAACGAAGCCTGGCTAGTCTTTTCCTTTTCCACAACCGGGATCCGCAGTGCGCCGGCCCCAGGCAAGAGTTAAACTGGCGCCGAACATGCGGCCGCGCTTGGCCATCCTCGGGTCCATCACGTTTCTTTTTGTCGCCCCCGGATTCGTTGCTGGAGTTGTTCCCTTCTGGCTTACTCACTGGCGATTTCAGCCCCCTCTGCTCGGCCTCGACTTCCTGCGGCTTATCGGAGCTGCCCTGATCCCTTTTTGGCGGGGTAATCGTCCTCGACTCGTTTGGACGGTTCGCTTTTCAGGGAGGGGGAACGCCTGCTCCCGTGCTGCCGACAAAGCATTTGGTCGTGACCGGCTTATATCGCTATGTTCGTAATCCGATGTATGTGGGGGTCGTTGCCGCAATTCTCGGTCAGGGTTTGCTGTTCGCCAACAAAAACACGCTTGTCTACGGCGGGCTGGTCTGGCTCGCATTTCACCTTTTTGTTGTGTTTTACGAGGAGCCTACGCTGCGCGGGACGTTTGGCAGAGAGTATGAAACCTTTTCCGGTAACGTTCGGCGCTGGATCCCGCGCGTGCGGCCGTACGGGGAGCTGAGAAATTCAACGGGAAGCGATAGTGCCTAGTTCCACATCTTGCGCGCTTTCGCCTCCAGCTCTCGACGCAGAAGAACATGGTTGAGCTCTTCGACGAGCTGAATGAGCTTTTCCGGATCCTGTTCCTGGCTGGCGGCTTGGGAAAGAGCACGCCAATCTTTAGGTTCGACTTGCATCACCTACCTCCAGAGCTTTCGTTATTCCCCAATGCATCCACCGTGCCAAGCCAAGCGGGGCTTGGTTTTCAGTCATTTAGCCGTATTCCCGGGAAAGGTGGTTGCCCGAACCGGGTAAGAATTTCACGCCTTATCGACTCCCGGGCTTCCCGGGGCGGCATTTGCTTAAACTGCTGCTCGACTTTACTCTGCTGGTGCTGAGCGGTTGGCTTATGCTCAGCGAAGCCGCACAATTACATTCGAAACGTTTGCTTCTAAGCGCTCGCTATGCCGACTAACCCAGCCGGACCTACGCCGACCAGGCGATATCCTCGCTACCCCATGGACATACGAGTCTCCGCCAAAGTATTCCGAACCGACGCACCCATCGAGCTTTGGGGCCGTTCTATCGAATTTGGCCAAGATGGAATCGGGGTAACCCTGACCGGGGAGCTACAGGCCGGAGAAGTCGCCACCCTCGAACTCACGCTTCCTGCAAGTACGACACCGCTGAAGCTTCGTGCGCTCGTGCGCTATCGTGACGGCCTGCGTCACGGATTCGAGTTCCTGGCCCGAGACGAAATTCAGCGTGAGGTCATTCGGCGGGCCTGCGAAGTGCTGGCCGCCGGACGCTAAATCCCTCTTTGAACGTAACTTTTGACGCCCTTCGGGAATCTCACAATCTAGAATCGTGGCGGCCACGTACCTATCTTGGAGAGTTCCATGCTGATCAAGAAAGCAGACGACATAGCTTCCTCGGAGATCACCCCAAAATCTTTGTATCTCAATCGCCGCAAGTTCTTGGCCGCGGCCGGTCTAGCGGGAGCTGCCGTGGCTGGGGGTAAAACCTTGCTTGATTTCTCGGGAGCAAAGGCGGCGTATGCGGCAGAGACGATCCCCAATCTGCAAAAGAGCGCGTCGTCCACATCGGAAAGAATCACTCCCGCCCAAACCGTGACGCATTACAACAACTATTACGAGTTCTCGACCGACAAGGAAGAGCCGGCCGGGCTCGCGCAAAGCTTCAAAACCCACCCATGGACTGTCACCATCGATGGCGAAGTGCAAAAGAAATTGAAGTGGGACATCGACACCATCCTCAAGTTCGCTGCTCCCGAAGAGCGCATTTACCGGCATCGCTGTGTTGAGGGATGGTCGATTGTCGTGCCCTGGGTTGGATTCTCGCTGAGCGAGTTGATCAAGCGTGCTGAACCTACAAGCAAAGCCCAGTATGTTGAGTTCACAACCGTCTATGCGCCCTCGGAAATGCCGGGGCAGCGACGGGACGTTCTTGACTGGCCTTACGTGGAAGGACTTCGGATGGATGAAGCCATGCATCCCCTGGCCCTGCTGTGTTTTGGAATGTATGGACAGACACTTCCAAACCAGGATGGAGCTCCCCTGCGCCTGGTTGTGCCCTGGAAATACGGGTTCAAAAGTGCGAAAGCCATCGTTCGCATACACTTTGCCAAGAACCAGCCGACGAATACCTGGTCCAGGTCGGCCCCGAATGAGTACGGTTTCTATGCGAACGTGAATCCCACTGTGGACCATCCCCGTTGGAGCCAGAAGACAGAACGCCGGCTCGGTGAATTTACCAAGCGGCCAACTCTGATGTTTAACGGATACGATCAGGTGGCGAGCCTGTATTCCGGGATGGATTTGAAGAAGAACTTCTAGTTTTGCGTTTGAGCTCGACGGGGCATGATTCGTTACTTCAAACTCGTCATTTTCTTTGCCTGTCTTGGCCCGCTGGCCTATCTGCTGTGGGGTTTCTTCGGACCCACGCCTTTTGACAGAACCGCCTGGGGAGCCGGTCTCGGCGCAAACCCCATTGAGAAAATTACCCACACCACCGGCGATTGGACGCTGTGGTTTCTGTTGATCACGTTGGCGATCACTCCGGCACGAAAGCTGTTGCGCCTGCCATGGCTGATCAAGTTTCGGCGCATGCTCGGTCTATTTGCTTTTTTTTATGCGTGCCTGCATTTCCTCACCTACGTGTGGTTGGACAAGTTTTTCGATGTCCATGAAATGCTCGCCGACATCGCCAAACGCAAGTTCATCACCATCGGTTTGACGGCGCTCGTCCTCTTGGTTCCACTTGCCATCACCTCCACTTCCGGGTGGATTCGTCGGCTGGGCGGGAAGCGCTGGCAGGCACTCCACCGGCTGATCTATTTCGCCGCGATTGCCGGCGTCATTCACTATCTGTGGCTGGTCAAGGCGGACATTCGCAAGCCGCTCGAGGACGCTATTGTCCTCGGAATCCTATTGGGATTCCGTGTACTCGTTTGGGCAGCCGCGGCGCTCAACAAGCGTCCTCCGTTAGCCTCCGTTTCCCCAAGACCAGTAGAAAGACGGGTCGAGCAGTGAGGGCGGAAAGGGCGAAAACTGGGGGTTAACTCTTTACTTTCTTTTACTTTCCGGAAACAACTTTCCTCCCGCAAGCGGGTTAGAATCCCGAGCAGATCCAGTCATTTGAATCTGCTTGCAAGGAGCGTTGTGGTGACCTCCCATCGTGTTGTGTTGTCTGCCGTCGGGTTGATGGCTTTGGCGGCCACGGTCGCCTGTGGAACGGGCGGCGGCGTGACCTTGCCGAACCCACAGGGCAACTTCTCAACGGCCAGCCTCAATGGCTCCTATGCATATGAAATTCATGGGTTCGATGCCTCATTCAGGCCCTATCGCCAAGTCGGAGTGTTCACCGCGGACGGCAAGGGAAACATCACCGGTGGAATTGACGATTCCAGCTTTTCCGCTGCTGGAACGACGGTAACTGGCAGCTACCAAGTCGGGCAGGATGGCACAGGCCTTCTCTCCCTCAACACCTCGGCGGGGCCGATTACTTTGGCCACAACCCTTGTCAGCTCTTCAAGACTCCAGCTCATTGAAGCCGATGCCTTCGCAAATGCCACCGGATCCGCAGACCTTCAATCTTCAAGCGCGCTCTCTACCACACCAACTGGGACCTACGTGTTCCGCATACACCAGGAACAGAGCGCCCAAAATCAAGCTCCGGCGGCGGCAGTAGGAAGCTTACAGATTTCAGGTGGCGGGGCAAGCGGAGGCATGGACGAATATTTGGCCGGCACATTTACCTCGCCAAGCATTACGGCGACTTTCGGAACGCCCTCAGGATCCGGTCGTGGGACAGGAACTCTGGTGAATTCGACCACCAGCTTCACCACGAATTTCGTCTACTACATCGTCGACGCGAGCAGATTCCTCATGCTGGTGACAAATGCAAGTGCCGTGGGCTCGGGCAGCGCTGAGTTACAGAGCGGTTCTGTTGCTAATGGCCTTTCTGGCAATTACGCATTCGGCAGCCGTGGCGATGATCTGAGTCTTTCAGGATTTTTTGCCGGGGTTGCCACCGTCGGCCAATTCAACGCAGCATCTGGAACCATGACCGGCACTCTCGACGCAACGCAGGATGGAACGATCACATCGAACGCGAATTTCTCCTCCTGCTACACGCCATCAGCCAGCGGTCGCGTGGTAGTGAGCAATCTTTCAGGGAACACGTGTTCAAGCACTGCGGCGCAAGTGTTCTGGATGGTGAATCCCGGTCGGGCGTTCTTCCTCAACGCTAGCGGCGCGGCGGTTGAAGATGGTACCGCGGACCTGCAACCAACCCAGAATTTCTCGATCCCAACGTTTTCAGGTCAGTTCTCACTGGTCATGGCCGGGTTGGACGGGACTCCCGAATTGTTGTCGCGCGTAGGCACCTTACAGTTTGATGGCACCGGCAAGCTCGCACTCAATGAAGTTGTCAATGCTTCTCTAACGCAGGCCGGTGCCCAAATCCCTGCCGGAGGAATCCTGACAGGAACCTACAGCGTTGGCTCCAACGGACGAATCATAGGCACGCTGAGCAATAGCGGAGGGGGGCTCGGCCTGGTCATGTACGCGGTATCCGGGTCCGAGGCCTACGTGTTGCAATCCGACCAGGGAACCTTCACCTCTGGCATGGCGCAACTGCAGCAGTGAGGGCCTGTTCAGCGATGCTTCAGATAGAACTCGGCGAGTTCGAAATCCGCCGGAGTTGTGATCTTGATATTGCGAGGCGTGCCCATTACGACTGCGACCTGATGACCCGAGCGCTCCACCAAGGATGCCTCGTCCGTCCCTATGAAACCATCCGCTGAAGCCTCATCAAAGGCCTTCTTTAAAATCTGATAGCGAAAGCCTTGCGGTGTCTGTGCGAGCACGATCTGCTGCCGCGGGATCGTCGCCTTAATCAGGGCGCCTGCTGCGGTACGTTCCACCTGTTTCACTGTGTCCACGGCAGGAACACCAACAATGGCAGCGCCGTACTGCTCAGCAGCCTGAATGACATCGTGAATGATTTCGTGGGTGACAAAGGGCCTTACTGCATCATGGACGAGCACCACGTCCTCAGGGGCGGCGGAGATCTGGGCTAAGGCATTTCGAACCGACTCCTGCCGATGCTCACCACCCTCCACCAGTACAGGTTTTTTCGCCAGAATCTGAGGGAACTCCCCCTCGATGCGCGCGCGAAAAGGCTCCATTTCCGACGCTCGCAGCGCGACATGAATCTCGGAAACCTCTGGACTGCTGGAGAAATTCTCGAGAGTTCGCACCAGGACGGGAACTCCGTCGAGCTCCGCAAATTGCTTGGTGGCGGACGGTTTAGACCGTTTGGAGCCGCTCGCCGAAGACATGCGCGTGCCCAAGCCAGCGGCTGGAATGATCACAATGACCTTCATGCGGGCGATCAGTATATACGACTACGGTGATTTCCGCCCGCGATCCGATGCAACCACGTTTTCGGCAGCAGCAACCAAGATTTGCCTCGTCAACGCAGCCCGGGAGGACGGCGTGAACAAGCAACGTTCCTGGATTTCCCTGATCGGATTTTGCATGGGCGCAGTTCTACTTGCGTCGCTGGCACTCGCGGCAATCCTCGGCGGAGCCTCGGTCGCCCTCGCAAGTCATAGCCCGGAAGGCATTGCCGAAGAAGGGCGGGGACTGACTCCAGCCACTCCCGGGTCTCAGGAAGGCACGACATTCACCGGCATGATCACGGACTCCCATTGCGGAGCCCGCCACGTGCGAACCTCTCACCAGACTGCCGCCGAGTGTGCACGCGCCTGTTTTCGTCGCGGCGCAAGCTACGTGCTGGTGGATGGCGATCGGCGCTATACGCTCATCGGGGGAGAAACGACGCTGAGCAAGCTGGTAGGAGAGCGAGTCAATGTCGTCGGAACCCGTCAAGGCGACACGATTCTGGTCAATTCCGCATCGGAGGCTGTCTTTGAGCCGGTTACTCCGCAGGGTGCTCGGCCGTAACCACCGCTTTCTTCGGATCGCCAAGCGGGGGGGAAACCGCATGCACGGGCCGCGAGTCATTCTTCGGCACTGAGCGTTCGTCCCACTTGCCGAAGATCATCTTCCCGGCTGTGGTTTGTAGGACAGATGTGACCGAGATGTCGATTGTCTTACCAATCATCTTGCGCGCGTTGTCGACCACCACCATCGTCCCGTCATCGAGGTAAGCGACTCCCTGGTTGTACTCCTTGCCCTCCTTCAGGATAAAAACGCGCATGACCTCCCCGGGCAGAACGATCGGCTTGAGAGAGTTCGCCAGTTCGTTGATGTTCAGCACATCGACGCCTTGCAGCTGAGCCACTTTGTTGAGATTGAAGTCGTTGGTGATGATCTTTCCCTCATATAGCTTCGCCAGCTCGATAAGTTTGAGGTCCACTTCGCGGATGGCCGGGAAGTCATCTTCAACGATCTGAATCTGTAACGACGCTACCTTCTGCAAGCGCTGCAGAATATCCAGCCCGCGACGGCCGCGGTTCCGCTTCAAGGGATCGGCCGAGTCGGCCACTAGCTGGAGCTCCCTCAGTACGAACTGTGGGGCGACAACCACACCGTCGAGAAATCCGGTTTCCGCGATATCTGCGATCCGGCCATCGATGATGACGCTGGTGTCGAGGATCTTGTACGCCTTCTTGAGCTGCTTTTCCCCGCCGAAGATCCCACCAAGCGCTGCCAGGTTCAGCAGGTCGCCCTTGTTCGCTCCCACAACCAGTCCGACGTAAGCCATGAGCAGCATCACCATGATCTGTAGAAAGCTGCGCAAGCTACCATCTGAGAAACTGCTGTGAATGACGAGGGCAAAAAGGTATGCACCGAAAATTCCCAAGATGCTACCAATCGCCGCGCCGATGAGACGTTTCAGGCTGATGAGCCGGAGACGCCATTCAAACAGGACGATCGCTAAGCCGAGGATCGCCCCGATGACGGCGTTCAACTTGGGGCTGACTCCAAAGGGGCCTTGGTAATAACAGGTAGCAGCAACAAAAAGGACGAAAAAAAACCGTATGAAGGCTAAGTCCACAGCAGTACCTCCGGGGAAGGGCCACTCACTTACGGCCATCCCTGCCGGCCTCTATAAAACCTTCCGTGCTGACGACCGGCGATCTATTCGGGGCAAATATGAAAATTAGAGGCCCCGTGCCCTCGGCACTGCTCGAGGGCCTTCGCTTTACGAGGAAGAGTATATACCTCACGCGCAAGGCGTGTTCCGGACGGGCACAGGACTCACCGAAAGAGCACCCGGCGAGTCCACAGAACCCAGGTCCGACTCGGCTAGACTGATGGGCATGAAAGCCGTGGTAATCAGCCGATATGGCGGACCAGAGGTTCTGGAAGTTCGCGATGTCCCAGAACCCGGTCTCGCGCCAGGAGAAGAACTCATCCGGGTCCGCAGTGGCGGGCTGAATTTCGCCGACACCATGAGCACCATGGGCCGCTACCCGGGGCTGCCCCAGCCCCCGTTCGTTGCTGGACGCGAGCTCTGCGGCTCGCGCGCAAGCGACGGACAACCGGTGATGGGTTACAGCCAATATGGCGCTTTCGCGGAACTGGCGCCGGTTCGATCCACACTGCTCTGGCCTCTGCCCGAAGGTTGGAGCGCACAACAAGGGGCTGCATTTCCTGTAAACTTCTTCACCGCATATCTGGCTTTCTGGAAAGCAGGACTGGTCGAGCCCTACGCGGCGAAGAACCGGCCGAAAGTTCTCATCCATGCCGTGGCGGGCGGCGTGGGCACTGCTGCTCTACAGATCGGGAGGCTGCTTGGTGTCGAGATTTTCGGGACCTCTTCCTCGGATGAAAAGCTTGCCCGAGCAAAGTCACTCGGCCTACAGCACGGCATCAACTACAAGCAGCAGGACTACGAGCAAGCCATTCGCGAGCTCACCGAAGGCCAGGGCGTGGATGTCGTGTTTGAAATGCTAGGAGGCGAGCACACCGCCAAAAGCGTCCGTTGCCTGGGGGACTTTGGCCGAGTCATCGTCTACGGCAATGCCACCGGTCAGCGCGCGCACCTGGATCCCGGGATTCTGTACCCCAAGGGAGCCAGTATCCACGGACTCTGGCTCACTTATCTCGTCTCGAACCCTGCAGTGATGAAGGATGCGTGGGAGCACCTCTCGTCCTGGATCGCGCGGGGCCAGCTTCATCCCGTGATTGGACGCACTCTCCCCATGGCAAACGTTGCCGAGGCGTACAGGTTATTGCAGGAGGGTAAAAACTTCGGCAAAGTGGTCGTGAACATCTTGTAAGGCCCCCGAAAACCCGCCAGTACACCATCTTCGGTACCCTAGATTGCGGTTCCTTCCCGAGAGAACATACTCAAACCGGCGTTCCACGGTTGTGATTCCGTGTTCTCGTGCCTTTTCCCGGAACACCAGACGCCGGAGCGGAACCGGAATGACGCTCGACCATCTTGTGCCCGAAGAAGAACCGGTTTGCGGCGCCTGGCAGAGATTCCTCCAGGGCACGCTCATTGCATTCCTTGCAATCACTTTGTTGCTGCTCTTGCATTTCCTTTTGCCGTCACACACCGGACAACTGCAGGAACAGGTCCGCTCTTTGACCGCGCAAGTAAACGAGTTGCAGCAGGAAGAGGCGATGCCCTCGCTGGTGCTGAACCGCTACCGCAATTCGATCTGCTATATCTTTGGCATCTATCAAATCGGCTTCCCGGGCGAGAAACCGTTGCAACGCACGCGGATTTCTGGCAGTGGGTTCCTGGTAGCGGGCGGGCTGATCGCCACCAATCGCCACGTCGCAGAACCCTGGTATGGAGATCCCGATTCGGATGGGCTTCTTGGCCGCGGAGCTACGGCAACTTTGGAAAAACTGGTTGCCTATTTCCCGGGGTCCACGGAGCCGGTGAATTTGAAAACCGCAGTCTTATCCTCGGACGGCGACCTGGCGCTGGTCCGTGCCACAAGCGGCACCGCTGGACTGGAACCATTGCCGCTGGCGAGCAGCAAACCCCAGCCGGGAGAGTTGGTTGCAGTCGTAGGCTACCCGATGGGCGTTTTGGGGATGATGGCCAAAGCCCCGAGTCCAATCTATGCCCGTCTGGCTTATCGACGCGACGATCAGGTAAATGCCGGGGAACTGGCAGCCTTGTCGCTGATTCGGCCTTCTGCCACCTGCGGCCACCTGGGTGATGTGGTTGGAGACAAGCTGATCTACGATGCGCCGACTGCCCACGGAGCGAGCGGCGGCCCGGTCTTTAACTCACGCGGCGAAGTGATCGGAGTCAACGCTGCGTACATTGACGGATTCTCCGGGGGAACGCTAGGCGTCTCGTCCGAGTCACTGCGGCCGCTGATCAAGGAAGCGCTTAGGCCTCGTTTCTAGGCAAATTCCCTTTCACCCACCACTTAGGCGAACCTGCAGGAAGGAATTCTGTTGTCCTGCGTGCATTTTCCTGTCTCTTGCGGCAAATGGGGTTTAGGTTTCTGTGCGGCGGAAACCCCGGAACCATCCCGGCTCACGCACGTACTCCTCGTCGATTCTTCGCAGACGGGCGGCCATGATTCCCGGCCGTCCCAGATATCCGATAACCCGCCGATCATCCGCGCGCTCGACAACCGGCAAGCGCCCGACGTTATAGCGCAGCATCTTTTCCGACGCATCGTGAAGAGTCTCGTCGGGATAGGTAACCACCACGTTGCGTGAGCAGGCGTCGAACACCATCGCTGTGGGATTCTGCTCGAGAGCACGAAGGACATCACCGCGGGTGATCATTCCCGCCAGTTTCCCTTCGGAATCGAGCACCAGCATTCCTTGATGGCGGGCAAGCTCGGGATCACCACTACCGATGCGGTCGGCCAGTTCGCTCAGAAGCACACTGCCGGCAATGGTAGGGGGAACGCGGTCCATGGTCTCGCTGACCAGGGTGTGCTGCAGCACGTCAACTTCGTATTCATGATGGATGCGCATGCCGCGGCGTCTCAGTTTTTCGGTCATGATGGAAGCCTTGGGCATGAGCAACATAGAGATGCCATCGGCGATAACGCTGACCAGCATCAGGGGCAATACGGAGTTGTAATCCCGCGTTATCTCAAAAGCGAAGATGATGAAGGAGAAGGTGGCTCGGGAAGCTGCTCCAAAGACGGCGCCCATGGCAACGAGAGCAAAAGCTCCAGCGGCAATGTGAGCAGAGGGAAACAGGTGATTCAGGCCGAGTGCCAGAGCACCTCCCATGGCGGCGCTCGACATGAACATAGGAGCTAGCAGCCCGCCGGAGGTTCCCGATCCCAGGGAAAGCACCAAGGCTGCGGCCTTGGCAACCATGACAACCAGTAGAAGCTTCAGCGCGAGATTGCCATTGAGGATATCCCCAATCGTGTCATAACCAACTCCGAGTACGCGGGGGACGAAGTATCCGATGATTCCCAGGCCACAAGCACCGATAGCCGGCCACCAAAGTTCATCGATAGGCAGCTTCTCGAACTGATCTTCTGTCCAGTAGAGAACTCGCGTAAAACCGACCGCAGCCAGCCCGCAGACGACACCCAACAAAGCGTAGAAGGGCAAAGCCCGGGGAATTGCGAAATCCATGGGGGCCACGGCGAACATTGGACCGGCACCCAGCAACTGCATGTGAAGCGCTGCTGCCAGTGTGCTCGCGATGACGAGCGGAATGAAGGATCGGGACTTAAATTCGAAAAGAAGCAGTTCAATCGCTAAGATGACGCCGGCAATCGGCGTGTTGAAAGTCGCCGACATTCCGGCAGCGGCACCGCACGCCAGCAGGACTTTTCGTTCCGCAGCTGTGGTATGCATCACCTGACCAATCAGGGATCCAAAAGCCCCGCCGGTCTGAATGATTGGCCCCTCTGCGCCGAATGGGCCGCCGGTTCCGATGGCAATCGCGGCAGAAATCGGCTTGAGAATGGCCACTCGCGGTTGGATCTTGCTGCGGTTGACCAGTACCGCCTCCATCGCTTCCGGAATTCCGTGACCTTTGATCTTGGGGGAGCCGTACTTCGCCATGACTCCAATGACGAGTCCGCCGATGACGGGAATCAGGATGACCCAGAGGCCGAGATGTTCAACGCTATAGCGAGGACTGGAGAAATTGAAGGAGAAATGGCCATAGAACGCGAGATTCGTAAACAGGCCGATCAGCTTATACAGCAGGAAGGCGATACAACCGGCGATCAGACCAACCAGTGCTGCGAGAAATGAGACGGTTACGATCCGGAAGCCGGCGGCCTCAAGCGCCGGGCGTTCCGCGGTGTTAACTCCTGTGACAGCAAGGCGTGCTTTCTCCGTGCCTGGACTGCCGATGATGGCCCCTGAACCTTTCGCGTCGCTCATTTTCTCCTTTACCTGTGTTTTCGCGCCGTCGCCCGGCTGTCGGCGACCAGTTGCTGTAAGATCTCGAGCAGCGCTGGCCCTTGCGAACGCAGCTCCTCGCGATGATGCAGCGAGAGTTCCCTCAGGACTCGTTCACCCTTGGGCGTGAGCTGCAGCATGACTTCTCGCCGGTCTTCCGAGCCGCGTTCACGGCGTATGAACCCTCTGGCTTCAAGCCGGTTCACCAGTTCTACGGCGCTGTGATGGTGAATCTGCAGCCTTTCGGCGACTTCTGCGATCCTCGGCCGGACATTCAAGGGCAATCCTTTGACGGCCAGCAAAAGCTGGTGCTGGCGTGGTTCAAGACCGGCATCGCGCGCAGCACGCTCGCTGAAGCGCAGAAAACGGCGGATCTGGTGTCGGAATTCAGCTAAGCACTCGAAATCGCGTGGCGTAAGGATTTTCTCCATGGCGGGCGATTATATCGTGCCCAGACCCTATATATATCGTATCACGACCTATATGACGTGGGCGCGAAGGACTCGAGGATACGCGTGGAATTTCACGAAATGGCCCGCATCCGTATAGAATCCTTGGTTCCCATCCCTAAGCAGCGAGGAGAAGACGGGTGATCGCACGTTATACGCGGCCTGTAATGGGCAGCATCTGGGCGGAGGAGAACCGGTTCCGGGCGTGGCTGAAGGTGGAACTAGCAGCTACCGAGACGCTGGCGGAAGCCGGCGTGGTACCGACAGAATCTGCCGAGGCCATTCGCGCCAAAGCGAATTTTAAGCTGGAGCGCATTCAGCAGATCGAAGCTGAGGTCAAGCATGACGTGATCGCCTTCACCACCGCAGTGGCTGAATTCGTCGGTCCGGACTCACGCTGGTTCCACTACGGGCTCACTTCTAACGACGTTGTGGATACGGCCCAGTCGCTCCTGATCAAAGACGCCTCCGATGTCATTCACAAAGACCTGCAGCGGCTTTCCGCCGTCCTCGAACGCAGGGCATGGGAATTCAAAGATACCCCCATGATTGGCCGCACGCATGGCGTTCATGCGGAGCCAATCACCTTTGGATTGAAGCTGGCGAACTGGTATTCCGAAGTACAGCGCGACATTGTACGCTTCCAGGCGGCCGCCGAGGACATGCGAATCGGCAAGTTCTCAGGCGCGGTGGGCACCTTCGCCCACCTGAGCCCGGAGCTGGAAGAGAAGATGTGCGCGCGGCTGGGGCTGAAAGCCGCCGCTATTTCGTCGCAGGTCATTCAGCGCGACCGCCACGCGCATTACCTGGCCACGCTCGGGGTCATCGCCTGCACGCTCGACAAGATCTGCACTGAAATCCGGCATCTGCAAAGAACCGAGGTACGCGAGGCGGAAGAGTACTTCAGCGAAAAGCAAAAGGGCTCCTCCGCCATGCCGCACAAAAGAAACCCGGTAACGTGCGAACAGATTTGCGGCCTAGCCCGGGTTGTAAGGTCCAATGCACAGGCGGGATTCGAGGATGTGGCGCTCTGGCATGAGCGGGATATCTCGCACTCATCGGTAGAGCGGGTTATTCTGCCTGATTCGACCACCTTGATTAACTACATGCTCGAGAAGACAGCGAACCTTGTGGACACAATGCTCATCTATCCAGAGCGGATGAAAGCGAACCTGGAGAGTACGGGCGGTCTGGTCTTCAGCGGGCAAGTGTTGCTCGAACTGGTGGAGCAAGGTGTCAGCCGCGAAGATGCATATCGTTTGGTCCAAACGCATGCCATGCGCGCGTGGAAAGAAGGCTTGAACTTCCGTGAGCTGGTTATGAATGATCCTGCTATCAAGCGGGTGCCCCCGGAAGCGCTGACCCGAGCGTTCGATGTGCGACACCAGCTCAGGCACGTAAATGCCATCTTCGCGCGAGTTTTCGGATCGGCCCAGGCCTAATCCGTAGCGGCGATCGTTCCTCTCATCTCACAAGTTTGTATATAGGGGATCAGTGTGCGAAACGCGTTCAGAAGTGAAGCTTGTCGTAGCCATGCAAGCATTGCCAGGAAAACCTTTCAGGGCGGGGATGCTGCCCGCCTTCTGACCAGATTCCGGTGGCCTCAATCGCCGCGCCAAATCGCGGGGTTGCTCATAATCCTGGCGCTATCAACCGCGCTCGCCGCCGAACAGGGATCTCCACCGCCTGACATTCGCGACCAGGCTTGGGCCATCCTGACTGAAGGTTTGCGTCACAATCGGGCTTCTCACCGCATGATCGCCGTGCAGGCGCTTTCCCTGATGCAGCACAATCGCCCTGCGGAGCGTTTCGCGACACGTGCACTCAACGACCAGGACGCAAAGGTCCGGGCGGCGGCGGCGACCACTCTCGGGCAACTCAACGCCTCGAGGGCGATACCCGCTCTGCGCAAGGCGCTCGGGGACGATCAAGTTCCTGTTGTGCTGGCCTCCGCGCACTCCCTCTACCTTTTGAAGGACAAAAGTGCCTACGATGTCTACTACGCGGTCCTGATGCGCGACCGGAAAAGCAGCAGTGGCCTGGTACAAGCACAACTGGACCGGCTGAAGGATCCCAAGCAAATGATGGAACTCGGATTTCAAGAGGGTTTGGGGTTTGTGCCATTCGGGGGAATGGGATATGAGGCGTTCAAAGAGCTCACGCGCAAGGGAGGCTCGCAGGCGCGGGCAGCATCAGCCCGCTTCCTCGCTCACGATCCCGATCAGATATCCGAAGATGCTTTGCTGCAAGCTGCGCTGGCCGACAGCAGCGAGGACGTGCGTCTGGCGGCTATCGATGCGCTGGCCGAGCGCGGCGATCCGCACTGTATTGAGCGGTTGGCGAGAAATCTCAACGACGAGAAAACGGCTTCGCGGTATCGCACGGCGGCGGCCATTTTGCATCTGGGGGAGGTCGAAAAGCGGAAGAAGAAATAACCTACCTCTTCAGGGAGAACATGCCTCCGCCGGCAAGAGCTAAACAGAGTGTTGCTCCCAGAAGCGTAAGCGGATATTCAAATCCCCCGTTTTGGGCCCAGAACCCATGTTTCAGATGGACGACCAGGATCGCAACCGCCATGTCAACGGCATTCAGAGCCGCCGCCACCCGAACGGCAATCCCGGCAATCAGCAAAAAGCCGCCGACAAATTCAACCAAAGAAACGATCACAGCCGATACCAAGGGGAGAGGTATACCGGAATGGGCAAAGAAACCTGCCACGCCGTGAAAGCCCATATGGAATATCTTTTGATAACCGTGGACGAGGAAGACGATCCCGACCACGATTCGGAGAATGGTTAAGCCGCAAGCCTGCGTAGATCCTGATGTCATCGATTCCCTTCCTCGAGGAACTTGCCGGTCGCCTGTGAACCCGAGCGCTGAGCGCTCTAGGGTAACCTATCACTGCGCAACTGCTGCACGACGCAATCTCCCATCTGCTGCGTGCTCACCGGAGCAGTTCCCTTCTTGGCAAGATCGCCTGTACGGTATCCAGCGGCGAGCACCCGTTTCACGGCGTTCTCGATTGAACCCGCTTCTGCTTCTAGCCCAAAGGAATGGCGCAACAGCATGCCCGCAGACAAAATCGTGCCCAGGGGGTTGGCGATTCCCTGGCCTGCGATGTCGGGCGCGGAACCGTGAATGGGCTCGTAGAGTCCGACCTTCCCGCCCACACTCGCCGATGGCAGCAAGCCCAGGGAACCCACTACGGCGCCAGCTTGGTCGGACAAAATATCGCCAAACATATTTTCCGTCACCATCACATCGAAGCTGGCGGGTTTCGAAACCAGAGCCATCGCGGTCGAGTCAACATATCCGTGAGAGAGTTTCACATCCGGATAGCCGGCTCCTACACGGGTGACCACTTCGCGCCAAAGGCGCGAGCTGTCAAGAACGTTCGCTTTATCAACCGAGAGCAGGCGCTTGCGGCGGCCCTGTGCGATTTGAAAGGCAACATGGGCAATGCGTTCAATTTCCGGTTCGCTGTAGGTCATCGAGTCGCTGGCGCGGCGGGCACCGGGTGCGCCCTCTGTCGAACGAGCCCCGAAGTAAACTCCCCCCAACAATTCGCGGACGATCATCACGTCCGTGCCGCAAACGATCTCCGGGCGCAATGGGGACATCGGTTCCATCCCCGGCAGGCAGACCGCGGGCCGGAGGTTGGCAAACACTCCCAGAGCCTTGCGCAATCGCAAAAGACCTGCCTCGGGGCGGAGCTGTGCGGGATATGTGTCAAAGGCCGGCCCACCCACAGCACCCAGCAAGACGGCGCCTGCCCCGAGGCAGGCATCTTCGGTGTCCTTCGGAAAGGGATCGTTACTGGCTAGAAGAGCCGCACCGCCGACCTTCTTCTCGATGATGCTCAGCGAATGACCGAAGATTTCAGCACAGGTCTCGAGCACCCGCACAGCCTGTGAAACGACTTCAGGGCCGATGCCGTCTCCCGGCAAGGTGGTGATCGCGATCTTCATGGGGATGATTGCTTGCTAAGGCGAAGGAAGATTGTATCAGCGGATCAGCAGGCGTTTGGCCGCAAACAAGCCGCAGATCGAAAGGAAAACCGCTCGGTATTCTTTTGCGGTCCTTGGGATCTCTCGGCCTCCGTCCTCGGAGTTAAACGCCCCAGAGATAGTCTTCCTGTTCGGCTTGATGCTCCGACGCAGGCACCGGCGAAAGATGGGCCGCGCTGTAGTCGGTGGCGTTTGCCGGGAAACGAGGGTGCGACTCATCGCCTACCGCAGCCGATGCGGCTTGCTCGACTTCGACCCGCGCCGGCGGAATGCGATGAGCCTCGCCGTAGCTCTCCCGAATCAAGGCCAGCAGCTGGTGATCGTGCACGTGCTTGACTTCGTCGGCGAGAACTACAAAGCGCCGATAAATTTCATCCAGGTCGCGACGCTCGAAGCGATAACCCAGCTGCTCGCAGCGGAGACTTAGCGCATGGCGTCCAGAATGTTTGCCGAGAACCAGCTTGGAATCGGGAACGCCCACCGACTTCGGTGTCATGATTTCGTAGGTGAGGGGGTTCTTCAGCATGCCATCCTGATGAATGCCCGCTTCATGCGCAAAGGCATTGCGGCCGATGATGGCCTTGTTCGGCTGAACCGAAATGCCGGTGATCTCTTCGAGCATCTGGCTGGTGGGATAGAGCTGTTCGGTCGCGATCTGAGTCTCATAGGGATACTTATCGGCACGTACTCGCAGCGCCATCACAATCTCTTCCAGAGACGCATTGCCTGCGCGCTCGCCGATCCCGTTGATCGTGCACTCAACCTGGCCCGCTCCTGAGGCGATCGCGGCAAGAGAGTTCGCAACCGCAAGGCCGAGATCGTTGTGGCAGTGGGCCGAGATAATCGCTTTCTCGATTCCTTTGACTCGCTGGCGAATGCCTTGGATCAGTGCCCCGAATTCGGAGGGCACCGTGTACCCGACCGTATCGGGAATGTTGAGCGTGGTCGCCCCGGCCTCGATGACGGCTTCAAGTACCTGAAACAGAAATTCAGGATCGGTGCGAGTTGCATCCTCGGGTGAAAATTCGATGTCCGTGCAGAACGACTTCGCGTAACGCACCATTTCGTGGGCTTGCTCGAGGCATTGCTGGCGCGAAATACGAAGCTTGTGTTGAAGGTGGATGTCGGAGGTCGCGAGGAATACGTGAATGCGAGGCCGGACGGCGGCCTCAAGAGCCTGTGCGGCGCGCGTAATATCGTGCTTGGCGGCCCGGGCAAGAGCCGCGATCACTGGGCGCGGGACTGCCGCCGCAACCGACCTAACCGCAGCAAAGTCTCCGTCCGAGGCAATGGGGAACCCAGCCTCGATCACGTCGACACCCAAACGGTCGAGTTGCAGCGCCAGACGCACCTTCTCCTGCACATGCATGCTGCAACCTGGGGACTGCTCGCCGTCCCGCAGCGTCGTATCAAAAACCGTTATTCTGGCGTGACTCATGCCAATCCTCCGGCTGTAAGTCTTCCTATGCTATGCGCGAATGATCTGGAAGCAAAGCTTATAATTTTTCTGCCTATGTGAAGATTTTCTAATATAATTAGAGTTACTAATGGTTGCTTAAGCTGGATTACTAGGCAGGCGAAATGGATATTTCCCAGCTGGAAGTCTTTTTGGCGGTGGCGCGCGAGGGTGGCTTCTCCCGGGCGGCAGACAAACTCTACCGCACTCAATCAGCGGTAAGCCAAGCAATTCGCAAGCTGGAAGTCGAAATCGGCGAACCGTTGTTTGACCGGTCCTCGCGCGACGGACTCGTCACCGACGCCGGTCGAGTGCTCCAGGAATACGCTGAACAACTGCTGAACGTTCGTGAGAATGCACGCGAAGCCCTAGCCGAACTGCGGGAGCTGCAGAAAGGAAAGCTCGTGATCGGGGCCAACGAATTTACCGCCCTTTACCTATTGCGGGTGCTCGCCGAGTTTGGCCGCCTCCACCCTGCAATCCGGGTGATGGTACAGCGGTCTCTGGGTAGTCAGATCCCCGACGACGTTCTGCGACACAACTGCGAGTTCGGCGTGCTGACCTACGATCCTGAGGATCCGGAACTGAGTTCGATTGTGGTCTACTCTGACGAACTGATCCTGGTGGTCCCGCCACAGCATCCTCTTGCGCGGGAATCAAAGGTGAGTATTCGCCAGCTGGGGGCGGAATCGTTTGTGGCGCATATCGTGTCTTCGCCTTATCGCGAGAAGGTCATTCAGGCATTCAAGCAGCACAAGACACCCTTGCACATGGGCGTACAACTCCCCACGTTGCAGGCAATCAAGCGTTTCGTCGCGATGGGAAGTGGGGTGGCATTCCTCCCGGAGATCAGCGTGGAAGACGAAATCGCACGCGGCGAACTGGTCAGGATCCCGGTGCAAGAACTCAAAGTCCATCGTCAGTTACGGCTGATTTACCGGCGTGCGGCTGCCCTATCCCATGCCGGGCGCGCATTTCTCAAGATCGCAGAGTCGGTGGCCAATTCAACCGGGGGACGCTACCGTTTCGAGCGTGAACGGTAGGTTTGAAGAACATGCCGACCCCAGGTTAGGATTAAATCCTTCGTGAGCTGAATGACAAAGGCTGTCGGCCTCATCACTTTTCTCTTGTTTTTTTTCGGCAGCGCCTGGCCTCAGCAGAGTAGAAGCCTGCACGGCATCGTCGAGGACCAGTCGGGCGCCGCTGTGGCCGGGGCATCGGTTCGTTTTCACTCCGACGGTTTCCAGACATCGGGGAAAACCGGACAGGATGGCAGCTTCGAGCTCCGGGGCCTTCCAGTCGAGAGCGGCACCCTGACCATCCTCGCTGCCGGTTTTGCACCCAAAAGCCAGGAGTGGAATTCCCGCGAAGGCGACTCCGCGTTGAAGATTCTGCTTCAACCCGCGGGTGTAGGAGAAAACATCGTTGTGTCGGCAACGCGCACCGAGATGAAGCTTTCCGACCTGCCTGGAAGCGCCGTCTTGCTCGGTCACGAAGATGTAGCGGCGAATCCTAGTCTTACGCTCGATGACATGCTGCGCCAGGTTCCGGGATTCGGGCTGTTCCGGCGATCCTCCAGTCGCGTGGCCAACCCCACAAGCCAAGGCGTCTCGTTGCGCGGGCTCGGTGCCAGCGGCCCCAGCCGCGCTTTGGTCTTGGAGGACGGAGTACCGATTGTC
Source organism: Terriglobales bacterium (assembly GCA_035496675.1). Classification (GTDB taxonomy): domain Bacteria; phylum Acidobacteriota; class Terriglobia; order Terriglobales; family Acidobacteriaceae; genus Gp1-AA145. Next base: position 68,477 of record DATJEL010000098.1, read on the forward strand.
GACCCGTTTGGGGGATGGGTCTACTGGGACCGGATTCCGCGCTCTGAGATTGCGTCGGTAGAAGTGTTTCGAGGAGGGGCATCGAACCTTTACGGCAGTGACGCGCTCGCAGGCGTCATTCAGTTTGTAACCCGCACCCCCAGACAAGCTGCCGCGTCGGTGGATCTGTCTTACGGAAACGAGAACACGCCGGATTTATCGGCTTGGGCAGGGATGGCCGTCTCGCGCTGGGATTTTTCGTCGGGGGTGGACTTGGCGCGAACCGATGGCTACATCCTCGTGCCGAGCTTTCAGCGCGGCGTGGTAGATACGGCCGCGAATTCCAAGCACGCGACCGTGGATGCTTCCGTGGGACACAAGATCGGAGAAAATGGACGGGCATTCCTGCACGGCACTTTTTTTGACGAAGCGCGGCACAACGGCACAGCGGTCACGGTCAACAGCACCGGAACAGCATTCGGCGATGCCGGCGTAAATACCGCGCTCGGTGCCAACGACTGGCTGAGCGCCCGAGTGTTCGGGCTGGTGCAGGGTTACGATCAAACATTTTCCTCAGTGACGCCAAATCGCAGCACTGAGGCTCTGACGAACATTCAGCACGTGCCTTCGCAGCAACTGGGCACTGCCGTCCAGTGGAACCACATTTGGTGGCATCAGACGCTGATCGCGGGTCTCGAGGCGCAGGAAGTGATGGGAGCGAGCGATGAACAACTGTTCTCATCGACGACCGGCAACCACTTTGCGAATAACGTCGCCGGGGGGCGGCAAGGCTCGCTCGGACTGTTCGGGCAAGACCTGATCCAGGCCGGTAATTGGACCGTCATTGCCGGGTTGCGGTGGGACCGCTGGACAAACACCAATGGCAGCAATACCCGAATTCCGATCCCGGTTGGAGGCGTAACACAGAACCTGTATCCCGATCGGGAGGCAACGGCGTTCAGTCCAAAACTGTCCATCTTGCGAAAGGTCGGCTCGAATGTATCGGTTTTTCTCTCCGGCTTCCGTTCGTTCCGTGCCCCAACTCTGAATGAGCTCTATCGCAGCTTTCGGCAAGGAAGCACACTCACGCAGGCCAACGCATTTCTCGGTCCCGAGCGGGCAACCGGGGCCGAGGCGGGAGCGCGCCAAACGGCTTGGGGCGGGGGGATGGAAATCCGTGAGACATTGTTCTGGACCGACGTCCTGAACCCGATCACGAACGTCACGATTTCCACCACTCCAACGCTTGTCACGCGGGAGAGGGAAAACCTGGGGCGCACGCGGTCGGTCGGCACGGAACTTGACGGCAGTTTCCGCCTCCCCAACCATTTCCAGATTGCCGGGGGATATCAGTACGCGCATGCCGTCGTGGTGGAGTCGGCGCCCAACCTCATCGGACTCAATGTCCCGGAGGTACCCCGACACCAAGCTTCTGTCGAACTGCGTTACTGGAATCCCTCCAAACTGATGGCCAGCGTACAAGGCCGTTACTCTGGTGTGCAGTTTGACGACGACCAAAACACGCTCCGGTTGGGATCTTTCTACGTGATGGGGCTGTTTGTTGGACGGGAGATCCGGAGGGGACTGACAGGCTACATCGCCGCCGAGAACCTGCTGAACCGCCGTTACGTTGTGACCCTCACCGGAAACCCGGCGAATCCTCTTCAAAACTGGGGTCCGCCGATCCTTGCCAGAGTCGGCCTGCGATTTGAGTTTCCGAGTCGTTGAAGGCGCCGGCGCCGAAGTCGGGAAATAAGCTTCTACATCCGTTCAACCGAACAGATCCTGGCTTCCGGCCCGCTTAGCCTATACACTCCCTGATAAGATTTCGCATTCCAGGGGCTTTATGTCGAGTCGTAAGCGTCTCCTGTTTGTCGATGACGAGCCGAGCATTCGGCTCACCTTGCCATCGGTGCTCGAAGATCACGGATTCGTGGTGACTACAGCCGAGAGCGTTCCAGACGCGATTGCGCGAATCGAGAGCGCAAACTTCGACGTGCTGCTTTCCGACCTAAACATCGGGCAAGAGCTCGACGGGTTTTTGGTGGTGAGCGCGATGAGGAAACGCCATCCTCATTGCATCAACATCATTTTGACGGGATATCCAGCCTTTGAAAGCGCCGTCTTGGCCATTCGCCACCAGGTGGATGATTACCTGGTAAAACCTGCCGACATCGATTTTCTTGTCAACACCATCAAACACAGGCTTTCAGAGGGACGAACGAGGCAGGAATAGGCTGACAGGCTCATCGCTCCGGGCGTTTGAGCCCGAGGGCCGTGTCGGCAAGCTCCAGATAGTGTTCGAGCCGAGAAGGTTCTTTGGAATGGTCATCGAGCGGAATCAGCCGCGGGCCTTCGTCTCGAGCCGCGGACTCCTCTGGGGGAATGGGCTTCAGCTTGGAAGCACTGTTCTGAACGGGCTTGCGGCGGGTCGGCATCAGCGTTTCGGCTCCGCATCCTGATGGAAGGTGACAGAAGCGCTGGCCTTGGTTTCGCCAGCGGTGAACGCCAGCCCGCGGTCTTGTTCGGCAGCCGGAGCACCCGCCAATGCACGCTTACGATTTTCTATTTCACGCAACTGACGGATAATCTCGGCCTCTTGAGCGGCGTATTCTTCCTCACCGACCTCCCCCGACTCCAGCTTGAGTTGAAGTTCCAGCAGGCGCTCCTTCACAGGCGCGTCATCGGTGAACTGCTCCTCGGCAACCTTCTGCAGCGTGCGCAGAATAAAGCCGAAGCCGGAGAAGGGCATCAATAGAAGATCGTCAATAAGCAACATAGTGTCGGTGGCCCCGATCTGTGGCCATTGAGTTCTGAATTCCCGGTTGCCAGTCCTCAGTCATAGATCTGCCGCAAGCCCTGTGCATTGACCTGCGAACAAAACTCAATCGCCAAGCGATCTACCCCGCCGCGACCCTTTCCAGCTTCAGCCGTATATTCACGAAATTGTACGGAGGCCACGGTCCGGTGTATTTGAACTTCAGTCGCTGACCGTACTTCCGTGCGATCTTGTTCACAGCACTATCAAACTCGGCCTCGCGCTCGCGTTCAACCAGGAACGCGGCGTTCATGATCATTTTGTCCCCGATCGGCTGGTTGTCACGCGAAGCGACACACACGCCGCGCAAAGCTTCATAGATTTCGCGCACGTAGGTAATCGAGCGCTCAGCCAACGCCTTATCAATCATGCGGCCCAGCTGCATTCTCGCGAGATAGGTGGATTGCAGGTGTTTGCGGATGATTTCCTGATGGAACTGCCGGATCTCTTCATCCTCGCGCTTGATGTCTTCGATAATTGGGTCGCGTTCCCAGTTCACTTTGAGACCAAATTCGAGCTTGCCGGCCATCTGGTGCAGAACGTCCTTTAGCGAAGGAAATATGCTTTTGAGCACTTCGCGAATATCGTCGTCGGTACGGAATACCGTCCCGAAGCTCATGGGGATGATGGTGTAATTCTTCATCACGGTCTCGATGACGTGCTCGTGGGCAAGAGCGTTTTCGCGCGTGGGATCGAATATGTAGACCGACGTATTGCTGACCACGGCGGCGATGTCCTGATAGTTGACCGTGTAAACCATCTCACCGCTGCCACCAATTCCACTCTTGCCAAAGCTGACTGGATCCTTTGACTGCACGATTCCGTAAACGTAGCGGCCGCCCTCTCCAGGAGCCGCCTGCTGCGGAGCACCAGGCTGTTCCATGCGGACATGAACGTCCTCTTTCGATTTGGCTGCCTAGCGCGGCCTCATAACTGCCTTGCGCGGCCTCATAACTGGCTTGCGCGATCTCATGGCTGGTTTGGCGGCCATCGTTTTCGCCTTGGTAGATTTCTTCAAGTTGCGATCTCCCAACCCTTCATCACATATTCGAGACAGGGAACACAAGCTTAAAAATGGTCCCGTTCCCGATGCTGCTGCGAACCAGAATCTTGCCACTATGCCCTTCTACGATGCCCTTGACGATCCATAACCCAAGTCCGGTCCCTTTTTCGCCCTTGGTGGAAACAAAAGGTTCAAACATCGTGCTGCGGATTTCCTTGGGGATGCCGCTGCCGGTATCGGCCACCACAATACTGATGCTGCCGGAAGGTCCGCGCAAGGACTTCCTGTAACGGGTCCGAATGGTGAGTTTCCCGCCCCCCGCCATACTGTCCTGCGCATTGACGACAAGATTTGACAACAATTGACGGAACTGATCGGCCGAACCTTTCATGGGAGAAAGCCCGCCCAGACGCTTGTCCACTTCAACCCCGGATTTAGACAGCGGGCGGGCGAATAAGGTAAACGTATCTTCCACGATGCTGTTCAGGTCGAAGGTACCCAGCTGCCCCGCGTTGCGGTAGAGACCAAGCATTTGGCGAACAATCCGGGTTACGCGGTCGGTTTCGTTCTTGAGGGCTTCATAGATCGGCTGAGAGGCAGGATCGAGCCGGTTGCGCAGCAGATAAATGGCATTCTTGATCGCCTCCATGGGATTGTTGATCTCATGAGCGATTGTACCCGCCAGCTTCCCGGTGGCGGCAAACTTCTCCATCTCCAGCATGCGCCGCTCCATCTGCAACTGTTCGAGCCGCTTCCAGGTGGAGAAGTCGCGCAACACGGTGACCGTGTATGCAACCTGTCCACGAGCGTCATAGATCTTCCCCGAACGTGCGGCGTATTCAATTTCCGTCTTCGACGCAGGATGATAAAGATGAATCGCCTTATTCTGGCGGTCGAGGAATGAGAACGTAAACGCTGTCAAATAGGCATCGAGTTTCGCTTCGTTCTTGACCAGTTGAGGATCGCGCGAAGCATCCGCGGAGCCGAACAGCTCCTTCGCGAGGGGATCGCTCAGCACGATCTTGGCGGCGTTATCGGCAACGATGATGGGGTCGCCCACATTTTCGACTACCAAGTTCAGGCGGTCGCGATCTTGTCTCACCACCTCTTCTGCCGCCCGCAGCTTCTCGAGATTAGCGCGTACTTCCTGATCGGCGCGACGGAGATCGGTAACGTCGCGCATCACCGTTACCATCCCGGCGCGCGTTTCGCTAACGAAGGTTGGTGCGCACACCGCCTCGAACAACACTTCCTCGCCTTCCATGACATCAACCAGAGTCAAGTCGCGCGAACTATCCGAGGCGCTCACCACCATCGAAGACAAGGCCGCCGAGAACAGCAGGTTATTAAACTCGACGGCGCGACGGCCACCTTCGCTAATTCCTTCCGGTACGCGGAAGAAACGCTCCGCGGCGCGGTTTTGAATGATCACACGATGTTGATGGTCGGTCAGGATGACCGGGTCGGCCATGCTTTCCATGACGGTGGTCATGCGCGAAATCGTCATTTCCATGTCGCGCATGCGGTTGTAATAGTGCTCCACCTTGAAAAGCCGCGACAAATGGCGGTTGGAACGGTCCACCAAGCTGCGGTATTGGCGCAGTTGCGCTTGGTTAGGCGAGCGTCCGAGTTCTCCGACGACCATGCTGATGTAGGAGCGCATACCACAGGCGGAACAAACTTGTTGCTGGATCTGCAGCTTGCGCTTGGGATCGGCATTCTGAAGGGCGAGGCAGTCAGCCCGTCGTTCTCGCTCTGCTTCCCAGCAACGCGTATGACTGCGGTAAATCATTGGATGGGCGTAGATCGAGCCGGTTTTTAGTCGGCCGTCCGGAAGAAGCACCGGCTGCAGGTTCACCAGCGCAGCGACCAGGGGGTTTTCGCTCGCCCATAGCGATGTTTGGAAGCTCTTGAGCGTAGCGGAATCGAAATTGAGGGAAGCCGCGGTCTTAATCTCGCCGCTGTCGAAATCCACCTCGAGCACGGCAGCCCGCGGAAAGCCCAGGAATACGATCTCCTCGAGGAGAATCGGGAAGATCTCTTCCGGCCGTTCCGCCGCAATCAGGCGCAGAGCCGCCGATTCATTCGACGACCGTTGGTCTCTGAATCGCTCGCGTCTAGGGTTCAAGACAGGGCTCGCCATACGGTCTAAGTTCTTCTACACAGGAAGGCGTTTATCCCTTGCGCGCTGCCCGCCGTACCGGCGTGCGCGCAACCCGGCGCGTCGTTTCTATTTCGACCTCGGGCAGTTCCTCGCCCGTCAACTGCGGACGGGAAACCAGGCCAGTCAAGCCTACGGCGTCCGCATACTTCAAATAGGTGTCGATCGACGCTACAACCACACGGGCTTCTACTGTAATCAGATCAATACCGACTAAAGAGATGCGCACCCAGGCATCGATCACAATGCCTTTATCAAGTACGCGATCGAGAACGTCAATGAGGCTCGAACCGCCCGAAACTCGTTCGACCGCCATGTGAAAATCTCCTCCTAATTTTTCACCCCGTCATCGGGGTCGCCGCACGCGAGTTGCCTTGGCGCCCGGCGCACGCCGGGGGCTGGGGGGAGCCTTCTCCGCCAAAGCGGGAACAACCGGAGCCTGCATCGTCAGGTGTGGATCGTACTTCCACCAGTTCAATCCGATCTGCTCGGCCTTATCTACCGAACAGACCAGCAGCCGGATTCGAATGGTCAGCAGTTCTACGTTGGCTAAAGAAACGCGGACGTCCCCCGCGATCACCAAGCCCTTATCCAGAACCCGATCGAGAATGTCAACCAGGTTCGTTGTCCCAGAAACTGTAGGAACTCGCTCCATTCGGACGTCTTTCTGGCGCATGATTGAACGCAAATTACCCGTTCTGCGCGCCTGATGCTAACCGCAGCAAGCGCCCCATGTCAACGCAAATAGCCGGATCGGCGCGGAACGGCGTCTTGCAGACTTCGCCGCGCTTGAGATTCCAGAACTCCTCTCTGGTGTTGTCCGTTTCGCTGAAGGCCGTGGGCCCCGAACGCTTGAACGTTCCGTGCCGAACACAAGAGGCCCTGGGAGACGAGAGGGTTGATTGCGAGATGTGTCTCGAGAAGCGCCCGGAGGGAAGAATTGTACCCGGCCACAGGACGCACCATCAGCTACTTGGTGAGCTCTTGCAACCTGGCCGCAGCAATCTGGCCGGCCTCGGTCTGTGGAGATTCCTTTTGAATCTGCTCGTAAAGCTTCTTCGCGTCCGCATTCATCCCCGCAGCTTCGTAGGTCTCGGCCAACTGGATTTGCGCGCTGGTTTTTCCGACCGTTCGCGTCGGATCGGCGATCAAGCCCTTGTAGAGATCGAGCGCGTCCTTGGTGCGGTTGTTGTTGCGGTAGACGGAGGCGAGCGCCACCTTGGCCAAGGACGCCAGCTCCGAATTGTGACTCTCGGAGACCGCCTTCAGCTCGCGCTCAGCTGCGGCATAATCGCCCAGCTGGGAAGACGTCACCCCCACGAAGTAACGCGCATAGTCGGCCGCGCGAGTGTGCGGATACTTATCGGCAATTGCCTGAAACTGCTTGCGGGCTTCAGTGGCGCGCTCGGTGCTCGAGGCAAAGGTGACGAGATCAGGTTGCGGCGGCATTCCTGCCGGACGAATCGGCGCGTTCAGCGTCTGCACGCCCCTGGTGAAGTCGATGCTCGCCTTCTCGTCCTGAGTCGACCAGTAATACCAGATCCCGAGAGCGCCCCCAATCACAAGTAGGGCGATGGCCGCTCCGGCCATGAGCTTCCCTTTGTGTTCGGCCGACCAATGAACGGTCTGCTCCGCTACCTGTAACGTGGTCTTACTGAATTTGTCTTGTTTAAGCTGCCGACGAGTTTCTGCGCGCACAAACTTCCCTTCTGCCTGGTTGGGGTTGAATTTACCGGAGGATCCAGTTTATCAGCGGGGATTTGGGAGCGTCAAAAAGCATTCCCGCTCAGAATTCAACATTCAATCTCCACCAGAGAATGCTGAGTAGCGATGGCTTTAACGGGAGGCTTCCTCCAAGATTCCCTTCTCGAGCTTTTCCTGGCACTCAATGCAATGGCGAGTCCAGGGAACCGCCTCAAGCCGCTTGGGATTGATGTCCTTGCCGCAGGAGATGCACTCGCCAAACGCCCCCTCACGGATCCGAGCTAGAGCGCCCTCCACCATCTGCAGCAGTTGGCGGTCGGCATTGCTCTGGTGAAACAAAAACTCTTTGTTGTAAGAGCTGGCAGCCTTGTCGGCGATATCCTGCGCTACGTCTTCGTCCGCTGCTCGGCCGTCCTGCTGGGTGCGCGAGACCATACGGCGCAGCTCTTGCTGCCGGGTCTCCAAACGCTTCTTGAATCCTTCTATCTTCTTCTTGTCCATCTCGATTCCAAACCGCGCCGGGCATTAAAAGCCGTAGCCGGGCGCCCAAACCAAACGGGAATGATATGCGCGTAACTTAAGATGCGTCAACTATGAGAATGGGTGCAGAGTACCGGCGTAGCCCAGAGGACGCGCGCCCTGCGCTAATGTCGTGTGGACCCCTGCCGCAATCGAGGTTCATCAGCGCTCCTTACCGCGGCAAGGGATTGGGTGTTTCGGCCAGGGCGTAGGCCATGACCGCCATGCACGCGGCGTTCTCGCGCAACTCCTCCGGAACGACTTTGTCGAGGGTATCGCCCGCCGTGTGGTGGAAGGTAAAATACCTCAATCCGTTTTGCCAAACGCCAAGCGCCGGAACGCCCTTGTCGGAGAGCGATTCGATGTCTGTTTCCGGAGAACTGGTGACCAGGTCAAGAACGCTGGCTCCGATCGGGCGCAGGACCTCAAGCACCGGCGTCAACTCTTGTTGGGCGGGTTCGCTGATGCGGGCGTGGAAACCGAGAGGATGCTCCGCCCCAAGGTCGCTTTCCATTGCCGCGACATGGTTCGTGATCTGGGATTCGTATTCCTTCGCGTATACGTCCCGCCCCGTGGCACCCATCTCTTCATTCATCCAGGCGATCACGCGGATGGTGCGCTTGGGGTGAAGGTCCAACCGATGCAGGAGTTCGGCGGTTTCCATCGCAACCACTACGCCGGCGCCATCGTCGATCGCGCCGGTGCCAAGATCCCACGAATCGAGATGCCCAGACACGATCACGACTTGTTCGGGATGCTCTGAGCCCTTCAGATCGCCAATGACGTTGTAACTATGCACCTCCGGACCTTGGTGAGTCGGTAAAGATAAATGAATTCGGACTGTCCCCTTTTGCGACAGGCGCTCGATCAGCATGGCGTCCTCGGCAGCAATGGCGCCCGCCGGAATATGAGCCGCGGCGCTGTAGCCGGTATGAGGCAGGCGGTAAGCTCCGTCTCCCGCCGATCGGACAAGCGATGCAATGGCTCCAAACTTCTCTGCCGCAGCTGCGCCGGCAGAGCGATATCGGACCGACTCACCGTAGGCCGCGCCGGCACGGCCGGCAGCCGCTTTGCGCGAGTCGTAGGCAAAATCGAACAGCACAATCTTGCCTGCGATTCTTTCCTTCCCCAGTGAGAGCAAGTGGTCGAAGTTGTGCACAACCAGAATCTCTCCGGTGATGCCGTCTTCCGGAGTGGGTGTGTTCCCCGATAATGCGGTTACAAAGATCTTCTGTTTGGCGCCGGGAACCTGTCCCGGGTACTCGACCAGTTCCGCGGCGTCTTTGCCGCGGATGAAGCGCCGGACCACGACCGGCTCGAGCTTTACATCGAGTCCGAGTGCGCGCATCTCGCCGGCAACGTAACGCACGGCGGCATCCGCTTGGGCTGAGCCGCTCGGGCGCGGTCCAATGCTGTCGGTCAGGTGTTCCAGCTGTGTGTATGCATAGTCATCCTTCAGCGCGGCGTCACGAATCGTTGCCATGTCGGTACGAAGTTGTGGGGAGAATTCGCGGGTCGCGGCAGCGGCCTCGTGAGGAACCTGGTCCCATGCTGAGGTGTTTGGAGGAGTCTGCGCCTCAGAAACGCCATACACGAATGACAGCAAGATCAGGAAAGTCAAAAATCTCATCTCTACCTCTCAGAGAGGGGATGAATTATTTAATCACGAGAATTCCTGCCACAGAGATCCGTCAACTTTGCCGGCATGAAAAAGCGGCCCCAGTTTCGGGGCCGCATTTTCAAAAGAGGCTGAAGAAGGATTACTCAAGATTCGCTGAGGAGCGCCGCTCGTGCTGAAGAGCGGCGGGGTCGAGAGGTCGAGAACAGGAAGAGGATCGAACGCATTTTGCGGCCTCTTTTCTTGTCAGCGACAGGAGCACTTCCGCGACCAAAACAAGTTCCGGAATTGGAATTCCCCGGAAACGCCTGGGGGCCAAAGGTTTATGGGTCAGGTGGCGAATCACGGGTTGGGGAGCGCAACCATTCCCCAAAGTGCAGAATTCTGCACATGGGCTGCAGGGCACGGGTCCTGGGAACTTCGACGCATCCGAAACCGTCTCTACATTCAGCTACACTGAAGATCTCCCCAGCCCATTTCGAGGAGGCCCCATGCGTCAGGTTCCCGTCGTCTTTGCGCTCTTTTCGTCCCTCTTGGTTGGGCAAACCGCTCCACCTAAGTCCACGTCTCCGCAAACGCCGCGTCAGGCCTTGATCGAGATGTTTTTCGGCGAAACTCCGAACCACATGGAAAGACATCTTCCGGAAGCGACGAAACAGTCGTTATCCAAATTTGGCGGAACCTCAGGACGGAACTATTTCTCTGAATTCGCCATGCTAGCCAACCAGATCCGGGGTGAAGGAAACCAGCTCTCGACCTTCGATTCCGGCCCCCTGCTCGTCAGTGCAGAAGATCCGCGGCCCGGGGCCGACAATGGACCCGACAAGATCGAACTCACCGTCGAGCGGGATGACTTGATTGGCGACGAAGATCAGATTGAATTGGCCCTGCACTTGAGTCGCAACGGGAAAGAGCAAGATTTGCCGGTCATACCGCGGTTCACCTTTTCCATGGGAACCGAGGGAAATGTGTGGAAGCTGAACGAGATTATGGTGACCGTACGCATCCCGCTCGGCGACCCAGAGTTTCTGAAAGTGATTGAGGACAAGCAACGCAGCCAGAACGAGATGATCAACCTGTCGATGCTGCGGGTCGTAAATTCCGCTGAAAAGAATTACTCCTCTGCAAAGGGACGTTATGCTTGTTCCCTTTCCGCGCTTGGTTCTGAATATCTTTACGATCCTGAACTGACGAAGGGCAGCAAGAATGGCTACAACTTTGTGATCTCCAGCTGCGATACGGGGCACTACAAAGTGGTCGCCGAGCCTGCAGTCGCCGACTCCGGGGAACGGGCGTTTTGCAGCGATGAAAGCGGCGAGGTGAGGGCCGCATCGGACGGGAAGGCGACGACGTGTTTGTCGAACGGGGAGGCCCTAGCTCAGGAAATGGGAGAACCGGCAATTGGTTCGGCGGCGGTCGTCGCCGAGCGTGGATCCTCGCCAGAAGGGGGCGGAGAGGCCGTCCCTGCCGCGGCCAGGCAATCTCCCTCAATAAAACCCTCGGTTGCGCCCTGTTCTGAGAGACCCTCAACCCCGAGCCAAGGCGATTCCGGGCAGCCTCCCCATCGCGTAGGGGCCAGGGCAGGTGCCCCTGGCAGAGCGGCCGCGACACGCATCCGCGTGTCGGGTGCAGTAGCCCAGGGCCTGCTGTGCGGTGACACGCCCCCGGCGATTTATCCGCTCGAGGCGAAGAAGGCCGGCGTTGAAGGCGCGGTCGTGCTCGCCGCTGTGATCGGCAAGGACGGTTCGGTCCAGAGTCTGAAGACCCTCCATTCGCCTTCCACGCTTTTGGGCGACGCCGCCCTGGATGCTGTGAGGCAGTGGAAGTATCAGCCCTACATTTTGAACGGGACGCCGGTCGAAATGGATACCACAATAACAGTGAATTTCACCCTGTCGCGATGAGAGATTTCTGTTCGCGCCCGAAAGCCCGGACCGGGGCGGCATGCCTTTCTCGGACACGAGTAAACGGGGACCCGGCCCCAGCTTGGCTGAAGGTGCGTCCGTGGCAAGCCGCCTTCTCGCGAGATTTCAAATTAACCGGCACACATCATTCCAGCTTGTCCGCCGCATCCTATTTCCTGAGTTCTCGAATTTCTGATACACATTTAGATTGCACGGGAGGGTACATTTGCGTCGGGTTGCCGTGGGGTTGTTTCTATCGTCATTGTTCGTTCTTGCGCCTGCCTGCGGCGGGGGCAGCAGTAGTAGTTCCACGGCGAGCATTCGCTTTGTACAGGGCTCGATCGACGCCCCACCGGTCGATTTCCTGGTGAATGGGACTGCTCAGAAATCGAACATGCTCTACGGGAACGCCAGTTCCTATGTTTCCGTAACCGGCGGGAACAGCCAGGTCCAGGTCATCCCGGTAAACTCGACCAAACCGCTGCTCGACCAAACGGTT
>DATJEL010000099.1:0-140354 GCA_035496675.1 Terriglobales bacterium
TTCCTCGCCCCAATCTTACGGCTCGATTTTGAGGAAAGATAGATGACTGTGCACGTGGAATCAGGACAGTAGCGATTTGTCACGGCTAGGTCCTCCGTTTCTCCTGCACACCTCTGCTTGCTCAGCTTCTTATCGAACCCCATCCTCAGCCTTTTTCAGCATCCCCCATCCCATCAAAGCCCCGACTATCATGGGTGGCCCATGTAAGTCTCTAAAGACTGTAAGAATCGTCCCACTAACTAGGACGATGACACCGCCAATCCTTGCTTGAGGCGATCGGTTTTCAAGGAGCAGCCAGGCCGCGATGGCCCCCAACAACCCAGCTCCTGCAACCGAAGCTCCTGCTCCGACGGGCTTCCAGGCGTAACCAGCTAGTTCACCAATAACGCCGCAAGCGAAGTAGATGCCCAGCCACCGACAGGCCCCAAAGAGCCGCTCCACCAGGGTGCCCAATACGAGGATCGACGAGAAGTTAAATGCAATTTGTCGCCATCCTTCGGGGTGAACAAACAAAGGTGTGATGAAACGCCACCACTCGCGTTCCTTGATCGCGGTCGAAGTCCGTTCCAGAAGGGGCACGATTTCCGGGTATACGAACTGTAAAGAGGTGAGAACTCCGGTTACCACAAGGACGCCAATCGTCGCCCGAGGATATGGCTTTGACCCCACCTTAGCAATTTACTCTGATTGGGCCAACTGCGAAATGCCGCGTCCCATGGGCATTTGTGCATTTAGTTGTTCGAATAGATAATCTGGCAATGGCCAATAAACTTTGCGTTGGATAGCGCGAGGACCTACCGGAACTCTCTCCCCGTGCAATGATGCTGGAATGGAGCAGGCCCTATGATTAACGGTGCGCATGTGGTGATCTACAGCAAGAACCCAGAGACCGACCGAGCTTTCTTTCGGGACATCCTGAAATTTCCATTTGTGGATGCCGGTCATGAATGGCTAATCTTCGCTCTTCCTGCTTCAGAATCGGCTTTTCATCCTGCGGAAGCAAACGAGAAGCATGAGCTTTATCTGATGTGCGATGACGTGAAGCATGAGATGAAAAACCTACGCGCCAATGGGGTGGAATGCGAGGATCTCGTCGAGGCGCGATGGGGTTTCATCACCAAAATCCGCCTACCGGGTGGAGGAGCACTTGGCCTTTATCAGCCGAAGCATCCGCGCCCTCAGAACTAGTTCTGCTGGTCAGCAGGGTTTGACCAAATTCGAGCCCACAAAGCAGGGAATGAATCGCTAGTTAGCCATGAAAGCATTATCGAGCGTGTATTGGGCTCCGTCCGGGTTTGTGAGGGTGATGCGGATCGATCCCGTTGTTGTCGCAGGCGTCACGACCTGTAAGGTGGAACTGTCAACGAAAGTGACAGTGCCCGCTGCATTGCCGAACCAAACCTGCACGCCGGCCTGGAATCCGCTACCTCTCAACGTAACAGTACCGCCGCCGATCGCAAGCCCTTGTGATGGATTGACCGATCCAAGGCTCAAAGGCAACTCAGGCATTTGGACCATTGTGAGCCCGTTATCCGAAACCAGAAAAAGCTGCGTTCCGGTCCGGTCGAGAGCCAAAGCGTCGTAGGTAGCGGCGATTGTGCCAGGGAGCACGATGCGCTGCCGAATGTGCCCATGGTGCGCGTCATAGATATCGATACCGTTCACTTGAGGAACATAAAGCAATGCTCCGGTATCGTGGAGTTTCTCGCCGCCTACGGCGTTGGGGTCGAAGATCCCCGTGAGCAAATAGTCCACATCCTGCATCACCGATTTCTCGTAGACGTTCGTGTCGAGCGTCGCATAATTTTGGGAAAATAGGTTGCCATCGGCTGCCGCTGCGGTCACAACCACCGGAATGTCAGGAATTCCGAATGAAGGCTGAGAGAGGAAAACGTCCGATGTCACATCCCAATACCCACTGGTGCCGGCAAGAAATCCATTCGCGGCATAAACTTTGCTCCCATCTGGCACGCCTGAAAGGGCAAGCGGATTAGACAGATTAGGTTTGAATGTCGCGACCATGTCTGCGCAGCCTTGCGATGCGCCGCAACCAAACGCCAGTGTCGAAAGATCGAGAACCGACAGATGTCCCTCGGACGCGTTCGAGCAAACACTCGCAATCACGGCCTGATTGTTGCTCGTTGTCGCAACCCCATAGGGGATAGGTGCGCCACACATTTGCGATAGTTCCGGCAGACCTGCCAGCGAAACCTGAGTGCTGGTTCCACTGGCAACATTCACGATCGAGACTGAACTGCTGCCTGAGTTCGCGACGACCAGCCTTGAGCTGTCAGGCGTAAGCGCCATCCCCACTGGAAACGCCCCAACTGTGAATGCCCCAGTCCACAGCTGCGAATTCAAGTCAAAAACATAGACTTGATTGCTGTTCAAGTCGCTAGCATAAACCCGGTGTCGCGACCCGTCGTAAACGAGTTCCGCCAACGTGTTGCTGATGGGGAAATTCTGAACGTTCTGCGTGTAATGGAAACCGCCTGAGAGCGCAGCCGATCCTACAGGAGTCGTAATGACTATGTCGGCCTTGCCGGGTGTTCCCGGAGGCGTTGTAAACGTGATTTGATCCCTAGGGAACGTGCCATTGTTTATCGACCCGGTAAAAGCGCTGGTCACTTGAGCAGGTTGGCCACCAACCGAGACCTGAATCTGGCTCTGATTGAAGCCTAAGCCGTAGCCGTAAACCTTAACTGAGGTGTTGCCGGCGGCAGGGCCGGAGTTTGGTGTTAATGCAAGCACCGTCGATCCATAGCTAAACCCGTCCGGGGCAATGTCTACCCAGCCGTCGGGATTTACCACCGTGACATTGACCGGGCCAGATGCCGTAGCCGATGGCGGTGTCACCTGCACGCTCGACGGTGAGTTGTAGATGAAATTAGTGCCGGGGACGCCTTGTCCCGAGGCGGGAGATGCCCCGAAATAGATTAAGGAATTTGGAGTGAGACCCTGTCCAGAATTTACTACCGTTGGCGTGGGTGAAGAAACCGTACCCTGGTGTGGGGTCAATGCGACATTTACCGTTTGAGTAGAGCCCATGGCACACGGGGTACTGCCATCGACAAAGAGGAGCGCTCGCCGGTTATTTCCAGGAACGAAGATCATCCCGGTGTCGTCGATATCGGGCGGATACTGCGCGCCGGTATTCGTACTCGGCCCCGGTACTGTTCCCAGATAGGAAAGATCCGTGGCGCTAAGCACAATCGTAAATCCCCCAGTTAAAACGTAGAGCTTGGTTCCATCATGGCTAAATACCAAGGTGCCGGCGACAGCGAGGGAATTCACCTGGAAGGTGGCGAGCAGATTGAACTGATTGTCGTAAAGCGCAATCTGGCTTCCACCGGGAAGCGTGGGCGAAGACTGGATGACCGCCAACTTGCTTCCGTCGAAGTTCAAAGCCGCATCATCGGCGTGAATGTTCTGTACGGGGCCGAAGCTATTCGTGGCCGAGTCGAAAACTGCCAACGAACTTCCGAGGATTCCGAGGACAACTACCTTGGAATGGTCGCCGCTCCTGTTGACCACAATCGACCCGCTTAAACCAGTCGGTGCAATGTTTGTGTAAGTATTGGTCGCGGGATCCCATTCGACAGGCACGCTGTCCGAAGCCGCCATTAGCAGCACTTTGCCGTTGGCGAGAATGACTGGCGTTAAGGGAACGGGTAGCACGCCATTGAAGATGCTGGAATCCACCGCAACCTGACCCACCACTTGCAACGTTGTCGGGTCCACCCAAGTCAAATATCTTGTTTGCGAGCCGACTAGCAAGCGGCTGCCGTCAGGCGTGATGTCCAACTGCCGTGCGGACGGAATGTCAATCGTGCCGATATTGTGGCCGTCGCCAGAAGCGTACACATGAACCGTGTTGGTTTGGTCTACGGCAGCAAAAACTAACTTGTGAACTGGATCGTACACCACTCCGGTCACGTCCATATCCGTGCGTTGCACCGTTGACCGAGAAGGGTTGCTGCATGCGGGCGCCGGATTTGTCGTGTTGAGTGCAAATGATGCACTTACTATCTTGCCTCCCACGGCTCCGTTGATTTTTACTGGAATATTGCTGGCTGCCGACTGTTCAAATGACGAGGTCAGTGTAATCGTAGCTTGCGGCTGGGCGGGGCTCAAAAACTGGCTGCTGAGCGCAATCTGGACGTGTGTGTTGCCCAGGAATGTGGATGGATACGAAAGAACGACAGAATTGCTGCCAAAATTAGCCCCGGGAGTCAATGTTATCTGCGTGGTGACGGAGCTATTCGGCCCCAGCGTCACGCTCCCGGGCGTTATGTCCAATTGAAACTGAACTGCAGCTGCGACTGAAATCGCTAGAGTCGAGCTGTGGGTAATGCTTCCACTCGTCGCCTTCACAGTTATGCTGCTGTTGCCGATGGCAGCCGAAGCATCTGCTCCAAGATTGACGACCAGTGGTTGCCCTGGTGACGCAGTGTATGGCCCGGCCGGAAGAATTAAGATTCCGGCAGGAACATTTGTGAAGGTCACCGAAACTTGGTTAGTGAATCCATTGATGGGTGTGACATCAAGACGATAAATCACCCCTATCCCGAGTTGTTGCAGCCCTACGGAGTTTGTGGAAGATACGAGGGTAAAATCAGGCGAGCCAGATGAGCCGTTTGATCCGCCACCACAGCTCGATACAAATAACATCAGCGTTGCGAAAAGAAATAGACGGACGCCTCGAATGAGAGCGTAACAGCAGAACATGCTGCGAGCGACCCCGGACGCGAAGCAACATTATCCCGGGGGTAAGTCCTGAGTGTCAAACAGCCCGATCTGGTGGAGGTAGGCTATCCATCAACGTAGTTGACGAGGGAAAGCGCTATCGCGACTTCACCTTCTTGCGCCTCGGCGATATGTCGATTGTTCACCACCTGACGTCGTTCCCCTTGAGTTTCAGCAGCAGGCCGTGGGAAAATCACGAAGGTTTCAAATCCTATCAAGGCAAACGGCAGCCAGATGCCGCAGGAGGTAATGAATGAATATCCTTTCGTCAGCAAACCCCGTGATCCTCGCTTCTTAGCCCTCCGTTCTCTACAAACCCTCCCTGGCCGATCTCGCAGCCGACTTTACCTAATCGAAGGCATTCGTCACGTTTCCCGTGCGGTTGAGCACACTGCCCTGGAAAGCATCTTTCTCGATCCGTCTTCGTTATCCAACCATTATGGGAAAAAACTCGCCCGGCGACTCCACAAGGCCGGAGTTCCCGGTATTCGGCTCTCGTGTCAGCTCTATCGGGACCTGACACTCGCCTCTGACCCGCAGGGAATCGGCGCAGTTCTCCAGCAGAAATGGGTTTCTCTAAACACGGTTTCAGCAGAGCGCAACTCGCTGTGGGTTGCTGCCGAATCGATTGAATCGCCGGGTAATCTAGGAACCATTATTCGGACTGCTGAGGCCGCCGGAGCGACTGGGCTTTTTGTTCTCGGGCCAGATTGCGACCCTTACGATCCAGCGACTATTCGTGCAAGCATGGGATCGTTGTTCTCTCAAAAGCTCATTAAGTGCTCGCCCCACGAGTTCGCCGGTTGGGCTAAATCCCAACGGGTTGCTATCGTGGCATCCTCACCAACGGGATTGATGGACTACAAGGCTCTGCGATATAGGTTTCCGGCCACCATTGTGATCGGCAGCGAAAAGCGCGGTCTCTCAGAGCACCTGCTGAAGTGTGCGGATTTTGTGGTGCGGATTCCGATGCGCGGAGGCTGCGACTCTCTCAACGTGGCGGTTGCAAGCGGAATCCTTCTGTTTGAAATGGCAAGCCAGCAGCGGAGGGCAGGCCAAGGATGAGGCTCAATAAGTTCTATCAAAAGGGGATGTCAGGGGAAAACTTTTCTTAGGGCCTGCTGAATCTGCAGGATGTTCCAACGTGCTGGACATTCTTCGCGACCGGCAGGACCAAGCAGTGAACCACAGAGAACAAAGGTTTCAGGGCAGCAGAAATAGAGAGTATTTTATTGCACTAAGGTTCAGAGTATCGGACAATGGCGGCTCGCCATTGGAGGGTCTTTTGCGTCTTCTTAGTTATAAAGTGGACGCCAACTTCGGAAAGGACAGTAACGGAGATGTAGTTCTGTCCATGAAGCTCACGCAATCTGGTGTGAACAGCGACTTTCGAATGCTTGTACCGGTTTATCTGGAAATGGCGGATTGCCGGCTACTAAACCTGGGGCGCGTCACCATCATCGGGAATAAAACCGAGGACGTCAAGGTGCCATTCCCTGGATTGAAGCAAGCACCACGTCGCGCAATGGTCAACTATTACAACGACGTGCTGGCGCAGAATTAAGCAGCGGCTTCCCGTTCAAAAAGGCGTAGTGAAGCGGACAATACGCTCAAGTGACTCTCAAGAAGCGAACTGTAGTACTGGATCAATCGAACACTACTGGTTTACGCCACCTTCCCGCGCCGCGCTTCGGAATTGGAATCTCGGACCGCGACCCTGTCCCGAGCAGCACGTCTTTCCATGTCGGTCGCTCTTCATCTTTTTTTAGTTTGCGCCATTCTTCGACCGAAATGACAACCACGGTATCAATTCCGTGACGGATCACGATTTGCGGTCCTTTTTTGAGCGCGTCATCGATCAATTCGCTGAACCGCGCCTTGGCGTCCTGCAATTGCCATTTCGTCATAGAGCCTGCCTCAAACACTCAAACTATTGTATCTGCGAAACTTATGTTTTCAGGGTTGACGTCCGCAGGCGAAGAGGCGCCGTGCTCTGCTCGACAGGGCTAGAGGACATGCAGTGTCTATTCGCTATAGAATAGCGAGCCAAGTGGGGGCCTGCGGGTCTCCAGTTTGGCCCGTGACGCAGGCTGTCGTTTCGCAAATGGCTCAATATCTTTTTGACAATTACCGGCTCGATTTGGACGAACGGAGGCTGCTTCGTGATAACGAGGAAATTCGCCTGCGAGGTAAACTGTTCGACACTCTGCGGGTGCTCGTAGAGAATGCCGGCAAACTCGTGCGTAAAGATGCATTCATGGAGTCCGTATGGCCCGACTCCATCGTGGAAGATAACAATCTCGACTATTGCATTTCGCAGTTGCGGAAAGTGCTCTATCCCGCCAAGTACATCGAAACCGTGCCACGCCACGGGTATAGATTTGTGGCCGAGGTGACCAGGCCATCAGCCCATAGTCGATCTGTCCAACTGGAGTCCCCTGGCCGATCACCCGATTTGCCAGATCAGTCCATCGAATTTTTCACGACCAGCGATGGCGTACGCATCGCATATCACATCGGGGGAGATGGTCCGGTGCTGGTGCGGACGATCCACTGGCTCAATCACTTGGAATTTGAATGGAAAACCCCACCACGGCAACAATGGCTAAGGGAGGTCATGCGTCACCAGACGCTAGTGCGGTATGACCAGCGGGGTAGCGGTCTCTCGGACTGGAATGTCAGCGATTTTTCATTCGAGCGGACGGTCCGGGATTTCGAAGAACTGGTGGATGCGGCTGGATTGGAGAAATTCTCCATCTTGGGGGGATGCCAAGGGGCCGCGGTCGGGATAGCGTACGCCGTACGTCATCCGGAGCGAGTAACGAAATTGATTATCAACGGAACCTTCGCGAACGGCTGGCCTGCACCAGCGCCTGGCTCCCAAGAACAGTTAGAAGCGATGCTGACCCTGATCCGCACGGGCTGGGGGCGGGACAATCCGGCCTTTAGGCAGCTGTGGACGACACTGTTTCGCCCAGACGCGGATTCAGTGGAGGCGGCATGGCTCAACGAATTGCAGCGAATCTCGTCATCACCAGAAAACGCCGCGCGCATGATTGCGGAGTTTCCGCGCATTAAGATCCTAGACATGCTGCCGAAGATTACTTGTCCAACGCTGGTGTTGCATTCGCGGGATGACGGCGCGGTGCCGGTGCAAGAGGGAAGGTTAATTGCTGCACGGATTCGCGGCGCCCGCTTTGTGGAGTTGCCGAGCCGCAGCCACATGGTTGCTCCTGGAGATACCGGGTGGGAACAGTTGGTCGAGGAGTTCGCCGCGTTCATGGGCTGGTAGGTTGAGGCCCGGTACGAACAAACGGAATCCCCGCGTTGTGAGGTGTACCCGGAAATAAAACGAGGGCGGCACGAACCGCCCTTTTTGATTTGCCCGGACTACGCCGCGGAAGTTGGGACCTGCGCGATCCGCTCCTCAGGGGCGCGATACGGATCCAATGAAGGGATCAGCTTCGGCACGCGCTTCTGATAATCCTGATACTTCGCCCCGTGAACAATCACAAGGTCGCGTTCTTCCCAGCGGATCGCGGTCACGATATAGGCGGATGTAAGCACCGCAAACAGCAAGTGGGCGCCCGTCATCATGGGAGTAGCCCAGAAGGCGATCAACCAACCAACGTACAACGGATGTCGCACAAAGCGATAGAGCAACGGTGTGCGGAATTCAAGGTACGTGTAAGGCTTTCCGACGAGAAACAAAGTCACTTGTCGCAACCCGAACAGGTCAAAGTGGTTGATCAGCAGCGTGGCGACGAACACCAGCGCGAACCCGAAGCCGAACACCCCGTTGATGCTGTTCCGAACCGCAGGATTGTTGATATTCCACACCACGCCGCCAACCGGCTGCCAGAACGCGAACAACGCAATCAGCAACAGGCTGGAACACAGTACGTAGGTGCTGCGTTCGGCAGCGGTCGGAATGAATCGAGTCAGCACCTCTTTGAACGCCGGGCGTGCCATGATGCTATGTTGCACCGCAAATACCAGCAGCAGCAGAGCATCAATGGCTAAGGCCGGCAAGAACGACATGCGTGCAGCACTGTCCATCGATCTCGGAATATACAAATTGCCAATGAACCCGACGGCATACACGAATGTCAGGAAGAACACCATGTAGCTGACGAGCCCGTAGAGAAATACTGCTAGACGTTTTGTCATAGATACCGTCCTCTTTTTCGGACCGAGCCTTTGGCCCAGGTCCGCGCGAGATGACGCAAGATTAGCGGTGCACCTGGGTGAACGTCCTTTGGGGGTTCTGAGATCTCGCTGAGAGTATTCTGAAATGCGCGTTTACCAATGGAGTTGGGGCGGGAGCCAGCTTTTTTTTGCGCGCAGCGAATCCATCCGCGCAAGACCTTTGTGAGCCGCTGAATCCGCGCATGTTGCTGATCCTGAATGCGTTGAGTTCGCCACGCGGATGGAACCACCAGAATCTCGCATGTCTTGCGTAGGGTGGGTCTCGCCAGGTCTTCACAGACCAAAGCGGCCCGAGCTACTCATCGTCTTGCACTTGGGTCTAGCTTCGAGAGCGGCGTTTGAACAGGGCGTAAATTGGCCCAAGTATCCCGAAGTGTTTAAGGAGCAGCAAGAGGACCATCCCCAGTAAAACAGACCACTTCAACGTGGACGAGATGCGATACAGCACAATTCCATGGCCAAGGACGAGGATGCCTACCACAGGCAAGCCCCAGCCAGCCATCCCGAGGCGCAAATGCTTCATGAGTTCGGCTCGATGTGCTCAGGCCGCGCGAGAACAAAGTGCAGATCTCGGATTCTCAAAGGACCGCTCTCGACGGGCTTCAGCCCTGCTCCGCTTAACAATTTCTCAATATCCCGCACCCCAACGTGGCCGTGAGGACGGTGCAAGTGTGACAAGAGAGATCGTCGTTGTTCGCTGAACCCTTCGAAGTCGACCGCGAGGACTCGCCCATCCGGCTTCAGGACTCGACGAATCTCGTTAGCACACTGTTGCCGTGCTTTTTGGGGCAGGTGGTGGAGCATGGCGGTGCAAAGCACCAGGTTGAAGCTTGCATCGGGAACCGGCAACGCCTCGGCCACTCCACTCCGAAATAGAACTTCAGTTCCAGCTGAGCGCGCCTTTCTCTCTGCCCTGGCAAGCATCTCAGGCGAGGCATCAATTCCACACACCGAGCCCGCCATCCCGACGCGACGCTTGGCCGCAATTGCCAATGTGCCGGTCCCACACCCCACATCCAATACAGATTCACCGTTCGTAATGCGTGCCAGCTCCAGAACCTTTTCGCGAAATCTGCGCTCTTTCCCGAAGAACGCAAGCCAAACCGTTAGGTCGTAGAAGACCGGCGAGTGTAAGACAATCCCACTCGTACTTTGAGCTGGGTAGCCGACTGATGGCTGCATTGTCGTTTCCTGTCTTGAGTGCAATTGCATGAATCCTCCCGGAACAGAGATGCGATAATGAACATTTGTTCATCACGTTAGATTGGGACAAGCCGATGTGCAGAACATCGCGCCGCGACCTGTTCCGAACCGGACAAGAAAGCTTTTTTGTCCACCATCTCCGAGGCTGCTCATGCCGCACAGAACGGATGCCGAAGACCGACGGATTCAAAAGACCCAAGCCCTTCTAAAGACTGCTCTGGTATCTCTAATCGCCGAGAAACCGTACGACTCGATAGTCGTAAAGGAGATCCTCGACCGAGCGAATGTCGGCCGGTCAACGTTCTACACACACTTTCGCGACAAGGATGATCTTCTTCTGAGTGGCATACACGAGATGCTCGGGCCTGTCCCTCCTCCGACGCGAACTGGAACACGCCAGGACCGGCTGCTGTGGTTTAGCCTTCCGGTGTTCGAGCACCACTATGAGCACGCACACGCTTGGGGAGACAGGATCGGCACTCGCGGAAGGGCCATTCTGCATGAGCATCTGCGAAGAGTGCTGACAGACATCGTCGCGGACGTGATGACGAGAGGTTCTCGGTCCGGACACCAACCCACGCGGCAGATTCCAGCCGAGGTCGTCTCAGCGTACATAGCTTCCACATTCGTGCTCGTTCTAAATTGGTGGCTTGACAAGAGAATGCGAATGACGCCGAAGGAAATCAACGACGTATTCCTGAGATTAATTTCACCAACGTTAGCGGCCGCGTATGGGTAAAACAGCCTTGTTCTGCATTTGTCGTCAACAGGTGGATCCCGTACTCCATGGGCTCAGCTGTTTTATGCGGTTCGCGAGTTATTTCCAACGGCAGCTTACGTGAATAGATGCAGAGAACATGGAAAAAAGAGTTACTTACGTTGCTGCAAATCAACGTGCGCGGGTTAGAATTAGCCTGAAGCGCGGTCTGCAGGAGGCCAGTTATGGCAGATTCACCTGCATCGAAAGAAAGAAACGTCGTCCCAGCACAACTGCTAGACCTGGTCCACGCTCCTAATCCAGACAACAAGAACTGCGGGACTCCCATTTTGGATGGAACTGAAACAGATGAGATTCTGCGGAACTTTTCAGCAGAGCCACACGGAGCTGAGGAGGACGAACGCAAATATTTGGTGCGGAGACCTACGAAAGTTGGCACGGCTGCTATTGATTTCGTGACGCTCGACGCACAAGTCTTCTACAAGCCCCATGTTCACCAGCGCTCTGATAGCAAGATTTTCATCACCGAAGGTTTTGGTTACCTCCTGTTGGGTAAAGAGCCCGGGGACGAAATGTTGATTCCCTATAAACCTGGTGATTCATTTTATGTTTCACGTGGAATGTTTCACGGCTTCCTGAGCGTATCGGTGACTCACTTCGTTTCTGTCAACGATCCAGAGATTCTTGACCCGGTGACGGGCGCCGTCGATCTCAGATTCAGAACGCCGCGTTAACTGAGCCAATCGCCAGACCCCTTGGTCCGGATCGTCGAAGATCCCTGCACAGAAGGCCAAAGCCAAACCGCGACGCTCCAATGGCGGTAAATGTACAGCTCTGTTTTTGCACTTGAATTTGTTATTGCGGATCAGCTACCGCATTATCGTCAGGGTTTGTCGAGGGCTGCGGACCCTTCGCCAGGCGGCGAC
The DNA here is from genome assembly GCA_035496675.1 of Terriglobales bacterium. GTDB lineage: Bacteria > Acidobacteriota > Terriglobia > Terriglobales > Acidobacteriaceae > Gp1-AA145. The sequence continues at coordinate 11,803 of DATJEL010000099.1, forward strand.
GGACCTCACTGCATCAGCCAATTTTCACTGCTCAGCGCCGCACTCTAGTTTCGCAGAGCTTCTTTGGCGTTGAGTACCGCGCGGACCGCCGCTATCTCGCTGTGCAGCTGCCTTAATGAGTCTCCGTATCCGCGCCGCATCGTTGCCATGAAATCTGGCCGGTATGGGCGCGTTGCGTGCGCTTCCTCAAGACCCCGAAGTTCATCGTTTTGGATCTCGGCTTCGCCTTCGAGGTAGCGTATCTCACGCTGCAGATCTTGAGCGGTTAAGCCCGAAAAAACTGGATCAAGACTGAGCTTAGGGGTGGTTTTCTGTATACTGGACATGTCAATTACATTCCTTTCTGTTTTCTGGGCTATCTTGCGCGCGAACGCTTGATAGCCTTTTGGATTTTGACTACACGCGGACGACCGCTTTGACATTCAGCGCTTGCTCGACCAAGAGGCGCAAAACTTGCGATTTACTTCTTTTCTGCTCGCGTGCGATCTTTTCTAACTGCGCATCGAGCGCATCCGAGAAATAGAAGCTCATTCGTTTCCCGCCAGTCGAAGCATGTTGGACTGCCGCCATGTATAACTTCCTCCTACAAAGAACATACATGAAGACTCAGGGGCGCCGTTGTTTGACCATAAGTGCATGCATTTTCAGTGAGTTACAGGGATAGCCCTGATGTATTCCAGAATCTAGCCTGCTTGGTGAAAGCAACCCTTTCTTTGCCTTAGCCGTCTCACATGTGTACCATATACGGTACACGGGGAGGGAAGCAGACACAAAGTGGCCCAAGGAAGAAAATATCTGCTTTCTTTTATAGGACTGAACCGGGGGGAGAGCCAGTACGAGAATGGCTCAAAACGCTCACGAAAGAAGAGAAGAAAGTCATCGGAGAGGACATAAAGACTTGCGAGCTAGGTTGGCCAATCGGGATGCCAGTGGCACGAGCTCTGGGTGACGGTCTCCATGAAGTCCGAACAAAGCTGCCTGGAAACCGCATCTCCCGCGTTATTTTTTATGTCGATACGAAGCAGCGAATGGTTCTTCTCCATGGGTTCATAAAGAAGACGCAGAAACTCCCTGACGAGGATTTTGAGCTGGCGCAGAAGAACAAATCGAAGCATGCGAGGAGTCAAAAATGAATAAACAATCGAGAGTTATTGATCATACGGGTTCTTCATTCGACAGCTTTCTCGAAGAGGAGAATTTAATCCAGGAGACCGAAGCGGTTGCCCTGAAGCGAGTAATTGCCTTCGAACTGAAAGCTGCTATGCATGCAAAGCATGTATCAAAGACACAAATGGCGCACGAGCTCCGCACCAGCCGCAGCCAAGTAGACCGTCTTTTAGATCCGATGAACGTGGGTGTCAGTATCGGGACCGTCGCGAAGGCGGCGCGTGTTGTAGAGAAGACCTTTCGCTTCGAATTCGTTGATGAAGGGAAGCACAAACCGAAGCGCTCATCTAAAGCTCGGCATGCTGTGGCGGGTGTTGTCTAGCTCTCTCGCAGGCGTACCGAGCTGCTGATCATCGTTCTCGGTCGGCGTACCGTGCGCTCTGACCGCGAGTTTTCGCTCATCACGCGGCAACGCTGCACACGCAACGGGCCGACTGCTCTGGCTTTGTTGCGACAACACGCCGAGCCGGCGTAAACAGCGAAAGTCCTCAGCAGTTGTCTTCCAGCCAACGAAGGAACTTTGCATCGATGTTCGGCCTGGTAGGATCGTAGCCCTCAGCACGCATCTGTTCCCGCACTTGCGCGACAAACTCCGCCGGCGCCTCGGCTAGGATCTTTGGCAGCATGACCTCGCCTATATCTTCCTTCGTGAGTGGGATCGTGGCAGCCGCGATGAATACCTTCTCATCTGGCTCCTCGCCCTCGACATACGCAGCCAGCACGCCGCGTTCGAGCAGGTCCGAAAGCACGGTCAGCCGCCACTGGGCAGCCATGAACTTCGCGGGTTCAGATGCACATTCAACTCCGTAGCTGGCGTAGACCGCCGTGCCGATTGCCATATTGGGCTCCGGAGGTATCTCGGCGTTGAGGCGCCGCGTGGCTTCCGAGAGCTGCCTAATGTCGGAAGCGCTAACAGTCGGAATCGGCGCACCCTTATTGAACTCCTCACCTGCGGCCAGGGCAGCCTTGGCGTCGGCTTGGAGTTTCTCGGGATTGTCGAAGTTGGAGATGAAGCGATCAAGGCTAACGTTGTCGTCGGAAGTCATTCTTGCTCACTCCGCTTGATGGTCAATTCCTACATGAGCTGATGTCGTGCGAACTCCACCGCCTATTGCTCAGGCGCTCCGCGAGTGATTCGGGAACTTTGTCTTTGCGTCCTCGCTGAATGGTCTAACATCTCGAAGTCCTTTACCGCATTCCCAACAATACACAGTGATGGAATCTGGCTCGCTCGTGGCGCCTTCCCGGTAATACACCGCTCGCCGTTTGCGGCAAATGTCGCAGAGAAGGATGAGTCTAGGGAAACGGCTCAAGATCATTTGAGTGCTCCCCTTCCGTCGCTTAGAACGACTGCGATGGAACTCGAGCCCGCCCTTACGTTCTGCAATGTAGTCCGCTTCAAAGTGGAAAGTGAACGCCTGATAGCCCTCCCTGTTACGAAAGTAACTTGCAGTCTCGGATTGAGACTAAGGAAGTGTGTCAGCCATGGTAGGCGCGGCAGGACTTGAACCTGCAACCCTCGGATTAGAAATCCGATGCTCTATCCGGTTGAGCTACGCGCCCATCTTTATAATGAACGGCTTAGCGGCATTACCAAAGATGGCTTGGTCCGATTCGTCCGATAAGGCATGTTGTTGTTCATGACCAACCGTAAACTCCTCGTGCTGCTAAAGGCCGACCAGCCCCGCCGTCGCTACCGCGACCAACAAGGCTCTGTTGTTGCGTTCAGATGGATTTTATATCAGGTACTACAAGGACAGTGATGGGGTGGCCGTACCAAGGTCACGGAGCAGCTGTGCGACCTGAGCGTTGTTGATCCTCAGAAGCGGAGGTACTGGCAAAGTCCCACATGTCAGCCATCAACAACCTGCACCACGCGGCCTTGCGCTCTGAGCCGCCCACCCCGGTGCTCACTGTGGGTGCTTTTTGGGACAAGTTTTACCGGCCTTGGGTTGAGAAGAACAAGCGGCCTTCAACGCTTCGTGGTTATGAATACGTTTGGAAGCTGTACGTGAAGCATGAGCTTGCCACCCGACCCATGCACTCCTACCACACCGTTGATGCGAGCGAGTTCCTCACCAAACTCACAGAGAAGTTGAATGGCAAAAGCCTCTCCCACGTTCGGGCACTCATGTCAGGCATCTTTGCCCACGCGGTCAACACCAAAGGCGCAAACGGCAAGGCCCTGATTGACCACAACACCATCCAAGATGTGAAGGCCGCTTGTGCAGGTGGGTGATCCAATCGACTTCATCAACAGTTTGCCTTCATGGTGGTAATGAACAGCAACCTTGTCATCTGTTCTGGGCCGGGCTTAACATAAGCGCATCTGGAATGAATTTCAACCCACAAGAGACTAAACCCAAATCCAATGCTATCCGTCACCTATTGCTCCTTGGGATGCTTTTTGTAGTTGGACTTGGATGCTGCCGAGTCTTCCGGTTCACCCTTCCGTTGCTCAACCATGTTTTCGTAGTAGGGGTGCTGTGCATTCCGATACTAGCTTTACGGAACCTTTCGCAGCTTTCGAGAATTCCAAAGGTGATTGGATTTGTCTTTCTTATCCCACTCGCCCTCTTTTCTCTGCTAATGATTCTCGTGGCGATGGGTTCTGTTGCATGTGAGATGCACCCACTTAACAAGGGCTGCCTTCAGGAGTTGGAAAACATCGAGCGAAATGGATATTCCGTCCACCTTATGCTGGACGAATGCGGGGGAGTTATAGGGGGACGGATTTTGACTGTCGAACAACGCAGGCCGCTGTTGCCCGGTATATATCTGTTTCGTTTAGTTGACTTGTTTGATGAGGCATACGAGGGCGAAATGACCCCCATCAGTGCAAATCAAATCCACCTCCATATACCCATGGGTGTGAAAGGGAGCTTCTGGACTCAGGAAATTGATCGAACGTACACGCTGAAACGATACCTATACTTCTAGAAGCGATTCTTGCAACGTTTGGGGTGTGGGAGAGGTTTGTTGCTTAGCGTCCTGCACCGGCCACCATTACGATCTGAGAGTCAGCCAACGGCGACACAATTCCCGTTTGACCATCACGCAGACCGCGTAATGCAAAAACCCCCACCGTCACCAACTCCGCTGTTCCGATAGGCCATAGCGACAATTTTCCTGAGTCAGTCACTGCAGCCGCGAACAGAAAGCGTAAAGGAGTGACAACGCTGGTTCCGACAATCGCTGAGCGAGAGCTAAAATCGGGGCTCGGAAAAGGTTGAAAGGATTGCGCCCTACGCACTGTCCGTCGTGCCAGTGTTCCCACTTTGTCCTGCGTGGCTCTGGTCGTTTCGCACTGGTAAAAGATTGCGTCGCGGAGAAAAATTCCGTGTCTTTGCCGCTTAGCTGCCGCGACGATCGTCTACCTTGCGCAATTCATTGTTTTCCGTTACTGGCCAGAGACCACCATTTTGCGGGTTGTGCAGATCATGCTGATTTCCGCGTTGGTGAGCTTTGCAACAAGCTGGCGGGGTCGGGGATAGGTGGTTGAGCGGAAGCCTGTGAGCGTTCCCATTGAGGGTGTGTTCTGGAACCTTTGGTACGTGTTGCAAAGATCAAAACACTGGCTGAGCAGCACGAGTGCCTGCCCTTCTCGATTTCTCCCTATCCGGTTGACCTACGCGCCCCCGCAATTGACTTTCATTGTACTTGGGAAAGACGCGTCCAACTCGCTTCTACGCGAATAAGGCATGTCTACTCGGACCGTTTCGGATTCATTTTGTGTAGCACGGCGTCGGCAGCGACGACTCCTCGGTACTGCGCCTCCTCAAAAATCGAAAAGCCGCTCAGGTCAGAGTTTGCGAATAGGACGGGCCCTTTCGCCTTTCGGAGATTGCTCCGTTCCGCCGAGAAGATGGCCCCCGGTTTGGGCCTCGCCATGGCATGCCCCATACGCATGACATCGATGCGCGAGACGCACTTGCGGATCTCAGGGTGCACGCGTTCCAGGTCGTGCAGGATTGCTTCTTTCCAATAGGTCCACTCGCGAGTCAAGAGGAGTTGACGGTTTTGGGAAGGCGGGCCGTCTGCGAGCGCCCAGTAAAACGTCCACACGGTTCGCTCATTGTGAGTGCCGAGCGACTGATGGGTGGCGTCCACGTATCCTAAGGTTGGCGAATCCATGAAGACGTTGTCCCATGTTGGATCGCCACCGTATGAGGCCGGAATGCGATCGAGCGTGAGATTGGCCGTGAGCCATGGGGAGTATTCGAAGTCGTGCAAGCCTCCCATGCCATCGACCAGGTATGGAGCGAGGAAAGTAGGTGCGGCAAAAATGACGAACTCGGCTTGAAATTCCGTATCGCCCGCGAACACACTCGCACCGCTTTTCTGGGGCACGATCCGGTGGACCATCTGTCCGGTGCGTACGAAGCTGCCTACCCGCTCGAGCAGGCGACGAACGATCCAGCCATTGCCTTCGGGCCAGGTAAGGGGGCCTTTTTCTTCCGGTTCTCGCGAGGCGAAGTATTGAATTCCAGCCCAGGCTGAAGTCTGATCTGTGGTTGCGCCATAATCGTCGCGGCAGCAGTAGTTCATGTACCAGTTGAGGATCTTGGAATCCATGCGCTGCTCGCGAAGCCAGTCCGCGAACGAGATGGGGTCGAGGGCCGCGGTGGATTCAGAAAAACCAACTTCCATGGGGACGGTGAACTTGCCAGTCGCCCGAAATCCGTGAAGTTTCTCTTCGAGTCGCTGAAACTGCTCACGGTCTTTTTGGGTGAGCGCGATTGCTGGCTCGATTCCGTCCTGCCATCGGCCGTACATAAACAGGCGCTCCTGGGGAGCAAAGCAGAGATAGCGTTCCTCCCATTTGCCCTCTTTGCGGACGCCGAGCTCCTCAAACAATTCGCGAACATAAATAGCTTTCGGGCCAGGCACGGGAACGTAGTGCGCAGCCCAGGGATACGCGGTAATCTCGTTCTCGCCCCAACGGGAATTGCCGCCGGCTTGATCGTTCATTTCAAGCAGAACGAAGTCTTTGAATCCCTTCCTGTTCAGCCTCCAGGCGGCGCTGAGGCCGGCGATTCCGCCGCCCACAATGACAACCGGATTCTTAACTTTCTGCCTGGCGGCAGGGAAGTTCACGCGATCGCGCAACAAGTGTCCCTGTTTGAAAGAGTCATTGACGAATGAGCCAGCAATAGGTCGGTCGCTCTTGAGCGAAAGGCCGACCAGTGCGGCACTCGAAGACTGCAGGAACTTCCGCCGCGAGAGGCTCAATGACTAATGTCCTTCCAGTCCTTGTCGTAGAGCCGTACCAGAACCTGATCATTCAAGTGGTTTGCGGGAACCTGCATCGGAGACATGTCTGGCGGGAACTGAAACAGTGCGGTTAGACCTTGGACATCGATAAACCGTAATCCTGCCGGAAGTGAGGTTGGCGGCGAGTAACTGTGCCTTCCGGCGATCACGAATCCCCATTCGCCGAAGGACGGAACGTAGACGTGATAGGGATAAGTCCCGAGTCCTGCATCCTGAATGGTTTTTGCAATGCACCAATAAGAATCGCGCGCGAACATTGGCGAGGTGCTCTGTACGACCATCAGCCCCTGTTCACTGAGATGTCGAGCTACTGCCTTGTAGAAAGCCGTGGTGTAGAGCTTGCCCAGTGAGTAGTTTGTGGGATCGGGAAAATCGATGACGATGAAATCGTAGCTGTCCGTGCTCGAGTCCACCCACGGAAACGCGTCTGCATTGGTGATATGAACCTTGGGTGAGGAAAAAGACTTCTGATTGAGAGCCGTCAGCATCGGGTGCGTCGAAAATAACCGCGTCATCTCGGGATCAAGATCGACTAATGTGACCGTTTCCACCTGCGGGTATTTCAAGATTTCGCGAACCGCCAGGCCGTCGCCCCCGCCGAGAACCAGCACCCGGCGCGGCGCAGGGATCGCCGACAATCCAGGATGAATCAGCGCCTCGTGATAGCGGTACTCATCACGCGAACTAAACTGGAGGTGGCTGTTCAGGAACAGGCGAATATCGTCTTTGAATCGCGTAAGGACGATGTGCTGGTAACGGGTGTCGCGGGCCAGGATAATCTCATCGGCGTAGATGTTGTCTTCAGCGGCGGTGGTGATCTTTTTTGCCTCCGCAAAGCCCACACCCAAGGCACAGAGCACCACGAAGCAAATGGCGCGGAGAGCTTGGGCTCTCGCCAACTGCTTGGCGAACAGAAACGTGCTCCACAGGGCCACGGCCACGTTGAGAATCCCAAACAGCAGCGCCGAACGCACCAGGCCGAGATAAGGGACCAGCAAGATGGGAAACAGCAGCGACGCTCCGAGCGCGCCTAGGTAGTCAAACGTGAGCACGTGTGCGATGACATCGCGAAAGTGATAGCGGCCGCGGATAATCCTCATCAGCAGCGGAATTTCAAGCCCGACCAGAATTCCGATGACCAGGACCAGCGCATACATCAGAAGCTGAAAACCCTGGGTGTAGGCGAAGGCGAGAAAAAGCAAGGCTGAAGAAAACCCGCCGATCACTCCGAGAAGCAACTCGATCCACACGAATCGATAGGCGAGTCCGCGATCGATGTAGCGGGAGAGGGCGCTTCCGATCCCCATCGCGAAAAGATAGCAGCCGATGATCGTCGAGAACTGAAGAACGCTGTCACCGAGCAAATAGCTTGCGAGAGTGCCGGCGATGAGCTCATAGATGAGCCCGCAGGCGGCAATCAGCAGAACGGTGATGAAAAGTAGGATTCCCAAGGGCCTAGTGAACCGCCGCTGCAATGATGACGCAGACACCGAGCGACATGGCCCCGAGCAGGATGGCCAGCGCCGTGTTGTGTTCCTGAACGATTTCCTTCCAAAGGTTGTAGGGCGTGAACTTGTCGATGATCAGAAACGCGAGGCCAAAGATCACAATGCCGATGCCTGCGTAAACAATGGCGTTAACAACGTTCGTTAACTGAATGCCCATCACTTGCCTCCTGTGTAATGGTGGTAGTAGCCATAAACAGACCGATAGGAGCCCGGGTTATCGCGAACCGACTTCGGCACGTTCTTTAACTCATCAACGCGATTCAAACTCCAGCCGCGATACTCGGCCAGTGCCAGGGCCGAGAGAATTGCGAGCCCGTAAATGAAGAAAACATTGCGCATCATTCGTCTATATCCAGAGCATTGCCGATCAAACCTGCGACCGCTCCGATTCCCCCTGCAATTGCGGCTGCGTTCCCGGCACCATGGTTGTCGTCAGATCCGTCGCTATTGCCATAATCACTCTCGGCCCAGCGCAGGTGCTCGAAGTTCATGAATTTCCAGGTGATGACTCCCGCGGGAATCAATAAGGCGAGCGCAGCAATCCCAAAGAAACCGAATTGCGGGACATCGCGCTCGAGCGTGATGGAATAGTAAATTGTGCCGCGATAATACTCACTCTCCGGTTCGACGCGCAGATAGTAATTTCCGGGCGGGACACTGGGAATGGTGACCGAGTCTTTCTGGCTGCCTTCGGTCCAGGGTCCATCCGAGTCGTACCCTGAGTAATAACTGACTTCCCGGCCAAAGTCGTAAGCGTGGCCGGTGTCCTCATTGATGAGCGCGTAATTCAGATAAATCCAATTGTTATCGAGATTGGCCTGGGTTCTGAGCTCAACGTCAGAGGTGTGTCCCTTGAGTTCGAAAACATCCGTCACGAAGGATGCTTCGGTTTTGCCGTTGGTATTGAAGGAATAGGATTGCGAAAACACCTGCTGATTCCGTGCTGTGGCATAAAACCCGATGATTAGCACCACCAGCGCCACCAGGAACGCGGCGCAGAGCTTCCACACAGCTTTCACGTGGCCGATGAGCGGAGACGGCTGATTTTCGTAAACCCCGACCGCTCTGGGAGGATCGCCAGCGAGCTTGAAAGCCTTCCACACGTCGCGGCCGGCGAGGTACTCGCCCATCGACCAAGTGATTTCTTTGTCGGTCTTTTCACTCGAGATCACTCGCGGCGGGGAAATGTAATCGGACACTTCTGCGGTCTCGCCGACACGCACCTGCCAGGGGAATTCTCCAAGCACATAGCTGGTTTCGGCCTTGGCAGTCTGGAACAAGCGATAGGTTTGGCCGAGATAGTTCAGGGTACTGGCGCCGGGGCTAGACAGGGGTAGGGCGCGCAAGACGCTGACGTCATTCCAGTGGCCGTTGTACTCGGTAAGGTAGCGGAAGCCTTTAAAGGGATTGAAGAGAAGATACTCGTGCCAACTGTAGGGGACGCCGTCCACAAGAATGGTACGTCGCTGAAATCCGATGACCTCGTATTGCGTGCCGCGGATTGTCCCCCGATTACCAAGCGGAATTAACGGCGGATCCTCCCGAGTTGCGACCTGGAACTTCTGCAATATTTTGAGCCGAGGATCTTGCGCATCCAGGATGGAATGGCAACTCTCGCAAACCACGGTCACTGCCTGGCTGAATGATCGAAGGGTTAAGGCGGCGCCGCAACCCGGACAGTTCAGTGCTTTGACTTGCGGATTGCCGGGAGTTGGGCCGCTCGAACTCACGACCACCCCTCGAAGCTGCGAAGATTCTTGAGTTTCAGGCTGTCGAAGTCAACAAACTCCCCGAGATAGAGCACAGGCTCATCATCGCTGTAATCAATGGTTCCGAACTTGCCGCTATAGGACATGAGGTCTACGAAAACGACATCGGTTTTATCCCAGTACTGAAACGGCAGTTCGCCCTCGACGCCGCGATAGTGTGCCTTGGTGATGGTGCTGACTTTGTAGCTCGCGTTATCCCAGCTGTAGTCCTGACCAACTCGGCACTCCTTGGGTAGTTTGCGTCCGGGAGCAGCGAAACTGACGGCATATTCATCCTGCGCGTCGGAGAGCCAGCCGCTCGTGCCGTTGTTCATCATCAAGTGCCATTCATTCCAGTTGCCCTGGTCGTACTGGTAGATAATTCGGCCGATGGCCACGAACGAGTGCGGCCCATAGATACCTTCGGTCCCAATCTGGATGGGAGAACTGTTGGCTGGAAGGTCGGCGACCTGGCCGACCTTTTCAAGGTCAACGTCGGTGCGCACCAGGATGGATTTGCAATACTCGCAGACGGTTTGCACACTGGCCGACCAGCGAAACGTGATCTTCGCGCCGCAGTTGGGGCAATTCGCGGTGGGTTGCGTCACTGGGCACGACCTCCAGTCACCGGCGCCAGGGCGTCCTCTCGACTGTAGGATCTTTCTACCTCGCGAACCTGAACGGAGGTGGCCGAGAACATGTCCTCCAGACGTGATTCAAAGTCCCAGAGATCACGCGGAACACAGCAGAACACGTTCAGGCAAAGCGATCCATGCTCAGGGAAGGTGTGGCAGGCAAGGTGAGATTCGGAGAGCAGGCACAAGCCGGTGATCCCGCCGCTACCGGGAAACTGGTGCCACTGCGTGGCGCCGACTGGACGGAGGTGCAGATCGAGAATCAGCGTGTCGAATAGTCTGCGGAGGCGCTCGAGGTCCTGTAGAGATTCCGAACTACACCCCTGCGCATCAACTACCCACTCAATGCCATTCATAGTTCAACGCGAAAAACTATTGTTGTGCGTGACCGCACTCGGGGCAAAACTTACTCGCCCGCGGAATCGGTTTGCCGCAATTCATGCAGAACTTGGTGTCAGTCGCGGTCGCCGCCCCTGCTGGCGGGGTGGATTCTGCGCTGCCCGGGGATCGGGCCTGCTTGATAGCGTCCATCATGGCCTGGCCCATGGCCACGCCTGCTCCTAGTCCGGCTCCCAGGCCGACGCCTCCACCGCCTTCGTTGGCGGCGGCAGTCGGAATGGATTGCGCCACCTCGAACTGAGTGTAGCGTCCCATGTCGCCCACCATATTCATGCTGATGCGCTGATCAAGGATCTTCTGCAGCTCTTCGGGAAGTGAAAGGTTCTCGACCACGAAGCTGTCGAGCGCGAGTCCAAGCTCCAGGAATCCTGGCTTGAGCTGGCCGGAAATTTTGTCGGAGAGCGCGACCTGGTTGGCAGCCATGTCGAGAAATGGTACTTGGCTATTGGCAAAGGTGTCGGTGAGGCGGCCGATGATCGTGTTCCGCAGCTGGCCTTCGAGATCCGGAACTGAGTAGAGATCGCGGGTACCGCTGATCTTGGTATAGAACAGCTTGGGATCGGCGATGTGATAGGTGTAAATGCCAAAGCCGCGCATGCGCACTGCCCCGAACTCCTTGTCTCGAATCGTGATCGGGTTCGGCGTGCCCCAGTGCTGGTTGGTTTGCAGGCGTGTCGAGAAGAAATAGACATCCGATTTGAACGGAGACTTGAACGCTTTGTCCCAGTTGCGCAGGTACGTCAGGATGGGCAACGTCTGTGTGTTCAGCGTGTACAGGCCAGGGCCAAAGACGTCAGCTACTTTTCCTTCATTCACGAACACCGCGACCTGAGAATCACGAACCGTGAGTTTGCCGCCGTTCTGAATTTCGCGGTCCTGCATGGGGTAGCGGTAAGCCAGAATCCCATCTCCGGGCTCGACCCATTCGATGACGTCAATGAACTGTTTGGAAATGAAGTCACGGAGGCTCATGGCATGACACTCGCCGCGCTGAGATTAGTACCCAAGGGAACTGCGCGTATGAGACGGCATGCTAAGGTCTCGCGCAACCCGTGTCAACGACGGAATGAGCTCGATTTATTGCAGATTGCGAAAAGGAAAGCGCGAATCGTGATGGGGAGCAGAAAAAACCGAGGCCCCCGACTCATCGGGGGCCGGCTTTCTTATCGGTCGTTGTCGTGGTCCCAATCGTAATTGCGGTCCCAGTCGCGATCGGTGCGCCATTCACGCCGGTGCGGATCGTACCAGGCGTGCGTTGAGCTCCAGCAACGGTCCCAGGTTTCATTCAGCTTGGCTCGCGCGTCTTGTGCCTGACGGCTGTGCTTGCCGTGCTCGTGCGCCTCATGGCGATAGTGGTCCTGCGCCTTCTCTACTTTTTTCTGGCAATCGCTGCGGTCATCAGCCGACGCCTTCGGGGGAACAGCAACCACACAGGCGGCGGCCAGCGCTGCGACCGTGAGTATGCTCGGAACCTTTATGCTCATCGTTTCCTCCTCCTCCTAACAAATGCTCGTAGAAATCAGATTGGGAGTGAGGATCCAGGGTTGCTCTCAGGTTGGCAGGGACGAACCTGTATTTGGCCTACGTTTAGAATTGTGATGTGGGGGAGACCGTTAGGGCAGTTTCCAGGCAAACTCTAGAATTCCGGCCGCGCCGTTTCCTCAGCGGGGGACACGTGCAGACGGTCGCCGGATTCTTCCTGCGGCGCAAGTTTTCCCTCGGTCCGGTTGAATCCCGGCTGATCGAGGTTGAGCCCGGTATACAAGTCCTTTGTCATTGCTATTGGCAGGCAGATCGCCGCAAGGCAAGAACGGTAATCGTTGTACACGGCCTGGAAGGTTCGAGCGACTCACTCTACATGCTGGGGATCGCAGAAAAGGGGGTCGCCGCAGGAATGAACGTTGTACTGATGAACCAGCGCACCTGCGGAGGCACCGACACCTTGGCCCCGACTCTTTACCATTCCGGCCGTTCGGGCGACGTAATCGCAGTTGCGGAACACTTGATTCGAGCCGATGGAATCGAGCAGTTGGCTCTCTGCGGTTACTCCATGGGCGGAAATCTGGTGTTGAAAGCCGCAGGAGAGTGGGGCGAGAACGGGCCCGAAGCGTTTGTCGGGGTAGGCGCAGTTTGCCCCTCCATCGACCTCTCGGCTTCCGCAGATGCGCTCCACTTGAAGTCCAATCGCATTTACGAACAGTATTTCGTCCTCAAGCTGAAGGCGCGCATGCGTGCTAAGGAACGCTGCTTTCCCGGCAGGTATGACTTGTCCAGGCTTCGCGGTATCAAAAGCCTGCGCGATTTTGACGATAAGATTACCGCGTTCTATTGCGGTTTCGATGGCGCCTCGGACTACTACGCGCGTGCCGCCGCATCGAATGTGATTCACCGAATCAGAGTGCCTGCGTTCATCCTGTATGCCAAAAACGATCCCTTTATTCGAATGTTGCCGCAGACCCGGCAGAAAATTGCGAACAATCCCCATATTCAGTTCGTAGAAACGATGGATGGCGGACATTGTTCGTATATCGGAGAACGCGACGGCTACGACGGACACTTCGCCGAGAGGGCAGTCGTTCAGTTCTTCCGGTCACTGCGTTGAACCACCCAGTCTGCACGGAGTCACAGTCGTTCTCTTCTATTCCTGTACAATCAGCGCAATGCGGCGTGCAAGACTGATCGTCGTTGTTCTTGGCTTTGCTTCCCTCTTTGCCACTGCATCTGGCCAGCCCGTTTCCCAGCTTCGTCCCTCAAATTACGTAAATGACTTTGCGCATGTGCTCAGTCCGGAGACTGAAGCTTCGCTGAACGATCTCTGCAACCAGGTTGAGGAAAAGGCTCGTGCCCAAATAGCGGTAGTGACGATCAACAGCCTTGATGGGCGCGACATCGAAGGCTACGCAGTCGATCTGTTCAAACAATGGGGCGTAGGTCATAAGAAATCGGACCATGGCGTGTTGATCCTACTCGCCATCCAGGATCATCGAAACCGGATCGAAGTGGGCTATGGCCTCGAACCGATTCTTCCCGACGGGAAGGTCGGCGGCTTCACCCGCGAAGCCGCCCCGTATTTCAAGAACAACGATTTCGACACCGGCATTCGGCTGATGACCACACGTGTTGCTGAAGTGATCGCGAGTGATGCAGGTGTGCAATTAACGGGCACGCAGGAGCGATCAGTGCCTGGCCGTAATCCTCAGGTCCATGCCTCACCTGCTGGGCTATTGCTCATCATCCTTGTGATCATCGTCGTTTTGGCAACTCCTCTGCGGAAGGTCCTGTTCTGGTGGTTGCTCTTTGGTGGAGGGTCGGGCTGGGGCGGGGGCTCTCGCGGCGGCTGGGGGGGCGGCGGTTTCGGAGGTGGCGGTGGTGGCTTTGGTGGGTTCGGCGGTGGGGCATCCGGCGGCGGCGGAGCAAGCGGCAGTTGGTAGCAAGGAGTGGGTTTTGAACTAATACGATCAGCGACGTGTTGGTGGACGTACTCTACTTTGCAAATAAGCCCGGAGGCGGGAGAGCACAGTATGCAGGTCCATCGAACCAGTTCTTTGGTAGTCGGCGGGGGGACGGGAAACCGGTTTTGGCGGGTTCGGTAACGGGTTGGGCGGTTTTTGAGGAGGCATCGTGAGTCACGAGCAACTAACGTCGGAGTTTGTGGAGAAGGTCAGGACGGCCGCTGGCGACAACCTGGTCAGCATTGTCCTCTATGGTTCCGCTGCCGACGGGGACTTCCATCCCGAATATTCCGACTTAAACCTGCTTTGTCTGGTGAAGGATGTATCGCTCGCGGCGCTGAACAAAATCGCCAGCGTGGTCTCCTGGTGGCGAGGCAAGCGGCACCATCCGCCGTTGGTGATCACTTGTCAGGAACTAATCGCATCCGCCGACGTATTCTCCATAGAGTTCACCGACATGAAGCAGCGGTATCGCGTGCTCTACGGGGAGGATTTACTGCGCGAGCTACGGGTTCCGATGACGCATCATCGCGAGCAACTCGAGTATGAGTTGCGTGAGAAGCTGTTTCTGCTGCGGCAGCACCTGTTGCTTGCGGGCACCGACGAGAAGCAACTTTGGGAAGTCATGCTGCACTCTCTGAGTTCGTTTACAACCCTGTTTCGTCACGTGCTGGTAGAACTAGGCGAAACAGAACGCAAGCATTCGCGAGAAGGCGTGGCCATTCTGTCGAAGAAACTGGGTTTCGATGATTCGCCGTTTCTGCAACTGATAGATGTACGCGCAAAGCAAAGTGATCGTGGCAGGTTGCGAGCCGGTGATGTGGCTGCACGCTATTTGGCAGCTATTACAGCGGTTGCAAACGCAGTGGATGCAATGCCGGGACACGGAAACGGCTAGGGCGTTCAGAATCCCGAGTCGAAACAAAGGAGAGAGATTTATGAAGCTGGGCGTGGTGGCGGTCGTAATCATTCTTGTTCTGCTGATCGGCGCTGGAATGTATGTGAGCGTGAAGAACACGCTCGTCCAGAAGAACGAAGCCGTGAAGTCTACGTGGTCGCAGGTGGACGTGGTGCTGCAACGGCGGGCCGACCTGATTCCGAATCTGGTCCAGACGGTGAAGGGAATCACCAAACAGGAGCAGGCCGTCTTCGGAGAGATCGCAGAAGCGAGATCGCGCCTCTTGTCCGCCGGCACGCCTGAGGGCAAGATTGCAGCCAATGGCCAACTCGACGGCGCACTGGGCAGGCTGCTTGCGTTGGCAGAGAACTACCCACAACTGAAGTCGAATGAAAACTTCCTGCGTCTGCAGGACGAACTCGCCGGCACCGAAAATCGCATCGCCGTCGAGCGCAAGCGCTATAACGATACCTTGCAGGAGTACAACACCTACGTTCAGCAGTTCCCGGCTAGTTTGTTTGCCTCGAGCATGGGATTCAAGGCGAACAACGCGTACTTCGCTGCAACGGAAGCCTCCCGGGCAGTTCCTAAGGTGGATTTTGGCAACCCACAAACGCAACCGCAGCCTGCTCCGGCACACTGACTCGCTGGCCACGGAAAGCCCTGGCCAAAACGCCAGGGCTTTTCGATCTGCGGAGCCTTTCCAGCCCCGAATCCCAAAAACTTGTCTTGACAATGGGGGCGATCTGACCGAATATGGCGTCTGACGACATATCAAGCGTCGCCATATATGGAAATCTTGCCTTTGACCGAGCCTGTTTTTCTAGTGTTGCTGAGCCTTGCAGACCAGCCCAGACATGGATATTCCATCCTTAAGGATGTGGAACACATGAGCGCAGGGAGAGTAGTGCTCAGCACCGGTACTCTCTATGGGGCCTTACAGCGTCTGCTGTCTCAAGGATGGATTGAGCGTTTTGAAGAAGACCACACGCCTCGCGAACGCCGCTCATACCGCCTCACGGCGAAAGGCCGCCGCAACTTACAGGCAGAAACCGACCGAATGCGGCATCTGACGAAGCTTGCGGGGCTGCGCATCTCCTGCAAAGAGGCATAAGCGTATGGTTCGTGCTTATCGCAGTCTTCTCTATCTTTATCCGGCGGCATGCCGTCTCGAATTTGGCGACGAGATGACGTATGTCTTCGCTCGTGCGCAAACCGAAGTCCGGGAAAACGGAAGATTCCTCACCCGTGCCTTCTTCTATGCCCGTGAGTTTCTTGGATTACTTGCCGGCGGGTTTACCGCTCACCTCTGCAATCTGTTCGGCCTCGATCATTGGCTTCCATTCAGGAGGTTCGATATGCGCTCGGGATTCAAGTTCCCCCGCTCCACCGTGTTCTTAATGTGCCTCATTTTTGCGGGCGTGGTCCTGGCCATCGAGAAGGCCAAAGATATAACGGTGAAATACGGTCCGCCCCACGTTCGAGCAGTTGGAAATCCACTTCCCTTGTTTCTGCTGTTGGCACTGGTAGCCCCGGCCGTTTTCGTTGCGGCAACTTGGGGGATTCTTTTCGCCCTGCGCCGAACGGGGATGCACCGGCTGAGCAATGTGGATGCCAGTGGGCCGCAGCGGTGAGAGTCTAGGCCTAGCGGCGGAATCTACAAATGCTCGAACTACGCAACGTCAGCAAGATATATTCGGGCATTCCGGTCGTCAATCGCGCCAGCTTTTTGGCAGCAGCAGGCGAAGTTACGGGATATCTCGGTCCGAACGGCTCAGGAAAGTCGACAACGCTCAAGATGATCACTGGGCTGATCGAGCCGAGCGAGGGCGAAATTCTCTTTCATGGAACACCGATTCAGCGTGACCGGATCCATTATCGTCAGATTTTTGGGTACGTTCCCGAGGAGCCGCAAGTTTATCCTCACCTGAGCGGCGCCGAATACCTGCAAATGATTTGTGAGTTGCGCGGGTTCACCGACCGCGAAGCCAAGGAAAAGGTTCAGAACCTGCTACGGCTGTTTGCCTTGCATGAAGATCGCGATGTCGCACTGTCGTCCTATTCGAAAGGCATGCGGCAGAAAGTATTGCTGGCGGCGGCGCTCCTCCACAATCCCGATCTGATCTTGCTGGATGAGCCCTTTTCCGGCTTGGACGTCGGCTCTGTCTTAATCCTGCGAGACCTGATCAAGAACTTGGCGGCGCGAGGCAAAACCATTCTCTTGAGCTCCCACGAGATGGACACCATTGAGCGAGTGTGCTCGCGCGTCATCATCTTGAGCAAAGGTCGAGTTGCGGCCGACGACTCGATCGCGCAACTCCGAACGTTGATGGCATTGGCGAGCCTGGAGCAAGTCTTCTCGCAGCTGGCGCTCGAGCAGGACACTGAAAGCGTCAGTCGCGAAATTATCGAAGTCATCGAGTCTTAACCGTGCTGGATGAACGCCGTCAATTCCGTGTGCTTTTCCGCGTCTTTCTTTCCCGCGCCGTAGAGCTGGATTTGTTATCTCCTGGGGGCAACGTCGAGAATTTGGCCATCCAATTCGTCGCTTTGCTCCTCGCGTTCAACTTCGTCGTGGCTTACGTGATGACTCCGCGTTACTTCACCTCCCCGTTGCCGAGCGCAATCCTGCGAGTGAACGCCTGGAGCGATGAAGAGTTTCTCGTTTCGACCACTATTTCGGTGGTAGGCATGTTCCTCATTCTGGCGTGGGACAATCTGCTGCCCGATATTCGCGACGCCCTAGTACTGACCGTCCTACCGGTGCGTGCGCGAACAATTGCGTTTTCAAAGATCACTGCGATCGCCTGTGCAGTTGGAATCGTTGTTGTATGCGTAAATTTCTTTACCAGTTTCTGTTATGCGGGCATCGTCGGGGGAGACGCAGGCACGTTCGGGGTGGTGCGAGCGTTTGTAAGCTACTGGATGACGATGGCATTTGCGGCGGTATTTATGGTCGCCGTTCTTGTTGGCGTACCGGGCGTTACTGCGCAATTTCTGAGCTATCGGTCTTTCTTGCGGGTTTCAGGAGTGCTCGAGCTGATGGCATTCTTTGCAATTCTGGGAGTGTATTTTTTGAAGCCGCAACTCGCAACGGTTGCGGCCCTGCATGCTCCGCAGAACGCATCTTGGCTCAACCTCCTTCCATCCTACTGGTTTCTTGGATTGTTCGAGCGCCTCAACGGCTCGGGCGATCCGGTCCTCGTGAGGCTAGGGAGCCGCGCAATCGAGGCCATGATTTGCGCGCTGCTCGCTGGGGGCACCGTGCTAGCGCTGGTATACCTCCGAACCGTAAAGAAGATCATTGAGGCTCCGGATATTTCCCGAGCCGCGCACTTGCCGCTCGGGTCTCGCATATTGATAGCCCTGGCGACACGGATTTTCCGTCGCCCCATCGATCGCGCCATATTGCTTTTTATCTCTCGCACCCTGGCGCGGAGCCATCGGCATCGCCTCTTGTTGGCAATTTACGGAGGCATCGGCCTTGCGGTCGCGCTCGCTTACGCTGAAAGCCTTGTGCGCGGTGAATGGGAGCAAAAATGGTATCAACCGAACGCGCTCCTGCTGGTTGCAAGCTTTGTGATTCTGTTTTTTGTCGTGCCTGGAATGCGTATCGTGTTCACCTTTCCCCATGCTCTGCGGTCGAACTGGATTTTCCGCGTCACTGCTGTGCAGCACCCGTCTCGTTACTTCTTTGCCGTTCGTAAAGCGCTCTACTGCTTAGCAGTATTTCCCATTCTGGCGATCTCGGGAATGTTGCTTTTTGCCCTATGGCCGACGAGACCCGTGCTCTTACACATGGGCGTGTTCCTCCTGGTGGCAATCCTTGCCGCGGAGAAATTACTGCATGGTTTTCGGAAAATCCCATTTACTTGCTCGTATTTGCCCGGGAAGGCAAATCTCAACTTCAAACTTGGAGCATATGCGGCTGTGATTCTGTTTGCCGCGCATTGGGGAGGATTTCTTGAATTCTGGGCAATCGAGAAGCCCTCAAGGTACGTTGCCCTTGTGGCCATTCTGCTGACATTGGCGGTCTGGGCTCGATTTCGCTTCCATGAGTTTGCAACGGCGCCGCAGACTCCGATCCAGTTTGAAGAGCGCCCGCCAGCTGACGTCTACGCTCTCGATCTTCGTCTCGATGGCGAACTGCTCGGCGGCGATCTCTATGTCGAGCCGAAATCGCGAGGCGGACTCCGTTGGGGAACACCCGGCCGATAACCCAAGGCGGAACCCTACTCCATGTAAATTCAGCGAACTAGACTGGAACCTTCTTCACCCGCCCAGCACAGTGAGATTACCTGCTCCCTGCAGCCTGCGAGTTCCCCCCGAAGAGGAGAGTAAGTGTCCGGGTTGGCCTTTCCATTTGGTGCGAAGAAGCGAGAGCACCAGCATCGAAACGAAGATGATCAGCAAGCCTTTGGAAGCACCGACAATAGTTTGACTGTGTTGCGGCAGGATGCTGAAGCGTCCATAGACGAATTCAATGTGTACCCAGTAAACCAGCAGGGAAGTCTTGCCAAGCTGAATGAGTGGGCTGAAACCGACTTGTCCAAGTCCCCAGCGGCACCACGCGTACCCGGCAAGGACAAGGACCAAAAGCAACCCTACCCTGGTCACAAAGAACGCTGGGCTGGTGTGCCAGTAGTCGTACACAGGATAGATCTGCCATGGCAGTGAATCCAGGAATCTGGAGGTATACACCAAAGCGACACCGGAAACTCCGGTTAAAAGAAATGTCCAACTTCCGAGTTTCTGGCTGAAGCGGCTCGTCAGGATCAAACCCATTGCCAGGCCGGCAAATGCGAACCCAGTCCAAGGGAAAATCGGGAAGAGCCACGGCTGCGGCGTGCCGAGGTTGTGCACGCCATTGATGTAGCTCTCAAGCGGCCAAGGGAGAAAGCGCGGGCGCCAGGTCGTCCAAAGGAGCGGCGTCAAACCGGAGATCAGGACTGCAACCCCGCCAGCAACAACACTCAGGAACTTGCGGAAGCCCGCCATGGCCGGAGCGGGGAGAGAAAACAATACCATCCAGCAGAGCGCCCCCATCAGCATGATGGAGACCCCGATTGTGTTCAGCACATCCACGCGGAACAAGTCCGTCCACGGGGCCCAACCCCAGGAAATTGCGTATTCCTGCAGCCGAAACAAGAGACCCAGGCCAAGGATTTCTGCGCCCCGGAAGATGAGCTTTTTCCCGATCTGTGAGGCGGCCGCTCCCTTACCTAGCATCCTGTCCGTAATCAGTGCAGACGAGATTCCCGCAAGAAAAAGAAACAGCGGTGCAGGAAAAGTGCCGCCCAAATGCGACCACATGGCGAAACGCGAATCACGAGCCGCGCCCCCTAGCCAGGCGTCGTAGCAGTGGGTCTGAAACATCAGTACACAGGCGAGTCCACGCAGCCAGTCGATGTAGGCAAGGCGCGATGGAGGGGAAGGAGGCACACGGCAGTATAGCGGCCGCCGTGCAGGGTTCGGAGAAAATGGGGAGCACGGGGCTCCCCGCTCGGTAGCTGACGGTTCTAAATTCCGGCTCTACTGCGAGTCCGGTGGCCGGGTTCGCATCTCGCCCGAGGGCTGGTTCTCAACCGTGCGCATTTCAAGATCCTGCGCCAGCTTGAAGCTGAGTTGCGTTTCAGCCGGCAGTTCTTTGTTCTTGCCGGTGTAGACTTGAGCGCCCGCTCCGCCTGCACCGCCGACGATCGCGCCGATCGCAGCCCCTTTACCGCCCCCCAGCAAAGCTCCGAGAACGGCACCAACCGCAGCACCTCCGCCAACGTACTTGCCTGTCCGCTTGTTGGCCCCTAGCCCGCCGGGAGTCGAACTACCGGTTTTCGAACCGCGGGCGTCAAGTTCATAGCGCTGGCCGTTTACGGTCACTGACCGCAGATCCAAATAGGTGTCCTTGTTGTCCTCACTGGGAACGGCGACCAGATCAGCCCGCGCGCCCCGAGGGATAGCCACCCCTCCGGTGTTGTTCATGACGTCGTTGCTGACGGTTGCGCTATAGCGCGTGTCAGCAGCCGGTTTGGCGGGAATGGTGGTATCGGTTCGAACTTTGATATCTGTGCCTTGCGGGATCAGGTATGGACCTTGCGAGCTTTGGGCCATCGCCGAGACCGCGAGCAGAGCTGGAGCTAGTAGCAGCAGCTTAAGTGAATTCATGGCTGTCCTCCGCCTTTCCAGATGCGGTGGCCTAGAGCCAAGTTGGTCGTAAAAGACTCATTACAGAAATGATGCAGGAGCCGAGAGAAGCCGGACAGCTCCGAAAGGAGTTTAGGGGAGGGTACCTTGAGCTTGGCTAGCGCTTCTTTAAGGCTGGCGTACCATCGTCGGTGTCTCGCGTTTTCAACTCCGTCTTGCTCTCGACCGGAGACTGCTTCGGTTTCTCCGGGCGGATTACCGATAGATTGGCGGGTGCGTCGGGATGCACGCCAAAGTCCCAAACATAGCTGTTCAGGCCTTGTTTCCCGAGCATCTCGGCGAGCGCATACTCGCCCGCGACCAGCGGCTCTTTGGGCGTGATCTTGATCCATCCTTCGCCCAACTGTTCTGCATCGGCCGCCACCAGGTCTTGCTCGGAACTACTTTTTCCATAAACCGCGGTCTTGATTGCCCCGGCGATTCGCTTGTCGCCCTTGACCTGAACGCGAACAATCCGGAAACGATCCCAGGGAAGTTGCGCTGGGGCTTTCTCCGATGTGTTTCCCGTGGAGTCGTCTTCCTGATTGGAATCGAGATTCACATAGATGGCCGGCAAGGACGCATGTACCTGAATCTTGGCGCGAGCTCCGGGAAGCTCGATCGTCATCTTCGAACCCGCGACGGGGTTGATCGCTCCTCTCAGGATGTTTCGTTTTGTATTCTTATTGACCTGGCCGCTGCTCTGGTCGAGAGGCAGCAGCTGGGGTTCCCCCAGATAGGTATCGAGCGCATAGACGCCCCCGTCCGGCGGAAGCCGCAGTCCGGGAGCAACCGTCGGAGATTTCGCTTCCTGTTCTTGGCGCTCCTCTTCGAGCTCGCGATCTAGAGCCTGTGCTTCGGGTGAGTTCTTCTGCGTCTGGCGATCCTTTTCATATTCTTCGGTCGCCTTCCAATCAATCATTGCGTTCGGGACATCTTCCCACTCATCGCGCTCGGCACTGTAGTAGTGGACGCGGTCGCCCCGGATTTCCCACTTCGAAACGATCTGGTAGGACCCGTCTTTCAGAATAAGGCGCTTGGTCGTGTCGGCAGCTGATGCGAGGCGGGGCACACCGAGGGCGCCTGCGATCAGGAGCACCATGCCCAGATATCTGGAGGCGGCCATAAAGATTCTCAGTCTATTCTGATGCGCTAGCCGGTGGCCTGGCAAGGATCTGGCAACGGAATTCAACAGTCACATTGCTCTCGGTGCCCCCCGCCTGGGCGGCCGCTAGTAGGAGACGAGGAGAGTAGAACGGTCTTAAAAATCCCCATTCCCCTCTTGCCCATGTTCTGCCATAATTGATCGTGCACGCCAGCCTGCACAATTTTCCAAAACAATTCAGAGCGAGGCAACGATGTCGGCAAAGTACATCTTTGTAACCGGCGGTGTAGTGTCTTCCTTGGGCAAGGGACTGGCGGCGGCCTCGATCGGTTGTCTGCTCGAGAGCCGCGGAATCAAAGTCAACCTGATGAAGTTCGACCCCTATCTGAACGTCGATCCCGGTACCATGTCGCCGTTCCAGCATGGGGAAGTCTTTGTCACCGACGATGGTGCCGAGACTGACCTCGACCTCGGTCACTACGAGCGCTACACCCACTCCAAACTTTCCCGCGACAACAACTGGACGACTGGCCGGATTTATGAGCAGATCATCGCCAAAGAGCGTCGCGGCGACTATCTGGGCAAAACCGTTCAGGTGATCCCGCACGTCACGAACGAGATCAAGTCGGCCATGAAGAAAGTCGCCCAAGATGTTGATGTAGCGATAGTTGAGGTTGGTGGTACGGTGGGCGATATCGAGTCTTTGCCGTTCATGGAAGCCATCCGCCAGATGCGGCAGGAACTTGGGCGGGAGAATACGGCCTTCGTGCACGTGACCCTAGTGCCGTTTATTGCCGCTGCCCAGGAACTCAAGACCAAGCCAACGCAGCACTCGGTGAAGGAACTCCTCAGCATCGGAATTCAGCCGGACATTCTGCTTTGCCGAACCGATCGCTTCCTCTCGAAAGACATCAAGTCGAAGATTGCGCTGTTCTGCAATGTGGAAGAAGAAGCCGTGATCACCGCCAAAGACGTTGCTTCGATCTACGAGGTCCCGCTCGTGTTCTCGCACGAGAAGGTGGATGCGCTGGTGATGAAGTATCTGCACCTGGATTTGAAAGAACGCGACTTGAAGCAATGGGAAGAGCTGGTCCACCGGGTCTACAACCCCAAGGCCGATGTACACGTTGCGATTGTTGGCAAATACGTCGAATACGAGGATTCCTACAAGTCGCTGAAAGAGGCCCTGGTTCACGGGGCTTTGGCGCACAACTTAAGGTTGCGCTTGAGCTGGGTGGAAGCCGAGGGCTTGGAGGCCGGGCAGGAAGCTTGCCGGGAGCAGCTTCGCGACTATGACGGCATTCTGGTTCCGGGCGGATTCGGCAAGCGTGGGATCGAAGGTATGCTCCAAGCCATTCGATATGCTCGCGAGAACAAGGTGCCATACTTCGGAATCTGCCTGGGGATGCAGACCGCTTGCATCGAATTCGCACGCAACGTTTGCGGACTGGATGAGGCAAACTCCAGCGAGTTCGATCCTGCCACACCCCATCGAGTGATCTACAAATTGCGCGAACTGCGCGGGGTGGAAGAACTCGGGGGGACCATGCGTCTGGGCGCCTGGACCTGCAAGATCGAGGCCGACACGCTGGCGTATCGGATTTACGGCAAAGCGGAAATCAGCGAACGTCATCGTCACCGCTATGAGTTCAACCGCGAGTACGAGGAGCAACTGACTGCAGCCGGCTTGCGTATCTCCGGTTCGTCGCCGGATGGCACCTACGTGGAGATGGTTGAACTGCCCGATCATCCCCACTTCATCGGATGCCAGTTCCATCCCGAGTTCAAATCGAAGCCACTCGAGCCGCATCCCTTGTTCCGGACCTTTGTCGGGGCTGCCTACGAGCATGGGCAGAGGCGAGCGGACCAGAAGCAGACGGCAGATGTGGAAATGTTTCATCGGCCCGTGAAGGTCGCTTCGCGATAGGGCCTTGTACCCGAGAGGACCCAGCAGGCATTCCGACGAAGGCCGGCGAGGTCAATCCCGGGGCTCACGAGCTTGAGCGTTCTTACGCCGGAGCCATGGCGCAAACCACGGTCCAAATCCGAACACTCGCGGACGGTTCGCTCGCCGTAGGATCCTCCGGTCCCCGAACCCTCACGATCGACCGCACGAAGGAAGCGGGAGGCCAGAGGCTTGGGTTCAACGGCGGAGAGCTGCTTCTACTGGCGATTGGCGGATGCTACAGCAATGACGTGTTTCGTGAAGCCGGCAAGCGTGGAATCAATGTACGGCGGGTCGAGGTGACGGTCTCTGCCGACTGGGGTGGCGATCCGGTGCGCGCACAGAACGTGACTTATTCGGTCAAAATAGACGCAGACGCTGTGCAAGAAACAATCGAGGAACTGATTCGCCACACCGATCGGGTAGCCGAAATCCCCAACTCCCTGCGACACGGCACCGAAGTCCGGCTGGTAGACTCGCTCGGCCGCTAGTTCGATATCGGAATGCCCAATGGATAGCGTTCTGGCACAATTGGGTTCAACGATGCAATGATGCGATGAGTCAAGGATCCAATTCTCATGAGCGTTTCCTTCCAAGTCGAATCCATTCGCATCGGGTCGGGAAATCTCTTTCTGATTGCCGGCCCGTGCGTCATCGAGAGCGAAAAGCACGCCATCTTCATGGCGGAAGTCATTAAGGGCGTGACCCGTTCTCTGAACATCCCCTTTCTTTTTAAGGCTTCCTACGACAAGGCAAACCGAACCTCCCTCCGGAGCTTCCGTGGCCCCGGCCTTTCTGAGGGACTGCGTATTCTGAAGAAAGTGAAAGAGGAAGTTCACGTGCCGGTCCTGACCGACGTGCACGAAGCCAAAGATGTGCCAAAGGTCGCCGAAGTCGCCGACGTCCTCCAGATCCCGGCTTTCCTTTGCCGCCAGACCGACCTGGTTGTTGCCGCGGCCATGACCGAGCGTGCCGTCAACATCAAGAAAGGCCAGTTCGTCTCGCCGTGGGACATGAGACACGTGGTCGAGAAATGCCGCTCAGCGGGGAATGATCGCGTGTTTGTGACCGAGCGTGGGGCCAGTTTTGGCTACAACAACCTGGTGGTCGACATGCGTTCGCTCGCCATCATGCGGGAATTTGCGCCGGTGGTCTTCGATGCTACGCATTCGGTCCAGCTCCCTTCCGCTTCGACCGACGGAAGTGATGCCGTGAGTGGCGGGCAGCCTGAATTCATTCCCCTTCTCTCTCGCGCGGCCGTCGCCGCCGGAGTCGACGGCGTGTTTATGGAAGTGCACGACAATCCGAAGGAAGCGAAGTCGGACGGCGCCAATGCTCTGGAGTCCACCAAACTGCGGGGTGTGCTGAAAGAGCTCGTAGCCGTGCAGCATGCGGTCGCGGAAGCTCACAAAACGCCCTAGCCGGGATGCGAAACCCTGCCTTCTGCAATCCCAATCGCATGAGAGGATGAATCTTTGGAGAACTCGTGGTCCTGGTAATCATGGGCGTGGTCGGCTCCGGGAAAACAACGGTTGGAACCTTGCTGGCCCACAAGCTTGGCTGGCAATTCGCTGACGCCGATGATTTCCATCCAGGGGAGAATATCGCCAAAATCCGGCGGGGAACCGCGCTCACCGACGCCGATCGTGCTCCCTGGCTCGCCGCCATGCGCGACGCCATTCAACGGTGGGAGAAAGAAGGGAAGGATTTCGTGCTGGCGTGTTCGGCGCTAAAGCACTCCTATCGGGAGGAACTGCGCGCCGGAGAGGTGCAGTTCGTCTATCTGAAAGGGGAGGCTCGGCTTATTGCCGAGCGCCTGCACGCCCGCCGCGGACACTTTGCTACCGACTCCATCCTGGAAAGCCAGTTTGCCGACCTCGAAGAGCCGAAAGACGCCTTGGCGGTGAGCATCGCCGAGACCCCCGAGGCGATCACCAGCGAAATAATTGATAGGCTGAAACTGGCCAGGGTGTCGTATCCTGATGCGGCACAAAAATGAGCTCCCCGGTTTCCAATCCAGCCGTTGCGGCCGATCTTGAATCGGTTGTAGTCCGCAAATTGCTCCTGCGGCTTCTGCCATTCCTCTTCCTGCTCTACATCGTCAACTACCTGGACCGCATCAACGTCGGCTTTGCCGCACTGCAGATGCGAAGTCAACTTCACTTCAGTGAAGACGTGTTCGGCACCGGCTTTGGGATCTTCTTCGTGGGATATTTTTTTCTGCAAGTCCCGAGCAACCTCGCCCTGGCCCGCGTAGGCGCGCGCCGCTGGATGGCCGCCATTATGGTGGTGTGGGGAATCGTCTCCTGCGCCATGATTACGGTCCGCACTCCCCACGGCTTTTACGCCATGCGCTTCATACTCGGTGCGGCCGAGGCCGGCTTCTTTCCCGGAATCATTCTCTATCTGAAGAACTGGTTTCCGGCCAGCGCCCGGGCGCGGGCGGTGGCAATCTTCATGACCGCGAATCCCCTGGCCGGAGTTGTGGGTGGTCCGATTTCCGGGGCTCTGCTCAATCTGCATCACTTCGCGCTCGCCGGCTGGCAGTGGATGTTCATCATTGAAGGGCTCCCCGCAGTGCTGCTTGCGGTTGTGGTGCTGTTCACTTTAAAGGATCGGCCGAGTGATGCGACCTGGCTTGAGGAACATGAGCGGCTGTGGCTCGAGGCGGTCCTTCAAAACGAGCACCTCGAAAAGTCAAAGATCAGCGGCTCCGATATCGTGGATGCATTCATCAACTGGCGAATCTGGCTGCTGATGATCGTGTACTTCGGCCTGACCGCATCCGCTTATGGTCTGATTCTCTGGCTGCCCAGCTACATCAAGAGCCTTTCCCATCTCGGCAATTTCGAGATCGGAATCGTTTCCGTGATTCCCTACTTGGTCACCGCACTGGCGATGGTTGTGATCGGTGCCCGCTCCGACAAATCCGGCAAGCATCGCATGTACCTGACCGGATCGGCCTTCTCGGCAGCGGTGTTTCTCTTTATCGCGGCGCAAACCGGCTCGATCGTGTCCGGTCTCGCCTTTGTAACGCTTGCGCTCGCCGCAACCTTCTGCATGCAAGGGCCTTTCTGGGCCACCGCCACGTCCCTCATGAGCGGGACCGCCGCTGCGGTGGCGATTGCACTCATCAACTCTTTCGGCAACCTCGGCGGCTACTTTGGCCCGGTCATCATTGGTTCCAAACGGAGTTCCGGCAGCGGATTCGCCGGCGGCATGCTGGTGATCACCGCCTGCCTGACTCTGGCGGGAATTTTGTCTCTCGTGGTTCGCCAGCGCCGCCAGCACCCTTCGTAGCTGGCCCGTCTTCCTTTACAATAAGTGCTCCTGTACTATCCCGGTGGCGGGTGTGCTAGACGACCTGACCGGAACGTAGAATGTGAAACTCGGTCCCGCTAGGGACGTTGCGCTTTCGAGAACTACCAGGCTCTTAAACGAAATTGGTCCAACAGAATCCCAATTCCAAGTACGTCTTCTGGCGCGCTGAAGGCAGCCTGCTGGAGCTGACCGCGGTTCGCACGGTTGCGTTCTTCACCTGGAACGCCCAGACCTTTAATGAGCGAGGGCTGCGCCGGGGATCGGTTTTGCTCACCGCTTTCGCGCGACCGTTTCTCTACGCCATCAATCGCCGGTTTGCGACTCGCGTACTGTATGCCGTCTTACGCGGGATCAGCCGCGACCGGCTTGACCTTCTGGGAGAAGAGTTTTTCCAGTACAAGTTGAAGCCCCACTTGAAAGAAGAAGGCGTGCGCCGGGTGAAGGAGTTGGTCGCTTCCGGTCGGGACGTTGTCCTAATCAGCCACGGGCTCGATCATGTGATTCGGCATTTGGCTGAGCATCTCGGGGTGAAGCACATTGTGACGAACCGCCTTGAGTTCCGCGACGGGATTGCCACCGGCCGCCTGATTGACCCGGTGGTCCGGCCGCGCGGAATCTTTGCCCGGCTCGCTTCGAAAGCGGACGGCACTCGCACCGTTGCCCAAGTCGCAGCCGACCTCGGATTTCACAACGCGCGAAGCGTTTCTACTGTAACCCAGTCTCCCGAGCGGAGCACTCCCTCGCTCGAACGACCGCTCGTCGACTTTGACGGCAGCCGCCAGCTCACCCCCTTGTCCGTGCGCTCTGCTTTTTCCGGCAAACACGTCATGCTGATCGGCGTGACCGGATTTATTGGAAAAGTCTGGCTGGCCAATACGCTCATGGATCTGCCAGACATCGGCCGCATCTATCTGCTGATCCGCCGGCAAAAATCCAATCCCGCGCAGAAGCGGTTTCAGAAGCTGGTGGAAGAGTCGCCCGTGTTTGATCCTCTCTACGAGAAATACGGAGCGAAGTTCTTCGACTTGATCCGCGATAAAGTACAGGTCATTGAAGGCGACGTCACCCAACCGGGGTTGGCGCTCGAAGCCGGGGTTCGGCAATCGCTCGAGGCGAATCTTGACCTGATCATCAACAGCTCCGGCCTCACCGACTTTAATCCCGACCTGCGCGACGCTCTTCGTACGAACGTGGACGCCGCCGTCTATGTAGCGGAATTTATCCGTTCCTGCCATCATGCCGCACTGCTCCACCTTTCGACTTGCTATGTTGCTGGAGCGCGCGATGGCCGGGTATTTGAAACCGTGCGCCCTGACTACACACCGGCCGCGGTAGCGAATTTTGATGCGGAACTCGAATGGCATGCCCTGCACCAGCTGGTTGAAAATACCGAGCGCCGCGCCGAGGGCCCGGAAGTCACCGATGAGTTGCGTCGTCAAGCCATGGGCAAAGAACATGCGGCCAAAGATCTGCAAGGCGCCGCGCTCGACAATCAGATTCGTAAGAACCGAGTCCGCTGGCTTCGCAATGAGCTCACTGAAGCCGGAAAGCGACGGGCCAACGAGCTTGGCTGGCCAAATACTTACACCCTGACCAAGAGCCTCGCCGAATCCTTGCTGGTGAAGCAAGGTGCTGGCCTGCCCATCTCGATTGTTCGCCCCGCAATCGTCGAAAGCTCAACCGTGCAGCCCTTCCGTGGTTGGAATGAAGGCATCAACACCTCCGCGTCGCTCTCCTACCTGCTCGGAACCACCTTCCGCCAACTCCCCAGCAATGAACGCAAGCGGCTCGACATTGTTCCGGTGGATGAGGTCTGCCGGGGCATGACCTTGATTGCCGCTGCGCTCATCGAGCGGCGCCACGATGCGGTTTATCAGCTGGCAAGCTCGGTGACGAATCCTTGCGATATGCGCCGATCGATCGAGCTAACCTCGCTCGCGCACCGCAAACACTACCGCGCTCAAGAAGGCATTGAGTACTGGCTGCGTCTGCGGCTAGACGCCATTCCGGTTTCCAAAGAGCGCTATAACCGCATGTCGGCTCCGGCGCAGCGGGCGGTGGTGCGAGCCATTCAGACCATTGCGGCACCTCTCCCCCTGAAAAAAGCCCCATTTGCCAGGGCCGAGCGCAGCCTGGAAAAAGTTGAGAAGCTCATCGAGCTATTCGAGCCTTTCATTTTGCTCAACGAGCATGATTTCGTGGCGGAGAACGTCGAGAAGCTCTCGCATGCTCTTCCCGGGGAAGAGCGCGCGCAGTTTGGATACAACGCCGCCTCGCTCGACTGGTATGAGTACTGGATCAACATTCACATTCCGGCGCTGCGCAAGTGGACCTATCCCTTGATCGAAGGACGTCCTCTCGAGCCTCGGGCCCCGCGCAACCTTGAGCCCACAAAAGAACCTGAAACCGTGAAAACCGGAGCAAACGGAGCAACGTGGCGATATTCCTGACCGGCTCGACCGGATACATCGGCGCGCATATTGCCGCCAACCTGCTGCAGAATTTCGGCGCCCCTATTAACGTGCTGGTGCGCGCTAAAGATGCGCACGAGGCGGAAGAGCGCCTCTGGCACTCGTTGCAGTTGCATTTCGATTTCAAGACTTTTTACGAATACCTGCAGACCGGCATTCGCATATATCGCGGTGATCTTACAAACGAGAAGTTCGGTCTTGACCAGGAAGATTACGATCGTCTGGTCCATACGACCGACTCCGTCATTCATTGTGCGGCCTCTCTGAACCGCAAGTCCGAGAAGAGCTGCCTCAATGTCAACCTGCGGGGCACGCTCGAAGTCGTCAAACTCGGCCAGCAGGTGGATTACTATCACGGCCTGCGCCGCTTTAGCCATGTGAGCACGGTTGCAGTTTGCGGAAAACGGCAGGATGAAGTGGTCAGGGAAGAGAATTCGGTCGATTGGAACCGCTCTGACTATGATCCCTACGCGCGTACCAAGAAATTTTGCGAGCACATGATCCGCCAACTTCTGCCCAATGCTCCGAAAACCATCTTCCGCCCGAGTATCGTACTGGGCGACAGCCGCCGTGCGGAAACCACGCAATTCGATATGGTGCGCGCCTTCGTCTTCCTCGCGGGACTGCCAGCTCTTCCGCTTCGCCCCAAGGATCGAGTGGACATTGTGAATGTGGATTTTGTGGCGGATGCGGTTGCTACGCTCCACCTGCAAGAAAAGACCAACTACGACACTTATCATCTTTCCTCCGGCCGCGAGTCACAAACCTTCAAGCAGATCACCTCTTCTTTGGCGGCAGCGCAGGGAAGGCGAGGGCCGGTTTATCTTCCTTTCGCGCGCAGGCCGTTTTCTCAAACCGTGGACCTGCTGGCCAATCGCAGGAGCCCGGTGGGCCATATCGCCGCGCTGATGAAGGTTTTCCTGCCCTATCTCACTTTCAATACCGTGTTCGACAACACCCGCGTGACTAGCGAGCTTGGCCGCAAACCCGTCCCGTTTTCTCAGTACAGTTTCCCGCTCCTGAAGTTCAGCCGGGAGAGGAACTTCGTCTATCCCTACCAGGCCTGGCCGGTCCGGGCCGGAGGCTCTGCCGCATGATGGACTTCATGTTGCAAGCCTGGGTTAGCTCCATCATCGAGCGCAAGAAGGCCTCCTGGGTGCTAGGCAAAGGCGAACGCTGGGCTCCCGGCAAGAAGCTCAAGCTGCTTTTTGCGGGATATAACGGCGCGCGCAACATGGGGTCCGACGCCCGGGTCGAAGAGATGATCCGTCAATTGCGCCATGTGCTCGGTCCGGACAATGTCGACTTCAGCGTGATGAGCCAGGACTTCAAGCTCACCAACGGCTATTTCAAGGACACGCGCCAGGTCCATCTTCCCGACATTTTTCCGCCATTTCTTTCGAGGGAAGTTCCCCTGCATCACGGCGTGGTCGCCTGCGAAGGCTCCATGTTCAAGAGCAAGTTCGCAAACGCACTGACCACCATGATGATCGGCTCTCTTGGACTTGCCTCGGCTGAGAACAAGCTATCGGTCGGTTACGGCGCTGAGGCCGGACACATGGACAGTCCGATCCGGAAGATGTGTGCCCGTTTCTGCAAGAATTCGCTGGTCATTACGAGAAACGAAGAGTCCCGCACGATCTTGCGGGAACTCGGCGTTCCCACTGAACTCGGCACCGATACAGCCTGGACTTTTCCCCCGAATCCGCCGGAGTACGGGCGCAAAGTTCTGAGCGATCATGGTTGGGACGGCAAGAAGCCGGTCCTCGTGGTCTGCCCGATCAATCCATTTGAATGGCCGGTGCGGGCTTCGGTCGGGAAGCTGGTTGCGCTCAAGACAACCGGCGCGTACAAATCGAGTCATTACCGCGGACCTTATTTCCATAATTCTGGCCCCGAGGCAGATCGCAAATACGCGCACTACCTCACCTCCATCGGGAATGCCGTGGATGCTTTCCGCAAGCGCCATGACGTTTTCGTTGTGATGGCTGCGACCGAACGCCTGGACGCGCGTCCGGGAAGGAAAATCTCCGAGCGGCTGGGAGGCGTTCCGGTGCTCGGCTCCGATGACTACAACATGTATGAGATGGTGAGCATTCTGCGCGCCTGCCATCTGATGGCCTCCTCGCGCTTTCATGGCATCGTGACTTCGATGCCGGCGCTGGTTCCATCCTGTGGCGTCACCATGGACGAGCGCATTCGCAATCTGATGAAAGATCGCGGCCACGAAGACCTATTCATGGAAGTGGACGATCCCGATCTCGAGCCCAAGCTGCTCCGAGCCCTCGAAAACCTGGCCTCGAATGGCGAGAAGATTGGCGACGGCATTGGGCGCACGGTGGTGAAGAATCTAAGAATGATGGCGCGGATGGGCGTCTACTTTGAAGAAGAGGTGCAGCGCCGCTATCCCGAGTTCCCGACGCGCAAAGGCCAGTGGAGCTGGGAAGACTACCTGCCGCCAATGGACCAAGGCCTGCATCGCCTGATCGGAATGTACAGCTAGGAAATCAAAGGGCCTACTCAAGCCCGCTTTTGGCTTGCCTGGGCGCAGCCCGAATGTCGTTCCTTGACCAAATCGTCTCACGGCTCGAAGCCTCCGCCGGACAGAGGTTCCTGACGGAACTGCGGGAGAACGGGTCCGTCGCGGTGACTGGGCGCGACCTGCTTTCAAGCATCGCTCAAGCCCGTCGATTCCTTTCCGCTCGCGGATTGAGGAAAGGCGATCGCGTCGCGCTTCTCGCCGGGAACGGAATTCGCTGGATGGTGATGGACTTGGCGATCATCGCCGAGGGCTTGATTGTCGTTCCCCTGTACTCGCGTCAGGCGCCGTCTGAGCTGGTTACGATGATGAAGGACTGCTCGCCGCGACTGATCTGCTGCGGCGACGCTGCCCTCAGGGACTCTCTGATTCAAGCCTGGCCCGAGGCTCCGCCCCAGGTGCTATTCGACGAGATCTTCCCCGGAGAGGGGGCTGGCGGCGCCGAGGCGCTTACCCTGCATGCCGTTCACCCGCACCAGGATTCCGACCTTGTCGCCATCATTTACACCTCCGGTACATCCGGCGAGCCCAAGGGTGTCATGATCAGTTCCGGGAACGTCGCCCATATCCTCAAGTGCACCTCCGACCGCCTCGATATTTTGATGAACCACCGAGCTGGCCAAGACCGCGTCTATCAATGGGCGCCGTTGAACTTCGCGGCGGCCTGGATCACCACCCTCACGGGCCTTCTGCGTGGCAGTTCCACCTTCATGAACACCGACCTGAACCGGATTGCAAAGGAGATCCGCGAAGTCCAGCCAGACTACTTCGTGAACGTCCCGGCGCTGCTCGAACGCGTGCGCCGGGCCGTCGACGAGCAGATCTGGAAGACCGGCGGCGTGGTACGGACCGTGTACGCCCATGCCAAAGCGGCATACATGCGCCGACAGGAAGGGAAGCGAAACCTCGCAGACTCCGCCTGGCTCGCGATGGCGAATCAGCTCGTGTTCCCGACCATCCGGAAGAAGATGATCGGGTCGAACGTCAAGGCGCTCATCTCGGGATCGGCGCCCCTGAACTTAGAAACGCAACTTTACTTCAAGATGCTCGGTATCCCGGTGCTGCAGGTCTACGGCCTGACCGAGACGACGGCAATCTGTACGATGGATGACCCGCGCAACTATGAGGTAGGTCGCGTCGGCCCGGCAGTCCCGGGAATTGAGATGAAACTGGGCGAAAACGACGAAATCCTTGTTCGGGGACCGAATGTATTTCCCGGATACTGGAACCGTCCGGAGGAATCCGCCAAAGTGCTGCGTGAGGGCTGGTTCCACACCGGGGATCAGGGCGAGCTGAGCCCGGCCGGGAACTGGAAGATTTCAGGACGAATCAAGAACCTGATCATCCTCAACTCTGGCCACAACATCGCCCCCGAGCCCATCGAAGACGAGTTGCTCAACTTGCTTCCCAACGCTCAACACGTCGTCCTGGTTGGCAATGGCCGTAGCTATCTTTCTGCTATCGTTACGGGAAGCGCGACCGGGGATGAGGTGCAATCGGCGATCAGTACCGTGAATTCGTCTTTGCCGCATTACAAGCAGGTACGGTCCTTTCGGATCACGACGGAAGAGTTTACGGCTCAGAACGGCCTGCTGACGGCCAACGGCAAGCTGAAGCGCGATGCCATCGCCGGCCGCTTCACCGACGAGATTGAGGAGATGTACCGAGCTAAAAAAGCCGTATAGATTTTCTGGTGCTTGAAACCATTACCGAACCAGCAATGCACAGCTACAAGGGCAAGGCAATCTCCTGGGAACTGGTGAACGGCGTCATCGAACTGGCGCTGCATCGCGAGCCCTGCAATGAGATGGGCACGCTGTTCCTATCGGAACTGGAGCGATTCACTGCCGCTCTGCCCTCCCTCGAAGAATCTGCACACGCCTTGATCATCCACAGCGTCCTGGCCTGCGGCTTCAGTGCGGGTGGGGATCTCCGCGAACTTTACGAGGGAATACGGACAACCGAGGAGAAGGCTGCTTTGGCCGGCATTCGCGATTTTCATCAGCGGATTCACCGCGCCATGAACGTCCTCGACGCAACCACCCTGACCACCATTGCCAGTGTGCACGGAATTGTGTTCGGAGGCGGCTTTGAGCTGGCCCTCACCTGCGACCTGATCGTCGCCGACAAGACGGCTCGCTTCTGCTTTCCAGAACTGCGTCTTGGAATCATTCCCGGTTTTGGCGGGATTCCGCGGCTCAAGCGGGATCTCGGGAACGCCGTCGTCCGTGACCTTCTGCTCACCGGGCGCAGCTTTAACGTCACCAAGGCCCAGCAGGTCGGCCTGGTCAGCCAGGTCGTTGCCGAGGGCGCGGCCCTCAAAGCCGCTCGCGGTACCGCGTCGCAACTCGCCAAGTTCGACCGTTCCACCGCCGCGGCGGCGAAAAAGTTCATCAAGCCGATCCCTTACCAAGAACTGCAGCAGGAAATCGAGATCGTCTGCGATTTATACGCCCGGCCTAAGGTTCAGCAGGCCCTGAGGAAGTTCGTCGAAAGCACGGGTGCCCAGCCGTATTTGCCATAATAGGGAATATGCGAAGCCAGCAACAAACCACCGATGAAATCCTCGACCTTGCGGCAGTGCAGTTCAAGGTTCCGCGCGAAAGCCTTACGCCCGACGACGATTTCTTCCAGAAGCTCGGGATCGATAGCTTGCAAGCTCTGAGCCTGCTCACGCGTCTGGAGCAGCACTTCAATGTCGAGCTACCCGACTACGAGTTACAGGGCGTCAGCGATTTCCGTACTTTGGCGGAGCGAATTCAGACAAGGCTGTAGAATCAGACTTTCCACAGGGCACCTTGACAGAAGGCTTTGCGCAACGGCCTCGGGGCAGGGAATCCAGTAGATTAAGTTCTTCGTGGCTGTGCCGCCGTGTCTCTGTGGTGAAATAGGTGTGGGGCTTCTGAAATCATCCGATCACCCTACAAAAGATGATCGATCTCGACCAACACTCATCTCTCGGCTCTGCTCTGCGTGAGGCACTCGACGCCTTCGCCAATGAAACCTGCCTGATTGAGGCTGACCGCGATCGGGAACGTACGCGTTTGACGTTTTCCGATTTCAAGCAGATGGCGCTGCCCCTTGCCCGCGCCCTGCAGGATGCTGAGTTCCACGCCAATGACCGCTGCGCCATCATCATGACCAACCAGTCAAAGTGGCTGATCTCGGCCTATGGGGTCTTCTATGCAGGTGGCGTGCTGGTCCCGCTGGATTACAAGTTGACCGCGGGCGAGCATCTTCAGCTTTTAGCTCATTCCAAGGCGAAGTTTCTGATCATCGAGTACCACCTCTGGCGTGCCATTACGCAACACCCGGAGTTCTCCAGTCATAAGCTCAAGATTGTACTCGTGACCGAAGCGCCCCCGACTGCCGACCTAAAAGGCGGCTTTCGCTGGGAGGAGTTCCGCCGCAAGGGGGATCCAACGTTTGTCCCCCGCAAGCGCGAAGACTGGGCGTGCATCGTCTATTCTTCCGGCACCGGAGGGCGTCCGAAGGGCTGTGTGCTCACGCACAATAACTACCTCGAACAATCGAAGTCGCTGGCAGCCTGGTATCCCTTCTGGCCCGGTGTGCGCTACCTCAGCATCCTTCCGACCAACCATGCCATCGACTTTATGGTCGGCTTCATCGGCCCTTTCCTTTGCGGAGCTTGCGTCGTGCATCTCCGTACCCTGAGGCCGGAGTTCGTGCGCGACGCCTTTGTTCGGTACAGGATCACCTATGTAAGCCTGGTTCCCCTGGTGTTGAAAAATCTGGAGCGGGGAATCCGCGGAAATTTCGAAAACTTATCGGGATTGAGGCGATTTGTCCTCGATCGGCTGATTGCGATCAACAAGATGCTGACCCGAAAACGGCCGAACGTTCCGCTGAGCCGCAAGCTCTTGCCGCAGGTTCACAAGGCGTTCGGCGGGGAACTGCTTGCGCTCATCACCGGCGGCGCCTTTATCGAGCCTTCGACCATGCAGTTCTTCTATGACCTCGGCATTCCGGTGGCAAACGGATACGGCCTGACGGAGGGATGCACGGCCCTCACCTTGAACGACCTGAAACCGTTTCGTGCCGACACCGTGGGCAAGGCCCTCCCCGGAGTTGAAATTCGTATTCTGAATCCTGATGCGGATGGAATCGGCGTAGTTGCTGCCAAGAGCGCTACCGTCATGTCGCATTACCTGGAAGATCCTGAATTGACCGCCGAAACCATCGTGGACGGCTGGCTTCTCACCGGCGATCTCGGACGTTTTGAACCCGCCGGTCACCTCCAGCTCTTTGGTCGCAAAAAAAACATGATCGTGACCGAAGGTGGAAAGAACATTTATCCCGAAGACATTGAGTCCGCCTTCGAGGGAATCGAGATCAAGGAGCATTCCCTGTTCGCCGCGAATTTCATCTGGCCGCAAAAAGAGCTGGGAAAAGAGCTGCTGGTGCTGGTGTTGCACCCCGACCTGAATCAGGAAGTTACGAGCGCGATCCTCGCTCAAATCGTCGAGCGCAATCGCCGTCTGCCCGACTTCAAGCGTATTGGCGGTTACCTCATCTGGGATAAGGATTTCCCGCGCACCGCGTCGATGAAGGTCAAACGCGACGAGCTCGCCGAACAGATCCGTCAATCCGCTGTGCGGGGCGCGGTCAAACCGCTGTGAGCCCCGCGCGCTATCTCGCCATTGTGAATCCCGCCGCCGCGGGCGGCAAGACCCGCAACCTGCTCGGTCCTGCACTCGAGAAGCTCAAGGGTGCTGGACTTGAAATTGATGTCCGGGAGACATCTGCTTCCGGGCACGCCGCCGAACTTGCGCGCGGCGCCTGGCAGGAAGGATATCGAAGGTTTATTTCCGTCGGCGGCGACGGCACCTCATACGAAATCGTGAACGGGCTCTTTCCCGTGAGCGGGGGCGGCGGGGAAAAACCAACTCTGGCGTTTCTTCCGCTGGGTACAGGGAATTCATTTCTGCGCGACTTCAGCGACCGGGGCGTGGATTACGCGATGGAAGCGCTTGCCGGGGGTCGATCGCGCCCTTGCGACGTCCTTCGCTTAACCCACAAAGCGGGGGTCCTCTATTACATCAACATCTTGAGCATCGGTTTTTCCGCCGATGTAGCTACCTTGCGTTCCCGCCGCTTCAGCCGCTGGGGAGAACTGGGATATCAAATAGCGATCTTCCTGACTCTCGCCCGGTTCCGCCGGCGCCCATTTCCGCTAGCCATGGACGGCGACCAGCAGCTTGACAGCCGCCCTTGTCTGTTCCTCACCTTCAACAACACCAAGTTTACCGGCGGGACCATGATGATCGCTCCAACCGCAGATTCGAACGATGGCCTCATCGAATTCGTGAGGTGGGGGCCGATTGGACGAATCGGACTCATCCGGAACCTGTCCGGCCTCTACGATGGCACTCATGTCCAGCACCCGTTGGCCGAGGTTCGTAAGGCTGGCCGCATCGAATTCCATCTGAAGGAAGCAGTGGACGTAATGATCGATGGGGAAGTGGTTACCCTGCATTGCCAAACTTTGGACGTTTTGCCCGGTGCTTTGAGCATCGTGGTATAAAAACCAGTTGATGGCGGTTTGTGGCTTGTTGCTGACCGCCTTACAACCGAAACGACCCATGTCCAAGCTGAGCGAACAGCGCGAGAAGGAAGCGGCGCCGCAAAAGAAAGGCCCGAGCTGGGTCTGGATCCTGATCGCCCTAGGGGGGCTGCTCGGAGCCTGGGCGGGCTATGATTACTACTCGTACAGAAACGTCAGTTCACTCGACGATTTCGCCAAGTGTGTCAGCGCAAAAGGCACACGCATGTACGGAGCTTGGTGGTGTCCGCACTGCGCTGAGCAGAAAACATCATTCGGTTTCGCGTTTCAATACGTCAACTATACCGAGTGTGGGATTGAAGGTCAGACGCACAGCGTGAACGAGCAGTGCAAGAACGCGGGAATCAGCAATTTCCCAACCTGGCAGTTTGCCGATGGACACCGCGAAGAGGGTGTTCTTCCCCTTCCCGATTTGTCTGCCAAGACCGGATGCAAGCTCCCGTGACCGCTGGGAGGGCAGTTAGAACAGGAACGCTATATGCCGCCATTGCCGTCTTGGCGGTTGCCGGTATGGCGGTTTCTTCGCTTTCTCTCTATCACCACTTCAGCAAGTCCAAAACGTCTTTCTGCAACTTTGCGCAATCTTTCGATTGCGATCTGGTGAACCGCAGCCAGTACTCAACGTTTCATAAAGTACCGGTGGCCTTGCTCGGAATACTCGGCTATCTGCTCATCCTCTCGCTTGCGACCGTATATCGCGAAAAGGCTGAAACGCCCTTGATTTTGAGCGCCGGGGCTCTGGGCGGCCTGGGGTTTGCCCTCTACCTCACCTACATCGAGGGATTCATACTGCACGCCTGGTGCATCTTGTGTCTTAGCTCGCTGGCGCTCATCACAGTGATTGCACTGCTTGCAGCCAGGAACGCCCTCAAGGCGCTCAAGAATTAGTCGATCGTTCACTGGGGTGCACTCGGCCGCCTCAGCGCCGACTCGTGCCTGGGTAACGAACTAGATTTTCATCGTGGGCAGGAACTGTGGAGGCTTTCTTGCCTTCGTCAATTGCTCAAATGCGTAGGCGATCTTGACGAGCACCGGTTCGCTCCATGCTCGCCCAAAAAACGAGATGCCAACCGGCAATCCGAAGACGAATCCTGCAGGCACGTTGATGTTCGGATACCCGGCGACCGCCGCGGCATTCGAACTGCCCCCGGTAAAATGATCGCCATTGGCAAGATCAGTGAGCCACGCCGGTCCCCCTGTCGGCGCGATCAGCGCGTCAAGATGGTGCTTGTCCATCACGCCGTCGATGCCTTGTTCACGCGCAAGCCTGTGATTGGCTGCGAGCGCATCGAGATACTCCTTGTCCGTGAGCGGACCCTTCGCCTGAGCCTTCAGGAGGAGGTCTTGGCCGAAATAGGGCATCTCCTTTTCCTGGTGCCTGTCGTTAAATGCGATCACATCCGCCAGGGTCTTCACCTGTGAATCAGGTCTCTCCGCAAGGTAAGCATTCAAGTCCGCTTTCAGTTCGTACATTAAAACCGTAAGTTCGCTCTCATCGAACTTTCCATGCGAGTCAAGATCTGCAGGGTCCACGATGGTTGCCCCGGAAGATTTCATGGCTGAGATGGCTTCGCC
The DNA here is from genome assembly GCA_035496675.1 of Terriglobales bacterium. Lineage (GTDB taxonomy): Bacteria > Acidobacteriota > Terriglobia > Terriglobales > Acidobacteriaceae > Gp1-AA145. The sequence goes on from DATJEL010000099.1 coordinate 51,604, forward strand.
GATGACTTTGTCCACGGCGTCGCTGAACCCGAAATATTTCCGCGCGACTCCGATCCGCATGCCTTTCAGCCCACTCGCATCGAGAAACTGCGTGTAGTCGGTTTGCTTTTTCGCATCCGCATCCGCCGTCGCCGCGTCACCCGGATCACTTCCTGCCAAAACTCCGAGCAGGATGGCGGCATCACGCACCGAGCGGGCCATAGGTCCGGAGGTGTCCTGGCTATGCGCGATGGGGATGATTCCCCTGCGGCTGATCAGCCCAACCGTTGGCTTGATCCCTACAATGCCGTTTGCGGAAGACGGGCACACCACCGAACCATCGGTTTCCGTTCCCACCGCGACGGTGCAGAAATTCGCTGAGGCGGCTGCTCCCGATCCCGAACTCGATCCGCAGGGGTTGCGATCGGTGGCGTAGGGATTATTGGTCAGGCCGCCCCGGCCGCTCCAGCCGCTGGTTGAGTGATTCGATCGAATGTTCGCCCACTCGCTGAGATTGGTCTTCCCCAGAATAACCGCCCCAGCCTGCCGCAGTTTCTGAGCGACCGCGGAGTCCCCGGCCGGCTTTGAGCCCTCGAGCGCGAGCGACCCGGCGGTGGTCTGCATTTTGTCGGCAGTGTCGATGTTGTCTTTGATCAAAACCGGAATGCCATGCATCGGTCCTCGCGGGCCCTTGGCCTTCCACTCCTTGTCCATAGACTCTGCAATCTCGAGGGCTTCGGAATTGACTTCTATCACGCTGTTCACGCGGCCCTTATCGAGTTCTTCAATGCGGGCGAGATATGCCTTGGTCAGGGCGGAAGCGGAGAGCGTCCCGGATTTCATCTTCGCCTGCAACTCGCCGATGGTTGCCTCTTCAAAGGCAAATGGCTTCGCCGGCCGGGGAAGAGGGGCCGCAACCGCGAGTACTCTCCCAGCGGAAAGCGCGGGCACCGTTCCCGCAGCGCAGGCAGCTGCTTTCAGCAATCCACGACGCGAAACGCCAGAAGAACTCCTCGATCCCAACTGCGAAGATTTGCCTAACAAGGTCTGCCTCCAGAGTATGGCTTGCATTCAGCAGCACGGAATTATATAGGCCATTTCGATCCCATTGGCCGAATACTCTCGCCTGGACTCGGTATCACTAACCAAACCTGACTTGCTCCGTCTAAATCCCCGGGGCGGTGTGTCCATCCCGTCTTCTGGGGCCACTCCAGCAAAACCTTGTTCGAAACTGCTAGAATCGCACGTTTCCGTCCCTGCCGACAGAACGTTCGGCTCACTGCATCCGCTAGGAAGGAGCATTCATGATCCAAGCCAGGAAGTGGCTTGCCCTCTTCGTCGCAATCACGGCCATTGCCATTTCAGCCCAGGCCCAAGATTCCCAGGAAAGCCGCCTCTTGCGCTTCCCGGATATCTACAAAGATAAGGTCGCCTTCGTGTACGGCGGCGACATCTGGCTGGCCTCAGCTTCGGGGGGTGTCGCCCGGCGGATCACGTCGCATCCTGGGCGCGAGCTGTTTCCTAAGTTCTCTCCCAACGGCAAGTGGATCGCATTCACCGGCCAGTATGACGGAAACTTCAACGTCTATGTCATGCCCGCGGAAGGCGGACAGCCCCGCCAGTTGACTTTCTACCAGGGCAGCGCGCAGCCCCTCAGCGACCGTATGGGCATCCACAATCAGGTCGTCACCTGGACGCCGGACAGCAAGCGCATCGTTTTCCTCTCGCGGCGCGATGCCTCGAACGGATGGATCAAGCGCCCTTTCACGGTGAGCCTGGATGGCGGCCTGCCTGAGCCGCTTCCCATGGATCAAGGTGGGTTGCTTTCTTATTCGGCGGACGGATCGAAGCTCGCCTACAACATGATCTTCCGCAATTTCCGCCAATGGAAGCGCTATACCGGCGGGCTTGCGCAATCGATCACGGTTTACGACCTCAAGAACAACACCAGCTTCGACCTGCCGCACACGAATTTTACCGACACGTTCCCCATGTGGCATGGGGACACGATCTACTTCAGTTCCGATCGCGGTCCCGAACACCATCTCAACCTCTACAGCTACGACCTAGGCTCGAAGCAAGTCGAACAACTGACGCACTACACAGAATGGGATGTGATGTGGCCGAGCCTCGGTCCGGATGCAATCGTCTTTGAAAATGCCGGCTATCTCTACACCTTTGATTTCCAGTCCAAGCAGCCGAAGCAGCTGAACATCTCGATCCCCGCGGATCGCCCGCAAACCCTCAAGCGCTGGGACAACGTGGCTCGCTTGGTCACCGACTTCGATATCGCTCCCGATGGCAAGCGCGCGGTGTTCTCCGCCCGTGGCGACGTCTTCACCGCTCCGGCAAAAGAGGGAAGCGTCCGCAACCTGACTCGCACGACCGGAGTTCGCGAGCACAAGGTCTCCTGGTCGCCTGATGGACGCCTTATTGCCTACGTTTCGGACCGAACCGGAGAAGATGAGATCTACGTCGTGCCGCAAGATGGCCTCGGAAAGGAACAGCAAGTCACCAGCGGCCACAAAGGCTTCATGTTCCCGCCCGCATGGTCGCCCGATAGCAAGAAGATCGCCTGGGCCGACCAGAGGCTGAACCTCTGGTACACCGACATCGCGGAGAAGAAGCCGGTAAAAGTGGATACCGGCCGCTACGGCGAGATCACGAACTACAACTGGTCTCCGGACAGCAAGTGGCTGGTGTATGACAAGTTCGCCGAGAACCAATTCGCAGTGGTTTATCTCTACTCGCTCGCCGATGCCAAATCCACGCCTGCAACCTCGAGCATGAACAACAGCTACGCCGCGGTTTTCGATCCGGAAGGGAAGTATCTCTACTACTTCTCGGATCGTGACTTCAACGAGATCATCGGCAACATCGACGTCGAGTTTGCCAATCCCAAGACAACGCGGGTGTATGTGGTCACGCTGAAGAAAGATGAGCCTTCGCCGTTCGGGGTGCAAAGCGACGAAACGGAAGTGAAGAAGTCTGAACCCTCGCCGATCGCCATGGCACAAGATGCCGCTGAGGATCCGAAAGCCAAGCCCGCTAAAGATGCCAAGGCTGGAGAGGGGGAAAAAGAAGCCGGGAAGGACAAGGACAAGGGCAAGGAGAAAGAAAAGCCGGTGGAAGTCAAGATCGACCTCGACGGTATTGAGGGCCGCGTTGTCGCGCTGGCCACCAGTCCAGCCGTCATGCGTAGCCTCGCCGCCGGTAAGGGATCGGTATATTTCCTGACGCAACCGGTGCAGGGTCTCTCCGGCCCCATCCCGGGCGAAGAATCGGCCATTCACTCCTACGACATGAAGGACCGCAAAGAGAAAACTCTTATCGAGAATGTGGAGAACTTTGCGCTCTCCTCCGATGGTTCGAAGGTCCTTTATGAAGGGGAGGGCGGTGGCCCCCGCGCGGCGCACACCTACGGCATCATCGATGCCAAAGCCGAGCAGAAGAAGCCCGGCGACGGCGCCATCAGCCTTGCCGGCATGAAAGCTGAAATCGATCCTCCGGCGGAGTGGAAGCAGATGTTTAACGAGGTCTGGCGCCAGGAGCGCGATTACTTCTTTCAGCCTTCCATGAACGGCAATGATTGGCAGAAGATCCACGATAAATACGCGCAGCTGCTGCCCTACGTGGCCGACCGCTATTCCCTGACTTACATTCTCGGCGACATGATCGGCGAGCTTTCGAACTCGCACACCTACGTTGGCGGCGGTGACTTCCCCGATCTGCATCCGGTCAACGTGGGCATGCTGGGGGTTGATTTTGAACTCGATCCGTCCAGCGGCATGTACCGGATCAAGAAGATCTATCCCGGCGAGAACTGGGATCCTGAACTTCGGTCACCCCTGACGGAGCCGGGAATCAACGTGAAGCAAGGGGACTATCTGCTCGCGGTGAATGGCCGTTCTCTCCGTGCTCCCCAGAACCCCTATGAGTTGTTCGTGAACACCAGCAACGACGTGGTCACGCTGACCGTCAACTCCAAAGCCTCCGAGGATGGCGCGCGCAATGTGCAGGTCAAGCCCATCAACGACGAGTACAACCTGCGCGAACTCAATATGATCACGACCAACCGCAAGAAGGTGGACGAGGCCACCGGCGGTAAGGTCGGGTATGTCTACCTTCCGGACATGGGTGACGCCGGTCTGAACGAGTTCGTGAAGCAGTACTTCCCGCAGATTCGCAAGCAGGGCATCATCTTCGATGTGCGCTACAACGGCGGTGGTTTTGTGGATGAACTCATCTTCTCTCGCCTGCGCCGAATCGTCTCCTCGATGGACGCGGCCCGCAACTGGGAAAGCAGCACACGCCCGGCAAATACCTTTTACGGTTCCATGGTCTGTCTGACGAATCACTATGCCGCATCGGACGGCGATATTTTTAGCTATGCATTCAAGAAGTACGGCTTGGGTCCGCTCATCGGCGAGCGCACCTGGGGAGGCGTGCGCGGCATCCGCGGCAACATCCCGTTGATGGACGGCGGTTATATCACCCGTCCTGAGTTCTCGCTCTATAGCATGGACAGCAAGTGGATCATCGAAAACCACGGTGTTCAGCCCGACATCGTGGTCGAGAATCGGCCGGAAGAGGTTGTCAAAGGCAGAGACCCGCAGCTCGAACGCGCCATTCAGGAAGTGATGAAGCTGATCCAGCAGAACCCGAAGAAGCTGCCGCCGCGGCCTCCAGATCTGCCGGCCTATCCCGAAGGTCCGGCATAGGGTAGGTACTGTAGGCAAACCAGGAGCTTCGTATCCTTCGTGGTTCAAGCTTTTGCCGCCCTCAGAACATGGTGGCTGCAAGAGCCTGCTGTATCCACGTATAATTGCATTTCATGCCCAAGTACTCGATCGTCATCCCCCTGCATAACGAGCAGGAGAACGTCACCGATCTCTACGATCGTCTCAAAGCCGTCATGGAGACAAATGGCGAGAGCTTCGAGATCGTGCTCGTGGATGACGGCTCCACTGACGACACCTTTCAGCTTCTCCGCCAGATCGCGGGTGTGGACAGCCGGGTGACCGTCGTCCGCTTACGCCGTAACTTTGGGCAGACATCGGCGCTCGCTGCAGGTTTCGATCACGCGCGCGGCGAGTACATCATTGCCATGGACGGCGACCTGCAGCATGATCCCGCCGACATCCCGATCTTTCTCGAGAAGATTTCCGAGGGTTATGACATCGTCAGCGGCTGGCGCAAGGTGCGTATCGACAACTTTTGGCTTCGCCGCTTCCCCTCCCGCTGCGCCAACTGGCTGATGGCCAAGCTCAGCGGTGTGGAGATCCACGACTTCGGCACGACTTTTAAGGCTTATCGCCGCGAGATTCTGGAGCAGGTGCCCCTCTACGGCGAACTGCACCGGTTCATTCCGGCGCTGGCCTCATGGCACGGTGCCTCCATCTGCGAAGTCCCCATCCGCAACGTGAACCGCGAGCGTGGGGTTTCGCACTACGGCATCTCACGCACATTCCGCGTGTTCTTCGATCTGATCACCATCCGGTTCTTGCTGAAGTACCTTGGCCGACCGCTTCATTTCTTCGGCACCGTCGGGATGATGGGCGTTTTTGGAGGCTTAGGTATCACCGGGTGGCTTTTTCTGGAAAAATTCGTTCGCCACATCTCGGTGATGGCCTCGCATGGACCGCTGATGATTTTTGCCGCGGTGCTGCTGCTGGCAGGGCTCAATCTGCTGGCAATTGGCTTACTAGGCGAGCTCCAGGTGCGCCATTACCACGAGCCCACCCGCCGGGCTCCGTACTCGCTCGACCGGGTCATCCGCTCCCATAGTGAAGAGCAAAGCGTGCCAGAGTAAGCGAAAGCATGTCTAGCGGCATTCCCTAAGGTGGCCCGAGCTAGAACGCTTCCTTATTTACCACGTACGGCATCTTCTTCACGTCTCCACCAAAGTTGCCTTCCAAGACATCGATTAACCCCTGCACACAGCGCCCCGCCATGCCTTTGGCAGGATCGGGGGAAAGTCGCGTGATTTTCCCCGCGCTGGCAAAATGCGGCAGTAAGCGGCATCGGTCTTCAATCCCGGCATCACGCAGCGGAGAATCGGCTGGAAGGGGTTCCTTTTCGTAAACATCGAGGGCCGCACCGGCAATCCAATTCTGTTCGAGCGCCCGCGCGAGAGCCGCTTGATCAATCACTGGACCTCGGGAAGTATTCACCAGGAAAGCCGTGGGTTTCATCATCCGCAGGGTGCGCTCATTGAAGAGGTGGAAGGTTGGCGTCGTGCTCTCTGCTTCCCGGATTAGGGGGACGTGAATGCTGACGAAGTCCGCCTCGCGCAGCGCTTCCTCAAACGACACATACCTGATTGAAGTGCTTTCTCGCTGAATGCCGCGCGCATGGCGCAAGTCCATCGTCTCCTGAATGCCCTGGATGAATTCATGGTTCTGGTATGCCGGGTCGTAGCACAGGATATTCATGTCGAAGCCCGCGCACTTCTTGATCATGGCGAGGCCGATTCGCCCGGTGCCGATGATCGCAATGGTCTTTCCTGTAACCTCATCGCCCAGGAAGGGAAGATACGGATGCCAGAATCCCCAATGGTTTTCCCGCGTCAGGTGCTCGGCCGGCCACAATCGGCGCGCCAATGCTCCCAAGATGAAGAAGGCGAACTCCGCCGTGGCTTCGGTCAGGACGTCTGCGGTATTGGTAAACGGGATTCTGTACCGGTTGGCGTCCCCGCGGTTGATGTTGTCAAAGCCAACCGCATATTGCGCAACCACTTTCAAAGTGCCCTTTCCTGCCTCGAACACTTCCGCATCGATCTGATCGCGCAATGTGGTGATCAGCCCATCGATGCCAGAGCGTAGCTTTTCAAGGAGGAGGGATTTTGGCGGGGCCTTTGGCTCCGGGTAAACCTCCAATTGGTACCCACGCTTGCGCAGCACGTCGAGCGCCGGACCAATGTCGCAGGTTGCAAAAACACGAAAAGTATTCGTCATATGCCTAGTGAAATAACCACCGAGTAGCGCTCGTGGAGAATGTTTTTTCCGCCAACCCGAATCCGGTCTTGGGCTTCAGGCGGAAAACCGGCTCCTTCAAGCTCAACAGATCCTCCGCCATTCCCGACATATCAAACTTGTACTTCTTTTCATAGAGCTTGAGGAACTCGCGAATTCGTTCGACCCTCTTCTCGGTTTCGACTGTACCTTCCAGAACCACGGCCTCCGCGGCATTTTCCGTGCACATCGTGCAATGTGGATTCCGGTCAAGGTTGCGTGCCTTTCTGGAGGTGCTTCCGGTCGAAAAGTAGAGCGTCGCATCCATCCACAGTGCCCAAATCACCATGACGTGGGGGCGCCCGTCGGGCCGTGTGGTCGCGATCCAATATTGCTGGCTTTTCTTCAGCCGCTCCTCTGCCCACTTCCAGGGCAGCAACCCCTTCTTGGTTTTCGGCAGCCCGTAGCCAGGCATCTTTGGACGTGTGGCTTGGGGAGAAACGTTCTTCGCTTTCGTCATCGAATTCTCCAGCATGCTCGATCAAAACCAAAGACGCAAAGAACACAGCCCAAAAAATTGATTCCTGGTTGCCCTTCGTGTCCTTAGTGCTGAATGTTCTTCTCCGCCCAGGAGGAAATCCGCTCCAGTGCCCGATTTAGATTCTCCATCGAATTTGCCACGCTAAAGCGCAGGTATCCTTCTCCGAATTCTCCGAACGATGGCCCCGACAGGCACGCCACGCCTGCTTGCTCCAGCAAAGCATCCGCCAGCTCCTTCGATTTCCAGCCCGTCCTCCGGATGTTGGGGAAGGCGTAAAAGGCCCCCCGCGGCATCCTGCAGGTGAATCCCTCAATCCGGTTCAATCCGGAGACAAACATCTCCGCCCGGCGGCGAAATTCATCCCGCATGCCCTCAACCGAACTCTGATCCCCGCGCAAGGCCTCGACTCCCGCCATCTGGGTGAAGCTCGCGGTGCACGAATTGGAGTTGGTCATGAGCCGCGCGATATGTCCGGCAAGGTCGGACCGCATCACTCCATATCCCATGCGCCATCCCGTCATGGCGTACGTTTTTGAAAATCCATCTAGCAGAATCGTGCGATCCTGGAGGCCGGCCACGGACAAGATGGAATGGTGGCTTCCTGCAAAGACCAGCCGGCTGTAGATCTCGTCAGACAACACAAAGATGTCGCGATTTCCGATGGCGGCTGCAACCTGCTCAAGATCGTTCTTCGACAAGATCCCACCCGTCGGATTCTCTGGAGAATTCAGGATGATCATCCGAGTCCGATCGGTGATGAGTCGAGAAAACTCGCCCGCATCGAACGCAAAATCCCTCTCTTCCTCGAGACGGATTGGAATGGGGCGTCCGCCGACGTAGCGAATCATCGATTCATAGATGGGGAATCCGGGATTGGGGTAGAGGACCTCGTCGCCTTCGTCTACCAGGGCAAGAATCGAAAAGAAAATAATCGGCTTGCCGCCGGGGACGACGACGACTTCATCGGCGCCCACCCTCACTCCGCGGGTGCGGCTTACCTCCTCGGCGATGGTCTCTCGCAGTTCGGGGTATCCGGCCGATGGGCCGTAGTGTGTCCATCCGCTATGGAGCGCTTTCACAGCTGCATGGACGATGTTCGAAGGTGTATCGAAATCGGGTTCGCCGATTTCAAGGTGGATGACATCCTTGCCGCGGCGTTCCAGTTCGCGCGCCCGGCCGAGAACTTGAAAGGCATTTTCGGTGCCCAGCCGCGACATGCGCTCTGCTAACCGCAATTCGAACTGTTGGGTGCGGCCCATAGGCGCAAAACCGGATATTTTACCGCCGGAGGGCGACTCGAGTCATCTCGCCGATCAGTAATTCTCGGTCTTTGAAACGGCCAGATAGCTCAACTTGCCATTGGTAAATCGTGCCTCAATATAGAGTTCCAGCTCGTAGGAATCGTAGTTATCGTGGAAGTCCTTCTCCGACATCTCGGAGTGCTCTTTGCGCAACTCCGTCAGCTTGTCGTTCGGGGTCTGCTGCTCGATCTCCCGCTCATAGACGAGTCTGTCCGGGCTCGAGATGTCCGCATTGCCGAGAATCTTGACCACGTCGGTGGTCGAGATGCCCAGGCCCAGCCCGCTCTTCGTTTTCAAGTTCGCCGATACCGACGCAGACTCGGCACAAAGCGCCTGCCCATTCCAACCTTGACCTTCTGCGACCAGATAGAAGCTCAGGCTCAAATCGCCTTCTTCGAAGATCAGTCGCACGGGCGGGTTCTGTTGGGATACGTAGCAGACCTGCTGGCGGGCACTTGAAGTGGTTCCCCTCGAGGCCGTCACGGTGCGTCCAAACTTGCTCTTGACGCTTCGAAAGGAAGGGTCACGATCTAGCTTCATTCCCGCAATCTCGAAGTTGTCAGCACTGAGTTGATTGCCGGCGGGTTTTTCGATCGGCCAGTAGAAATTTTCGTTGAGAACAGACCACCAGTCAGACTGATCCGCCAACCGTACCGTATTGCTGGTGTCCTGCGCCCTCAAGAGAAATGAAAACGCGAAAGCAAGCATCCAGAGAGCTTTAAACTTTCTCATCAGCCCCCGCTGCTTGGAGGTTTTCAAAAATTCCCGCCGCTCCCATTCCGCCCCCGACGCACATGGTCACCAGCCCGTAACGACCCTTGCGCCGCCCTAACTCACGGATCACGGTAGCGGTAAGTTTTGCACCCGTACACCCCAGGGGATGTCCGAGGGCAATCGCCCCGCCGTTCGGATTCACGCGCTCCGGATCGAGTCCGGCTTCCTGAATGACCACGAGCGCCTGCGCCGCGAATGCTTCATTCAATTCGATGACATCGATCTCGTGAAGCTTGAGTCCTGCTTGCCTGAGCGCCTTAGGGATCGCAAACACCGGTCCGAGGCCCATTTCCTCGGGCTTGCAGCCGGCCGTCGCAAAGCCCGCAAAACGTGCGAGAGGGGCGATTCCCAGAACTTTTGCCCGCTCCGCCGACATTAGGACGGCAGAGGAAGCCCCGTCCGACATCTGCGACGCGTTGCCTGCCGTGACGCTCCCTTGGACATGAAACGCAGGCTTGAGCGCGGCCAAAGCCTCAAGCGAGGTGTCGGCCCGGGGGCCTTCATCGGCGGTGAACTTGATCCGCTCTCGTTCGAGTCGGGCAGCTGTGGCTCGTCCTGATTGCGCCGATGCCACCTGGCTAGAACTGGTAAAGCTCACCGGAACGGGAACAATCTCGTCATTAAATCTTCCCGCCTCAATCGCCGCGACCGCTTTTTGATGGCTGCGCAAGGAAAACTCATCCGCACCTTGGCGAGTGATTCCGAACCTTCTGGCCAGCCGCTCCGCCGTCAATCCCATCGACAGGTATACGTCGGGGTAATGGTCCACAAGCCAGGGATTCGGCGAGATCTTGTGGCCTCCCATGGGAATCATGCTCATGGACTCCGTGCCGCCGGCGACAACGACTTCGCATCCTCCGGCGAGGATTCGTTCTGCAGCAATAGCGATCGCCTGCAGCCCGGAAGCGCAGAACCGATTCACGGTCATTGCCGAGACTTCGACTGCCAATCCCGCGCGCAACGCAGCAATCCGCGCCACGTTCATACCTTGCTCGGCTTCCGGCATGGCACAGCCAAGGATCACATCTTCGATTTCTTGGGGATCGAGTTGCGGCACCCGCTCGAGGGCGCCCTGAATTACCACGGCGGCCAGCTCATCGGGCCGGCTGGCCCGCAATGTGCCCTTGAATGCCCGCCCCACCGGCGTGCGCACAGAAGCAACCAGAACCGCTTCCCGCATACCTAACTTCCGTTCCCGTAGGTTGGAATTCCTTGCTGGACCATGAAGAGCAGGCGCTGGGCACGCGATCCCCAATCGCTCTGCCCAGCTTGCGAGATGGCTTTCTGCGCAGCCGCGATCGCCCGTTCCTTGGCCTCATCCGACTTCTTGAGGTTTTCTTCCGTCTTGTAGATCTCGATCAGCGCCGACCAGCGGTATGCCGCTTGGTACAGGGCCTCGGCTAAAGCCGGGGACTGGGGATTGTCCTTGGCATAGTTCTCGTAAATCTCCGCCTCTTTCGCCGGACATTTCGACTGACCTTGCCAGTCTCCGCAGAGCTTGTTGTCGATGAAGTGAAACGACGCCAAATAGGCCCATTTGGTCCCGGGGAACTTCTTAATCACTTTCTTGAAGTAGTCCTCATTCATTCCCCTGCGCAGGTAGGATTCCTGCTCCCGGGACGAGGGCAGCGACATCACATCCACCTTCTCGAGCTGCCAACGAATGTCCGCCGACCGGTACATTCCTTCCCCTGCCAGGGGAGATTTTGGAAACAGTTCGGCAACCTGAGCGTACAACCTCATCGCATCCTGCGCGGCATAACGCCGCCCATGCTGTCGACTTGCCTGGTCTTCGGAATCTACCCCCTCGCCAAAGAGGACTTTGTCTCCATCGGGCGTGCCGGGTTGAACCAATCCCTTGTCCTCCATCCACCCTGTGACGATCCGTTCCTCGGTCACGTTGGCTTCGACGTGCGCCCACTTGCCGCTGGTCCCAAGAATAATCACCTCTCGTCCACGATCGACATCCACCAGTTTTTGGGAACTTGCGTCGGGCGAAAGGTAAATCGGAGCTACGCGAATGGTGGCAGCGTGGACCGCGTCAAGGGCGGACAGAATCGGACAGAGGAGGAAGACGAAGCAAAGCGCCACGAGATGTTTCATGCAGAGTCTCAGCCGATATGGTACCCCGGGGCCGTGCTTCCGGGCCAATTTCGCTCCCGTAACACCCCCGAAAATGGTTGGATGCTTGAAGAGCAACAATCGAACCAGAGCTCGGAGTGGCATCCTCGGCCAGGTTCAGGGATTCAGCGTGAACAGACCGCCTCGCTTGATCCGCCTTTCAGCAATTCCGGATCGATGTTCCCTCCGCTGACGACCGCCACCGTCGCCTTTGACGGCGGCAACGAGTCCTGGTGGAAGAGCCAAGCCGCTGGGGCGACTGCACCGCTCGGCTCAGCAACGGTTTTGGGATTCTGGGCGAGAATCCGGACCGCTTCAGAAATCTCCTTTTCTGACACCGTCACAATGTCATCCACATGGCGGCGAATGTGCTCGAACGTGATCGTGCCGACATACATGGCGCGCAACCCATCCGCGGCGGTCCGAGCGACCTGTTCGGCGGGCAACTTGACGATTTCTCCGGCCCGCAGGCTGGCTTGCGCATCGGCCGCTACCTCCGGTTCGACGCCAATCACTTTGGCGGATGGTTTGACCGATTTCACCGCCGTGGCAACCCCACTGATGACGCCGCCTCCGCCCACCGGGACCAGTACCAGGTCCACATCCGGAAAATCTTCGAGGATTTCCAGACCTAGCGTGCCTTGCCCGGCGATGATTTGCTCGTCGTCATAGGGCGGGATCATGGTGTAGCCGTGCTTGGCTGCGAGTTCTTCTGCTTTGATCATTCTCTCGACCCCGCTCGGCCCGACGTAGATGACCTGGGCTCCAAGCGCTTCGGTGGCGGACCGTTTTACCTCCGGTGCATTGCCAGGCATCACAATCACGGCTTTGGTATGGAGCGCCCGCGCCGCGTACCCCACCCCCTGGGCATGGTTGCCGCTCGAGTACGTAATGACACCCCGTGCCCGCTCTTCCTCAGTGAGCGACGCGATCTTGTTGTAGGCCCCGCGAATCTTGAAGGCGCCGATGGGCTGCAGATTTTCAGCCTTCAGGTAGAGGGTGTGCCCGAGGTGCTCAAGCGGAATCAGAGGCGTGCGGGCAGCCACGCCGGAAACCCGGCTCTGCGCCCGTTGAATGTCAGCGAGAGTAATCATCGGTCGGGATTCGGAAACTATTCAAATTCCTCTTTGCCTTGCGCCGCTCCAGGGAGAGGTTCTCAGATCTCCAAGATCACCGGCATGATGAGGGGGCGCTTCTGAGTCTGTTTGGAGATGAACCGTTTCAAATCGGCACGAATCTTCTCCTTGATCACCCCGTAGTCTGCGCGCTCTTCCTCGCTCGATTGCCCAAGCGTCTGCTGCACGACTGCGCGCGCTTCTTCCCAGAATCCGTTCTCGCCGCCCGAGAACCCGCGGGTCACAATTTCCGGTGTAACCTCCACTTTCCCAGTGAGCTTGTTGATGGCAATGATGGGCAATACGAAACCATCTTCGCTGAGGTGGCGGCGATCTTTGATGACCAGGTCCTCGACCACATCGGTGCGCGATCCAGAATCGATGCAAATCCGGCCCACGTTCACTTTGCCGGCTTTCCTTGCTCCCAACTCGTCGAATTCAAGAATATCGCCGCTTTCAATCAGCATCACATTGCCCACCGAACCGCGCATCGACTGAGCCAATTCGGCATGCAGTTTCAGTTGCCGGTACTCGCCGTGAATCGGAATGAAGTATTTGGGCTTGACTAGGTTGATGATGAGCTTGAGCTCTTCCTGACTGGCATGACCGCTCACGTGAACCGGCGGAGAAGATCCATCGTCGTAAATGACGTGCGCCTCGCGGCGGAACAGGTGATCGACCATTCGGTAGATCGCCTTTTCATTGCCGGGAATGATCCTTGACGACAACACGACCGTGTCACCTTTTTCAATCTTGGCGTGCTTATGGTTGTCCACGGCTGCGCGCGAAAGCGCCGACATCGGTTCCCCTTGAGTGCCGCTGATCATCACGCAGACCTTCTCGGGAGCGAAGTTTTTAATCTCGCCGGGGTGAATCAGCAGTCCGTCGGGAATCTCTATATATCCCAGATCCTCCGCGATCTCCGATGAGCTGTTCATGGATCGCCCGACGAAAGCAATCTTTCGCCCATGCTCCCAAGCCAGCTCCACCGCCAGCTTAATCCTGTGGATCGACGATGAGAAACATGAGATGAACAGCCGCCGCTCGGTTCGCACGAAGACTTCGTCGAACTTGCGTCGGACGGCCCGTTCGCTGGGCGTATAGCCTCGGCGCTCGACGTTTGTCGAATCCTGCAATAACGCCAGCACGCCTTCTTTGCCATACTCCGCAAAGGCATGCAGATCGAAAAGGCGGTTGTCGGTGGGCGTAGGATCCACTTTGAAATCACCGGTGTGAATGACCACGCCGAGCGGGGTATGGATGGCAAGCGACACACAATCCACCAGGCTGTGCGTTACCTGAATGGGGTGGATCGTAAACGGCCCCACCTTGAAGCGATCACCGGGGCGAATCTCGCGCAGGTCGGTGTTTTCGAGCAACCCATGTTCATCGAGTTTGTCTTCCACATAGGCCAGAGTGAACTCGGTACCCCAAACCGGGACGTTCAACTCGGAAAGGATCCACGGCAATGCACCAATGTGGTCCTCATGGCCATGCGTTAATACGATGGCACGCACCCGCTGCCGGTTCTCGATAAGGTAGGAGATGTCCGGAACGACAATATCCACACCCAGCAGTTCTGCTTCCGGGAACATCATTCCCGCATCAACAACTAGGATGTCCTCGCCAAAGCGAATAGCCATGCAGTTCATGCCGAATTCGCCGAGGCCGCCGAGCGGCACGATGTGCAGTTTTCCTGAGGACATGTGCGGAACCTCTGATCGTAGCATAGGCTCCTCGGAGCTAAACTAGAACTGGATGTCTGCTTATGTCTGAAAAATCCTGGCTGGCGCGACGGATGGAGAAATCCATTTCGGACGCAATGAGGCGGGCTTACAAAACCGTGCGCGTTGACCCTGACCGCTTCTTGATGGAGCTTCGCGCGGGGCACGGTCTGCCCATCACGAGCTTTCAGGGAACTTATGTCGTTGATCCGCCTGTTCTTGACGATATTGCCGAGACCATCATCCACTCGGGAATGAAAATTGCCGCCATCGAAGGCGCCGGATTTGGTCTGGGCGGGATCATCACCGTTCTCCCGGACTTCAGCATCCTCGCCGGGATTACCGCGCGCACTATTCAGAAACTCAGCCTGCTTTACGGATTCGAATACAACACCGATGACGAAATCGCCGAATTATGGATGGCGGCAGCGAGCGCAGCCGGCGTCGACCTGGGACGGGAATTCGTCGAAAAGAACGTTGTCAACCGCCTGGTCCCGAAAATCATTCAGAGAGTCGCGGCCAAGGCGAGCGCTGAATTCGTGGAAAAGTGGGCTGGCCGCTTGATCCCGGTCGTGAGTTCCATGATAGGGGGCGCGCTGAATTACTACTTTGTGCGCGGTTGGGGCGAGCGTGCCCACAAGCATTTTCGGGAAAAGCATCTTGCCCGGCGGCAGCAGAGGATGCTGCAGCTTGCCGGTGAAACTCCGGCTGCCTTGGACAGGGGGCCAATGGATTGAAACCCGGCTTCGAACCGGCCGCCGGCATCCCGGTTGCTGCTACAGCCAGCCCTTGGTTCTTGCAATCCTTGCTGCTTCTACGCGGTTGGCTGCGCCCAGCTTGCTGATCGCCTCCGAAAGATAATTTCGCACCGTTCCTTCCGATAGGCTTAGCTTCTCCGCGATATCGAGGCTTGCCATTCCTTCTCCCGCCAGGCGGAGGACTTGCCTTTCGCGTTCGGTCAGCGGATCCGGCTCGACCCAGGCCTCCGCAGCAAGTTCCGGATCGATGACGCGCAACCCGCTCTGCACCCGGCGTACGGCGTCCGCCAATTTTTCCGCTGCCATGTCTTTCAGCAGGTAGCCGGCTGCCCCCGCCTCGAGCGCGCGCCGTAAATATCCAGCCCGCGCAAAGGTGGTGAGAATGATCACGCGCGTACTGGATTTGCGGCGTTTGATTTCGGCAGCGACATCGAGGCCACTCATCTCTGGCATCTCGATATCAGTCAGAAAAATGTCCGGCTTCTGGGTGAGAACGGCCTCGAGTGCATCCGCGCCGTTACGAGAGCGAGCAACCACGCTGATATCGCCTTCAATCTCAAGCAAGGTGGCGAGCGCGCCCAGTACCATGCCCTGGTCTTCCGCGATGGCTACGCGGATCGTCTTTCGCCCAGTCTTAGTGGCTGCGGTCAATGCTTCCCATTCTCCGCCGGATTGAGCGGAAACTCGAACTTCAACTTCGTGCCCGCCGCGGTATTTCGCACCAGAGTTCCACCCAGGGCTTCAATTCTCTCGCGCATCCCACGAAGCCCATTGCCCTCGGCGTGAGTGCCACCATGCCCATCATCTTCGACGCTCAACACGCACGTGCCGTTCTCGGCGGCGAGCTTGACTTTGCAGCTTCGCGCGCGGGAATGCCGCACGACGTTGGTTACTGCCTCGCGCAGGATCAGGGCAACTACGCTTTCCTGGGCGGGACTCATCGAAACCTCAACCACATTGGATTCCGCCCAAATGCCGGCGGTGTTCAGGGTTGATTCCGCCCGCTGAACTTCCTCGTTGATTTTGTAGGTGGTGTATCCCCGCAGCGTGCTGCGAATCTCCGCCATGGCTTCGCGCGAAACTCTTTCGATGTCGTTGATCTCAGCCTTGGCGCGCTCAGGATCAAACGCTACCGGACCTTGCGTCCCCGACCGCTCCAGTAATTTGCTCGCTAGCGTCGACTTAACGATGATGAGCGACAGCGTGTGTCCCAGCACGTCGTGCAGATCGCGGGCAATGCGCTCGCGTTCGGCAACTTTCGCCAGATGCTCAATTTCGTCCTGGGCCATGCGCAGTTTGGTGTCGGCGCGGTTCTTTTCGGCAAAGTGGATGTTCGATCCGGCAACCCCCAGCGCGACTACGATCGATACTGACCAAAAACTCATGGGTGCATGAAAAAACACGGCATCGATGGCCAATACCAGGATCAACATCGCCAAGGCCATCACCGCCCGGCGAGTGGTTCCCGCAACCCAGGGGATAAAGGACGCAGAAAAAATGATGAAAACCGACGAGCTCGGGTTGAAGTTGGCCAGCCCGATCCCCATCCCCGCCATCGCAATCAGTAATAGGTAGGTAAGGGGCGGCTTCGTCCAGAAGACGGCGAAGTAGAGGACGGCGAAGACAAGCGAAGCTCCCCCGGTGATAAGCCATTCTCGGATCCCGGCGTGGCTGAGCACGGGTTGAACCAAGAAAAACGATAGGAACACCAGCCATACGTATGGCGCCCAGCCGTGGTCGCGATTTTTGGGCAGCAATCCAGCCATTGCTATCTACATTCTATTCTGTCGCTTGTTTCGCGCGCTGAGATAGCTGAGAACCGCGGCGACGGGAACCACCACCACGAGCAGGTCCAATCGCCCCCATAGCAGCAGCCAACCCAGGGTAGCGGCCAGCAGAAACCATGTTGTCCACTCGAAACGCATAACCCTATCCATTTGCTTTTTGGTCCCGCTGATGGCCCACCCAGGCGACGCCCAGGCAAATCAGGGTGAATCCTCCGAGCGTCTGCCAATGAATCGCCATCGGCCCGCCCTGTCCGGCGCCCACCACGTTGAACGCGAGTTGCGACAAGTGATAGGGCGGCAGCACCAGGGCGATCCTCTGCACAAAGTGAGGCAGAAACTGGTAAGGCATCCAGAGGCCGGCGCAGAACGACATTGGCAGGTAGAAGAGATTGATCACCGCCGGTGCCGAGTTCGGCGTTGCCAGGTATCCGATTCCAAGCCCCATCGCACAGAAGGGAATGGAGCCCGCGACCAGGGTCCCGAGCAGTTTGGCCGCGGTGAGCGGGGCAAGGTGCACGCCGCCAAAGGTGATGCCGAGCAGCATGAGCGCTCCCACATCAATCGTGCTGAAAATCAGGCTCATCACGACCTTGGCTAGAAAGTATGCGACCAGCGGCATGGGGCTCGCACGTTTTACCTGCAGCCAGCCCAACCCGCGTTCGGAAGCCAGTCCAGCCGCAGTCCCGAACAGCGAAGCGCCCATGACCGCGAACGTCCCGTAAGCCGGGATCAGATAAACCGCGGTGCTGATATTTCCGATCGACTGGTGGCCCATCACCAGCCCAAACAAGACATAGAACATGAGGGGTAGCGCCAGAGTCGAGACCGAATACATGGGAAAGCGCAAACACTTCAGAAACTCATATTTCGTCTCCTTCAAGCAGATTGTGACCAGGTTGGGCCGCCGTAGCGGAAGCCTTTCAAGTGCCGTTGCTGTGGTTGCCATGAATCTCTCCTCGTCTGGTTTGCGCCGTCCGGTTCTTCGGCGGCTCTCCTCTGCGAAGCCCCTCTGTGCTCTCCCGGTTAGGCGCGTGCCCCGTCCTCGCGGGTCAGCGCCAGAAAAGCTTCATCGAGTCCCGCGCTGCTGACTTCGAGCTCAGAAACCTCCAAATCCAGTTGCAGCAATTGCCGCAACACTCCTTCCGCTTTTGCCGTCTGGATCACAACCGCCCCACGATCCGGCGCGACCTCTGCCACGCCTTTCATTTGGCGGATCACATCGAGCGGCAGCTCGGTAACACAGCGGATCTTCTTGCCCGCGGTTCGAGACTTGATCTCGGCAGGCGATCCCTGCGCAATGATGCGGCCTTTATTGATCACCGCAATTCGGTCCGCCAAGGCGTCGGCTTCTTCCAGGTAGTGCGTCGTGAGTACCACGGTCTTTCCCCGGCGCAGCAGGTTGCGAATCTCATCCCAGAGCAAATGTCTTGCTTCAACATCGAGTCCTACGGTTGGTTCGTCCAAGAACAGCAAATCGGGATTGCCGCAGATCGACAAGGCAAACAGGACGCGCTGTTTCTGCCCGTCCGACAAGGCACCAAACCTGCGATCCTTCAGTTCTTGCAAGCCCGCAATCGCCAAAGTCTCAGACATTGGCAAGGGATTCGGATAATACGAGGAGAACAGGTCCACATGTTCACGCACTTTCAGCGTCTCGGGTACGCGGCCTACCTGCATCATCGCTCCCACTCTTACGTGGGTTTCCACACTGGCCGGATCCCCGCCAAAGACGCTGAGTTTCCCTGAGTTGGGCTTTGCCAGCCCGAGTAGCAGCCGGATGGCAGTCGTTTTTCCCGCCCCGTTCGGTCCCAGCAATGCGACGAGTTCGCCGCCTCTCACTTCGAAGCTGAAATCAGCGAGCGCCCGCACCTTTCCGTAGTTCTTGCTCACCGACGAGAAGCTGGCTACAGATTCTGGCCTTCCTTGAACCGAGGCGTGAGGTTTTGAGGTTTCAGCAGCTCCCATAGGGTTTCTCTCCGATCCGGCTAACAGCATCCCTCAGTTCGTTCCCCGGGACATAGTGGACTTCATCACTGCCGCGAAATGACAAATGTCAGGCAGTCGAAAGTGTCAGCTACCATGCCAGCTCGCGTATAATTCCTCTCTTTCGGGGCTAAGGGGAGAATGAAGGTCCGTCCAGGCATTGAGGCCGCCGCTCTTACCGATGTCGGGTGCCTTCGCCAAAATAACGAGGACAACTACGCCTACTGGGAGTCCGAGCAAGACTCCGAATTCGAGCGCCTAGGTCGGCTTGCCCTTGTGGCTGACGGGATGGGTGGCGCCGAGGGCGGCCAGTTTGCCAGCCAGATTGCAGTGGATGCCGTCTGTGAAACCTACGCATTGCCTGGACCGGAAACCCCTCAGCTCCGGTTATCCGCGGCCTTCCTGGAGGCGAACCGAAGAGTTCAGCAGGAGGCCCAGGCCAAACCTCTTCTGCGCGGGATGGGCACCACGTTGACCGCTTGCGCGATCGTGGGGAAGGAGTTGTATTTCGCCCACATTGGCGATAGCCGATTGTTCCTGGTGCGGAATGGGGAATGCCAACAGCTCACCCGCGATCATTCTCTTGTGGCGCGCCTCATCGAAAGCGGTACGATTCGCCCTGAAGAGGCAGAAACCCACCCCCAAAAGCACGTGCTTACGGCCGCGATCGGCGTTGCGGACGATCTCGAGCCAGACGTACCGCCCTCCCCGGTGAGACTCGAAACCAGGGACGTTCTGGTTCTCTGTACCGACGGGTTATGGGGACAAATAACTTCCTCAGAGATTGCGCAGATTGTGTCCAGCGCGAGCCCAAAGGACGCTTGCAAGGCCCTGGTCCAACTCGCAAACGACCGCGGCGGCCCCGACAACATTACCGTGCAAGTCCTCGAGGTCTTGGCCTAGCCTGAAGGGATAGCGATCGGATCCTTACTCGTCGACCTTCTCAGGGGAACCCACGTCCGCCTTGTTTCTGGTTCTCGCCGGGGCCATGCGAGGTTCTATCCTTGCCTGGGTGACTATGATTTAATCTCACTTCACCCCTGTGTTCCGCTCTCTCATCACGCGTTTGTTGTACACGTTACCGGTCCTTTGGCTGGTGGTCTCGGTCGTCTTCCTGCTGATTCACCTGGTCCCGGGAGATCCCATTCTGCAGATGCTCGGTGAAGGAGCTCCCCCCAGTGACGTTGCCGCCACTCGCCATGCATACGGCCTCGATGCTCCCCTTCTTCAACAGTATCTGCACTATTGGAAAGGGGTTTTGCACGGCGATCTCGGACCGTCTCTGCGCTACAGCCAGAGCGTGAGCCGGTTGATCATTGAGCGGTATCCGTTTACCTTGCAGTTAACCCTGGCCTCGCTACTGGTGGCAATTCTGATCTCTATCCCCGCCGGCGTTCGCTCTGCCCAGCGCCGCGGCCGCTGGGACGACAAGCTCCTCAGCGTCGTCAGCCTATTCGGCCTCTCGTTTCCCAATTTTGCCCTCGGGCCAATTCTGATTTTGTTCTTTGCCATCAAGCTGGGATGGCTTCCCGTCTCGGGCACCGGTACAGTCGCACACCTGGTTCTTCCGGCAATCACAATGGGGGGAGCGCTCGCCGCGATACTTACCCGCATGGTGCGTACCTCAATGCTGGAAGAGCTCGGCCAAGACTACATCCGCACCGCTCGCGCAAAGGGCGTTTCTGAGTCCGCCGTGGTTTATCGCCACGCGCTGCGCAACGCTATGCTTCCCGTGCTTACCGTTGTAGGCCTGCAGTTCGGGGCTCTCCTTGCCGGAGCGATCGTCACCGAGACCATCTTCTCCTGGCCCGGCATCGGACGGCTCACCATTCAGGCGATCGGCAATCGCGACTACTACCTGGTCCAAGGCTGCATCCTGGCGATCGGTTTGACCTATGTGCTGGTGAACTTGGTTACCGACCTGTTGTATTCGGTCGCGAATCCGCGAATTCGACAGTAGAAAGTCAACTCTCTCCGGACATGCAGGGAAAGATCTGAGCCCGGCAAGGCCCGGCCGGTGGTTGCGAGCGGTGCTGTTCGCTCTTCGGGGAAGGGTTCCCCACTCAGTTCATCAAGTCGGTTGGAATCCCCGATATGTACTGCTCCAGATGTCGGATGGTCTCTTCCTGCGCCGAAATAATCCACTTCACCACATCGCCAATGGAAACAACGCCCACAACCTGTCCGTCCTTCAGCACGGGCAAATGGCGGATGTGGTGTTTCGTGATCAGGGCCATGCATTCATCCAGCCTTTGCGAGGGCGTGACGCACACCACCTCGGTGGTCATGATCTCCTTGACTTCGGTATTCTTCGATGAACGTCCTAGCAGGATGACCTTGCGGGCGTAGTCGCGCTCTGAAACGATGCCGACAAGAGACCCTTGAGACATCACCAGCAGGGCTCCAACACCTTTGTCTGACATCTCATGGATTGCTTCGAAGACGGAGCGGTCGGGAGAAATCGACCAGACAACCCGAGGCTTCTGCTTCAAGATTGAATCGACGGAATCGTTGAACTTGGGCATGCAATCCTCCTTGGGGGAGACCTGAGGCATGCGAGCTGACCCGGTCCCTACCCACCCACTCCGAACCGAATCGATAAGAGAAGGCCACATTAGCACCGAAAAGGGCGACCGGTAAAGCCGATTGCCATCCTTTATCGCGGAATGTGGTCGATTGTGGCCAGACTAGGCGAGCTTTTCATCCTTCAAGAGCGGTAGGCTTGCCGGACCCTGCCCCTCGGACAACGGATCGGCAATCTGCTTCAGGTCTGGATAATGCACGAACAGGGGCTCGGGCGCGAGCACTCGCTTGCCATGCAGCATATGCTTCAGTTCAAGCGCGTTTACCCCAGCCTTGGCCTCAAAGTGGTTGTTCGTCACCACAAAGGTGGTCTTGCTCTTTGCCGCGATTGACTGGATTCGGCCTTTCCATTCCTCAAGTTCGTTCGATGGATAGAGATAGTTGTAGCGGTCTGCGGATTTCTCCGCCTCAAACCACTGGTTGTAGTTGCGGCCGTGAAGCCGCACGTAGCCGATGCCGGAAGTGACGTGGGCGGTCGGTTCGAGAGAACGCCCCAGTTGCGGCTGATCGATGTTGCAGAAGCTTACATTCCGCTCTTCGAAGTATGCGATTGTCTCGGCATTGTTCCAGGTCGAGTGCCGCACTTCCACCACTCGAGGGTACTCAATGAATTGGCGAAGAAGCATTTCCAGATACTCGCGATTGAGGGACGTGTTCTTGAACGAAACCGGAAATTGGACGAGCAGAGCGCCGAACTTTCCCGTCGCCGCCAGTGCTTCTAGTCCTTCTCGCGCCAGCCGCTCGTCATCTTCATTCGGCTTGATCGAAACGGCAGAAGTTGGCTCCATGGCGGCCAAGGGAGAGTGGGTGAAGGACCGATGCAGCTTGGCCGTAAAAAGGAAGTCAGGATTGGCTTCGGTCGCAATCTTGGCCCAGAGTTTTGCGATTTCCGGCTTGATGTGGCCGTAGAAAGAAGTATTGATTTCGACCAAATCGAAGCAGCGCGCAATCAGTTCGAGCGGGTGCTTCTTCTGCCGCGACATTCCCGGCGGATAGAAGATGCCTTCCCAGTCCTTGTACGACCAGCCGGCCGGCCCTACACGAATTTTGTTTTCCTTCATCACATTCACATTCTAGGCAAATGTATTGATACGAGCCATCGGCTTTGCGGGTTGAACCGCGAAGACCCCTATTGCGCCGCTGCTCTTATCCGGCCCGAACTGACCGCCACGTCTCGCTGCAACACGACCTCGAGTGTCGTACCGGGTGCCAGCTTAACGTCGTTTCCGTGGCTCAGCATCGCAATGCCAACTCCGACCGCGGCACCCAGCCCCGCGCCAATGGCCGTGCCGCTGCGCGTGCCTCGAGCCAGTCCGCCAGCCAGAGCCCCTCCTTCGGCCGCAGGAATTGCCACCTCGGCAGCTTTTGTGCCCTTATCACTATCGGCGCGAATGGTGCCCTCCTTGTCTTTCACCTTCGCCTTGTCAACCGCAGGCGCATTCTCGAGCGAACCCGGGAGCATTACCGTGTACCCACTCGGATAGATGAGGGTGGTGAAATGCATCATCACTTCGGCACGGCCTTTGACTCTACCCGCAGGCTTGACCTGCATGATTCGCCCCTGCATGTAGGTGCCCGCAGGAATCACGATGCGGTCGTTCAGCACGACCGGAAACGTCGTCTGCGCATACACCGGATCGCCCTGCTGATTGCTTTTGGTCGAAATTGCATTTTTCAAGGCCACGGGAATCTTCGTACCTGCCGGGATGGTGATCTCATCTGCGCCCCCGGTTGCACCCTGAACCAGCTTGGGCTGATCGGTTTTTGTAACTTCCTGGGCGGCGGCAACCGCAAGCAACAGCGACAAGAATGCAAGCACGATGCGCATACTTCCTCCCAAAAACCACTTTCGAAGTACGATGCACCCAAACCGGGCAAGGTAACTTCTGCGTGATATTATGCGACCTCGATGCAAGGAGGTCTCATGCGTTTGATCATAATTTTGCTTTTGGCTGTCCTGTCGGCAAGCGCACAGAACTGGGGTACCGCGCTTTCCGACCTTCCTAAGCCCAAGGATTACCGGCTCCGGCGTTCCTCGAGCTACGACCGTACCGGTGGAAACGCCGATGCCCGCCGGGTCGCGCCCGGGGACACGATCACCGTTTTCGAGGAAGCCGGCCCCGGCCAGATCTCCCATATCTGGTTCACCATCGCCGACAAAGAAGAAAAGCACCTGAAGAGAATCGTCCTGCGGGCGTACTGGGACGGAGAAACCACGCCCAGCATCGAAACCCCGATCGGTGACTTCTTTGGATTGGGCCATGGGGACTACTTTCTTTACCAATCGGCGCCGCTGGCCGTTGGGGCCGACAAAGCCTTGAACAGCTTTTTCCCGATGCCTTTCCGTAAGCACGCGCGGATCACGGTCGTAAATGAAGGCGGCGAACCTATCGATGCCCTCTATTGGAACATCGATTGGCGCCAATTTTCTTCTCCGCTTCCTGCCGATATGCTTTACTTTCATGCCCAGTATCGTCAGGCCACGCCGGCCACCGCTATTCCGGAAGCAAAAACCAATCTCGACGGCAAGAACAACTACGTCTGGTTGGAGACTTCAGGCAGAGGTCATTTCGTCGGAGTGACCATGTCGGTCTTTGAGAACGACGACCGCTGGTGGGGGGAGGGCGACGACATGTTCTTTGTGGATGGCGAAAAGCTGCCCTCGATCAATGGGACGGGAACAGAAGATTACTTCCTGGGCGCCTGGGATTTTGGCGGCAAGCCGTTTTCATATCAGTTATTCGGCGCGCCTGTAGTCGGCCCGGAAAAGAAAGGCTCTAAGTGGTCGCTCTACCGCTTTCATTTGGACTCGCCGATCCCGTTTCAGAAATCTCTGCGCGCGACCATTGAGCATGGGACCTCGGATGATCGCGGCGACAACTTCTATTCAGTCGCCTATTGGTATCAAACCGAGCCGCATGGGGCGTTCCCGAAACTACCCGCGGTGGATGAACGGTTGAAATAGCGAGGTACTCAGCCGGGGCAACCGATTGCTACCGGTGTTCTGCCAAGCGCCTGAGCTGGTTTTCCCGAATGTTCCCCATGAACTGCGACTGCAGCCGCTGGGCGCAGAGCTCGCCGCAGACGTGCAGCGTCCCTTCGCGATTCGCAATCTCCTCATCCCAGGCGCACAAATACAATACCGGTTGGCTGAAGTTCACCGCCGAGGTCCACATCAGCCACCACCGGTCCGAGGTCTTCTTCAGCACTCCACAATTGGGGCCGGCACAACGAAAAAATGCTTCTGCGACGGGCGACTTGAGATTACCAAGCTTCATGCGAGAACTGCTCCTGGCTGGATTGCCCCATTGTAGCGGGAATGAAGCGGCAGCCGAAGGCTAAGTTTGGGCCCATCACTTGTAGATCAGATAACGATCGCGGAGTTGCTGGAATTTCTGCAAGTCCTCTTGCCAGTCCAACCCGATCCGGCGTGGATCTTCACCATTGCTGAGTGCGTTCAAGACGCGCTGATTGGCCAAGATATCCGCCATCTTCTCCATGTGGAACTGTTCGGGGTAGAGCGTGTGCAGGGCGGAGGCTAGTTCGAATCCGAGCTGCGGGCTATCGAGAAACTCCCGGCCGGTCACAAAGATATTGACTCCATGGCACTCCTGAGCTGAGTAGTTGCTCGCCGTTGGTGTGAAGGTTACAGGAACGAAGCGTACACCGGGAATCTGGCGTCCGTTCAAGTAAGAAGCCAGTTCGCGCGCATGGACCCAGGGCGCGCCCAACACCTCGAAGGGCGTCTCGGTACCGCGTCCGACCGAGACGTTGGTGCCTTCAACCAGCGCCACGCCGGGATAGAGCGTCGCTTCGTTCAGGCTGCGGAGGTTCGGTGAAGGATTTGTCCACTCCAGGCCAGTCTCGTCAAACCAGTCGCCGCGCATCCATCCCTGCATGGGAATGACCGTGAGTTTCGCATGGATGTTGTGTTCGGTGTTGAACATCTGCGCCAACTCACCGAGAGTCATTCCATGCCGTACGGGGATCGGCCCGTAATTGGTAAAGTTCTCGCGGCCTGGCTCCGACATTGGGCCCTGAACCACGGCGCCCATCAAAGGATTTGGCCGGTCCAAGACGACGAGTTCAATGCCTGCTTTCGCGGCAGCTTCCAGGAAGTATCCTACCGTCGTTTCATAGGTGTAGAAGCGAACTCCAGCATCTTGGATATCAACGACGATCGCATCCAGATTTCGTAAGGCTTCAGCCGGAGGGCGTCGGGCTGCGTCGGTGGCGCCGTATACGCTGTAAACCGGAAGGCCGGTCGCGGCGTCCCGGGTGTTGCCGATTTTCGTGGTGTCAAGCGCTCCCGTCACGCCGTGTTCGGGGCTGAAGATCGCGGTCAGTTGCATTCCCTGCGCATGCGCCAGAACGTCTATGGTGCGACGTTGGGAAGAATCGAGGCCGCTCTGGTTGGTCAGCAAACCGAGGCGTTTGCCTTTGAGCACAGCCAAGCCTTGAGCTTCAAGAACATCAATTCCGGTCAGCACCGATCCGTTGCGGTTCGCAATCCGCCGTTGCGAGGGCATGCTCTCGTTGTAGCCGGTAATTGTCTTCCACCGCAGTAGCTCAACCTGTGAGGGTGTCAGGTTGAGCTCGGCTCGGACCGCGGTCGCCACTTTCGACCGCAGCGAAACCGCCGAACCCTGCCCGCGTGGGTGAACTGCATTCGTCAGCAGGATGAGATAGGTGTTTGTAGTCGGATCGATCCATAGGGATGTGCCGGTGAATCCCGTGTGCCCGAAGGACCCAACCGGCAACAGTTCGCCACGGTTGTGCGATAAGGGCGAGTCAATGTCCCATCCCAGTCCACGCAGAGTCGACCCGTTTGCCGGCTGCTGAGGCGTGGTCATCTTCTCGATGGCAGGCGGTAAAAGTACGGAGCTTCCGCCGAGCAGCGCTTGTGCGAACCTGGCCAGGTCGTCTGCGGTGGAAAATAATCCAGCTTGTCCTGCGATGCCCCCCATTCGCCGCACCGTCGGATCATGAACCACTCCGCGCAGCATCTGGCCATGCTCGTCGTACTCGGTAGGAGCGATTTCTGGCAGCCATGCCGGCGGAGGGCGGAAAGCGGTTTTAGTCATCCCTAAGGGAACAAAGATGTTCTGTGCGCAATAGGAATCGAGCGGCGTTTGGGCAACTCGCTCAACGATAGCGCCAAGCACGATGTAGTCAACGTCGCTGTAGACGAATCTGCTCTCCGGCGGTGAAATTGGCACAATGCCGAACGCCATGCTGTATGCGGTCTCGCGGCCCGACCAGGGAGATTTCAAATCCAGGGATGGCGGCAGGCCTGAATAATGGGTCATCAAATCGCGAACGGTGATGTCGCCTTTGCCGTTCTGGCCAAACTCCGGGATGTATTTCACCACCGGATCATTCAGCCGAAGTTTGCCTTGTTCGATCAGTTGCATGGCCGCCGTCGTGGTCGCGACTACTTTCGTCAGCGAGGCAACATCGAAGATCGTAGACACGGTCATCGGGGTTCGACTCGGCTCAAGCGACCGCATGCCATAGGCCTTGCGATAGATAACTTGGCCGTCGTGGCCAATCAGTAGAACCGCGCCGGGGATCTGGTGATCGTCAATAGCGTTCTGGATTACGGAGTCGACCCGGGAGAGCCCAGAATCGCTTTGCTGGCATAGGGCGTTCAGCCCGGCGAGCAGCAGGACGCAGGCAGTCAGCGAAGTTGTAGTCAAGGTGCGGATGTCTCGAATTTACAACAGCCATAGCACGACCGATCAAGTTACGGACGAACGGGGTGCCATCTGTGCCAATCCGTACCGGGCCGGTCGGTCTTATGCTGGTGATGTGATCGAAGCATTTGCGGATCAGGGGAAGGTGTTCGGGGAGGCGTTTCGGGTGCTCGAGCAGGCCATCGCTGCTCGGGCGTTTCCAGGTGCCTCGATCGCGGTCACGCTCTCAGAAAAGCTTGTAGCGTTGCAGTCCTTTGGCCGATTCACCTATGAATCCGCCTCGCCGTCGATAGCCACCGACACGATCTTCGACCTGGCTTCGGTGACAAAAGTCGTGGCGACGACCACGATGGCCATGCTGCTCTACGAGCGCGGCCAGCTTGACTTGGACCTGCCCGTAGCCGGCGTTCTGCCCGAGTTTGCGTCGGAAGATCCGCGCCGGGATACAGTCACTCTTCATATGCTCCTGACCCACAGTTCCGGGTTGCCCGCCTACGAAAAGCTTTTTCTGCAGGCGTCGAGCAAAGAATCTTTGCTCGATCGAGCCTTCAAGGTTCCGTTGAAGTATTCTCCGGGAATCCGCGCCGAATACAGCGATGTCGGGTTCATTCTTTTTGGCGTGGCGCTAGAGAGGATTGCCGGCGAGACCATCGATAGCTTCTGCCAGCGCGAGGTCTTCGGTTCGCTGGGGATGGCGCACACCGGCTTCAATCCTCCCGCGGACTGCAAGCACGAGATTCCTCCGACGGCGGAAGACAGGACATTCCGCAAGCGCATTATTCAAGGCGAAGTCCAGGACGAAAATGCGAGCGTGCTGGGCGGAGTAGCTGCCCACGCAGGCTTGTTTTCCACTGCCTCCGATGTGGCCGGCTTCGCGCAATCGATGCTTAGGGGGGGCAGTCCGATTCTGCGGCCGGAAACCATCACGCGGTTTACAACCCGTGAGAGGTCACCGGCCGGAACCTCGCGTGCTCTAGGTTGGGATACGCCTTCGGCGCCTTCGCAATCCGGCCGATATTTCTCGACTGCTTCCTTCGGCCACCTTGGATATACGGGGACATCTTTGTGGATCGATCCGGCCCGCCAGCTTTCCGTGACCTTGCTGACCAACCGCACCTGGCCTGACTGCTCAAAACAGGAGATCAAGCAGGTTCGTCCCCAGTTCCACGATGCAGTCGTCGAGGCGATCGAGGGGGCGAAAAAGTAAACCGATGGCACGTAGAAAAGCCAAACTCGACCTTCGCGCGCTCAGCACCGAGCAACCGAACCCCACAACCGGCGAACTGGATACGAAGTCCGCCCTTGAGATTGCCCGAATCATCAATGCGGAAGACGCAAAGGTTGCAGCCGCGGTTCAACGTGCGCTCCCACAAATTGCCACCGCGATCGAGTGGGTCGCCGAAGCACTCCGAAACGGTGGGCGTCTTCTCTATGTCGGAGCCGGAACGAGCGGCCGCATCGCAGCGCTTGACGCCGCTGAATGCCCACCCACTTTCAACACCAGTCCAACCATGGTTCAGTTCGTAATCGCGGGAGGAGCCAAGGCCTTGGCCGGAGCCACGGAGGCCGACGAAGACTCTCGCGCTCTGGGCGTTCGCGAAATAAGGCGCAAACGCGTCAACAAGGAAGATGTGGTCATCGGTCTGGCCGCGAGCGGACGCACTCCGTTCACCGTAGCTGCGGTCGAGGCGGCGCGTTCGAAAGGCGCGAGAACCATCGCCATCACTTGCAATGGCGGTTCTCCGATGGCGAAAGCTGCAGAGCTTGCCATCGTGGTCCCTACCGGCCCCGAGGTGATCGCCGGCTCTACCCGGATGAAAGCCGGAACCGCGGAAAAAATGGTGCTCAACATCATCTCGACCGGCGCCATGGTGCGTCTCGGCTACGTTTATGGCAACCTGATGGTGAACCTGCATCGCAAGAACTCCAAGCTGGCCGAGCGTTCGATCGGAATTGTCGAGCGGGCGCTCGGTTTGGCATCTCGCGATGCTCGGAGCGCGCTGAGGAGCGCTCGCGATAGCGTCCCGCTAGCCATCGTGATGTCGAAAGCGGAGGTGAAGCGCTCGATCGCCTTAGGGGCGCTTACGCGCTCCCACGGGCACGTGCGAAACGCCATCGGTTTGGCGAAGAAGATGCGAGACGAAAATCGGTGAGTTGCAATGGCCAGGAAGCCAAACGGCCGGCTGTTCAGCCATATTGCTGGTAAGCAAGGAGATCGAGCTCGGAAGGGGACGAAAGAAATCTAGAGGCGCCGAGCCCACAGCGCGGCTAATTGCCCACACTGTGCTCGTCCGCATACAACTATGGACAAGTTTGTAATTCGCGGCGGAAATCCTCTACTCGGCACGGTCCGCATCAGTGGAGCGAAGAATGCGGCTCTGCCCGCCATGGCGGCCGCCCTGCTCACCGAAGAGCCAGTCATCCTGGAGAACGTTCCGCAGGTGCGCGATATCGAGACGACGCGCAGGCTGCTTTCCGCCATGGGGGCCGAGGTCGAACTTGGCTACGGGCGCGCGCGCAATCGGACGAGCATCTGCTGCAAGAATCTATCGGCGCCGGAAGCCTCCTACGAGCTGGTGAAGACCATGCGGGCTTCGACCCTCGTCCTCGGACCGCTGGTCGCGCGATGTGGGCGTGCGCGGGTGTCGCTCCCCGGAGGCTGCGCGATCGGAGCACGACCGATCGACCTGCACATCAAAGGACTGGAACGCCTGGGGGCAAAGATCGATCAGCAGCACGGCTATGTCGAGGCTTCTGCCGAGCGGCTCAAAGGTGCGGAAATCGTCTTCGACAAGATCACCGTGACGGGAACGGAGGATCTGCTGATGGCGGCGGCGCTGGCTGACGGTGAAACCCGGATGCAGAACTGCGCGCGCGAGCCGGAGGTTGCCGATCTCGCCGACTTGCTGAACAAGATGGGAGCGAAGATCGAAGGCGCGGGCACGCCGGAGATCCGAATTCAGGGTGTTTCCAAGCTCCACGGTGCCAAACACCGCATTATCCCGGATCGCATTGAAGCTGCAACTTTCATCATTGCCGGTGCCCTGACCGACGGCGATCTGAACATCTCCGGATGCGAACCGAAACATCTCGGTGCGCTACTTCAGAAACTTCAGGAGGTTGGCGTTAGGACCAACAGTACCTCGGATTCGGTCCGGGTCGAGGGCTCTAGCGTGCTGAAGGCTGCCGATGTGATCACCGAGGAGTACCCTGGCTTTCCCACCGACGTTCAGGCGCAATACATGGCGCTTGCCACCCAGGCCGAGGGAACCTCGATTATTGCCGAAAACATCTTCGAGAACCGTTTCATGCACGCCCTCGAGATGGTGCGCATGGGCGCGAACATCAAGATCGAAGGCCGACGCGCGGTGGTGCGCGGCAAATCGCAACTCAGTGGCGCAGCCGTTCTGGCATCCGATCTTCGGGCTTCCGCGTCTTTGGTGCTCGCGGCGCTGGTAGCCGATGGCGAAACCATCATCGACCGCGTCTATCACATTGACCGGGGCTACGAAAATATTGAGGAGAAATTGCGCGCAGTCGGCGCGCAGATACGCAGGATCGGGGAGTTCTTGCCAAAAAAGCGGTGACTTGAAGGTTGCCCACCCCGGCCGAGCTGGTTGGCGAGGGCGGGCAACTCCGAAACCAACCTACTTGGGTTGTTTTCCTATCCGCAGGTAGGGCTTCAATGTCCTGATTCCGTCAGGGAACTTTTTCTTCACCTCTTCGTCGGCCATGGCGGCAGGAACAACCACATCGTCCCCCGGCTGCCAGTTCACCGGGGTCGATACCCCAGCCCGAGCTGTAAGCTGCAAGGAATCAAGGATTCGCAAAATTTCCGCGAAGTTTCGGCCGGTGCTCATGGGATAGACCAGCATGGTCTTAATCTTCTTGTCCGGCCCTATGATGAAAACGGTCCGCACGGTTGCATTCTCAGCTGGCGTTCGCCCCTCCGAAGTGCTGCCTGCGCTTGCTGGGAGCATGTTGTAGAGCTGCGCGACCTTCAGTTGTGGATCTCCGATCATCGGATAGTTCACCTTGTGCCCCTGGGTCTCCTCGATGTCAACCGACCATTTGCTGTGGCTTGCAACTGGGTCCACGCTCAAGCCGATGATCTTGGTATTGCGCTTCTTGAACTCCGGTTCCAAGCTCGCCATGTGGCCGAGTTCGGTCGTGCACACGGGCGTGAAATCCTTGGGATGAGAGAACAGAACTGCCCATCCATCTCCGAGCCATTCGTGGAAGCGAATGGAGCCTTGGGTGGTATCTGCCGTGAAATCCGGGGCAACATCGTTGATGCGTAGCATTGCTGGAGCTGACTCAAGCGTGGCGGTACTCATAATTCCTCCTAAAACTGAAATTCTGGGATCTGGAGTAAAACTGTCGGAAAAAACGAAACCCACCGGGCGGTTGCCGGGCGGGTCAGGATTTTTATGCCTACCTACCCAGACGCCGGCGCAAAACTACAACAGCATCCGAGGAACGACGTCTGCATGCCGATAGGATACGCAAGCGTCAAAGTGCCCGTCAAACGCAAGCCTCCCGTCAAAAGATCGCCGGCAAGGGCATCCCGGGCCGGGGGTAAATTCAATTTTGTTGCGGTTCCGTTCTACGACCGTGCCGCGGGTAAGGCGTTGAATTCTCCTGGCCGAAATTCCTGCACCTTTCTGGTCCTGCATTCAATCCAACCCCCATGGCAGACCACGCGCGCAAGTTGGCTTTCACCCAGTTTGATGTGTTCACCTGCCGTCCGCTCGAAGGCAATCCGCTTGCGGTTGTCCATGACGCGTCTGGTCTTTCAGACCCGGAAATGCAGTCCATCGCTCGCGAGATGAACCTGTCGGAGACGACGTTTATCTTCCCCCGTGACGCTGCCATCGAGCGCGTTCGAGGCATTCGTGTGCGCATTTTCACCGTGCAAGAAGAGTTGCCCTTCGCCGGGCACCCCACTCTCGGCACTGCGTTCTTCCTGCGTGGCAATTCCGGGGCGAGTGAGAGCAAACTCGATCTCAACGTCGGAACCATCCCAGTCAGTTTCGAACAGCGCCCTGGCGAGCCCGTCTTTGGCGAGATGACGCAGCGCGATCCGGAATTCGGCATGACGCACGATCGCCAAACCATTTCGAACGTCACCGGTATCCCCCTCGAGGATCTTGATCCGGCTTTGCCGATTCAAACCGTCTCGACCGGAACGCCCTTCACCATGCTTCCCATCCGCAATCTGGAGGCAATCAGCAGACTTCAACTCAAGCAGCGCGAATCCTCGGAATACTTAAGGAAGTCTGATGGAAGATTTTTTTTCTGCGTTACTCGCGAGACTGTTGACTCTTCTGCGCGAGTTCACGCGCGCATGCTTTTCTACAATGGAGAGGATCCTGCCACTGGTTCGGCATCGGGTTGCTGCGCCGGGTGGATGGTTCAGCATGGAATTGCGCGGCCCGATGAGCGTGTCATGATCGAGCAAGGCATCGAGATGAAGCGGCCCAGCCGGATTTTTGTTCGTGCCTCTCGAAACAATGACAGAGTGGTTAATGTACGGGTCGGTGGAAATGTTGTTGAAGTTTTGCGCGGAGAACTCTTCTTCTGAATGCACGAACGCGAACATGCGCGAAAAATCAGCGCACGCACACACGCTGGGTTTTTGCAACCGGCAAATTTCGCATTGGCATTCGCGTTACTTTACACGCGGTCCTTCCGTCGATAGGATTCATCTCGCTCTAGTCGATTTTTCAACCAATTTTTTTCCATTTTTCTCGCGGGGCAATCCGCGCTGGTAGGAATGTCTGATGAAACCGAAAAGAACGATCTTGTGCGTTGATGACAATGAACAATCTCTCTCCATTCGCAAAGTGTTGCTCGAAACACGCGGGTATCGCGTGCTCGCGTACACCGATGCGAAGCAGGCTCTGGAACGCTTTGCCCTGGGTGGTGTCGACCTGGTCTTGACCGACCTCGTCATGCCTGGCGTAGACGGTTCCAAGCTCATTCAGGGCGTAAAAAACATTTCACCTGAGACTCCGGCCATCCTGGTTTCAGGCACGGTGAAGATCTACGAGCACGAAAGTTCGGCCGATCTTTTTCTGGCAAAAGGGATGTACATGCCCGCCGACCTGCTGGAGCGGATTCGCCTCCTGCTGGTTCGCAAGCGTGGACCGAAACGCTCGCATTTCCGCACTTCGAGTACTCCTCAGCCCCCTACAACCAACTTTACAGCCGCGACCGCATAACCCTAGGGCACGCTTCGGGGGATTGGGTTTGCCGTAAGTCGCCGCAGGCGCTTCTTGGGGTTGGTTTTGGGCAGTGCAACGACGAACAAGCCCTTGACAGGGCTAGGGTACGGGACGAGAGCCCGGGGCGAGTGCCCCGGGTCCCTTGTGGCACGTGCGCCGATCCCCTCCCTTCTCCGTGTTGTAAGATCAATACTTCGCATGCCGCCTATCATCGAAGCTGTAGATCTGCGCAAGACCTATCACATCGGGAAAATCGACGTGAACGCGTTGTGCGGAGTTTCGTTCACGGTAGAAAGAGGCGAATTCGTCAGCATCGTGGGGCCTTCTGGTAGCGGGAAGTCGACCCTGTTCTACCTCCTCGGAGGGTTGACGCGTGCCGATGGCGGCAAAGTCGTCGTCGATGGGGTTGATTTCGCCCGACTTTCCGACGCCGAGCGCACTCGCATGCGCAAGTCGAAGATTGGGTTTGTGTTTCAAAAGTTCAATCTGTTGCCGACCCTCGACGCGCGCTCCAATATCGAGGTTGCCGTCGATATCGCCGGGAAGAACGGCGATCACGACCCGGCTTATCTTGAAAAAATCGTCGGGCTCCTGGGTCTCAGCAAGCGCATGAGTCACCGGCCCGCGGAGCTTTCCGGAGGCGAGCAACAGCGTATCGCTTTGGCAAGAGCACTGGTGAATCGCCCCGCCATTGTGTTAGCAGACGAGCCCACCGGCAACCTGGACTCAAGGAACTCGGAGATTGTCCTCGGTATGCTTCGCCACTCTAATAAAGAGCTGGGTCAGACGGTGCTCATGATCACGCACAACCCGGAAGCTGCGGCCTATGGTGATCGCATCATCCACATGCGCGACGGCCAGATCGTGCAGCCCGAGCAGGATCCTCAGTGGCATACCGGACATTGACATACCCTGCAAGTGACTGGAGCTTCAGCGAGCGGGTTGCCAGCTGCCATCGGCGGAGCCGTCGGGACTGGCAATGACGACAATGTAGCCGTCTGGATCGTTCATCCAACATTCCCAATGATTTGGTCCGCCGTCCTCGCCCGGAGGGGGATTTCTATGTTTCGGCAGCAGGATCTTTGCTTCCATTTCGGTGGCGCGCTCGATCACCGCGTCGAAGTCTTGAACCTCAAACCACAATAGGACGCCATTTCCATAAGGACGATCCTCAGGGTTGCCGATTCTTCCGTGGTGATGCTCTACCTCGAAACGGTGAAGCTGCAAGGCGAGCTGGCCATTCCACACCAGTCGCTCATACTCCCGCCCTCCGTGATCGCTCCGGCAGCCTAGCAAACGCTGGTACCAGCGGCTGCTTGCCTCGACGTCGGTTACGGCAATGAGAGGTTGAGGCCGCATAGACTTTCTCCTTGCGGAATCCTGAGGTTTGTCCTCATCGAGCGTTCATCGATGCTGATCTATCGTATCTCACTCGCTGAATGAGCCTCTGAGTTCAGCATGCCGCCGGGGAGGAGTTCTCCAAGCGAGTCTCCCATTCTCGCGAGAAGCTGCGGGCTAGTTTATAATCGAGGGACCGAAGCAGGAACCTTGAACCCCCAAGCAGGTGTTCTTGCCCATCCCTGGAACGAATAGGGAGTAGGTGTTTAGAGTGTTGGATGCTGAGCGGGAGTAACTCAGCGGTAGAGTGCGACCTTGCCAAGGTCGAAGTCGCGGGTTCAAATCCCGTCTCCCGCTCCAATCTCAAGAAATTGCTCTTTCTTCCGGTCTTCGCCGCTTCGTTCTCATCCTCCAGCCTCAAGCGGTCACTAAAACCAAAATCAATAGTCAGTTCGCCCCCGAACACCCCTTTCCGGGCTATGCCAATCGAGAAGACTTCTAAAAAATTGGAAGGGGAAGTCGCCTGAAGTACACGACGCGTTGTCTTGGTTAAGCTACCCCGGCGATGCCGAGACACTCACTCCTGCACGGAAACGATGCTGCACGCGTGCGAGCCGTCGTCTACCCAAGACGTCCCGTCGGCGAACGCGACTTGCTGCAGGAAAGCCTGCACATACGGGTAGAGAAAATTCTGCGCCAGACGGGTTTGCCAAATTGAGGTGCGCCGCGCGTGCGCCGACATGTGCACGTTCTCTGAGAGCCCCAGCGGAAAGCTGTGCGCCCTGCCCGCGTGATCGAAAAACGTTAGGGCGAACTGATAACGTACGACCGGCTGGCCGGATGTGGTAGTGAACACGATCGCGATTTGCGAGTCGATGTTTTTTACCAGAACCGGCTGGATGGGGCACGATGCCGTCTGCGCCTGGGACGTGGATAGAAAAACTGTCCACGCAGCCGCGCATACAAGAAGCTTGATGAGCGAGTTTTTACTGTACCGTCGCATAAACCGTCTGCTTGAAAATGTGGTTAGACGTGTCCACGGCTTGTACCGTGATTCTGTGAGTCTTGCCGCGGGTCATCGAGACATACGCATTGACCGAGCCGCCATTGACCTGATATGCCTTGGTCGTTCCATCGACCCAGACCTCCAAGTGACCTACCGGGGTGCTGTCGGTTGCCTTGGCGATGATGTGAACTGGATTGAGCACGATCGAGTTCGCCGTGGGTTGGCAGATTGTGACCGTGAGATTGGTTGTGTTGATCGTGCAACCTGGCGGCAGAGAAAAATTCAAAGAAGCGGTTGCACCAGCGGCAAGCGTGATTGTGGAACTTGCGCTGCCGTAGCCCGGTTGCGCGGCACTCACCGTAACCGGGGTTCCCGCAGGAACGTTGATCAATTTGTATACCCCGCTGCTGTTCGTGAGCGTATTGCCGCCGCCATAGCTCACGGTCGCCCCAGATAAGCCCTGGGCGGTGTCATCCTTGACGATCTGCCCAGTAATCGTGCCCGTGGCTCCGGTTGTGCCCCCTCCCCCCGTTGTCCCACCCGATGTCCCGCCGCCCGATGTCCCGCCGGTGTTTCCACCATTCGAGCCCGAAGAGGGTGTTAGAACGAAGTTCTCAGCCACCTTCGAGCCGCTTCCCAGGTTTGCGGTAGTTGTAAATGAGTTAAAGCCGTTGGCCGAAGCCGTCAATTGGTATGTTCCTGCGGGAATATTTCCCGAAGCGTATTGGCCCGAGGTATTGGTCGTGATGGTCTCGTCAAAAGCACTCGTGCTCGCGCTTCCCACGAAATGGATCGTCGCTCCAGAGATGGACGCCCCAGTACTGTCGGTAGCTGAACCTTGAAACTGTCCCGCCCCGGTCCCCAAGAACAGCTTGCCGCTTGCCGTCATGCCCGGCCCAACTTCGATATTTCGGCCGACCGATACATAGCTTCCTGAACTCGCGACTACCGAATACGTGTTAGGCGCCAACCCCCCGAGAACGTAGCTGCCCGAGGTATTTGTGGCTGTTGACCCAGTGTTGGACGCAATTGCCGCATTAACCAGCGCGCTACAGGTCGAAATGTCCTTGACCACGCCCGAAATGCTTCCCGCGCCTGTTCCCGTCCACTTATGCCAAGAAATCGTGAACTGATTTCCGGAATCAGTGAGATAGCTATTCAAGTAAGGCGAGTAGGTCAGCACATCGATAGTGTCAGTTGAGGGATGGAACTTCATGATGCGCAGATATCCGTTCCCGCCATTCGACACATTCTGGTAGTTTGCGAGAATCTGGGTGACAAGATTCCCGGCTGTACCCATGTCTGCTCGTCGCCCCGTCGCATCTTGACCGGCACCTCGGACCTCGTGCCCGCTCAACACCAGGCTGATGTTTTTGTACTGGCGTACGAGCTTCGTCCACATGGCATCACCATCGTTGTCTCCCCCAAGTCCGTAGTACTGCGCGTCAAAGCTGTTACAGGCTGAGATGCGTGTGTTATCGAAATACTCGTAAGCGTGGGTGATAATGATGGTTTGTGCGCCGGGGTTTTTCTGAATTACTTGCCCTGCCCAGGAAAGGGCAGCATCGCGCGGATAGAATTCGAGAGCGAGTATCAGATACTGTTGGCCGTTGATGGTCACAAACCCGTAAAAATTTTCATTGCTTCCATTCGGATAGCTTCCTTGCCAGTAGGGAGTACTCCAGTTGGCCGTATTCTGATATCGCGGCGGGCCGAAATAGTGATTGAAGTTAGAGGTCGAGGAGGTTCGTCCGTTCGGATTGTTGCCATTGTAATCGTGGTTTCCGATCGCTGCGAAGTATGGAATGTGTGCGGCATCGAACTGCTTGTAAGCGGCGTCGGCTGTAATCCACTCTGTCGAACTGCTGCCATTATTCACAATGTCTCCAACCCCAAGCACAAGTTGAATATTCAGTACCGCGGCGTTGTTCACAACCCACTGTGCCTGAGAATTGAGAATTGCAGGATACGACTCGGAGTAGTACTGAGTGTCCGGCAACACGATGATGCTGAAGTCTCCATTTTGAGCTTCAGCTCTGGCTAGAAACAAAGAGAAGAGCAAGGCGACCAAGAATGAAACGAAGCAACAACGGACACGGACTAAAGCAAACATTGGGATCCCAACTACATAAAGTCTGATGCTGAGTTGAGGAAGAGGGTGCTCGCAAATAGAACAGTGAGGCTATAAAAGATTACGCGCTTCTCAGTGGGAAAACCCGTAGCGAAAAGTAAGATACAGCGAAGACGCTGACGCTGTGGTTCTAACCTTGCACGCTCAGCAGGGCTTACAAGAGAGTATCCAAATTACATTCATGAAGCGTCGAGAGAAGAAATGGCTCTGGGTTTGTGTCCCATCGGTTAATACCCGTAACTCAGCACCGCAACGAACCCTCTAGGCCATCGGGTTAGTGATGAAACGATCTGGCCATCCTTTCGCAGTATCTCGAGGCAACGGCGGAGCCCCTAGAATGGCCTCGACGCTAACTTAGAGAGCGTAAGGGAAACACCTCCATTATTCCTCCAGGCCCTGAGAGAACTGGCGGGTCAAAGACGGGCAAGCCATGCAGGCGCGGCATCCAATTGATTGAGCTCAGTTGATTGGGACACACCTCTCCACTCGTCCGGAAAAATAACCGACGAGCTCTAGGGCGTCGGGAGCGTTGCGGCGCAGCCGTTTTCAGCAGCGAGCCGTCCTGATCGTAAGGGCCGAGTAGGAACCGGCTCGCTTGCGTGCGGCCAGAGTGTAATCGAGATTTATCTGTGCACCCTACCCCTTTACCCGAGCCAAAAGTGCCATCTGAGGGTACGAGATTGCGAAATAGTTTCACCTGTCAGGAATGTCAGGTTTAGGCAAGATCGTTGCTAGGAATGAAGTTCGCGCTCTGTTGGTGGCCAGCGCCGGTCATTGAGAACAAGCTGCCTTCTTAGATATAGGCGAAGGCCGTGGAACAGGGAGTGGCGCCTCCATCCACTCCTCCCCAAAAAGGCATTCCAATTGGCCCCTAGCTTGTGGTTTCTCTCGGAATTTGGCGATCCGTGGGCGTGCTTCGGTGTCAGGCCGTCTTACGCTCGGTCTTGTCGGCAGGAGTGATCTTATCGAGTTCCTGGGCGCTTTGGGCATCTAGCTTCTTGATGAGTTCCTTCGCTAGTTCATGGACTTTGTCGGCGTTTTGTTCTGCTGCGGCTTGTTTTGCCACGTCGAGCCCACCACCGGGTGGCTTTACGTCGTTTTTCGCCATGGCGCCTCCCCTTGCAAACGAATCATACCGCGTTCCCGGTTTAGCGTTCCGTAAAATTTGCTAAGGATTTGTGCGCGGCGGCAGCTCCCCATTCCCTGGTTGATTGGACAGTTCTGTCTGCCAGGGTTCAGCGCTACTTTGGGATATTTCAATGGTCCCAACATGCTTCATATCCTCGTTTGGAGCGGTCAGGCGGCCTGCTTTGATTCGAAGCCAGGGGCGCGAGAGGATTTGTATGGTCGTCACGTTCAAGAACTGCGACGCTTCCGAATCCCGGCGGGAAGGAGTTTTTCGACCTCCCATCAGAATCCTCGATGGCAAGGACGGCTTTGAGGACGGTGAGTATGAACTGGTCCTTGGCGAACAGATATTTCCTCTCACGAAAATCGGAGGGAATTACTTGGAAATCGTTGAAGCGATGGTGGTGCAGTGAATCTTGATCAATTGTGGGAACAAGCGGGGCGGGCCTGATAGGCTGCGCAGTGATCTTCAACCAAATCTAAAACGCCCCGAGGGTACGGGATAGAACTGCGTCGCGACTGTTCTGACCCTGTCATCCTTCGTAGAGTTCGCTGAGTATATCCGCATTCAGTGGTCCATCGTCGAACTTGGTTGAGCCGGTAATTACTATGGCCATGAAATTTCGGGGCACTAGCCTTTCGGCGTGGATGATTCCGCTAGCGTATGCGGGGGGAGCCATCGTGTTCAGCTTCGCAGCTCCCCGACTGGGTCAAACTTTGTGGCCCAATCTCACCTCTACCGTCAGCGTGAACGCTGCCATCGGAATTTATTCGTCTGTAGCGTCCGGCATGCTTGCACTCACGGCCATCGTTTTCTCGCTGACCTTCGTGATGGTGCAGTTCAGTGCTACGGCCTACTCCCCCCGGCTTGTGCTCTGGGTCGCACGCGATTCATTCATACCTCATGCCATGGGCGTGTTTACCGGTACTTTCCTTTACGCACTCGCTTCGATTGCTTGGGTGGACCGCGCCGGTTCCGGGAGAGTCCCTTTGATCGGAGCCGTGGGCGTAATCGCATTGCTCATCGTCAGCATCATTATCTTCATCGGGCTGATTCAAAGGGTGAATAGGCTACAGGTCACCCAAATGCTGATGTTCACGAGTGAACAGGGCCGAGGCGTCATCGAGAAACTCTACCCACCCATCGAAACGCCGCCCATGAGCCCGGTCGCATCCACTGAGTCTCCAAGCATCCAGATACTCCGCCACCACGGTGTCCCACGCAAGGTTCAGTCAATTGACATCTCTGCGCTCGTTCGGGTCGCGAGCGCCGCTGGAGGCGCAATCGAGATGATTTCTGCTGTTGGCGATGCTGTAATGGAATCGACACCGATTCTTCGAGTGCACGGCTGCCATGGTCACGTTCCAGAAGAGATCTTGATAAATGCGGTTCAACTTGGCAACGAACGCACCTTCGAGCAAGACCCCAAGTATGCCATTCGGCTCCTTGTGGACATCGCGATTAAAGCCCTGTCTCCCGCCGTCAATGACCCTACTACCGCGGTGCAGACGTTGGATGAGATTGAGGACCTTCTGATTCGACTGGGCCGCCGTAGGCTCGAGATCGGCACCTTTCGCGATGGAAGTGGGGAACTTCGTCTCTCAGTTATTTTTCCGACTTGGGACGATTTCCTTACCCTTGCACTTGACGAAATTCGTTTTTATGGCGCCACTAGCGTTCAAGTCATGCGACGAATGATGGCTCTCGTCAACGAGTTGCTCTTGATCATGCCAGAGGAGCGGCACCCCGCCCTTCGCTACTGGCTCGATCGGCTTCAAACCACGGTCGCAGGCACATTTCGAGACCCCAGGGATGTCTTGGATGCGTCACTTGAAGACCGGCAGGGGCTTGGCAGTTCCCGGCCGAGTGCAAGAACCTAGCGATCGGTCTCGCCGCACAACATGTGGCAGTCTGCCAGATGAGTGGCATATTGGGGTGGCCGTCGCTCTCCGGATGTCAGGTTCCGATCGAAGGCTTAGCGACCGCCTTTCGACGTCCATGCCCAAGCGAAGCAGGTCCCCAAATGAAGTCCGTCGGCAGCGGATCGCTCGGTTGTGTCTAATTTCCTGCGCCGGTTCGCGGACGATTGGCGCCAGCAAGACCGGTTTTGCTTGTGCTTGCCCTTGCTCCGCCCCTCTGTGTAAACTTCGTCGGTATAATAACGAAGGCACCAGGCAAATGGCGCGGTACCCAAGTGGTAAGGGAGAGGTCTGCAAAACCTTTATGCGTCGGTTCGATTCCGACCCGCGCCTCCATCTTTTCAGCAACTTGCAAAAGGCTCTTCATCCTCCTCTTGAATCGGGATTTCTCTCTCCTTGAGTCTCATCCCGGGTGCGCTTCAAAACGAGGAACGCTACTTTTCTGCCAGGTGGAAGCTCAGCCCGATTGTAAATCCAATGGGATAGCCGGGGGTGGCGTGAACGCGAGACGCCCGAGAAGCCAGATCCACTGCAGGTTGTGATTCGTAGTAGTTTTGAGTCTCCCAATACTTCTTGTTGTTGAGATTGTCCACCGCGAAATTCAAGTCAAGTCCGCGGCGAATTCTTTTCGATGTGCTCAGGTCCAAGAGATCAAAGCCACTTGCCCGAATCGCAGGATCGCGGCCATCAAGCCTGTAAGCGCCGATATGTCGATACCGCAGGGAAGCGTTGAAACCCTTCCACCCGGCCACGGTTAGACCCCCATTGGCCACAGAATGAGGTGCACTATCCAGGTAAACCCGAGGGGCAGTGGCGAGATAGAAAGCATTGGAAACTTGGGTTAGACCACCATCTAGACTCGCGTGTCGCGTGATCTGCACCGATGTTTTCGCCTCCCATCCATAAGAACGGCTTGGTCCTTTGAGTTCGAAGGTGCCGTCATCGGGTATGTAAACCTGCTCGTTGGAGCGGTTGATCAAAAACATGTCCGTGCTCAACGAGAATCGGCGCATGTTGTGGGCTATTCCGACCTGATAGAAGTCGGTTGTGGATACGCGTGGAGCATTCGGCCGCTCGACCACGCCGCGAGCATCCTGGCTCGAAATGCCGCGGCCGTAACTTGCATAAAAGGCAACCGGCACGCGGGCAAAAGGTGTGTAGGAAAGATTTGCCTTTGGCTGCAAGCGTGATGCGCCCTCGAGTCCGCCAAAATCAGGGTCGATGTGATTCTGAACATCGAATCGAAAGTAGTCGAATCTGAGCCCGGCATCGAAGTGGAGCCGCTGCCTGAGGAGGTCAACGCCCTGCTGCAAGTATCCTGCCGTGTTGGTGACGTGAGCATGAGCGCTGGTTGTCACCTCAAGTGGAACTCGATTTTGTGTGTGCAGCAGGCCGACGTTGATTTCGTTGTCATTGAAATTGGAGCCCAGTGCCAGCAGGGCATTCCGACCAAAGAGCTTGTAGGGATGGAGAAACTGCGCATTGAACCCCTGCTGAAGACGAGAATCATGTTGCTGAATCTCGTCGCCGTGCACCGGATCCTTCAGGAAGAAGGTGAAATTCGAGTACAGGTCGAACAGGGACCGGGAAACAAAAACGTCCAGCTTGAAGATGTTCCCGGAAGAAAAGTCGCGTTTGTAATAGGCCCCAAGGGTACCGAGACCAACTCGTCCCCCGTCCCATGGGTCAAGAAACCCAAATCGGCTGAGTTGTCCCGTTTCGACTAGATCAACTGGAATCTGTCCCGACGAAAAGAAGTCGTTGATGCCAACATTCAGCTTGAATCCCAGGGACTGTTTTTGGTCCAGGTGCCGGGTATAGTTGCCGGTCACATTGTGGCGGTTGTAGCGCAGGGGATTCTTGAACGGCCCATCGGTGTGAGCGCCCTCATAGGCAAGGAAGGCATCGGCGTTTTCAAGCACCGGGCTGTATGCGAAAAATCCGCGGTACGCTCCAAAGGAGCCGCCTTGGATTCGCGCCGAAAATTGATCCGGCAGGCTTTCTTTAAGACGAATATGCACGACGCCCAGTCCTGAGAAATCCCCATACTCCGCGCTGAACGGCCCGCTCAAAATGTCGACATCGTCCACAAGTTCAGGAGTGAGGCTCTTCAGGGAACCCAGGTAGCCTTGTCCATGTCCCTGCGTGGCCTGATTCTGCTGAACATCGTCAACCAGGACTTTCAGTCCGCCGTTTACTCCACCGTGGTCGAGATTGAACCCAAAGCGGCGGATTTCTAGCGACTTTCCGCCACCCTCATGCTGGCCAGCATTGATTCCCGCAGCCAGCGTGTCCAGGAGTTGATCGTCTCGGCTGAACAGGGTCTTGGAGTAAACAGCGTCATTTCTACGGTCGATAGTTGGCTCAAGAGCCGATGCTCGAATCACGAGAGTTTCATGCGCCGGTGGAATCCTA
Organism: Terriglobales bacterium; assembly: GCA_035496675.1. Lineage (GTDB taxonomy): Bacteria > Acidobacteriota > Terriglobia > Terriglobales > Acidobacteriaceae > Gp1-AA145. The sequence continues at coordinate 95,084 of DATJEL010000099.1, forward strand.
TAGGTGATGGTCAGAACAATTCCATCTGCGGGACCGGTAGCGGAAAATGGTTGCTCGTTGGGGGCAATAAACTTGCCGCTGACTGACAACCCGATGTTTTCTGCCGGGGCTTGTAAGCTAAATCTACCTTTCTCATCGGTAATGGCGCTTTGTTTGCCCGAGTCATACTGGGCAGTAACCACAGCACCGCCAACGACTCCCCCCTGATCGTCCAGGACAACACCAGAAATCCTCCGTACGTTCCCTGCGATTGCAGGTGAACCAGTGAAAGCGCAAAAGACGAGCGCAAGAACAAGGGGTCTCATGGATACTCGGGAACGCATATCAGAAGTTCAGGCGATACTGCTGACCTTGGCGTCCTCGCTGAAGGTACGATTGCTCGGAGCCTTTGGATTTCCGTTATGCAATCCGCGGGAACGCTCTCGATTCTCGGCTATCGGGGAGTCCTGAAGTCGGTGTGGGTTCTCGCACTAGAAAGCTCAAACTCTCGCTACCGCCGATTACCAACAGAGCTCCCTGCAACTCAGTCGCTCTGGTAGGGTTAGCAGAGGTCATGAGACTTGCGCGTTCGTACGTAAAGACCTTGGTGGTTGGCCTGTCCATCTCTCTCCCTCAGGTTGGGCGGCAGACAGAACCGCAGACTCCTCCCGCCGGGCAAAAGGCCGAAGTACCTGCCAGGCCTACCCTCGACCTCACCCCCGACGCGAACGGCTCGCTCTCGCAGGCGCAGATGCAGCAGTTGTTTCGCGCGGTCGCGGCCAAGCATCTGGAAAACGACAAACGGCAACGCGACTATACCTACGTCAAGCGTGAGGTTGACACCGTGCTCGACAACGCGGGAAATCCCAAGTCGACGGAGGCAAAAACCTACGACGTGCTGGAGATTTATGGCGACCAGGTCGAGCGCCTGATCGAAAAGGACGACAAACCGCTCTCGAAGAAGGATGCGGACAAGGAAGAAGAGAAGATCCACAAAATTATCGAGAAGCGAAAGAATGAGTCAACGCCGGACCGCAAGAAGCGCGAAGAGCGCGAGGAGAAGGAGCGCGAGCAGGGACGTAAATTCGTGACCGAAGTTGCCGATGCGTACGATTTTAAGCTGGTGGGAACCGAAAGGGTCGGCGGGCGCGAGGCCTGGGTAATTGACGGCGAGCCGCGTCCGGGATTTGTACCGCACATGAAGGAATCCAAGCTTCTGGCCAAGTTTCACGGTCGGGTGTGGATCGACAAAGCCGACCTGCAACTTTCGAGGATGGATGTTGAATGCCTGGACACGATTTCATTTGGATTGTTTCTCGCCCGCTTTCACAAAGGTTCGCGCTTTATGCTTGAACAAACGCGGGTGAATGACGAGGTCTGGTTGAAAGCCCACGTGACGGCGAAGATCGGTGTCAGGCTTGCCCTGCTGAAGGGTTTCAACATTGGTCTCGAACAGACTTTCCGCGATTACAAGAAATTCCGAGTGTCATCGAAGATCGTCGGAGGCGGCGAGGTGCAGGAGCAAAAGTAGCGGCCGCTCCCTGGCCCGAGTGGAAACCGCTTCGGGTACCCCGACCCTCGTACCTAAGGCAGAGCTGGCTCTGCCTTTCAAGTCTCATTCATAACGACCCGCCCAAAATCATTCCCCGGGGACACTTAGGCTCGCATACTAAGGCACGGTGATGTATTCGCCCGAAGACCAGTTGTTGCCAGAGCCATCCCATCCCTTGGCAACGATATGGTGCTGCCCGGGGGACAGGGGTAGAGATGTAGTGACGCTCTGACTGGATGCTTGGTAGAGCAGCACATTGTCGACATAAATCTGCACGGTTTGCACCGGGCTGTTGCCCGGAGCCGAGGCGCTCACGAGAACTGGAGATCCTACGGTGGCATTCGCGGGCGGAGATGAGATGGTAATTGGGACAGGAACAACATTGACGGCGAATCCGCTCTTGTAAGTCGAACCCGCCTGGTTCCACGCCTGAACGACAACCCAGTGCGTTCCGCTGGCGAGGGGGAGGGCCGCTTGAACTCCGACGCCGGTTACCTCATAAGCGAGCACATTGTCGACGTAAATTTGAGTAGCAAGCACGGGAGTAGGGTCGATGCTTGCGGCCGAGAGATACATGGGTGAATAGATTGAAGAATTCGGTGCAGGCATGGTGAGTTGAACCGCTGCTTTGGCGGAGGTGACGGAGAAATTGTTCGCCAGAAGGTTGCCGCTACTGTCGGTGGCCTGCACCGTGAGCGCATGTTTTCCGGCCGAAAGTGCCAAGGGAATGTTCAGGGTGTTGCCGCTGTTTTGGTATTGAGGACTCCCGTCCACATAAAGCTGCATTTTTGTAATCGGATTTTGTCCGCCAGCGCTTGCCAGCAGCTGCACGGGAGACGATACGAGCGAGTTTGGAGCCGGACTCCTGACAACCACGGCTTGATTCTTCACGTTCACATTGACTCCGCGCTTATGAATGCCACCTTTTGTGTCCCAGGACTGCACGACCACATAATGGCTGCCCAAAGTGATAGGCAGGTAGGCATCGACGGTGCCGGCGCTCAATTGGTATTTCAGGACGCCGTCGATGTAGATCTGTGTGGCGGTTACCGGTGCAGCATTCGATGTCGCGGCCACGACGTGCAGGGGTGAAGAGACCGTGGTTTTATCAAACGGTGTCTGGATATTCACGGTATTGAAGAAATCTGCCATTGCGTTCTCAACCGCCCCCGCTCCCGGACAAGACGAAAAACTCATCATGTCGCACACGGTGCGCAGCAGGTTCGCATGGTCATACCGTATCGACGACATGTATCCGGGCTTCACCTGCGGACCGACCACGAGCGTTGCTAGCCGGCCTCCGCATCCGCTTGAAATTCGCATCGAGCAGCGGTTGTCCTGAGTCACGCCATTGCTTGCTAGGTCCGCCTCGTCCCAGACAATGAAGAGCACGCCGTCTCCTCCAGGCTGGAATTCTGGCAAGGCAAGAATCGCCGGAACATTTGTGGAAAGCCAGCTATCGGCCGCCGCGAGCGGGCCATCATGTGCGTCATTCAAGAGATTCGGGGTGATGTAGGCATAATTGGGCGTACTGTGATTCGCGATGTCGGTTGCGAGTTGGGTAAACGGCACTGAGTGAACCGCCTGGTCAGCCGCGCACGTATCCTGAAAATCGATTATGGGATTGTGACGTCGAACATAATTCAGATTGCTGATTCCGGGGAAACCTGGATAAGGAAGATCTTCCTGATAAGAGCGCCAAGAGTAACCCTGCGCGATCAGGTGGCGTCCCAGATTGTCGACGTTATAACAGCTGGTCGTCTGGTTATTGGTGGTGGTCGGTTGCCCGGCAACCAGCCACATCAGCGCGGAAATAGAGTTGTGCTGTTCGGAATAATACTGAGTTGCCAGCCCGTACTGGTTCGCGAGTGAGTTGAAGTAAGGCATGGCTGGGTTGCCAATGACGGACTCATAACTGTGATTTTCTTCGGTAAGGATCCAGATATGCATCGATTGCGGAACTTGAGCCCAAACGATACTGCTTGAGAGCAGTAGCCCCAACGCAAAAGTTTTCATGAATTCTCCTGTCGCTCGCTCAGGGACCTGGGGTCGCAGATCTGAGTGAGTACGGGCAGGAAATTACAAAGACCGAAGCGGGGCAACAATCCGGGGAACGCCTTAGTGCAATGTGCAAACTTGGTCCGGAACTCAGGTTTTCAGTGACATACAACAAGAACGCGGAAAGAAGTTTCATCCGACATTCATCTTCTATTTAAGCAATGGTCGCGCAATGCGCCATTACGAAAGATCTACGCGGCACGATGAATCTCCATTCTCAGCTTTGAAAGGGATTGTGTCTGGCCGGGAGCCGCGTCTTAAGTCCTACGCCGCCGTCATCGCCGCGATGGAAGCAGCGCTCTCATCTTCATCAGCCTGCAGCACCCGGGACCAGGTGAAGGTTATGAGCAGCGACACTCGGATGGAGGAGACGGCAGTACCCGCGGGTACCTCGACGGTTTTCTCCCGAGTGCGCACTTCGAGCACGAGTTGGCCATCGTCGGTAGTTACAGTCCACACAGGGCGCCACCAGCCTCTATACTTTAGCCAAAAGCCTGGCCCGTCGAGGAAAGTCAACCTACCGCCGCCGCCACAAGAGGATTTGAAGGTTGCAATCGGCTCCTCCGACAGAGCATCCGTGATCTCAACTCCGGTGCCGAGAAAGCCTTGGCGGCGAAAAACCCAACGACCCTCTCGCGTTTCCGCTAGAAATCTCGGGGACCAGTAACTAGGACGCGACAAGATGCCCGTAGTTTCAGCATTCCTCTTGAGCTCGTAATTCGGAGTTTGTGGGATTTTCGACCAGCTGAGGTGGTGGCGAACGATCGGAGAAAGGGGATTCATAAACACCTCCGAGAAGGCATTTTCGATCCAATTCCATGCTAGCAGACGTGTGTTAACAACAGGTTAAGGAGCAAAGTTCTGAGAAATAGAGACTTTTCCGAAATCCCATCGGGGGCTGGTTCGCAATTCGCGCCTTTCTCTCCCCCGTCGGAATTGAGCTGGGCTTTCTGTCGACTTAGTGGACGTCAAAGTTTTTTGATGGTCCAGGCCCAACTGATGCCATAATCTTGTCTCGCAAGTCTCTGCCGATTTCCCGCGAGGAGGTTGTTAGTAAATGCTTGTCCTAAAAAACCGCTTAGACAATGGTGGCCTTCCTCTCTGGAATGCGGTCTTCTGCCTGGATTGCCAGATGATCACTAGCAGTCAGGGTGACCAGTGCGCAGGCTGCAATGGACGTTCGCTCGTTAGTCTTGCTCGAATTCTTGGCGGCAGTCTGTTTGCTCATCGGGAGCAGGCGTCTCAAAAAGACGGGCGCGGGTTATTCGACGCTATGATTACCGTCGAATTGCAGCAGCTGCACGCGAAAGACTTAACCACTGCGCTCGAGAGGTTGACCGGCGTGATTGGTCCTAAGCTGGCCCAGGATCAAGCTGTATTCCACATCCATGTCACACCGTCCGGGGAAAGACCCAAATTGCAGAGCTCCCTCTGTTTCCCGGAGCGTGATGCCGCCTAGAGGGCGCAGGTCCTGATTGGTTTCGTTTTTCCCAATCGCCCTCCCTCATCGCGATATTCGACGACATTCCAGGGATCGACTGCCCCGGAAGCGTCGCCGGGTGTACACTCGTTGCGCGTCGACCTCACAACCTTGATTCGCATCTCAATGGTTCTTCCTGGGACGTTTTCAAAGGGAGGTTCTATGGATCGCAGAGATTTCGTGAAGACGGTTGCTGCCGCGGGCTTGGTGGGTTCGTTGCCACCCAGCCTATCCCACGCCGCAAACACCACTATCCCGTACCGGACTCTCGGACATACCGGAGAAAAAGTCTCTATCATCGGCATCGGCGGATATCATCTTGGCCGGCCTTCGGAACAAGAGAGCATTCGTATTATCCGCACGGCGCTCGATCAAGGCGTCAATTTTCTGGATAACTGCTGGGACTACAACGGAGGTGTCAGTGAAGAACGCATGGGAAAAGCTCTCCGCGACGGATATCGCAAAAAAGCTTTCCTCATGACCAAGATCGACGGCCACACTCGGCGTGCAGCCGAGCAGCAACTCGATGAATCATTGCGCCGCCTGCAAACCGACCATATCGACCTGCTGCAGTTCCATGAGGTCATCCGCGACACCGACCCCGAGCAGATTTTCTCCAAAGGGGGAATGGATGCAGTGCTTGCAGCGAAGAAACAGGGCAAAGTCCGGTACATCGGCTTTACCGGCCATAAGAGCCCGGATATTCACGCCAAGATGTTAGAAACGGCCTTCGCGCATCAGTTCACCTTCGACGCCGTGCAGATGCCCTTAAACGTAATGGACGCACATTTCGAGAGTTTTGAGAAAAAAGTGCTTCCCATTCTGGTCAAACACAATATCGGCGTGCTTGGCATGAAGCCCATGGGCGATGCCATCATTCTCAACAGCAAGACTGCAACGCCCCTCGAGTGTCTGCATTATGCGATGAACTTGCCTACGAGTGTTGTCATCACTGGGTGTGATTCGATGACGATTCTTGAGCAAGCCCTCGATGCGGCGCGTGGCTTCAACCCCATGAGCAAAGAGGAAGTCGCCAAGCTGCTGCAGAGGACAGCCAGCGCATCGGCCAAGGGAGACTTCGAGCGTTACAAGACTTCGCGCGACTTCGACGGCACAGTCCACAACCCCCAGTGGCTGGGGTGAGGCTGGCTAAGAGAACAACTGTGATATTCTCGCCGCTCCATGAGAATGCTTGCCGCTTTCTGCCTCCTTGGTCTCTCGCTGCCCTCCCCGGTGTTCTCCCAAAATGTCGCTCCAACTCCTGACAACCAGCGCCCTCCGGTGATTGACATCCACGTCCACACGCTTGGCGGGTTCCCGGGCGTTGGCGCGATGTGCCCTTTCAATACGCAATTTCTCGCTTCCGATCCAAAGTCGAAAGAAGCGCCTTTCGGATGGGCTCCCCAGGACTGCACCAATCGGCTGGAGCCGGCCAAGTCAGCCGACGAGTACATGAAGGCCGTGCTGGCGGAGTATGAAGAACTCAACGTCACGGCTGTCATCATGGGAGACCCTGAATCGGTGAAAAAATGGAAGGCCGCAGCGCCCGGCCGCGTCATCATGGGAACGTCGTTTGACAACGCCATGGGCAACGGCAGGTTTGTGCCGGTCGAAGAACTTCGCGCCCGCTTTACCAAAGACGGGTTTCAAGTGATGGGTGAAATCGGTTTGCAATATCAGGGCATGTCGCCAAGCGATATGTCGGTGGATCAGTACTTCGCGCTCGCTGAGCAGCTGGACATCCCGGTGGGAATTCACATGGGCACCGGGGGCTCGGGACGCGCCAACATCGCCATGCCCAAGTTTCGGGGTTCCATGGGCAATCCGCTCCTGCTCGAGGAGCTGCTAGCACGTCACCCGAAATTGCGGCTTTGGATCATGCATGCCGGCTATCCGATGATCGACAACCTGCTCACGCTTTTGCAGGCAAACTCTCATGTTTACGTGGATGTGGCTGGCCTGATCTGGAGCTATCCGCTCACAGAAGTGAATATGTACATTCGTCGCATCGTCGAAGCCGGATTTGAAGATCGTGTGATGTTCGGCACGGATCAGATGATCTGGCCGAAACTGATGCGAACCTCCATCAGCGTCATCGACCAGGCCGACTACCTCACCCCGCAGCAGAAGCGCGACATTCTGTACAACAATGCCGCACGCTTCTTGCGACTCGATACAGCGCAGGGAAAATAGGGGGAAGCTCTGATGAAGCCCGAAGACGCAGGGCCACCGAACCACCAGGCTCGACCTACCCGCCGGGAGTTCTTGGTGGCGACATCCTCGGCTGCGCTGGGAGCGACGGTTTCTCGTTCTGAAGCCCAGACCCATGCGACCGGGCACTCCCAGCCGCCCCTCGCAGGCGGTTATTCGAGGGCAGAGCTTTTCGAGCTGGGTTCTCAGCGCAGCTTCAGCGGCGACCGACTCACTCAGATCGCGATGCCCATTGGAGGAATCGGTGCCGGATGCGTGTGTCTGAACGGCTATGGAGGATTGCAAGATTTCTCCATCTGGAATCATCCGGGTACGACAGCCTTGCCAGAGGGTTTCGCGCCGTCCAAAGCCGCATTCGCAATCCTTCATATCCGAGGCGCCGAGCCCGTAACCAAGTTGGTCGAGGGGCCCTTTCCCCTGTTGAAAATCTATGACCAGGGATTGCAGGGAGAGGGGTATCGCCGGGGAGGGTTCGAGGGCTTTCCCCGCTTCTCCAAATGTATCTTCCAGGGCGAATATCCAATCGGCGAAGTAAAGTTCAGCGACTCCTCAATTCCGCTCGACGTTACCCTCCATGCCTGGAATCCCTTCATCCCCCTGGACGAAAAGAACTCGGGAATCCCGTGCGCCATCTTGGAGTACACGCTCCAGAGCAACGCGCCTCATGCAATCGAATACGAGTTTTCCTACCACCTATCCCACCTGGCTGCGGGTTGCAGCAAGGAGGAGGTCAACAGCCGCAACACCGTCATTCCCGGCCGCGGCGTGTTCCTCGATAACGTCGAAAGCAAGCAATCCGAAGCCTGGGGCAGTGCTTGTCTCGTCGCCATCGGCGACACCCCACGCATCAAGGGGATGTGGCTGCGCAGTCCCGGGTGGGAGTTTGATTCGCTCTCCGCTCTTTGGCGTGAGGTCTCCAGCGGAGCTTTCATAGAGAATCAAGGGTCGAACCAGATCGATACCGCCGGGCGCAACGGCTGCTCGATTCTTTTTTCCGGAACCTTGGCCCCGGGCAAGTCTCAAAAGCATACGATCGCCATCACCTGGCACTTCCCGAACTGCTACGTGCAGGTGGGAGGAGTTTCTGCTGAGAAGATCGAGGGCCCCGCCGGCTGCCGCACCATCTCCCAAACAGAGGCACCGCCCTGGCAGCCCTACTACGCCTCGGTTTGGCGCGATGCGCGCGAAGTGGCCAATTACCTCGAAGCCAACTATCGCATGCTTCGCGAGCGCACGCTGGCCTTCAAAAACGCGCTATTCTCCTCGACCCTGCCTCCTTATCTGCTCGATGCCATTTCGGCAAACTTAGGAATCCTCAAATCCCCCACAGTTCTCCGCCTTGAGAATGGCGATCTATGGGGGTGGGAGGGGTGTTTCCCCGATGCCGGCTGCTGCCATGGATCTTGTACGCACGTGTGGAACTACGCTCAGGCATTTCCCAACCTTTATCCCGCTCTCGAGCGTACCCTGCGCGAAGTGGAGTTAGCGCGCTCGATGGATGAGAGCGGCCATGTGACTTTTCGCTCGGCGCTTCCCGAGGGTCCGGTGAAGCACGACTTCCATGCCGCATGCGACGGGCAACTCGGCGGCATCATGAAGGTGTTCCGCGAATGGCAGAATTCCGGGGATACCGAATGGTTGAGGAAGATGTATCCCCTGGCCAAACGCAGCCTGGATTACGGCATTCGCACCTGGGATCCTGATCATCGGGGTGCTCTGTCGGAGCCACATCACAACACTTACGACATCGAGTTTTGGGGTGCAGACGGGATGTGTACCAGCATCTACCTGGGCGCCCTATCGGCATTCAGCCAGATGGCAAAGGCAGCCGGCCATCCGGAAGACGCTCAGGCTTACCAAGAACTGGCCGAACGCAGCGCTCGCTTCATGGACGAGCAACTGTTCAACGGCGAATACTACGAGCAGAAGGTACAGTACGAGGACCTGCGGAACCGCTCATTTGCGGAGATGGTAGCCGGCTTCGATGAATCCAGCAGCGAAATGCAGAAGCTGCTCAAGCGCGAAGGACCAAAATATCAATACCACACTGGCTGTATCTCCGACGGGATGATCGGCGCCTGGATGGCGCGCACCTACGGGATTGAAATACCCCTCAAGCGAGAGAATGTCCGCAGCGCGCTGAAGGCGATTTTTGAGCACAACTTCAAGACTGACCTGAGCGAGCATGCAAATGCGCAGCGTCCCGGCTACGCCATGGGACACGAGCCGGGGCTGCTATTGTGCACCTGGCCTCGCGGTGGAAAACCGACTCTGCCTTTCGTCTACTCCGACGAGGTTTGGACCGGTATCGAATATCAAGTGGCTGCACACCTTATCGGAGAGGGCTTCGTTCAGGAAGGCCTCACCTTGGTCAAAGCGCTGCGTAGCCGCTACGACGGGCGCGTGCGTAATCCCTGGAACGAATACGAGTGCGGCAACTACTACGCTCGCGCCATGGCGAGTTATGCGCTGCTCGGAGCTGTGTCTGGATTCCGCTACTCGGCGGTAGAAAAGACCCTCTGGTTCGAGCCGAAGCTTCCCCAGCGTCCTTTCCGGACGTTCTTCAGTGCGGCCTCGGGATTCGGCGCCGTCGAGCTCTCGGAAGCGGAACTAAAAGTCCAGGTGATTGAAGGCGAGCTCAGAATTGAGAAGCTTGTCATTGCTGAACACAACCAGACAAGAACTCTCGCCTGGAAGACTGTGGTCCGGCCGGATGCTCCCCGGGTGAAGAGCCTCTAAACAACCACGGGCCAGGTTCAGGTAAACATCGCCGCCATCGGAACGGCACTGTATTCGCGCCCGATGACCACAATTCCCGATTCTGTCACGTGCCACCCGCGAGCCCGGTCGGCATCGAGATCGTAGCCGACGGAACCACCCTCCGGGATGCGCACATTCTTGTCAAGAATAGCGCGCCGTACTTTGGCGTACCGGCCGATATCACAGTTATCCATGATCACGCAGCCTTCGACGACAGCACCGGTATGCACGCGCACCGTCCGGCCGAGCACTGATTTCTTCACGATTCCTCCAGAGAGAATGCATCCCCCGGAAACGATACTGTCCAGCGCTTCGCCACGGCGGTTGTGCTCATCGAACACGAACTTTGCCGGCGGATCCGGATAACTCGTGCTCCGCACCGGCCACTCGCGATTGTAAAGATTGAGTTCCGGCTTGACGTGATTCAGGTCCATACTGGCTTCGTAGTAAGCCTCGATGGTTCCGACGTCGCGCCAGTAAGGAGCCGAATCCTCCGTGTCTCCGGGAATCCGGTTGTTCTCGAAGTTATAAGCGTAGATGGGCGCTTCGCCTGCAAGTTTGGGCAGTATGTCCATGCCGAAATCGTGGTGGCTATTGCTGTTCTGGGCGTCGGCATTGAGCAATTCGAGCAAAGTGCGGGTCGAAAAGATGTAGTTTCCCATGGAGGCGTAGACACGGTTGCGATCGCCTGGCATGGTAGGGGCGTCGCTTTTCTTCTCGTGAAACGCCAGGATTTGTCCATCGGCGCCGGCTTCAATGACACCGAACTCACGAGCCTGACTCCTGGGTACTGGAATTGCCGCAACCGTAACTTCGGCTTTTTTTGCCCTATGGAAATCAATCATGCTGGCAATATCCATCCGGTAGATGTGATCGGCTCCAAAGATCGCCACGTAATGGGGATCGGATTGCTCAATCAGATTGATATTTTGAAAGATTGCGTCTGCCGTTCCCTGGTACCAGGATTCCGTTTCCGAACGCATCTGCGCCGGAACATTGGTGATGAACTGGCTCTTCAAGAGACCGCTGAATTGCCACCCTTCGCTCAAGTGCTGGAGCAGCGACTGGCTGCGGAATTGCGTGAGTACATAAATGGAGTAGATTCCAGAATTCACAAAATTGCTGAGAACGAAATCAATGATTCGGTACTTTCCGCCAAAGGGAACGGCTGGCTTGGCGCGCTCTCTGGTCAAAGGATAGAGCCGGGTCCCTTTTCCTCCTGCAAGCACGATTCCCAACACTCGGCGGCCTAGAGTTGCAGCTGTGGTGGACTCCCGCTCATTGTTCTCAGGCATTCGGCCCTCCAAAGTTCCCGCAAGATGGTATCAAACACCGGCAACTCTCCGCCCAGAGGGGCGGGGGGGCCGAGGGGGTTGTTCGGTTGGTCAAAGCCAAAATCAATCGGCTACAGTAAAATCTCAACACTCCATGCACATTGTGATTTGGATGGTGTCGGCGCTGTTCGCGCTTGCGGCGGGCATAACCGACCTGCGTTGGCGCCGTATCCCGAACTGGTTGACTTATCCAGCGGCTCCCATTGCCCTGGGACTGCACGCGCTCGCCGGAGGATGGGCCGAGGTAAAGCTCTCAGCCGAAGGACTTGCGCTTGGCCTCTTATTACTTCTTCCATTTGTTCTGCTCAGAAGTCTGGGTGGAGGGGACTGGAAGCTGGTCGGGGTTTTGGGCGCATTTATGGGCTGGCGGCACTTGTTGAATGTGCTGGTGATCACCCTGCTGATCAATGCTCTAATGGCTATCGTGTTGATCGTCGCGAAAAAACGCATCTGGAGAACGTTGCGTAATATCGGCCGGCTGTTCGCCGCCCTCTTCCGGTTTCATCTGCCAGAAAAGGACCTCACCCTGGACAGTCCTGAGGCGATCAAAGTGCCCTTTGGGGTGGCGGCCGCAATCGGGGTTCTGCTCTACGTGGCCATTCACTGGCAGGAAAAGTTCCTTTAATTGTTAGGTGGGTCTTGCTGGGCTTGGTGGGGCGTCTCAGGCGGCTGCGCGTCCTGCTGCGGCGGGGTGTCCATGTCGGGCACGGGGGCGCCAACGGGCTGATCGGGCGCTTCCGTCTGCATGTTCTCTGCGACGGGTGGACTATCTGGTGGAGGCGCGCTCGACATGTCTTCAACCTTGGGGCTGAGGAGAACAGCTCGCAAAATCTTCGGGTTCGATTCCGATCCTACAACCACAAAGTTCAACCCTGAACCGTTCAGCAACTGAGACAGGACTTCACTGGGGGTACCAGGCCCGAAATCCGCGGCAACCTTGTCTTGTTCCGTTCCCGAAGGAATTGCAATCTCTGCTCCGGTCTTCTTCTGGATCTGAAATAGCACTTCCGACAGGGTTGCGTTATTCGCATGAATGGTCAGCTGTCCGTCCATGAAATCGACGCTGACGCCATTTACCGGTGCTTGCCGCTTTGAGCCCAGAGTAGCCACCCGAACAATCTGCGAGGTCTTCGCCGAAGTTGGCCGTGCTGCCGGAGACCTTGTCGAGACCCATCCAATCGTAGTGCCGGGATCTGTCGGCGCCCCTTCTCCTCCCCCAATCGTCACCAGGACTCCTGACCTATCGGGCACGATGCGATACCACTGCGGCAACGTCAAATCCACCACGATGCGTGTCATCGAAGGCTGGCTTGAGTACAGGCTGGCGCGCACACTCTTTACCGCGCCATGGTTCACATTGAGGCGATGTAAGGCTGCTCCCGGACGTGAATTCGGGAGGTCAATCACCAGGCGGTCCGGCTGTTCGATCATTTGCGCCTGCGGCGCGATCTCGGTGGAAGTTTCAATCCGGAGTTGAAAGGGATTTTCCGCCACCACGGAAACTTTGTTGACGCTCGGCAAGCGAGATGATTCCGCAGCTTGCGCCGAAACCGGCACAAGAGATACGAGCGCGAGCAAACTCGAGAGGGAGTACTTCACTATGCGAATTCTAGCAGCGGCTCGCCTGCTTCTGGCCGCACTTTAGTTCTAGTACCATCATGCGAACGGCCTGTGGAGGGTTGCCGGGCAGGCGGACCGCCAAGCTGAGTCAGGCAAAGGAGGGGGGGCCTTAAGGCTTGAAAATCGAAGAGGGCTTTCTATGCCTTCTTGTACCTGACCCTCGCCCACACGGCGGCTGCACCGGACACAACGAGCACCATGGTTCCTGGTTCCGGTACCGGCGGTGGTGGAGGCGGAGGGGGCGGGGTTGGATTACATTCCTGGCTGGTGTCGTCTGGTTTGCACTGCGGCGGTTTTACCGGTGGCTTCCCCAAGGTGATTCCACCTCCGATCGGCATCGGCATAAAACCACCAGGCGGAGGCCCACCGGCAAACAGGTTGCCAGGACTCGAACCGGTTGGCCCGAGCGTCAGGCCGGGATCAAGCACCATGAGATCGGAATCGAAGGTGGAAGGCAGCGCGCGGTTCATACCGCTAGCCATTTCATCGGGCCGGTCCAGTTCGGCCATCGTCGGCTCGTTCGGCGCGGTCTTTGCCTGAGGCAGAACCGACACTTGATTCCCGCAGCGGGTGCGTGAGGTCGTGCGGCCGTCCGTAAGAAGTTTCTCACCCTTATGAAGGCTGGCCTGCTTGCGCGTCCAGAAAATCTTGTCGCCACGCCGGTATGACAAATACACAAGCTTTGGCTCGGTTACTTCAACGACTCGCGCTCGCTTGTAGTCGAAACCCGCATAATGTTCGGCGACGACCGGATCGTGGGCCGCAATTTCCTGGAGTTCGGCGCTGGAACTCACGCCCCCGGGAACAACCGAATAGGGAAATACCAGCCGGCCATTCCGCCTCTCGAGACGGGGGGCCGAGAAGCTTCCCGGAACCGGGAGTGAGGACTGATGGACTGCTAGATTGGTTCCCGTTAGCGGCCTGGGCTCAGATGCCCATCGCCAGGTCGCGACGCATGCTGCTACCAATCCAAGAAACGCAACGCTGCGTATCAGAACGCCGCCGACTCTTGGCCGGCTGCGCCGCCTGCTGCCCCTACCACGCGAATGCTTCAACCTTAGTCTCCTACGGACGCTTGCAAACCCATTACTGGGCAGGGGGGAGATACAACTTTCGTTGCAGTTACCGTGCCAGTCAACCGCTGCCACAAAAAAGGTAAGTACCTCAATATCCAGCAGATACTTACCTTGTTATAGCTGCGCATCCTAGCAGAGTAGGAAAAAGGTTGCACAACTTTTATCTGTTGATATCTCGTATTCCGATTGCGCTGAGCTTTGGAAGAAGTGGCTTTCCATTCAGGAGCTTAGCTGCGAAACGTGGTTGTGGATAATGCCTCCCCAATTGCCAGCCGATCTCCCCCGCGGGTGCTCTCGACGGGTTAAGATTGAGTGCCAATGACCTCGAAAAGACCTGAACGCACTGCGCCTCCTCGCGGCATCTCTCTAAAGCCCAAATCGGTTGCAATCGCGATCATGGCCGCTGGGAAGGGAACAAGGCTTAAATCAAAACACCCCAAGGTGCTCCACGAAGTCGGTGGCAAACCGCTGCTCGCTCACGTGATCGCCGCCGCGAGTCGAGTCCTTCCCGCCGAAGACGTCTATGTGATCATCGGCCACGAAGCCGAGCGCGTGCGGGAGGCAACTCGCTCGACCGGGGTGAATTTTGTGCGTCAGGAACCGCAACGCGGAACCGGTCACGCTCTGATGTGTGCCGCACCCAGCTTATCCGCCTACGATCATGTGGTCGTGCTTTCCGGCGACGCGCCGCTCATCAGGGCAGAAACCATTTCCGGCTTGCTCCAATTTCATCTTCAGCGGAAAGCTGCGATGACAATCCTGAGCGCGAAACTCGAGGTGCCCACCGGCTATGGGCGCATTCTGCGGAAGGGAAAGACGGATGAGGTGCAGGCGGTCGTCGAGGAGAAATCCTGCACCCCTGCCCAGCGAAAACTACAGGAGATCAATTCCGGTTTCTATGCGTTTTCAGTGAAGGCCCTTTTTGACAACATCAAGCGACTTACCACCGCGAATGCGCATGGCGAGTATTACCTCACCGACATGGCGGAGGTTTTGCGGAGGGCGAAGCAGCGGGTTGTGGCCACACCGGTCGAAAATCCATCCGAGATTTTGGGCAGCAACACTCGCGCCGAACTTGTCGAACTGGATCGCAGCTTGCGCCGCGAAAAAGCTCTCTCCCTGATGGCCGCCGGGGTCACCATCTTCTACCCCGATACGTGCCTCATCGACGTCGAAGTGGAGGCCGGACCGGACACGGTGATTGAGCCCTTTGTCCAACTCCTTGGGCACACCAAGATCGGCACAGATTGCCGCATCCGCTCCTATTCCGTGATCCTGAATTCAGAGATCGGCGACGGTGTCCTGGTTCGCCCGGGATGCGTGCTGGAAAATGCTCGCGTGGCCAGTGGGGCGCTGCTCGGCCCGTACTCCCATCTGCGTCCCGGTAGCGACATCGGCGAAGGCGCGCACGTGGGCAATTTCGTTGAGACCAAAAAAGTGAAGCTCGGCCGCGGATCAAAAGCCAATCACCTTACTTACCTTGGGGACGCTGAAATCGGCGCCGGCGTGAACGTGGGTGCCGGCACCATCACCTGCAACTACGACGGCGTGCACAAGCACATGACCGTGATCGAAGACGGCGTCTTCGTCGGCAGCGACTCGACACTGGTTGCGCCGCTCAAACTGGGAAAGGGCTCTTATGTCGCCGCCGGCTCCTGCATCACCGACGACGTTCCCGAGGAGTCGCTGGCTCTCGGCCGCTCCCGCCAGATTGTCAAGGAGCAGTGGGCTAAGAAGAAGAGAGCGATTACCGCTAAGAATTGACTCATCGGTTTCGCGCGGTTTGAGGCCGTCCACCCTCAATCAAGCACCGCTTCATGGCCATCGGGAGCAGCCGGACGCCTGGAGCGCGCTAGGTTCTCTCCCCCAAGAATTCCTTCAACCGAGTAAGCCCCGCGCGGCTTACAGGCAAACGGCTGCCGTCGCTGAGGATTGCGATGTGGGAATCCTTCCCGAAGGGCTCCAGTCTCGTCACCCGCTCCAGGTTCACCAAAAAGGAGCGATGCACCCTTACAAAGTTGCGGGGATCCAGCGAGGCTTCCAAACTCGAGATCGTCTGCTGCTTCAGATACTTCTTGCCTTGGCTCGCCAGGGCCACGTAGTCGTCCTGTGCTTCGGCGTAGTCGAGTTTGGCGGCAGGAAAGATGTGTACGCGGGTTCCATCTTTGACGACGATTCGCTCGGCAAATTCCTCTGGTCTTGCGGCGGCCGCCAGCTGATCCGGCGCCGCAGGCTGCTTTTTCCCGATTCGCTGTTTTGCACGCTGCAAGGCATCGTTCAGTCTTTCCGCCCGAAACGGTTTCAACAGGTAATCCACCGCGTGGACTTCGAAGGCACGGATGGCGTGCTCATCGTAGGCGGTGGCAAAAATCACCGCGACCTCAGAACCGATGAGTTCGAGCACCTCAAACCCGTCCAGCTTCGGCATCTGCACGTCGAGAAACATCAGATGTGGCCTGAGTTCAGTAACCGCCTTGACTGCGTCGAAACCGTTGGCACACTCCCCTACGATTTCGATTTCAGGATGAGTCTTCAGCATCTCGCGGATCACCTGACGCGCGAGGTCCTCGTCATCCACGATGATGGTACGAATGGTTCGGTCGAGTTTCATGCGATTTGTGTCGGCAGTTGCATGGATACCTGAAAGCGGCCTTCTCCTGCGCTCACGTCGAACTTTGCCCGGCTGGCATACATTGCGTCCACCCGCTGGCGGACGTTCTTCAATCCAATGCTCGCCCCACTGCGGCGAGGTGCTTCGGGATCGAAATTGTTTTCTACCCTGATTGCAAGCAGCCCCGGCGTGCCGTTATTGATCTCCAGCCGAATCCATCCCCCTTCGGTGAGCGTCGCTATCCCGTGACGAATTGCATTTTCAACCAGGGGTTGCAGCAGCAGGGGAGGCACCGAGTATCCGAGGGCCGCCGGCTCGATTTCTTCCTGAAGGTCGAGTCTCGCGCCGAAGCGCATCTTTTCGACTGAAAGATAGGCATGAATCAGATCCATTTCTTCCTGCAGCGTAATTTGAGACCTCTCGCCAAGACCAAGCGTCTTGCGCAGGAATTCTGCCAGCCGGATGCACATCTCGCGCGCCGTCGATGGGTCGCTTGCCGTCAGCGCGCTGATCGAATTCAGACAATTGAAGATGAAGTGCGGATTGACTTGCGTCTTGAGTGCTTTCAGTTCTGATTCCCTGGCCAACGCCTGCGCTTCCAGTTCGCGCTTTGCCCCCTCATGCGCCGCTTCATTTTGCAGCAAGATGTAGTACATGGCGACGGCTAACAGATACAGGAAAACTCCACTGCCAAATAGCAGCGGGTTTACGCGCCCCACGTCGCGGTCGAGTCCAGCAAAGGAATGGGAACTGGCCAGTGCAATGGCCAGCAGCTTAGAGACCGCGATCCAGAGAAGACTGGCGACGCATGCGGCCGCAAGGTGCCTCAGCCACGACAATGAATTCGCCAGAGGGACGTTTCGACAGGAATACCAACCGGACAAACACACGACCGCGTAGTACAACGACAACGGAATCGCGAGCGCCGCCGCCGGCGCCCATGCTAATCCGCCCACCGATGCAAACAGGTAGATCAGGATCGCGGAAACCGGCCCCCATGCCGAAAGGTAAAGCAGCAATCGGCGGAAGTTGTTTGTGATCGGATGCATGGCGGCTCAGTTCTTTACCTCGACACCCCCGAAGACGGTCAGGCCCTTGATCACCAACTTCTTCGTTGGTTTCGAGGGGTCGGGTTGGAAGTGGCGGGTTTTGTCCTGATAAGCGCCGAAGACCGCGATCCCTTGCACGGAAATCATCCAATGCTCAGGGACGATGATTTCGCCGCCGCCAAACACCGCGCTGGCATCGATCACCGCCTGATCGCCTTCAAGATCGGCGTGCCGAAAATCAACCTTATAGCCTCCGAAGATGGCGAATAGATTGCCGCCTTTGAAATTTTTGCTATTGATTTGCCTTTCCCCCCCGCCAAAGATATAGACGGAATCGAAATGTGGATTCTCAGAAGAGGGAATTCGCGGGCCGGTCATCGCCTGCCAGAGCATGACGATTCCAACGATGATGAAAATTGCGGGCCATAGTTGCCAGAACTCGACCCGCAGGATGCCCGACATTTGCAGCTGTAGAACTATTCCGACGGCGATCAAAATGGCGCCGAGTGCACGCCCACCCGCATAGGCAACCTTGACGATACCGATGACGATGAAAATCGTCGGCCAGAAATGGAAAGCGAAATTTGGCGGCAGATACCCCAACTTTTGCAACAACAGCACGGTTCCGACCACGATGAAGACCACGCCGCCGATCACCGGGCCCCGATCTGTCTTCCCGCTGTTATCGTTGCAGCTCATCTTGAGCCTCCCATTGGCACCTCAGACCCTACCGATTGCTTGCGGCGGTTCTCTCTCGCGCTGCGCCACCATACCATGACGCCAGCCACGATCAGGATCACGGGCCACCACGCCACCAGGTGCCAGTTCAAGAACCGGCCAAGCAATTCGATACCCGCAGCCCGCCACGCCCCCAACCGGCTGTCCGGCAACAGTGTACTCTGCAGCACAGCCATTCCCGCGAATGCCAGGCCTGCCGCCATAATTGCATCTTGGTTCCACAGTGGGCTTTGCCGATTGCTTGCCATCGCCGATCTCCTCTCCGTCATGGCTCGAAACTACCGGTGGCGAGCTAGGGACGCCTCTTAAAATCGGCAAACGCCGGCAATTCACCGGCAAGTGACCGTGCCGGGGTGTTCAGGGAGCGACCGAGCGAAAGAACTACGGCCGGCGGGTCGAGTTCTCAGCCGATACGGTTCGAGGACCGAGAGCGCGAGTGATCTTGGAACTTCCGATCAACCAAGGGTTAGCGCAGGCCGTTATATGCTTGAGGTCATGGCTGGGCGAAAAATCCCGAGAAAGCTCAATTCGCAGGATGCCATTCCCGGAACGAAGCCCCGAAGTTCGGTTCCACACGAGTTCGTTCTCGATTCTCTCGCGCCAGTGTCGCCCTGGACTCGTCCGATGTTCGGATGCACCGCGATTTATGTCGGGGAGAAGATTGTATTGATCCTCCGCCAGAAACCGAGTTTCGAGCGCGACAACGGCGTCTGGCTGGCAACGACCCAGGAGCACCACTCCAGCCTGCGACAGGAATTCCCCAATATGAGGTCGATCGAGTTACTCGGGGAAGCGGTCAGCAACTGGCAGATCTTGCCCGTGGAGGCCCCGGATTTTGAAGAGTCCGCAATGCGCGCATGTGAACTGGTGGTTGCCGGAGACCCGAGAATCGGGAAGATCCCAAAGAAACGCCGCTCTCCAAACACCCCTCAAATCCCAAAAGCAAAGCGAAAGGCTAAACAACGGCGAGAGCGATAAGAGCTCTCCCCGGGGACGGGCCCTTGGAGACTCCTACTGACCAGATCTTGCTTGCGAGTTGAACAGGCTTACTCGAGCGGCTGCCACTGCTTGCATTCTTTGACGGTAATGGAACCGCTGAACGGGGGCATGGCGTTATAGCGAATGACCCCTTCCGAGGTTACGCAGAAACTTCGGCTGCCGGTGCCGACCGCTACCGGGGTCGCGACTGCCACAAACTCCTGGCAGAGCAATTTCGGGCACGCCTGTCCGAAGGTGAAGTTATATCCTGATTTTTCGCACCACGCCCCCACCTTGCACTCCGGTTTCGCCAGTGCCATGTCGAGAAGGCCCGCATGTTTGGGGGTGTAAACGCCCGGGGCATTCGGGTCGGACCCCAACGAAGCTAAGTCGCGGGCGTATCCTCGGGCGGGATAGGCGTTCGAGTAGGCTGTCTGCGCGGTCATGATCCTCTGCATGTTTGCGAGCGCCGCGGCTTCATTGGAAGAGTTCTTGGCGCGCAACAGGTTCGGGAGCGCCGCCGCGGCCGCAATCAATATCGTGCTGGCATCGAAAGCTTGGCTCATGCTCTTACTGCGAATGGTCGTCTCATCCGCGTAAGCACAGGTTACCGTGGGACTGGTCGCTGCCGATCCATGAAAGGGCGAGTTGCCGAGTTCTGGTGACAAGCGCGATAGCTGCATTCCCATCAGTCTGATTGGATCCTGGTAGTACAGGGCGGAGGCTTGCGTCGAATGGTCGGGCAGAGCTCCCCGGAAGGCGCTCGACCTGGCCAAAGATTCACCGCCCAGGTGCAGGCGAACCGCCTCCCGAACACTGGCGTCACTTGAGGCAATTACCAGGAAGCCATCCGCGAAGGCATATCCGATCTCAGTTGGCTTGGCGGGCGAAGGTACTGTCAGGTTGTGGTAGGTGATGCCAGCTTCGATCGATTGCCGCGCCTGCAGTGGAGCGACAGCGAGCAGCTTCGAAAATGTCTGCTCGACGCGCGCAGGGTCATTCACCTGCAGAATCGCCTTCCATGCCGGGTGGTCTTTCTCGATATTGTCGACCTCGAGCGTGATCTCTCCTCCCAATTGGCTCAACAGATCATCCTTCAAGTTAATCCCGAGACCCTGTTGCATTTGGTCCATTTGTGCGAACGCATTCGGGTTCGACGAGGTAGCCAAAGTTTGGACGTCGTCGAAGATGCTGCCCAGATTCTTGAGCGCGATGCTGGCGACCAGAATGGCTTGTGGTGAGGCGAAATCAAGGCTGCGCAGGTCGCGGGGACCCGCCAGCCACGAAGCCAGTGCCCGCCGCGGACGCGTGAAACTCAGTTCGCCTTCGCTGCTGGGTTGTCCTGGGAGGCCACGGTGTTCCCACACCGCATATTTCATATCTCCAAAGCCGGTCTGCTGGAGTATTTGACCCTGTTGCGCAGGAAGAGGCGTTTGACTGAGGATGGTTTCAAGATCAGCCCCGGCAATCACCGCCACGCCACCTACATAGCCTCGTTGCAAGCGTTGCCCAAATGGCTTGGCAGCAAAATCACGCTTTCCCGTGTCCAGCTGGCGACTGAAATTGCGCACCGTCTCCAAGTCCGGAGCGGCAATCACGAAATC
This sequence comes from Terriglobales bacterium, assembly GCA_035496675.1. GTDB lineage: Bacteria > Acidobacteriota > Terriglobia > Terriglobales > Acidobacteriaceae > Gp1-AA145. The sequence continues at coordinate 116,134 of DATJEL010000099.1, forward strand.
CGGCCTTATTAAGATCGTGAATTGGCGGGGCGTCGACTCAATCGCGCTCGCTAGCCCTGGGTTGTCGAGGATCCGCACCGATGGTTTCGAACCGCCGGAGGCTAACTGAACCGCGAAATCCAGAGCTGCCTTCAGTCCGGGCTTGCGGACCTCTGCGAGCAAGGCGAAACTTGGCGATTTCGATCCGTTCACTGATCCTACGGCGACAATCTCGTCTCCCACGTATTGAGCAAGGTTGCTGACGGCCTCAACCGCCATCTCGAACTGCGGGCCACTCTTTGCCATCTCCGGACTTCGCCACCACTTTCGCAGTTCCGGACGGGATTCCCGCTCCTCGCGAAAGATCCCCAGCGCCTGCTTGGCGGCATCCCCGTAGTTGGGAATGGCTGCGTAGAAAACAGTCGACCCCGGCAAAAGAGGCAGTAAACGGCTTTCCTGCCGTGGCGCGGGAACCACGACATCTTTCTGCAACCGATTCAATACTTCGCCAAGATCCTTCAAGGGATATTTGCCAAGCTCTTTCATTTGCTCGGGAGACGGTGCGTCGGTCCTCGTCGTCCGTTGTTGTGCAGAAATGATTGAGATGGAGCTTAAGAAAACCAGGACGCCGACACCAATCCGCTGGTGTATCGAAGATGTGAGACGAGTCATGTCTTACCCTCACGCTGATAAGCTCAGGATAACAACGGCCAGTTCACTCTCCGAGTAACATAAGTAACGGCAGGATGGATCGCGAAATCTATCTCACTTCCAGTGTCATGGTGCAATGAGGACGACTCGCATGGGCGAGCCATTGTAATCAGGGCGTGACCCGAAGTTGTCAGGCGCTAGCCTTGTCCGTGAGAGGCAGAACCTCGCTCGAGGCCGAATCAAGTTCGAGTTGCTCTTGTCCGCTGAGCGCACTCACGCGACCGCGGTAGGTCTTAAGGTGTTTGTTTGCCGTGTCGAACGCCTCTTGTGCCTTATTCAGGTTCTTGCCGACATTTTCAAACTGGTTCTGGAAATGATCGAAAGACTTTTGCGCTTTCGCGAGCTCCTGGCGGCTTTTCTCAAAGCGGCTGGCTACCTCGTACCACTTGTGCACGAGCGCAATGGTCTGCAGGGTCATCAAAAGCGTGTTGGGCGAAACCGGGAAGACGTGCTGCAGGTTGAGCCAATCGGCTAGTTCGCGATTGCGAATGGCTTCCATATAGAGCGTCTCGCTCGGCAGATACATCAGCGCGATTTCTGTCGTCCCGTGCTCCGGTTGAATGTAGGTCTTGATACGCTTGGTTTCCGCTTTCATGACCCGCACGAACTCCACGCGAGCCTCTTCGAGTTCGGATTCCTTGTTGCTTTCAAACAGCCCAAGAATCTGTTCGCGGGGGAACTTGGCATCGATCGGCAAACGGCGTTCTGGGAAGTTGATCATGGCGTCCACGCGTCCGCCTCCATCCACCGAGCACTGCATTTCAAACATATGAGCCGGCAAGAAGTCTGAAAGCAAGCGCTCCAGGCTTGCCTCCCCGAATTGTCCGCGCAAATGGGGAAGCTTTAAAAGATTGTTGAGGTCGTTGATCGAGTGCCCCAGCGCTCCGACCTCGCGCAGTTGTTCTTCGGCGGCTCGCAAATGTTGCTGCACTTTTTCGAACTGCGCAAATCCTTCCTTTATGTTTTGATCGAGTTTCGACTGCACCTGCTCGGTGATGGCCAGCAACTTGGCATCGACCCGCTCGCGAATCGATTCGAGGCTCTCACCGGTTTGCTGATTGAGCCGGGCAAACTCGGATTTCAGCGATTCCGTGGTTAAAGCCAGAGAATTGGTCAGTTCTGACCGGGTTTCGCCCAGTCTTTCCGCCTGTTCCCGGCGGCCTGCCGCCATCTGATTTTCCACAGCCTGACGGATCTCCCTGAACCCGCCGTTCAGCCGGTCAGAAACTTCTTGCCGAAGGTCGCCCTTGGTTTGTTCGAGCCTTGACGCCAACTCGGCCGTCGAGGAGGAAAACTGCTGGCTGAGGGATTGCTGCAAGCCCTCGGAACGCTCGACAAGTCCTTTAAGCGCAGCAGCTTGCGAGCTGCCGGAACGTTGGTACACGACCAGCCACAGCAATTGGACGAGGTTAACACCCAGTAGCAGGCCAAGCAGCAGCGGGAGAGAGGCCAATCGGTAATATCTCCGGTGTAATCGTGATTAGCCAGATTGTAGAGACTATTCTTTTTGAAGCAAAGTAGTTTCTCCCGGGGGCATCTGGAATGTAGGTATGAGCGTCTGAAGTGGCGGCTGGACGGCCATTTCAGCTACTCACAAGCGCTATGTTCTGGCCCCTCATCACGGCGATTTCCCTTCACTTGGCTGCTGGTGCAGCCTTGCCGAAGCCAGCAGCCGGTCCAGATACCTCTCCCCAGAGTTCCTGGCAGCAGATCGCGCCCGACTCCGCTCCGGTTTTCGATCTCGATGCTGAGCATCAACTGCTGGACCTTGCCAATGAGGACCGCCGCCGCGCCGGGCTCGTACCGCTCAGAATGGATGACGGCCTAGTGCGTGCGGCTCGCGCTCATGCCGTCAAAATGGCAGAACAGGAACAGCTTTCCCACCAGTTTGCAGGTGAGCCCTCCCTCACCGATCGTATCTTGGCAAGTTCCCCGCTCCACCTCGGTCGGGCAGGGGAAAACGTCGCTACTGCCCCGGACGCCGACCGGGCCCATCATGCGCTTATGGCGTCGCCCCCGCACCGCGATAACCTGCTCAGCCCGAATTTCAACGTGGCGGGAATCGGCGTAGTGCGCAAAGGCGCGCGGCTGTTCGTTGCGCAGGACTTCGGCGACAGCATCGCGGCCGTGTCCGTTCAAAAGGCGCAAGAGTTGGTTGAAGAAAGTGTCGAGCAATTGCGCGCCCAGGCACATATGCCTGGTTTGACGCGCGTGAGCAATCGCAATACCGAAGCCAGCGCTTGTGCCATGGCCCAAGCCGACTCGCTTAGCGCGGCCGCTCCTCCTCTGGGAGGCTACCAGCTCAAGTACACGAGCCTGACGCCCGACAAGTTGCCGGCAAACATCTTGAAAGTGATCGCCCAGCGCGGCCTCAAGGCTTATTCCGCCGGCACCTGCTACGCTCGCACCGAGAAGTATCCTAGCGGCGCCTTTTGGGTCGTGCTGATCTTTTACTAACCTGCCATTCAGATTGATTTTGCCGGGCTTTGCTCTCCTGTTTTTCGAGCGCGTTTTCTGCCTCGACGCGTACAATGTTGCTATGCGTACCAGCCATGTCTCCGGGGATGACTATCCGCATCGCGGCGTCACCATGCACGAGCTGCCCGTAGGCGCCAACCTTCCCGGCTTGGTCTTCGCAATCGGGAGCGTCCTGGTTTTTCTCTTTGCGATTCCTGCGCTTTGGTACGTGATGGTCGCAGCCGCTGTCATGGGAGTTTTCATCTCAGTTTTTCTTCAGCTTTTTGATCGTCATCACACCAATGAAACCGAGCGCCTCACATTCAGGCTCTAGGCCAGCGAAACGCCGGCTTCTCTTTACAATGACAGGTTGGTTTCGGAAGGGAATTGGAACGCTTGCTCTACCTTACCCGCAAAGCTGAATTCGCCGCCTCACACTATTATCACAACCCGGATCTGTCCCCGGAGGAGAACCAGCGACTGTTTGGAAAGTGCAACAATCCCAACGGGCACGGTCACAACTACGTTCTCGAGGTCACCGTGAAAGGTGAAATCGACCCCCGGTCCGGTTTTGTGGTTGATCTCAAGCAGCTCAAAGAGATCATGAATCGCGAGGTCTTAGACGCCATGGACCACCGCTTCCTGAATAAAGAAGTGCCAGAATTTTCGACCCGCATTCCAACCACCGAGAATCTGGCGATCACTATCTGGCAGCGTCTTCGACCGAAGTTGAGCAAGGCCAGACTCCACCGCGTTCGGGTGTATGAAAATCACGATCTATTCGTCGATTTTTATGGAGAGGAATGAGGCCTTGAAGCATGGTAACCAGGAGACGTCCAATCCTTGAGGGATGGCCTTTTGCTGGTCGGGATCATTCGAGGACTCTAATCAAGCCGAGCAGGCTATCTGCATGAAGGCATATCTGAATCGCCGCTACCGCTTCTCCGCATCGCACCGTCTCCACAGCGGCCAGATGTCCGATGCAGAGAACCGTTCGACTTATGGCAAGTGCAACAACCCGCACGGCCACGGGCATAACTACGTTTTGGAAGTCACGTTCAGCGGGCAGGTCGACGAAAACGGCATGGTCTGCAATCTGGCTGACCTCGATGACTGCGTTCATCGCCATGTTGTAACCAGATTCGACCTCGAAAATCTAAATATGCAGGAGGCGTTCGCGTCTTCGGTGCCGACGACAGAGAACCTTTGCACCGTGATCTACGATATTCTGAAGCGCGAATTTCGCCTGGCGCATCTGGAGAAGGTGCGGCTGGAAGAGACCATGATGAACTCGTTCGAGTACCGGGGAAGCTAAGGCATTGAAATCATGGGCCGATTGAGGCTTGGGAGGCCCGATTGAGGCTTGGGAGGCCCGATTGAACGATGCCGTCAAGAAACAAATTCAGTGGTGCGATGTTTGAATGATTTACCTGTGCCCATGAAGCCAACACTTGAAACCGACACCTTAACCTCTGCCTCATTCGAGGATCTGATGAAGGAGATCCTGGTCCGGTTGGGCGAGGATCCAAACCGCGAGGGGCTCCTTGATACCCCAAGCCGCGTACACAAGGCTTTCCAGTTCCTCACCAAGGGCTACAACGAAGACCCCGAGTCACTCCTGAAGAACGCCCTTTTTACCGTCACGTATGACGAAATGGTGATTGTCAAAGACGTCGAGGTGTTCAGCCTGTGCGAGCACCACGTGCTGCCGTTTTTCGGCAAAGTGCATGTCGCTTACATTCCGAACGGCAAAGTCATCGGACTTAGCAAAATCCCGCGCCTCATCGAGACCTTTTCGCGCCGTCTGCAGATTCAGGAGCGCTTGACCACGCAGATCGCTGAAACCATTCAGAAAGTTATCCAGCCGCAAGGCGTTGGCGTGGTCATCGAAGCCCGACATCTCTGCATGATGATGCGCGGTGTCGAAAAGCAACACTCGGCGGCGGTTACATCCTCCATGCTCGGCTGCTTCCGCGACGAACAGGAAACCCGCCAAGAGTTTCTGTCCCTGATCCGCCAGCGTCCGAACGGCGTGTGACCATGGCTATTTCCCAGGTTAGGCTGTAGCCCGACCGGCGTCTCTATAGGCGGCAGGAGGGCGTCCCTGAGCTACTTTGCTTTCAGGCGGCACCTAGACTTGGGGCAGGTTACTGGGGGCGTCTAGAATCATTTTCGCAGATGAAGAAATCTACTCGCAGTTCTGGTACTGCTTCGAAGACGGACCCTGCCACCTCTTTCCACGGCAAAGTTGCGCTGATCACCGGCGCGACACAAGGCATCGGCCTTGCTCTTGCCCGATCGCTTGCCGAAGAAGGGTGCAGCCTCATCCTATGCGCGCGCGATCGCAAGCGCCTGGCGGCGGCTGAGTCCGAGCTTGGTTTGAAGCAGATCCCGGTGCAAGCTTTTTCCTGCGATGTCGCCGACGAGAAAAGCGTCGCTTCGATGTTCGCTGCCATGCGCAAAAAGGTTTCGCACCTCGACATCCTGATCAATAGCGCCGGAATCGCTCATGCTTTACGGTCGATCAGCGAACTCAAGACCCAAGAATGGAACCAGGTCCTGGCTACCAACCTGACCGGCACGTTTCTTGTCTCGCGCGCCGCGCTGTCCTTGATGTCGCGCGGGTCCTCGATCGTGAACATTTTGTCGATGTCTTCCAAACGCGCCTTCCCCAACCTCGCCGCCTACACGGCGTCCAAGTTCGGTGCCCTGGGCCTCACCCATGCTCTTCGGGAGGAGCTCCGTTCGCAAGGGATTCGGGTCATCGCCGCACTTCCGGGTTCCACCGATACCGCCATTTGGGACACGCTTTGGCCCGAAGCCCCCCGCAACAAGATGATGCGCGCCGAAACCGTGGCCCAGGCCATTGTTGCTGCCCTGAAACTTCCCCCGGAAACGACGGTCGAGGAACTTGAGCTGATGCCCACAGGGGGCCCACTCTAATTTGGGGTTTCCTTCGACCCGAACGAGATTCAACTTGCCTTCTACTTAGTCCTGGAGTAACGTGCTTGCCACCTTGGTTCTTCCCCAAGGGAGCAAACATGGTGCTCCGTTTTTACCTGGTCGCGTATTGCTTGACCGCGGCGTTTTGTTTTTCCCAAACGCATTCCGCTGCGCCAAACCAAGCCGCTCCGGACACTCGCCCATCCGCCAAAGTTGCTGCCCGCGACGGCAGCATCCGAGACATCGGCTCCATTGGTACTCGCAATCTCGGCTGCGGACGCGGCTTGGGCAATTGGTATAGCCTCGATCGCCAGGAGGCCATGGGTAAGGAATACTCGGCCCAGATCGAAGCGACCTCTAAGCTGGTGAAAGATCCAGAGATTGTCGAGTACGTCAACCGCATCGGGCAGAACCTTGTCCGCAATTCCGACTCGCAGGTTCCGTTCCACATCAAGGTGATCGAGTCGGACGATGTCAATGCCTTCGCTCTCCCTGGCGGTTTTTTCTACGTCGACACCGGACTCATCCTCGCCGCCGACAACGAGGCGGAACTCGCCGGAGTCATGGCACACGAGATCGCGCACGTTGCTGCCTGCCACGCTGCCCGCAGCCGGACCCGCGGCCAGCTGATGAACATGGCGTCTTTGCCTTTCATGCTGGTGGGAGGGCCGATTGGCTATGCCGCGTATGAGGGCTTGACCATCGCGACTCCGCTGACTTTTTTCAGATTCTCCCGCAAGTTTGAGGCGGAAGCCGATTTTCTGGGGGTGCAATATATGTACAAGGCAGGCTACGATCCCCAGGCGCTGACATCCTTTTTTGAGAAAGTGAGAGCCATGGAAGGCCGGCATGAAAGTCCCGTCGCCAAAGCCTTCCGTACCCATCCCCAAACGCCCGATCGCATTCTCAAGACCCAGAACGAAATCGCGACCCTGCTGCCGCCGGAGATGGAATACAAACTAGATTCCTCAGAGTTTCAAGACGTCAAAGACCACTTGAATAAAATGCAAGGCGGCCTGAGACTTCAGAGCCCCAATCGTCCCACTTTGAAGCGACGCCCCAGCCTCCCCGACCTGGTTGGCGACTAGCCGGAGGAAAGACAGGGAACTCGATCCGAGGTCTATTCCGCCATTTCACCTGAGGGTCCTGCGAGGCCTGGCGGCGAGTTACGGAAGCTTCCCCTGTGCCAAATCTCTTACCAGGGTCAAGTCCGCTTCAAGAAAATCATAGGTTGGAAGATCTTTCGGATCGGCCCACACAATCTCCCGGAAAATCCGGTTCTCGAGTTCGCCTGCGTATTCGAGCACCTGGAAAAACCGCAGCTCGACTGAATTTCCCCCGGGATACTTATGCTGAATGCGCACGACTTCATCGTCCACGACCGCCGCAATGCCCAGTTCTTCGTCCAGTTCTCGCCGGAGGGCATCCCGCGGCTGTTCGCCCTCTTCGATTTTCCCCCCCGGAAACTCCCACTTGAGCGGCATGGGCTGGTGCCGGGTGCGCTGACAAATCAGGATTTTCCCGTTTTTCCAGATGAGTGCCGCCACAACGCGTTTCATAAAAGATCTTGGTGCCCCTGGCACTTACGGAATTTTGTCGAAGTTATCAACCCACGCAGCGCAACCGAACTCTAGTGACACGTTACGCCTAGCGTTCCATGCATCGTAATCCTTCGACTTGTGGAAAGTACTCCGGATGAATGGCAGCCGCCAACGCTCGCAAGCCTTGCATCAACGTTGAGGCGGGGGTATTGAGATACTCGTCTCGTATGCAGTAGACGCGTCCTGCCTTCACTGCCGGCAGGTCCTGCCATCCCCGCGACACGGTTAGCTTCTCCAGCGGGACGCGATCCCCTGCGCCACACCAGGCTGCAATCAAGACCTCGGGTCCGGCTTGAGAGACCGTAGCCGGATCAATCTGCGCGCCCGGTGTGCCGATGAATTTTCCTCCGGCTGCCTTTACCAATTCCGCGACCCAGGGCTGCGATGCAATCAACGGCTTTCCCCACTCCTCGCAGAACACCTGCGGGTGCGCAAGGCCCGCTGTGCGCTCCTGCACGTTTGCGATCTCTTCCTGCATGCGACCAACCAGCTTCACACCTTCTTCTCGCGCATCTACCAGTCGCGAGATGATGCTGACATCGGAATAGATATCGGCCAGCTTTTTCGGCGATAGCGCGAGCACCGGGATCCCGGTTTTGAGAATTTCAGAGACCGACCTTTCCTGGTATGGGACGGAAGCGATCACAAAATCCGCCTGGATTCGCCGGACTTGTTCAGCCTGTACCGTCCAGGTATCGGCAACAATGGAGATGTTCCGTTCCTTGAGTTCGGGGCAAACCGCCACGCAATACTTCGTGCACGCCGCCAATAAGTCGAGCTTCCCCAACTCTTTGAGAATGACGGTCACACTCGGCTGCAGTGACACAATCCGGCTTGGGGTCAGAGGGCTTTCCATTCCAGTAGTATGACAAACCCTGTTCGGGGGAAGCGCCGTATTTGCTCAATCTAGCAAGGGCGAACTCCGGCAAATACGAAAATTTCTGCGAATCGGCACCACGGCTGATCCGGGGCCCGAATCCAAGCGAAGCCAGGGGTAGCCCTTCGGCAGATTAGAATACTCCCCGTGTATTCCCCCCGGCTTCTTGATCATTTCGAGCACCCTCGCAATGTCGGAGTGCTCGATAGGGCTCATGCCACGGCGCAACTTGAGAACCCCGTCTGCGGAGACATCCTCAAATTGACGGCGTGCTTTGATAACAACACCATCACGGAAATCCGTTTTCAGGCGAAAGGCTGCGTCCCTTCGATCGCCTGTGGTTCAGCGCTCACGGAACTGGTTCACGGTAAGACCCCTGGGGAGGCTTCGTCGGTGACCCGCGACGACATTCTTCGCGCTGTCGGAGGTGTTCCCCCCGCCTCGAGCCATGCGGCACAGCTTGCCATCGATGCCTTGCGATCGCTACTCGAAAGCCTTTCTGCGCGGTAATTTTTTCAGGCGATCGCGGGATCTCTAGGGAGGGCTTTCTTCTTCTTGCTCGATGCCCGGTAACTCGGAGCGCCCCTGTGCAGTGTTATCTTTAGTCCGTAGATGATGGACATTCTCAGGCAACTTTTCGAGCAGCATTTTCAGACACCGGTGGTGCAAATTCAGCCCCTGCAGGGCGAGCTCGGCGGTTCCGGGCGGCGCATCGTGCGCCTTCACGGCGAAAGCGTCCGGGCAATTGGAATTCTTTATAACGTGCGGGAAGAGAACCTTGCATTTCTAGAGTTCTCGCGCCACTTTCGCCGGCATCGATTGCCCGTTCCGGAAATCTATGCCGATGATCTAGCGCACGACGCTTATCTCGAAGAGGATCTCGGGGACACGACGTTGTTCGATTTTCTCTCCGCCCATCGCAGTGGCGAGACCATCGCCCCGGCCGTGGTGGACGCCTATCAGAAGGCGATTGAGTTCCTGCCCCGCTTCCAGGTGGTCGCGGGCCGTGACTTGAATTACAAAGTCTGTTATCCGCGCTCCAGCTTCGATCGCCAGTCGATCGCCTGGGACTTGAATTATTTCAAGTACTATTTTCTTCGCCTGGCGGGCATCCCTTTCAACGAGCAGGCCCTGGAGCAGGATTTCACGCGGCTTACCAAGTTCCTGCTCAATGCTCCGCACGATTACTTTCTGTATCGTGATTTTCAGTCGCGTAACATCTTGCTTCGCGATGGCCATCCATATTTCGTCGATTATCAGGGAGGGCGCAGAGGCGCGTTGCAGTACGACGTCGCTTCCATTCTTTACGACGCCAAAGCCGATCTGCCGCCGGCGGTTCGCGAGCAGCTGCTTGACCACTACCTCGATGCCCTGGCGAATTACGTTTCGCTTGGTCGCGACGCCTTTTTCGAGCACTACTATGCCTACGTCTATGTGCGTATCATGCAGGCGCTCGGCGCCTACGGTTTCCGCGGATTCTACGAGCGCAAACCTCACTTCCTGCAAAGCGTTCCTTATGCCCTGAAAAACATCCGCTGGCTCTTGCACAACGTGGAACTGCCGGTTCAGTTGCCCACTCTCACGGACTGCTTTCGCGCCATGCTCGGCTCGGAGAAGCTTCAGCAACTGGGGGCGGAAAAACACAACCCAGACGCCGCGAGCGCATCCTCTCCACTGACGGTGAGAATCTTCAGCTTCTCTTTCCATCGCGACGGCATTCCCCGGGACGAAAGTGGCAATGGAGGCGGCTTCGTTTTTGATGGACGCAGCCTTCCCAACCCCGGGAGAGAAGAGCGTTTCAAGGCTCTCACGGGGAAAGATGCCCCGGTCGCGGAGTATCTCAACCAGCAGGAGAGCGTACACCGCTATCTGGCTAATGTGTACGCCCTGGTGGACGGTAGTGTGAATGAATATCGGCGGCGCGGCTTTTCGAACCTGATGGTTTCCTTCGGCTGCACCGGGGGGCAGCATCGTTCCGTTTATCTGGCAGAGCAACTTGCGAAACATCTGCGTGCAAACAATGGCATTCGGGTTGATGTCCGGCATACCGAACAGGAGAAACGCGGCCAATGAAGGCCATGATTCTGGCCGCCGGCCTCGGCACCCGGCTTCGTCCGCTCACCAATGACCGGCCCAAAGCTCTGGTCGAGATCAACGGCCGCACCCTGCTTGAGATCACGCTTGCCCGCCTGCGCGTGTTCGGCGTGAACGATGTGATCATCAATGTCCACCATTTCGCGGATGTACTAACTGGCTATCTTGCGGCCAACGGCAACTTCGGAATGCACATCGAGATCTCGCGCGAAGACGAACTTCTGGACACCGGCGGCGGCCTAAAAAAAGCAGCCAATTTCTTCCTGCAGGATGCAGACGAGCGGCCGTTTCTTCTTCATAACGTGGATGTGCTCAGCACCATCGATCTTGAGGAAATGCTGAGAGTTCTTCGCCGCGAAGATGCGCTGGCGGTTCTCGCCGTTCGGAATCGCAGCAGTTCGCGCTATCTTCTCTTCGATCCAGCTTCGGAGCTTGTCGGCCGGCGGACGGCGAAGGGTAACGCCGCACCCGAAACGGAGCTCGCGAGGCATGAGAGCAATCCCGAGGCCCTGGCGTTTTGCGGTATTCAGGCGATCTCGCCGCGGCTGCTGAAGCTCATGACCGAGTCGGGTGTTTTTTCCATCATCCAAACCTATCTTCGTCTTGCCGGCAGAGGAGAGAAGATTCTCGGCTTCCGTGCTGACAATTACTACTGGCGGGATCTCGGAAGAGCGGAGCATCTGCTGGAAGCCTCAAGCGATGTCAGCACTGGGACCCTTGCCCTGCCAAATTGCCGCTAGAGGGGTAATCTCAAGAGGTGACGGGTGTAATTTGTTTGGGCTTGGTCCCCATGCAAAGCTGATATTCGGTTCGCGCATCCCCCGCCTGAACCAGGCGTTTCTCGGGGTTCCGCCCTGTTCGCGCGCCGCTTCGTCATGGAACATTTCGTTTTTCATTCCGCCGTCGGTACCTTCAGTACAGCGCTACTTTGGGGCGGCCTGGCCATCGCCGCCGCGATCTTTGCCTTCCTTCTGATCTCGGAGGCGAGTCCCGGCGTCCGTCCGCCCGGATTTCAGCGCGGAGCGCCCGTCAGCAAATTGACTCGCTAGAGTTGATAGCCTCCAGTACCTGGAGGAGGTCTTTTCGCGGGAGCGCCTGCGAGATACAATCCGCCCATGGAAATCAAGCACTTGGTTTCGAAATATGTCTATCGCATCGAGCCAAAGCCTGAAGGTGGATTCATCGCCCGCGCGAGCGATCCTAGCGTCCCATCGATCGAAGCCGCTACGCGCGAGGAGCTGCAAAAGAAAATTCAGTCCACAATTCTGGCTGGCCTGGGCGCCGACTTCCCTGGCTTGCAACTTCCCGGACCAACAGGCGAGCTGAAATTCTCTTTTCACGTCGAGAAGCAGCCTGATGGCAGCTTCGATGTCCATTCTTCGGATCCGGCCTCTGGCCCTCTCAATGCCACCAATCACGACCAAGTCGAAAACCACTTCGCTGAGAAGCTGATTGCCTTTGTCGGCAAACACATGCTCCAGGATGCTCCAGAGGCACTTCGTGCTCAACTCGCCTCCGGCGACGTAAAGGTCTTCATCAACAAGACATCGGGATTCACCGTCACCACGAAAGGCGATACGAATCCCCAGCAATTCGGTTCTCTGGCTCAGCTGTTTGGAACGCAACCAGGTTCCGAGCCGGCGAGCAACTCCGGCCACATCCCCTCCAATTCGGAGGCGACGCTTGGCAGTTCACAAACCGTCATCGACTCTTCCCCCATCACGCCGGTCAGTGAAGGCGGAGGCAGATTTTTCCGCATCCTGCTGGTTCTGGCAATTTTGGCAGGCGTGATGTTCTTCCTCTTGCGCCACCGCTGATCGTTCCCCGCCGCTATTTCCCAAAGCCATCCAAAAATATCTTGCCTTGTCTACTACATGTGTAGTAGAAATACATACGTCCATAGGAGACAGACATGGAGCGACCAAAGCTCAGCAAACTGGAACTCAGAATCATGGAGGCGCTCTGGAATCGCGAGACCGCCTCGATCCGGGACATTCAGGAGAGTTTTCCCGAGAACAAGCGACCGGCCTACACCACGGTGCAGACCACGGTATATCGCCTGGAAGGGAAAAACGCTGTGCGGCGAGTCAGGAAGGTTGGGAATTTTCATGTCTTCGAGGCCGCCATCTCTCGCGACCATGCCCAACGCAAGCTCATTGACGATCTGCTGGCCCTGTTTGGGGGCCGCACCCAGCCAGTCATGGCCCATCTCATCGAATCGGGCAGGCTGACTCTCGCTGACATTAAGGAAGCCGAGAGGACGCTGCGCCAGCTGCAAAGAGAGGAGAAATGACGATGTTGTCCGATCTTTCGAACGCCGGAGCTCCTGCACTTGCTGATCACCTTTGGCAATCCACCCTGGTAGCCGGAGCTGCAGGACTGCTGGCCCTGGTTCTGCGCAGGAATTCTGCGCGCCTTCGATATTGCATCTGGTTTGCGGCCTCGCTGAAGTTTCTCGTTCCCTTCTCGCTGCTCATTGCCGCAGGTGGGGCTTTTTCATGGCGAACGGCGCCCTCTCCGACCTCACCCGGCATGTACGGCATGGAAATTGTCAGTCAGCCGTTCACCAAATCCTTGCCACTGTCCGGTCCGGTTGCAATCCCTGCAGCATCTCCCGCCCTTTTGGCGCGACTCTCGCCCTTGCTTTTCTGGGTCTGGGTTCTAGGGTTCGCGCTGGTGCTCTCGGTGTGGATGGTTCGCTGGTGGCGGATTTCCGCCATGACCGGGAAGGCGACTCTGCTTTCAGAAGGCCGCGAGTATGCCGCCCTGCGGCGAGTTGAATATCTCACCCGCAGCCGGCGTCCGTTGGCCCTTCGACTCTCCAAAACATCCGTTGAACCCGGCGTCTTCGGCATTTTCCGGCCAGCGCTTCTGTGGCCCCGATCCATTTCGACCCGTCTTGAGGATGCTCATCTTGAAGCGGTCATTGCCCACGAACTCTTCCACGTGCGCCGCAGCGACAATCTCGCGGCCGCTCTGCACATGCTGGTCGAAGCCATCTTTTGGTTTCATCCGCTTGTCTGGTGGATTGGGTTGCGGCTGATCGAGGAAAGAGAGCGGGCCTGCGACGAAGCTGTCCTTGAACTCGGCGGCCGACGGGGTATCTATGCCGAGAGCATTCTGAAAGTCTGCGAGTTCTGCTTGAGTTCTCCTCTGACCTGTGTGTCTGGCGTAACCGGCGCCGATTTAAAGAAAAGGATGGTTTATATCATGACCGACCATTTGGTTCGCAAACTCAACCTCAGCCGCAAACTCCTGCTTTGGGCCTCCGCATGCCTTGTGCTTGTCCTGCCCTTCGCCTATGGCCTTTTCACCGCGACTCCCTCGCGGGCGGAATCGCCGGTCGCCGGTGCTCCCCGGTTCACCAACGTCACCATCAAACCTCATAAAGCCGCGGGCGATGGCCTGGTGATGACGAAGATGATGATGAAGGTTCCAGGGCCGGGGGACGATAAGGATCCAGGCTACTTCGCGATCAACGTTTCCTTGCACACACTGATTCAGACCGCCTATCGAGTCCAGGAAGCTCAGCTCACGGGCGAAGCTGACTGGATGAAGACCGATCGCTACGACATCAATGCGACCGTTGATCCCTCAGTTGCCGACCAGATGCGGGGACTGAGCGAAAAGCAGCGCCAATTGATCGGGCAGCAAATGCTGCAGCAACTGGTGGCCGACTATTTCAAGGTTACCTTGCATCAGGAATCCAGAGATCTTCCTGCCTACGAACTGATGGCTGCCGAAGGCGGGGTCAAACTTCAGAGTGTGAGCAAGATCGGGATGGTGAGGATGAATATAGGAGAGTTGATCGCACACGGGGCCCCTATTGAGATTCTCACCACCCAACTGTCCCAGCGCCTTGGCCGGACCGTTGTGAACAAGACCGGTCTGACAGGGAATTACGACTTCACGCTGCGCTGGACTCCTGATGCCGAAGAGCTAGCCCGGGCGCGGGCCGCTGGTTTACCTCCGAAGCTGATGGAGGCTCAGCCGACCACGCCGACAGATTCGGCGCCTCCTCTTCTCACTGCAGTCCAGGAGCAACTTGGCCTTAAACTGCAACCGCAAGTTGAACGCGTGCCGATCCTCGTCATCGATCACGCTGAGCAGCCCCCGGCAAACTAATTTCAGGGCGGCGAAGACCTTGCGAGAGGAAGCGGGACCATTTGCTCGAGAAATGGTCCTGCTGAGTCTCGATGTCTCCTCCCTCGTTGCTGCCTCGAACCGACCCTCCGCTCAAGTCTAGGGAGAGGAGACAACGTCTTTCCCGGAATTCTTCGGCAGAAGCCCATCCCTTGTTGACCCTCAGCTTTCATGCGCGTCTAACCGTCATCTTGCGGGTATGGAGAATGCGATGAGAATTGCCTACAAGTCTGCAGGCCTCTGCCTATTGCTGGGTGCATGGACCGTTGCCGCCGCTGCACAGTGCAAAACCGGCCGCGGTACCTGGACCGCCGAGCTCTCCGACGACCAATCCGGCAAGCTCCAGTTTCGCTTGAGCTGTTCTCAAGATATCGGCTCGATGGGGCATGCTCTGAGCCTGTCAGAGCTCAAGGGGCTTGATCCCGCTGCTGTCCATGGCAAACACACGCCCGTGAAATTCGGCCTGGTGAGGGAAGCAGGGTCCCTGCAGTTTGAAGGTGTCTTCAACGAGGGGATCGGCTACGGTGAATTCTCCTTCACCTCAAACCAGGAATTTCTCTCGGCCATGAAGCAGATGGGTTATCCCGACGCCCCGGAGAAGGTGTTTACGCTCGCCTCGATCGACCTCACCCGCGCCTATGTTCTCGAGCTCCGCGCTCTCGGATTCCATCCTGATCTCGACAAGTTGATGGAGGCCCGGATCTTCAATGTAAACCGCGAGCAGGTCAACGGACTGAAGGCCGCGGGCGTCGAAGCTTTGGAACTCCGTGATCTCGTGCAGTACCGGATTTTTAACGTCACGCCGGAATACGTTCAGCAGATGCGTGCATCCTTTCCGGGGATCTCGGTTGAGAAAATGACCGAGATGAGGATTCACCATGTCAGTCCTGAGTTCCGATCGGAGATGTCCCGCCTGGGATATTCAGGGCTGAGCGTCGATCAGCTGATTGCCTTTCGAATTCACAACGTCACGCCCGAGTACCTTCAAGAAATGGATAAGCTCGGCTTCCACAAGCTGGATGCGGATCAACTGATTCAGTTTCGAATTTTCAACGTGAACGCCGGCCAAGTCGAAGACCTCGCCTCAGAAGGCTACAAGAGCCTTAGCGCGCAAGATCTCGTCACCTTCCGAATTCATCACGTCGATTCGGGATTTATTGAGACAGTGAAGAAGGCTGGCTATCCCCATCCCACACCGGCTGAATTGGTTGAATTCCGCATCATGGGAATCCGCCATCGGACCGCAGGCCTATAACTCTTTTCACTCGCGCTCTCTTCACTCGGATGGGGTGCGGCTTTCGTGGACCGGCTGGTCGCCCACTCAAGCCCCTTCTGAGCTTGAGTGGGAACCTACAAAGAGTTACCGATTGACCTCAATCTGATTCACCACTTGTTGCACATTTGGAATCTTCGAAGCCAATTGTTCGGCCTCGGCCTTCTGCTGGGGCGTCTTTACGCTACCCTGCAAAGTTAGAACTCCATTCTTCGCGTCGTAGTGAATCGACTGCTTATTCAGGCGGGTGCTAACCAGCGCCGCTTTGTAATTGCTCTCGATGCCATCATCCAGATTCGACTGCTCGGACTTCGCCTGCGATTCATCGCCAACTGGCTGCACGCTGATCTCATTCGCGATGGTGCGGTCGGGCGCAACCGACTTCGCTACTTCCCCGGCGCGTGTCTTGGCTTCTGCCGAGTGCAGCGTACCGCCTAAGGTCACAGTCCCCTTGTCCGCATCATCGGCGACCGTAACTCCCTTGAGGTCGGCCTGTTCCAAGGCTTGCTTGACCGCGTCCGCCTGGGATTTTCTGCCGTTCTGATTGCAGGCGACGGTCACAGCGAAAAGTGCTGCCAATATCGTCACTAACAAAATTTTCGTTTTCATGGTTTGCTCCTGACAGTCAAAGTTGAAGGGCGGCCTCTCTCCTCCGACGGGACCGCCCAGAACCACGGCTACGATGAACGGGACCCTGGGGGAGGATTGCCGTCCTTAGCCCGGCTCCCAGCACAGGAATGAGCTTCTAAGGGGATTTCGCGGGATATCGTGCTGATGCCGGTTCAAGCGCAACTTGGGGAAGCTGGACCCCCGCCCCGCTCACCACGGTTTTTGCTTGGGGGAAGGCTTTGCCGGCAACGCGGCTGTGGGCCGGCCATGCTGGCGCAATCCTCAATTTTTCAATCAGTTACCAAGGTTTGGGCTCTCCGCCCGCTGCGAGTTTTTCCCGCTCAACTCCTATTTCCTGCAGTTTATTGACTTAAACGTGTGCTTCTCCCGGGGGCTCAATAAGATAAGGGGTTGAAAACCGTCGTAGGTCGTTATTTGTCCGCCGTCCGCCGAATCCAACCCACACCCGGGTTAGGGAGCGCACGGCTCACTAGGGACGACCGACGGCGCATTCCCTGGCTGCGGAAAGGCATTCGTACATGCACAAACCGGTTAAGTACGTAGAGAAGGCGGTCACAGTGGCCGCATCGGGCGCGTGGTTCGTTTTGGATCGATTGAACCGCATCAAGCCCAATCAATCTCCCAAGCCGAAGTGGTCCGACAAGCCGCTGCTCAAGTCCTATGAGAAGTCGAAGCCGCCGCTCGGATGGCCGCGCACTACCGATTCGCTCTGCCCGAAGTGTGTCCCGGAGATTCGCCAGCAGATTCTGGATGGCCATTTACCGACCGACATCTTGCTGAACGAAAAGGTCGGCGAGATCAAGGCCACCATTCTCGAGCGCGACGGCAAGATCATGATGATCAAAGATTGCCCGAAACACGGGCACTTCGAGGACGTGATGTCGATCGACACGACGTTCTCCGAGCACCTCGAACGGGTGTTCCCAGGCCGCGACATTCGCGCGCACAACGACGAGAAGCTGCACAACCACGGCTCCTCGACCGTGAAGTATGGCCGCGGATCAGTGCTCACCATCGATCTGACCAACCGCTGCAACATGATGTGTGATCCCTGCTTTATGGACGCGAACCAGGTCGGCTTCGTGCATGAGCTGACGTGGGAAGAAATCAAGCAAATGCTGGATAACGCGATCACCATCAAGCCACGGCGCCAGATGAGCGTGCAGTTCTCCGGTGGCGAGCCGACGCTGTCCCCTTATTTCCTGGATGCGGTCCGGTATGCCCGCCAGGTCGGATACAACTCTGTCCAGGCTGCGACCAACGGCATTGAGTTCGCGAAGAGCTTTGAGTTCGCGCAGCAGGCGGCCGACGCCGGTCTCCGTTATGCGTATCTGCAGTTTGACGGAATCGGCAATGCCGCCAACGCTCACCGCAAGGTTGGCAACCTGTTTGACGTGAAACTAAAGGCCATCGACAACCTGCATCGCGCTGGGGTTGAAATCGTTCCGGTCGTGACCATCGTGAACGGCATTAACAACGAGCAGGTAGGCCGCATCATTCAGTTCGCCCTGGACAATCCAAAAAGGATTGGATTCCTGTCGTTCCAGCCGGTCAGCTTTACCGGCCGCGACGAGGAAATCACCGACGACCGCCGTCAGGCGCAGCGCTACACTCTGTCGCACCTGGCGCACGACGTGAAGAAGCAGACCGGCCTCGGCGAGCCTGCGCGAGATTGGTTCCCGATCAGCTTCATGTCGACCTTCAGTGATTGGGCTGACCTGATGCACGCCAACGACACCAACAATAACTGGGGCCAACTCTCCTGCGGCTGCCACCCCAATTGCGGTACCGGTATGGCGGTCATGATCGACAAGGAGACCAAGGAAGCAGTTCCGGTTACGGCATTTCTGCATGGCGATCAGCTAGCCAAAGACATTGCGAAGATCAACGATGCGGCGCGCGGCAAGTTCCTGAGCGGCCTTGGCATGGCTCTGGTCCTGGCGAAGAACTACAATCCTTTCCAGACCCCGAAACACTTCCGCCTGTGGGACCTATGGAAGAAGTTCGACAAAAACTACAATGTTTCCGGCCGCAACTACGGTAAGGTCGGTCCGGACCGCACCATCGAAGACGTGATGAAGCGGCGTCAAGACCGCTGGAACTTCCTGTTCATCGCAGGCATGTGGTTTCAGGACTTGTTCAACTACGACTTCCGTCGTACCGAGCAGTGCATCATTCCGTACGCGACGCAGGAAGGCGAGATTTCATTCTGTGCGTATAACACGGGTATCGGGTGGCGCAACATCATCGAGAAGATGCACATGACCGCAACCCTCACCAAGTGGTACGAAGAGCACGGGCGGCATGAGATCTTTGCCGGCGGCAAGAACGTCGCCATGGAATCGAATGAGCATACGCTCTATCTGCGCGAAGGCATCGTGACTCAGGAAGAGCAACACGATCTCGATAAGCTGGGTATCGCGAAGAATGCACGCGAAGAGAAAATTCGCGCGCGCGACGCCAAGCTGAAGTCAGGCGAGAATGGGAGTGCTCGTGGGCCACAGAAGAACGACCAAGCCTACAACGCCCGCATGGCGGCCCTGTACCGCGAGGTCGTGCTGAAAGAGAAGCCGGCGCAGTCAGAAAACGGATTCCTTCCGATCAATGCCCTGCTCAAGCCGAACGGCAATGGCAACGGCCACAAGGGCAACGATTCTACTTCGGCTGCTCCTGAGAGTAAGCCGGAAGTAGCAGAGCCGGTTTCAGGAGACTAGGGCGAGAGTTGGGTTCGCGCCCTTAGAGAGCACCAGCACAAAGGCCGCTGCGGCGGCCTTTGTCGTTTGCTGAAGTCTCTGAATCCTGGCTCCCCAATCGGGAACTCCCGCCTGAGAAATGGTCTTGAGACTCGTATCCCAATCTGTTCTGTCTTCTCCAGTTGCGGGCGTGTGCTCGCCCGTAACCCCCACCTGTTCCCTCCGTAACCGTATGTAATCTCGATTTTTTGGTCCCGAAAATTCAGAATGGGGGAACTGGCAGTTTCTGCGGGTAGACCGATTCGCGGTTGGGCTTCGTTCGCTTCGCGCTGCCAAGGAGAGAGTCATGGGGAATACGGGTGAATTGCGCGCGCTTCTTCTGACCCAAGAAGAAACGACGATGGCAAGTTTCCGCGCTGTCTGCGAAGAGCTGGGAATCGCGGTGGAACCCATTCCTCCCGGAAACCAGATCGCTCTGCACCTCGAAGAACAGAAATTTGCCGCGGTGATTGTCGATTTCGATAATCCGGATACGGCCGAAGAGTCCCTTTTGGCCTTACGGCAGAGCAAGTTCAACAAGAATGCCGTAGTCATGGCGGTCGGAATGAACGCCAAGAACCTGGAACGCGCGCTGAAGTGCCGTGCGCATTTTGTCGTGCGCCGTCCATTTGAAATGGCCGAACTGCAGCGGACCTTGCGCGCGGCGTACGATTTCATGCTGGCAAATCAGCGGCGGCAGGTCCGGTGCTCCATCGTTCTGCCTGTACGCTTGCGCATGGTGCGGTCGGGAGCCACTTTTGAATGCTCGAGCGTGAACATCAGTTCCAACGGCATTGCAGTCTCTGGCTCGATGCGCATGAAGCAGTTTGACAGCCTCGATCTCGAAATGGTGCTGCCCGACGGCTTTGTCGTTCTGGCTACAGGGATTGTGATTTGGGAGAACAAGCAAGGGATGTGTGGTATCAATTTTCAAGTGCGCACTCCCGAGATGCGGCAGAAATTGGACTCCTGCTTGTCGGCCCATCAGGCGCTTGCAACCTCGGAACTGACCTGCGGGGGCGTTTCCGAGATCCCGCCCCATTCCGGTTCTGGAATTGGGAGCTCAGCGCAACATAGCGGTGCTTAAGGAAGTTTGCGCCTGCGTCCGAGGTTCTGACGCAAAGTAGCGTATCTCGCGTTCCTGAAATATCTAGATAAGAAAACGCATGTGCGCCCACTGGCGCAGGTCCCCCGCCTATGCGGCTCGGCGCAGGCGGAAAGGAGCGCTGAGCAGGCGTGCCGGCAACAGAATGACAGCCGTAAGCAGCGCGAGGACACCGTGCACCGTGATTCCCGCGATGCGGAACGGAAGCAACAGCAACCAAACGATCGGGTAGAGCAGCAACGCCAGGAGGGCTAGCGGCCAACACAGCACCAAGAGAATGCACCAGAGAAAGAAAGCAGCCATGGAAGACCCCCGCGTGGAATGATACGAGCTTAGAAGGGTAAAAGTTCCGCTGAGCCCTTCCACCCGGGATGTGTTCCGTCTGGCGTGCCGGCAGCCTCAAGGCCCTACAAAGAACTGCGGCGAAGCTGAATGTCAGTCGCAAAGGCTCGGGCGGACTAGTGTTTCGAGATAGCTGTCCGGCGGTCACTTCAGTAACTTGCCCCTGGGTAACCACTCCACCTAGCATCGATGGGTATGCTCCGCAGCCTGCTCTTAAGCCGTGACGAGACCACGACACGAATGATCACGCGTGGGTTCAAGGACCTTGACGTTGAACTGGAGCACTGCGCAGAATCCGATCAGTTCCTGGCACGCGCCCTCGAAACCCGCTTCGATGCGATTGTTGTGGATGATCAGGTCGAGGAAGCTCATCTTGCCTTGGCGCAGATCGTAAGCCTGGCAAATTGCGGCAAGGCGGTACGCATCGTGCTTGCCGAACACAAAGCCACCATGCCAAGCATCTTTAAGACGGGCTCGCAGATTGTGCTCTACAAGCCGCTATCCTCGGAGCGAGTTCGCCAGGGTCTCCGGGCGGTACGAAATCTGATGGCAAGAGAGCGCCGCCGGGGAACCAAGCGGGTTCTGGCCATGGTGCCGGCAAGAATTGGCCCACGCCACGCACGCTTGTCCTCGATTCCAGTGCTGCTTGCCGACCTCAGCGATTCCGGGGCAGCGATCCGCTACGAAAAGGGGGATCTTCCGGTCGCAAATACCCTCAGCTTGGAGTTCACGCTGCCGGGAACGGCCAACCGGATCCACTGTATTGCGGAGTTGGTATGGCAGGACTACCAGGGCACCGGCGGCGTCCGCTTCGTCGACATGCCGAGCGTCGCGCGCCAGCAGCTGGCGGACTGGCTAAGCGAAAGCCAAAAGCCCGGGCGCAAAGCGACCAGCGCGAAAGCCTGAAACACAAGCACTGCAACTCCGCAGCCCCGGTGACTCGAGACCTGCTCAGGGGCTTGCACAATACCCACTCCGTCTCCTCGTATAATTAAACCAGGTTGGAATCTTCCTTCCAGGGGATCCTTTGAGCTCACACATGCATGGACAGCCACAGCCTGGGCCACAGCCCTTGCCGGGCGTGGATGCGATCGTAGCCGTCGGTTCCGGCAAAGGAGGCGTGGGAAAAACCACGCTCGCCGTGAACCTTGCCTTGGCGTTGGCGAAGCTCGGGTTCAAGACGGGTTTGCTCGATGCCGATGTTTACGGCCCCAACGTTCCGCTTATGCTCGGCACGAATGCCCAACCCAGGGTGGTCGGCGAGAACCGGATCGAGCCTCCGGCGGTCCACGGATTGAAGACGATCTCAGTCGGCCTGCTCAACCCTGGCGACAAGCCACTGATCTGGCGTGGGCCAATGTTGCATTCGATCATTCGCCAGTTCCTGGGACAAGTGGAATGGGGGTTGCTCGACTACCTCATCGTGGATTTGCCTCCGGGAACCGGAGATGTGGCGTTGTCCCTGATTCAGAATGTTCCGCTGACGGCTTCGATTGTTGTCTCGACTCCGTCCGATGTCTCTCTCCAGGACGCACGTAAGGCGATTGAGATGTTCCGCCAGATGAAGGTGGATATCGCCGGAATCGTCGAGAATATGAGCTACTTCGTTTGCCCACACTGCCACCATGAAATCGATGTCTTTTCGCGCGGCGGGGCCGAGAGAACCGCCCGCCAATTCGGGGTGGACTTCCTAGGGAGCATACAGCTGGATCCGGAGATCCGGCGGGCCGGCGATGAAGGTAAACCGACGGTGCTCGAAGGCGAGAATTCAGCGCAGGCCAAGCCATTGTTCGACTTCGCAAGGAAAGTGGTGGAGCGCGTCGGACAGATCCGGTCTAGCGCCGGGGAAGGCGTCATCCAAATCCAATAATCTCCCTGGGTCATCGAATAGGTAGGTGCCTTTAGGTAGAGGACAAGGGAAGCCTTGCACGCACCTGACAGGGGTTTTCTGAGTGGCTAGAATATAAGAGGATAGTGAATTGGGGGCCTCGGAAGGCGGGCAGGCTGTATTGGCGTATGACTGATCGTCATCTAACCTGTTGGTTCCTAAGCTGTTGCCGCAATGGCGCAAGAGTTTCAGGGCTACCCCGAGATCCATAAAGTATGTCGGCAGGCCAACCCATAGGGAATCGGGAACGCGAAATACTGACGGCGATTGTCGAGACCTACATTTCGACGGGCGAGCCAGTAGGCTCGCGTGTGCTCTCGCGTGGGAGCCGGGAGGGATTGAGCCCGGCAACCATTCGCAACGTCATGGCAGACCTTGCGGACGCAGGCTATCTTGAGCAGCCGCACACTTCTGCCGGCCGAGTTCCGAGTACGGCTGCCTATCGGTATTACGTAGAGCAGCTCAGCGGGAAGACGCAGTTATCCCAGGCAGATGCGGGCGTTATCGAAGATTCGCTGCGCGGCGTGAGCGACGTGCAGGAGTTTATGGAGCGCACATCGCATGTGTTGTCGCTGATCTCGCGAAACGTTGGCGTCACCATAGCGGTAAGCGGGCCGAGGAACGCGCTCGAGCATGTGTACTTCTCGCGGTTAGGGGATCAGAAAGTGCTCGCAGTCGTGGTGACGAAGTCGGGCTTGGTGCGTGATCGCGTGCTGCGGCTGGATTTGCCGCAGGTGGACCTGGATGGCGCGGCTCGCTTCATCAACGATAACTTCCGCGGGTGGACTCTCGAAGCGGTGCGCGGCGAGATTGCGCGGCGACTGGAGCAAGAGCGGAGCGAGTACGACCGGTTGATGTCGTCGGTTGAGCAGTTGTACAAGCAGGGAGTGCTCTCAGGCGACGATTCCGCGCAGGTGGTGTTTATTGAGGGTGCGTCGAACCTGGTCGCCAATGAACAAGATCGCGCGCGCCTGCAAGAACTGCTGGCGGCGCTTGAACAAAAGCAACGGCTGGTCGAACTGCTGAGCGCATACCTTGATGCCAAGCAAGAAGCCGTACGCGTCGTCATTGGACTCGACGAAGCCCAGCCTTCGATGCGCAACTTGGTGCTGATCGGCACGCCAGCTCGCGTGGGCGGGGAGGTCATGGGATCTCTGGCGGTATTGGGGCCGCCGCGGATTGATTATCAACATACGATTACGGCTGTGTCCTATATTGCGCGGCTGTTTGACAAAATTCTGAATGAGAATGAGTAGTCATGGCTAGAACGAACGGGAAAACACAATTCGATGAGCAAGCAATGGACGTAGAACACGAGCTTCCAGCCTCGGAGAGCAGGGAAGAGCAGCCCAGTGCAAAGCCCGAGCCGGCGCCGAGCGAAAGAGTTTCTGAAGTCGAGAAACTCCGCGCCGAACGGGATGTATTGCTCGACCGCCTCGCGCGTAT